>CAYYLQ010000008.1:37237-93380 GCA_964472655.1 uncultured Nitrospirales bacterium
GGAGGGCGGCCCCACAGAGGGTCACCATGATGCCTCCCCTGGCAAAGCCTGACCCGGCTCCCGCTAAAGCCACGTCTTCAGTCAAGCCTGTCTCCCTCACCATTCCGATCGAAGGCATGTCCTGCGCCTCCTGCGTCGCCAAGATCGAGCACGGCCTAAGCGAGGTTCCCGGTGTCCTCCATGCCTCGGTAAACCTGGCGACGGAAAAGGCCACGGTCGAATACCAACCCAGCGTCGCGGGGCCTGCTGCGTTTGAGGAGGCCATTCGCGGCCTCGGCTATACACCGCTCATGCCGGCCGCTCGCGAGATAGAGACGCCCGCCTCGAAGGAAGCCCGCAAGCAGGCCGCCTATCGGCAACTCCGCACAAGGTTCTGGACCGCCGCCGCGCTGACGGTTCCTGTGATGATCTTGAGCATGTCGGAGCATCTCCGCCTGCCGATCGCGCAACCGGTCTCCTTCTGGCTCCAACTTCTGCTGACCACGCCCATTCAGTTCTGGGCCGGGTGGCAGTTCTATAAAGGCGCGTGGGCGGTGGCCCGGCATGGGACCACCGACATGAACACTCTCATCGCGGTCGGTACGTCGGCGGCCTACGGCTACAGCGTGGCGGCGACCCTCGCGCCTGGCATCTTCACCGCCGCGGGCGCCGCGCCGCTTGTCTATTTCGACTCGTCCGCGGCCATCATCACGCTCATCCTGCTGGGACGTCTCCTCGAGGCCCGCGCCAAGGGCCGGACGTCCGAAGCCCTGACCCGACTGATCGGCCTCCAGGCAAAACAGGCCCGCGTGATCCGCAGCGGCCGTGAACTGGACATTCCGGTCGAGGATGTGCGGGTCGGCGACGTGGTGATCGTCCGTCCCGGCGAGAAAGTCCCGGTGGACGGCGTCATCCTGGAGGGGAATTCCTCGCTGGATGAATCCATGCTGACCGGCGAGTCCATGCCAGTGGATAAAGGACCGGGCGATCAGGTCATCGGCGCGACGCTGAACAAGACCGGCAGCTTCCGCTTCAAGGCCACGCAGGTGGGCGCCGACACGGCGCTGGCCCGCATCGTGCGGCTGGTGGAAGAGGCGCAAGGCTCCAAGCCGCCCATCGCAAAGCTCGTGGATCAAGTCGCCTCGGTCTTCGTGCCGGCCGTCATCGCCGTGGCCGTGCTGACGTTCGGCCTCTGGCTGGCGTTCGGCCCGACGCCGGCCTTCACCAAGGCGCTGCTGAACTTCGTCGCCGTGCTGATCATCGCCTGCCCCTGCGCGCTGGGGCTGGCGACCCCGACCTCTATCATGGTGGGAATCGGCCGGGGCGCGGAGCACGGCATCCTGATTCGCGGCGGCGCAGCCCTGGAGCAGGCGCGGGCGCTGACGACCGTCGTGCTGGACAAGACCGGCACCCTCACAAAGGGCGAGCTGGCGGTCAAGGAGATCGTCATGCACCGGGAAGGCTGGACGCGCGAAAAGTTATTGCAGTTCGCCGCGTCGGCCGAGCAGGGCTCGGAGCATCCGATCGGCGAGGCGATCGTCAAGGCGGCGCGGGCAGCGAACCTCTCGCTGGAAACCGCGAAGGACTTTGCGGCCGTGCCGGGCCACGGCATCCGGGCGACGGTGCAAGGAGAGCCGGTGCGTATCGGCAATCTTCGGCTGATGGAAACGGACGGCTTCTCGGTCTCCGGCCTGGAGGCGGAGACCACGCGGCTGGCAGAAGCCGGCCTGACGCCGATGTTTGTGGCGGCCAGCACTAGTGTCGTCGGTGTCGTGGCCGTGGCCGATCAGGTGAAGGAGCACGCCCGCGAGGCTGTGGCGGCCCTCAAGGGACTGGGCCTCGAGGTGGTCATGATAACCGGGGACAATCCGCGCACGGCCGCGGCGGTGGCCAGAGAAGTCGGCATTGAGCGGGTCCTGGCGGAAGTGCTGCCGGATGCGAAGGCGCGTGAGGTGAAGCGTCTGCAGGGCGAAGGAAAGAAAGTGGCCATGGTCGGCGATGGGATCAACGACGCGCCGGCGCTCGCGCGGGCGGACGTCGGGATCGCGATCGGCGCGGGCGCCGACGTGGCCGTAGAGGCGGCGGACATCACGCTGGTGGGCGGCGACCTGCGCGGCGTGGCGACCGCCATCGGGCTGAGCCGCGCCACCATGCGCAACATCCAGCAGAATCTCTTCGCGGCGTTCATCTACAACATCGTCCTCATCCCGGTCGCGGCGCTCGGCTGGCTGAACCCGATCCTCGCGGCGGGCGCGATGGGGGCATCCTCCGTCAGCGTCGTCAGCAACGCCCTCCGCCTGCGGTTCTTTACCCCCGCGACGTAAAGCGGTTTCGCTTCCTTTTTTCATGAAGGCATGGTACAACCGGGGCCTATCGCTCCGGGGGCGCCATGGACGAGCTGCTGAACCTGCTCAATAGGGTTGAGTTCCCAACTTCCTTTCCTTCTCTCCTCGCGATCCTGGGCCTCACGCTTATCTGGAAGTTCCATGACCTGCAGGTCAAGGCCGGCCGCATTCAGGCCAAGGATATTTTCGAACGCTCCGGCGTCCGTCTGTTCCTGCGGGCGACGCCGGACGATGCGCAGACCTGCCTGGCTTGCAAGGAGACCGCCAATTTCGTCTTCACGCCGGGCGAGGTGGCCTCCAAGAAATTCAAACCCCAGGAGAAGCCCTGCACGAATCCCGCCGGTTGCCGGTGTCTGATGGTCGGTCTGTATGGAGGCTGGGCGGAAGCGGGCAATGCGCTGGCGCAGTTGAAAGCGCAGGGCGGGAGGATCCAACTCTCCGACGGGGACATGAAGCAGCTGATCGAGGGAGCCGACAAGGCGCGTGCGGGCGCGTCCGCCGATCGGATGTCGATCCGCATGCTGCGTGCCATGAAAGCCGAGGGGGGCAATCCCGAGACCGCCATCGAACACTATCGCTACGTGGTGAGCCGCGCGGAGGAAGATCGCGATCTGGCCTTCATGGTGCCCGCCTATCTTCGGCTCGGCGAACTCCTCGAAAAGAGCGGGAAAGCGGCGGAGGCGCTCGAGACGGTCGAGCGATGTTTGCAGGACTATGGCGACAAGAAAAATGAGCCCGGCGCCCCCACTGAAGCTCAGCGCGCGGCTCTGAACACCCGCAAGAATCTCCTGGCGGCCAAGGTCAAGAGATAGCCAAGCGTCCTTCCGCGGTGTCCTGCTCGGCCTGCTCGTACCGCTCCCGTGTTCCGATGTCCGACCAGTAGCCGTTCATCCGCCAACCCCGCAGCACGCGACCCTTCCCCAGCAACGCGTGATAGACATCGATGATCGAGCTGGGGCCCGGTGGAATGGCGTCGAGGACCTCCGGTTCCAGCACGTGAATGCCGGCGAACATGCAGGGGGCGGGCAGCGGCCTGGCCTGCGGCGCGAGCGGCGGTTTCCCATTGATCTGGAGAATTCGGGCGCCGGCGTCCACCGTGACGGGCCCCCATCTGGAAGCCTCCGGGTCTTCCCGAAGGACCAGAGTGGCCAGAGCCTTGCCGGTTCGGTGCGCGGCGATCAGGTCCGTGAGGTCGCACGCGGAGAGCGTATCCCCGTTCAGCACTAGGAACGGTCCATCCTTGAGAAAGAGCGCGGCCTGTCTGATGCCGCCGCCCGTGCCCTGGATTTCTGGCTCGTGCGAATAGGCCACGCGCATGCCCAGGCGCGACCCGTCCCCGATCGCCTGCACGACCTGCTCGCCCAGGTGGTGGAGATTGACGATGACGTCGGTGATCCCGTGGCGTTTGAGAAGCAGGAGGTTCCAGACGAGGATCGGGCGCCCGGCGACCGGCAGCAACACCTTGGGCGTGGTCTCGGTCAGGGACCGCAGGCGTGTGCCGAGGCCCGCCGCCAGCAGCATGGCTTTCATGCCAACTCCGGCACGTGGCGCGCGAGGGCGGCGCGCAACGGATGCAGCGACCGGTACTTCTCGAGATTGCGTTTCACGTGGCCCAGCGTCCGCGGGATGTAGGAGAGGTACCGGTCGTTGTTCTTTTCGAGGAGGATGTACACGAAGCGCCCGGCCGCCTTGAGGTTCCGCTGGATGCTGGTCAGGTCGAAGATGCGCATGAACGTCAGGCGGTCGAGCGGCGCGCCGGCCTTGGCCCGTCCCTCCAGGTAGCGGATGACCAACTCGTCGATCAGCTCTTCCTCGAGCGAGAGATAGGAGTCGCGCAGCAGGGACGCCAGATCGTATGACGCCGGGCCCATCAGGGCGTCCTGAAAGTCGAGGACCCGCAGCCGCTCGTCCTGCACCATCAGATTGCGGCTGTGGTAGTCGCGGTGGGTGAAGACGCGCGGCTGGTCGGCTAGCAGCTCGGCGATCTTGCGCATCTCGGCGCGGATCGCCTGGCGCTCCTTCTCGGGCAGCGCCGTGCCGGCGCGCTTTTCGATGCCGTATTCGATGAAGTGGTCGAACTCCCACATCAGGAGCGGCACGTCGAAGGCGCGGCCGAACGCCAGGCAGGAGGGATCGGCGGGAAAGCTCGCCTTCAGGTGGAGCCGGATGAGCGCGTCCACCGCCTGGCGGTAGAGATCCGGCGTCTCCGGGCTCGCCGCATTGTCGCAGGCCTGGGCCAGCGTCACGTCGCCCAAGTCTTCCAGATACAGCAGCCCGGCCGGTTTGTCGTAATAGTAGAGCGATGGCACCGCCACGTCGGCTTTGGCAAGATGGGCCAGGATGTTGACGAACGGCAGTTCCGTGACCGGAGGCGCGGCGCCGCTGACGGCTTCCTCCGACTGCTTGAACGCCTCGGGCGAGGCCAGCTGCATCAGGACCAGCGTATGGGGCGGGCCGCCCGCCAGGTCCAACCGGAAGTAGCGCCGGTTGGACGCGTCGCCTGCGAGCGGCGCCATCTGTGCCAGCTCCACGCGAAACGGCAGCTTCGTCTTGACTTGGTCGGCAACGAGTTTGGTATCGGGAGGAGGCTGGACGGCCGGTGCCATGGGGGTCGTCAGGCGAATGCGCCGACGTAGTCGCAGCAGAGCTTGCAGGTCGCCACGTACTGGATCTCGAATTCCAGGATCCCGATCGTGCTGAGCTTGCGGTCGCCCGCGTGGCCGCAGGCGTCCGCAAACGCGTCGCCGACGCGGGTGAGCATCGCGGTGATGGAAGGGGCGATCACAGCCTCGGTGTAGAGGAGAATCCGTTTTCGAAGCTCGGTGTCGAACGCCCGCCAGATCGGATCCTTCTCGACGAGGGAATCCAGCGCGCCGCGGTAGGCCGTCAAGATGCCCTGCTTCTCGGGACGGTTGCGGAACAGCTCCGTCGTCACGTATTCGATCACGAAGCCCTGCAGCAGCATCGTCTCGAACTGGACGCGCTCGCGGTCTTTCTCGGAGAGGGACGCCAGCACGCCGGTGGTTTCCGGCTTGTCCGACCGGCTCTTGATGATCATTTCGACAAAGCTCATGCCGATCTCATGCGGCGTGGCCTTCTTGCCGAAGAGCTTTTTGAAGAGCCGCGAAAACTTGTGGGCGATCCCGGACAGCATGGTTTCCCAGCCTATCACAACCGCGCCGCCCCATGGTAGACTGGCCTCTGTTTCGCATCGACAAGGGGGAGGAACGTATGAGCCTCGCTGACAACAAATGCGTGCCCTGCCGGGGCGGCGTCCCGCCGATGGAGCGGTCACGCGCGCAGGCACTGCTGGCGGAACTGGAGCCGGGCTGGCAGTTGAATGCGAAGGGACACCTCGAACGGGTCTTTCCGTTCAAGAATTTTGCCCAGGCACTCGAGCTCGCCAACAAGGTCGGGACGATCGCGGAACAGGAGGGGCACCATCCGGATCTCTACATCGCCTGGGGGAAATGCGCGGTCGAGATTTGGACCCATAAGATCCAGGGACTGACGGAGAGCGATTTCTATCTGGCCGCCAAGGCGGACCGGGCGTTCGCGTCCATGGGATCGGCGCCGGCGTAATGCCCGCATGACGCGGAGCGCTCGGAAGCGACTGCTCGTCAGCATCGCGTTGGCGTTGACGGTGGGAGCGCTGGTGTCGGCGTCCTACCACCTGACTTTATTCTCCACCGCCCAGGCGCGCAGCACTGATTTCCTCTTCAAGTCACGCGCGGGCGAACAGGCCCGTGCGACGGTCATTGTCGGCATCGACCAGCGCAGCTACGGCGAACTCCTTCCCCAGCACGGGGCCCTCGTGAACTGGCCCCGCGCGCTGTTCGCGCGCGCGCTCGACAATCTGCGTCAGGCCGGCGCGCGCGTGATCGTGTTCGACCTGTTCTTCGACGCCTCCAAGCCGGACGATCCGGAACTGGTGGCGGCCATCACGCGCGCCGGCAACGTCCTTGTGCCGGTGGAAGCCCAGGGTCCGAAGCGCATCGACCCGCGCCCGGGCATCGCCCAGGAATTCGAAGTCCTTGTGCGGCCCACCCTGGCGATCGGCGCAGTGGCCGTCGCGGAGGGCGTCGTGAACGTCACCACCGACCAGGACACGGTCGTCCGCAGCCTGCCGTTGTTCCTCCATGACGGGCATGAAGAGGTGCCGGCGCTGGCGCTCGCGACGGTCGCGCAGTTCGTCCGGCGGCGGACCGTCGTCGATGCTCCGCCGTCCGTCGGCGTGGTGTATGGGGCGGGGCGCGCCATTCCGCTCCTTCCCTCCGACAGCATGCTGATTAATTACCTGGGCGCTCCGTCCGGCCTGGAGCGGGAGGGATCTTTCCGCATCATCCCATTCGTGGACGTTCTGAAAGGGACCTTCGACAAGGCGCTGGCGCGGGACAAGATCGTCCTGATCGGGTTGACTGTCCGTGGCATGGACGAATTCTCCACGCCGACCACCGCCGACACGCGGATGTGGGGCGTGGAGGTGCTCGGCAACGCCGTCGAGACGATCCTTGGCCAGCGATTCCTGACGCCGGAGTCGCGGTCCGCCACCATCGGAACGATCTTCCTGGCGGCGCTGCTGGCCACCCTCCTGGTCGCAACTCTGCGGCCGGCCGTCGCGGCGCTGGGCGCGCTGGGCACGCTCGGCGTCTATTGGGTGGCGGCCGGTGCGCTGTTCGACGGCGGCCTCATGCTGAACCTGGTGTACCCGCCGGCCGCGCTCCTGTTCGCCTTCGTGGCAACGCTGGCCTATCGGGTGGTCTTCGAGCAGGCGGAGCAGCGGGCGATCCGCGGCGTGATGGCGCGGTATCTGTCACCGTCGGTCAGCCAGTGGGTGCTGAAGGATCCGGATCGCTTGAACCTCGGCGGCGAGACGCGGGAGATGACCGTGCTTTTCTGCGACCTGCGCGGGTTCACCACCCTCGCACACGCGATGGAGGCGCACGCACTGGTCTCGCTGCTCAACGAGTTTATGACCGCCATGACCCAGATCATCTTCAAGCACGACGGCGTGCTGGACAAGTACATCGGCGACGCCATCATGGCCTTCTGGAACGCGCCGATGGATCAGCCGGACCACGCCCGGCGCGCGTGCGCGGCAGCCCTGGACATGATCGGCACGCTGCGCGAGCTGCATGCCGACTGGGAACGGCGCGGCGTGCCCAAGCTGGAGCTAGGCATCGGCATCAACACCGGCGCGATGGTGGTGGGGAACATGGGCTCGCGGGAGCGGCTGGCCTATACGGTGCTGGGCGATACGGTGAACGTCGCCTCGCGCCTGGAAGGTCTCAGCAAGGAGTACGGCACCCGCGTGGTGATCGGCGAAGCGACCCGCGCCGCAGCCGGCGACTCGTTCAACTACCGCTTCCTCGATGTGGTCAAAGTGAAGGGGCGAGACGAGCCGCTGTCGGTGTACGAGCTGGTCGGCCGCGCCGGCTAGTTCCCCGCCGCCGGCGGCTCTGCGGGCGCGAGCAGGATCTTGCCCGGCAGTGGCCCCTGCAACGGCTTCAGCGGCGCCGCGCTCCCGCTCTGGACCTTGGCCGTCTTGGGGTCGGCGGCCGTCTCCGGATCCAGCTGCTGGGTAATCTCCGTTGTGAACCGCTCGCCTTTCTTGATCGCGCCCGCGAGTTCCTGCTGATAGACCGGGGAGCCCTTGAAAAGCCCGGCAAGATTGATCTTGAAGGGCCCGTCCTGCTGGCCCTCCAACACCAGGATGAAGGGACCCGGCGCGCCGGCCGGCACCTCCACGACGCGCGAGCCGTCAGCGGCGGTACCGGTCATGGAGCCGAACACCTGGTTCACCTCCACGCCGGGCCCGATGAAGCCGGCCACGCGCGCGTCGTCGGCCATCAGGACCAACGGCAGGACGCCGGCCGAGGCGGAGATTTGCAAGGTGCTTTGATTGGTGGCAAAGGCGTGGGGGAGTCCTTCCGCCTTCACGACGATCATTTCCCCCGGTGCCAGAGTCGTGAGCTTCCGGCTGTCCTTGTACGTGACGGTCAGCTCTCCGGCCCGCGTCCAGCAGGCAAAGCTGTCGTCCGGGTTCTGCCGGGCGCCGATCAGGCCGTCGTGGACCGTGGCGGTCGCTGTGTTGGATTCCAGCGAGAAGCTCGATTGCGGGTCGGCCAGGCTAACCACCCGCGCCCAGACCGTGCCGAGATTCACCTTGATGCCGATGTTCGATTTCTTGCCGCTCACGTCGGCCTTCTTGACCGTCACGTCCGATTCAGGCTGGACCGTCAGAGTGCTGCCGTCGAGAAAGGTGACGAGCGCGGTGGTCTTCGGCCCGGTCAGGATGCGATCGCCCACGCCCAGGTTCATGCCGTCGGTGGCGGGCTGCGGTTGGTTGCTTCCGGACGGCACCCGCTTGACATCCCCGGTCAGAATGCTGAGCGTAGCCGTGGCCGACACCGTTCGCGGCCCGGCCGGTTGGGCCTGGACCTCTTGAAGGGGGAGAAGGACCCCCATCGCCAATGTCAGCGCCAGCGCCTTTCCGACCATACGACTCTCCCTTGTTATGGCTTTACGGGATTCGTCCGGTTGTGGATGTATACGCGAGCATACCACATTTCTTGACCGCCACCGACCGGGGTGATAGGTTGGCACTGCATGAAAACCCTGGCCGTCGCGATCCTCTGGCACCTGCATCAGCCCTATTACACCGACCCCTTGACGCAGACTGCGCCGCTTCCCTGGGTGCGGCTGCATGCCGTGAAGGGCTATTACGACATGGGGGTGCTGCTGGAGGAGCATCCGGACGCGCGGGTTGCGGTGAACCTCACGCCGTCGCTCCTGCACCAATTGCAGGAACAGACGCAGGGGACGGTGATGGACGTTTTCTGGATGCACGCGTCGCGCCCGGCGGTCGACCTGAGCGAGAACGAGCGTCTCTTCATCCTGCGCCAGTTTTTCAGCGCCAACTGGGACACGATGATTCGCCCACACGACCGGTACTACGGGCTCCTGATTCAGCGGGGCACGCATCCGCGCGACGAGGAGTTGCCCAAGATCGTCTCCCGGTTCTCGACGCAGGACCTGCTCGATCTTCAGGTGTGGCACAATCTCGCCTGGTGCGGGCACCGCGCGCTGGCGCGCTTTCCCCAGCTGCGGGAGTTGATCGCCAAGGGGCGTCAGTTCTCGGAGTCCGACAAGCAGTGCGTGCTGGCGGCGCAGCGGGAGATCTTCGGCGGGATCATTCCGCTCTACCGACGTCTTCAGGAACGGGGACAGATCGAGCTGACGACGACGCCGTTCTTCCATCCGATCCTGCCGTTGCTGATCGACACCGACTCGGCCCGCCGCTCCCGGCCCGATTCGGCCCTGCCGCAGCGGTTCGCGCATCCTGAAGATGCCGAAGCCCAGATCCGCAAGGCGCTCGATTTCCACGAAACGCTGTTCGGGCGGCGACCCGTCGGGCTCTGGCCATCCGAGGGATCCGTCTGTCCCGAGCTGGTCCCGATCCTGACGAAGCTGGGCGTCCGCTGGGCGGCCACGGACGAAGGCGTCCTGGCGCGTTCCGTCGATCGCTGGGAGCGTGACGCCATGCTCTATCGGTCCTATCGGGTTGCGATCGACGGCGGCGACGTCGCGCTCATCTTCCGGGATCGCGACCTGTCGGACGCCGTGGGGTTCACCTATTCCAGGAATCTGCCGGACGCGTCGGTCGCGGATTTTTGCGGCCGCCTGCAGGCCATCGCGGGTCGCTCGCCCGAGGCGCGTCCGCTGGCGCCGGTCATCCTGGACGGGGAAAATCCCTGGGAGCATTATCCCGACGGGGGCGAGGGCTTTCTGCGCGGGCTCTATACGGCGCTGACGTCGCACGAGTGGCACGGGGTGCGATTCCAGACCGTAATCCCGGGACGCGATCTCGGAGAAAATCCTCCGGCCGCGCGGCTGGAACGGCTGCACACCGGCTCCTGGATCAACGCCGATCTGAAGATCTGGCTCGGTCATGTCGAAGACAACGACGCGTGGGAGCGGGTGGGCAAGACCCGCCGCTTTCTCCGTCAGCGCGAAGAGACGGGGGATGTCCCTCCCGAAGCGCTGCGCGAGGCCTGGGACGAGCTCTATGCGGCCGAGGGCAGCGACTGGTACTGGTGGTACGGGGATGAGTTTGACACCGACCATAAGGCACTCTTCGACCAGATCTTCCGGCTGCATCTGGCGAATGTGTACCGGCTGGTCGGGGCGGAGGTCCCGGAATTCCTGCGGGTCCCGGTGTTGCGGCAGGCTTCGACGATGGACATTCGCGAGCCCAGCGCCTTGATCGCGCCGGCTCTCGACGGCATCGTGACGGATTTCTATGAATGGCAGGGCGCGGGCTATGTGGATGGGCGCCCCCCGCTCAGCTCGATGCACGCCCAACGGGAGTTCTTCAGCCGCCTCTATTTCGGGTTTAGCCTGGAGCAGTTTTATTTGCGGCTTGATCCGCTTCCATCCGACGAGACGGACGACGGCGGGCTCGCCGACGTGCACGTGCATTTCCTCGAGCCGAAGCCGGCCAAGTTGGTGTTCCGTCTCGATCTGCCGGACCCGCCGCAGTTCACGCTCTGGCTGAGTCCGGACGGGACAACCGTCACGCCGGCGCGATCGTTCGACACCATCCGGCGCAAGAAAGTCATCGAGCTGGGGGTGCCGTTCAAGGAACTAGAGCTGCAGGCCGGCATGCGGGTCCAGTTCGTGGTCACGGTCATGCGGGGCGACCTCGAGCTCGACCGCGTGCCCCATCACCGGCCGCTGGCCTTCACCGTTCCCGACCAGATGTTCGAAGGCGCGATGTGGAAGGTCTGACATGCATCCGGTGACGCTGCTGCTCGGTATTCACAACCATCAGCCCGTGGGAAATTTCGGCCATGTGTTCCGCAAGGCCTACGACCGCTGCTACCGTCCCTTCCTTGATCTCCTGGAGCGGCACCCGCGTATTCGACTGACCCTGCACTACACGGGCCCGTTGCTGGACTGGTTCGAGAAGGAGGAGCCGGGTTTTCTGGACCGGCTCGCCAAGCTCGTCGTCTCCAATCAGGTCGAGATGCTCGGAGGCGGATTCTACGAGCCGATCCTCTCCGTGATTCCGGACCGCGACGCGACGGGGCAGGTCGCGCTCCTTTCGCAGCGGCTGCACGACCGGCTCGGGGCGGTCCCCCGCGGCCTCTGGCTGGCCGAGCGCGCCTGGGACGGAGAGCTGCCCAAGAAGCTCGCGCCGACGGGGCTCCGCTACACGATCCTCGACGACTCGCACTTCGTGCACGCCGGGCTCGACGCCGATGCGCTGACGGGCTATTACCTGACGGAAAAAGAAGGCCGTTCCCTGGCGATCTTTCCGATCAGCAAGGACCTGCGCTATCTGATTCCGTTTCGCATGCCGGAGGAAATGATCGCCTTCCTCGCGCGGCTCGGCGAGCGGGGTCCGGGCGCGGCCGTCACCTACGCCGACGACGGGGAGAAGTTCGGGCTCTGGCCGGACACCTATAAATGGGTATTCGAGGAGCGCTATCTGGAGCGGCTGTTCGACCTGCTCGAACAGAATGCCGAATGGCTCCGGCTGCAGACGTTCGGCGAATACCTGGACGCGCATCCTCCGACTGGTCGGGTGTACCTGCCGTCGTCTTCTTATGATGAGCTGATGGCCTGGGCCCTGCCGACCGCCGCAGCGAAGGCACTGGAAGACCGGCGCGCCGAACTGGAGCGGGAAGGCCGGCTGGCCGCCTTCCGTCCGTTTCTGCGCGGCGGCTTCTGGGACGGTTTCCTGCTCAAGTATCCGGAAGCCAACCACATGCACAAGCGGATGCTGGACGTGAGCGCGCGCGTCGCGCGGGCGTTCCCCGCCGGAGCCGAAATCCCCGACGCCACCCGGCTGGTCTGGCGCGCGCAGGGGAACGACGCCTATTGGCACGGGCTCTTCGGGGGACTCTATCTCAACTACCTGCGGCACGAGACGTACCGGAATTTGATCGAAGCCGAAAATCATGTGGACGCGGCTGCGCACAAGGGGCGCGGGTGGATTGAACTCCGAACAACGGACCTCGACAAGGACGGCTACGAGGAGTTGCTCGTCTCGACCAGCACGCTCGGCGCCTGTCTGGCGCCGGCCTGCGGCGGCAGCCTGCTCGAACTGGACTATCGCGCCGGCCGGTTCAACCTCTCGGACGTCCTCGCCCGCCGCGAGGAGGCGTACCACCGGAAGCTGGCCGAGGCGTCTCTGCACCCGGATGCGGCCGGCGGGGCGCCCGTCTCCATTCATGATCGGATGAAGGTGAAGGAGCAGGACCTGCACCAGGCGCTCTCCTATGATCGGCATCGGCGGTTGAGTTTCCTGGACCGGTTCCTGCTGCCGGGGCTCTCGTTCGAGGCCTTCGACCGGATCGATGACGAAGAACGGGGGGATTGCGTGCAGGGCGCCTATCGGATTGACGGGACCAGCCCGCAGGTGCAAAACGGGACGCTCGCCGTCCCGCTGGCCTTCCGCGGAACCCTGCGTCTTGAGAATGGGACGCACCCGATCACTGTGCGCAAGATCTATCGGATGAGCGAGGGAGACGCGGCGGTCGCCGTGGCCTATGCCGTGGAGAGTCATGCGCGCGAATCGCTTGCCGTCCGGTTCGGGGTGGAGCTGAACCTCACGCTGCTGGCGGGCGACGATCCGCAGCGCTATTATGAAGTGCCGGGGACCGGCCGTGTCCGGCTATGCGAGCGGGGCTGCCGTTCGGGGGCCGATCGGTTCTCGATGGTGGATGAATGGAGCCGGTTTCGCGTGACCCTGCGCCTTGACCGGCCGGGGGATATCTGGTACATGCCCATCGAGACGGTATCGCAGTCGGAAGAAGGGGCCGAGCGTACGTACCAAGGCTCCGCGCTGTTGGCCTCTTGGCCGCTGACGCTGAATCCGGGAGCCGCCGCGCGGATAGAGGTGCGTCTTGAGATCGCCGATCTGTAGAGGAACCCGCCATGCCTGAGCTGAGGCGCGATCCCATCGTCGGCCGGTGGGTGATCATCTCGACCGAGCGGGCCCATCGGCCGACCGACTTCCGGCAGGTGCTGCCCCCGATGCCGACCCAGCCGCTCTGCCCGCTCTGCCCCGGCAACGAGGCGCAGACGCCGCCGGAGATCCTCGCGTATCGCGCGAGCGGAAACGCGTCCAACACCCCGGGCTGGAGTCTCCGCGTGGTCCCCAACAAGTTTCCGGCCCTGCAGATCGAGGGCGAGCTCGGACGCGAGGGGATCGGCCTGTACGATCGGATGAACGGCATCGGCGCGCACGAGGTGATCATCGAGTCCCCCGATCACAAGGCGTCGCTGGCCGGCCTGTCCGAGAAACATCTCGAAGACGTGTTCTGGGCCTACCGCGACAGGATTCTGGATCTGCGGAAGGATTCCCGGCTGCGGTATGTGCTGATCTTCAAAAACCACGGCGCGGCCGCCGGGGCCACGCTGGAGCACACGCACTCGCAGCTCATCGCGCTGCCCATTGTGCCGACCAACGTGCTGAACGAGATCGCGGGCTGCCAGGAGCATTACAAGGAAAAGGAACGTTGCATCTACTGCGACATCGTCCGGCAGGAAGTCGCGGACAGGAGCCGGGTTGTCGGGGAGAATGCCGAGTTTCTCTCGGTCGCCCCCTACGCCCCGCGGTTCCCGTTCGAGGTCTGGGTCCTTCCCAAGCGGCACGCGTCCTATTTCGAGGAGAGCCAGAAATTCCAGTTCGAGGCGCTGTCGAAGATCTTTTCGGACACTCTGCGCCGGCTGGACCGCGCGCTCGGCTCCCCTCCGTTCAATTTCGTCCTCCACACCTCGCCGCTGCACGAGCGGACCGGCGAGTTTTACCACTGGCATATCGAGGTGATGCCGAAGCTCGCGCAGGTGGCCGGCTTCGAGTGGGGGACGGGCTTCTACATCAATCCGATCCCGCCCGAAGAAGCCGCAGCGTTCCTGCGCGACGCGGAGATTTAAGGCTGATGAAAGTCCTGCTGAACCATCCGGTCCGGGAAGTGGACGTCAAGGGGCCCCGGCGCGTGAGGGAACTGCTGAAGGAGTTGAACCTGTTGCCGGAGACGGTGCTCGTCGTGCGGGGGGATGATCTGGTGACCGAAGACGATCTGCTCCGGGACGACGACCGCATCGAAATCCGGCCCGTCATGTCGGGGGGATGATCCGATGCGCTGCCGCAAATGCAAAGAACGGGCGGTCCTGGAGATTCCCCGCCACCATACGGCCTTCTGCAAGGCCTGCCTCACGGACTTCGTCTGCGCGCAGGCGGAACGGGCCGTCACGGAAGAGAAGATGTTCACGAAGGCCGACCGCGTGCTGGTGGCGGTCTCGGGCGGCAAGGACAGCCTGAGTCTTCTAGATATTCTCCATAAGCTAGGGTACGAGGCCGACGCGTTCTACGTGGACTTGGGGATAGGCGAGTACTCGCGGCAATCCAGGGCCAAGGTGGAAAGTTTCACCGGGGCGCGGGGCGTCGCGCTCCATGTGCACGAGCTGAAGGAAGACGAAGGCGCCGGCATCAATGAGCTGGCCGATCTGGTCCATCGCCCGACCTGCTCCGTCTGCGGGACGCTCAAGCGCTACCACTTCAATCGGACGGCAGTAGAGCTGGGGTACCACGTCCTGGCCACCGGCCACAATCTGGATGACGAGGCGTCGCGGCTGCTCGGTAACGTGCTGCACTGGCAGACGGAGTACCTGGGCAAGCAGGGGCCGACGCTGCCGGCGTCGATGGAGGGGTTCGCCAAAAAGGTGAAGCCGCTGTTCCGACTGGCGGAGCGGGAGATCGCCGCCTACGCGATCGTCAACAAGATCGACTACATCGTCGAGGAGTGCCCCAACGCGAAGGGCGCCAAGATGCTGCTCTACAAGGACATTCTCAACCGGCTGGAGAACGAATCGCCCGGTACGAAGCAGGCCTTCTATTGGGGTTTTCTGGCCCGGCAGGAAGACGACGCGAAGACTCGTCCGTCCATGACAGAAAACGATCAGGCCGTCCTGCGTCCCTGCGTCACATGCGGCCAGCCCACCACGGCCGAGACGTGCTCCTACTGCAAACTCATGGCCCGGGCCAAAAAGGACGGCGCGGCCCCTGTCGGCTCGTAGCGCTCTTCCCTTCTTGCTTCAAGTCATTCGGATGCGGTACAAAAGAAGCCACCGAGCGTGACCGGGAGGTATCGCGATGCCCAAGGCATTGACCTGCGTGAAAGAGGGTTGCAAGTTCGAGGTGCAGGGGAGCACCGTGGACGACATTCTCGCCAAGCTCAAGATGCACGCGATGATCGCCCACCAGATGCCCCAACTGCCGCCTGATCTGGTCGAGAAGGCCAAGGCCGCCGTCCGCGATGTGTGAGCTCGACCGATGACGCTTCCGCCAAGAGACTGTCCGTACTGCGGCAAGCTGATGTGGGTGAAGGACGAGTCCATCGAATGGATGGACGAGGATACCGTTCGCTTTCACTGCCCCCATTGCAAAGCGCTCGTCCGCCGCAAGCTGGTCGAGGTCGGCGCCAACGCCGCCGGACCCATCAAGCCGAGCTAACCCGATGACTATCTTCTCCGACGGCGATCGAGTTCATTTGGTGGACCGGAAGGGGCGTCAGTATGCGTTGACGCTGAAGGCCGGCGACATCTTTCAATTCAGCGGGGAGACTCTCGCGCACGACGAGCTGATCGGGAAGCCCGACGGGTCCCTGGTCACGCTGTCCCGCGGTCGTCCCATGCTGGCGCTCCGCCCGACGCTCTCCGAATATGTGCTGAAGATGCCCCGCGGCGCGCAGGTCCTCTATCCCAAGGACCTCGGCGTGATTCTCCAGTGGGCCGACATCTATCCGGGCGCGCGAGTCTTCGAAGCCGGCACCGGGTCGGGTGCGCTGACCATGGCGTTGCTCCGGGCCGTCGGGGATCGGGGGCATGTCATCAGTTACGAGGCCCGCGAGGATTTCGCCCGGACGGCGATGAAGAACATCGAGCGCTATCTCGGGCCGGCGCACAACCTCACGCTCAGGCAGAGCAACGCCTATGAGGGCATCGAGGAGACCGATCTGGACCGGGTGGTCCTAGACCTGCCGGAGCCATGGCAGGTGGTCCCGCATACCGCCGGGGCGCTCCGCTCGGGCGGGGTGTACCTCAGCTACGTGCCCACGATTCCCCAGGTGATGCAGACGGTGGAGGCCTTGCATCGCGCGCAGGTCTTCTCGATGATCCAGACGTTCGAGACCCTGTTGCGCACCTGGAATATCGAGGGACGGAGCGTGCGGCCCGATCTGCGGATGGTCGCCCACAGCGGCTTCCTGACCGTGGCCCGCAAGGTGCAACCGGGCTTGGCGTCGGCAGTGCCGGTGGAGGCTGAAGAGGACGCCGCCGACACCGGCCGGCCAGAGGAGGACCCGTGAAACTCAACGGGAAGGTCGCCCTGATCACCGGCGGCGGGACGGGCATCGGGGAAGCGGCAGCCAAAGTCTTCGCCGACGAAGGGGCCCAGGTGGCGATCACCGGCCGTCGCAAGGACGTCTTGGAGGGCGTGGCCAAGTCGATCGTCGCGCACGGGGGCAAAGTCCTCGTCGTCGCCGGCTCGGTCACGGACGAGGCCCATGTCCGGGAAGCTGTGGATCAGGCGATGCGGACCTTCGGCAAGATCGACATTCTCATCAACAATGCGGGAATCGGCGTATTCGGCAAGCCGCTGCACGAGACGACGGACCAGGAGTGGCAGAACATCCTCGACACCAACCTCACGGGTGTCTTTCGGATCACGCGGGCGGTGATCCCGCACATGCTGGAGCGGGGCGGTTCGATCGTGAACGTCTCGTCGGTCGCGGGGTTGGTGGGCATCGCCGGGCTCGCGGCCTACAGCAGCACGAAGGGCGCCCTGGTGGCCCTGACGCGGTGTCTGGCGATCGATTATGCAAAGGACAAGATCCGATGCAATTGCGTCTGCCCGGCGCTGGTCGACACGCCCATGGCGGCCGACGCGATCGCCGATCCGGAGATGAACGCCATGATGATGGCGAAGCACCCGATCGGTCGGTTCGGAACTCCCGAGGACGTGGCACGGATGCTCGTCTATCTTGCCTCGGACGACGCTTCTTGGGTGACAGGGAGCCTGTTCACCATCGACGGCGGGTGGACCGCGCAATAGCCGGTCGCGCGCCGTACTCTTTCCACTCTCCTCTCCCGCCTTTTCCTCCGCCCGCTTCCACCAGACGCTTGCTCGTTCCGGCCCTTCCGTGTATGTAAAGGGGCGCTGACTCACGCGAGAGCTCTTCCTATGGCTGAACTGGCGTTCCTCCGCGATCTCGTCATTCTCTTCGGCGCGTCCATCGTGGTCGTGTATGGCTTCAATAAGCTCCGTGTGCCGGCCGTCGTCGGCTTTCTGGTCGCGGGCGCGCTGCTGGGCCCCTACGGCCTTGATTTCGTGGATGACGTCGCCCGCGTAGAGGTTCTCGCGGAAGTCGGCGTCGTCATGCTGTTGTTCACCATCGGCGTGGAGTTTTCCCTGGCGCACATCGCGTCCCTGCGAGCCGTGGTGGGTGGGGGAGCCATCCAGATCGCCTCGGCGATCGCGCTCTCGGCGTTGGCGGGCATGGCTTTCGGCTTGCCGGTCAACCGGGGAGTGTTCTGGGGTTTTCTGACCGCGATGAGCAGCACGGCGATCGTGCTCAAGATGGTGACGGAGCGCGGCGAGACCAACTCACCCCACGGCCGTTTGACGATCGGGATCCTCATCGTCCAGGACCTGGCGGTGGTGCCGATGATGGTGTTGACGCCGGTGCTGGGCGGTCAAGGGGATGGAAGCGCGACGGCGGTGCTCTGGTCGCTGACGAAGGCGGTCCTTCTAGTGACGCTGATCCTGGTTGCGGCGCGGTTTCTGGTCCCGCGTTTGCTGATCGAGGTCGTCCGAAGCCGCAGCCGGGAGCTGTTCACCATTGCCATCATCCTGGTCTGCCTGGGCATCGCCTGGCTGAGCTCGCTGGCGGGCCTTTCGCTGGCCCTCGGCGCGTTCATCGCCGGACTCATCATCTCGGAATCGGAGTACAGCCACCAGGCGATGGCGGAGATCCTGCCCTTCCGGGACAGCTTCAACAGCCTCTTCTTCATTTCGATCGGCATGTTGCTGGATTTGCGGGTCCTGTTGTCCCATCCCTTGCTGGTGGCGGGCCTCGTGCTTGTGCTCGTGACCGGTAAATTCGCCACGTCTGCGCTCGCTGCCGTGGTCGTCGGCTATTCCTGGCGGCCGGCGGTGCTGATGGGGGCCGCGTTGGCCCAGGTCGGGGAGTTTTCCTTCATTCTTTCGAAGGTCGGTAGGGACGTCGGTTTGCTGACCGGCGAGTCGTTCCAGATTTTTCTGACCGTGTCGGTCGTGACGTTGCTGCTGACGCCCTTCCTGATCCAGGTTTCCCCGGCTCTTGCCAGGCGCGCGGAAGCGATTCAGCGGCTGCGGCGCTGGCTGCCGGAGCGGCCTCTTGACTCCTATGCGATGCCGTCCCTTCGTTTGCGTGACCACACGATCATCGCCGGATATGGGGTAAACGGTCGGAATCTGGCCAAGGTGCTTCGAGAGACGGAGATCGCGTTCGTGGTGGTCGAGATGGATGGGGAAACCGTCCGACAGGAGCAGAAGAAAGGGATTGCGATGCACTTCGGGGATGTCACGCACCCGCAGGTGCTTCGCCGCCTGGGGATTCACGACGCGCGCGCGCTGGTGCTGGCGATCTCCGATCCGATCGCTACCCGGCGGGCGGTCAAGGTGGCCCGTCAACTGAATCCGTCCATCCACATCATTGCCCGGACCCGCTACCTGCGCGAAATCGACGACCTGCGTGAGACAGGCGCCGATCAGGTGGTGCCGGAAGAGTTTGAGACCTCAATTGAGATCTTCAGCAGAGTCTTGCAGCATTACCGGCTGCCCTCCCGCGTGATCGCCGAGAAGGCCGAGCGTATCCGCAAAGAAGGCTACGCGCTGCTCAGGAAAGAGCAGCCGGATTTGCGTGAAATCGTCGCCCGGGAGGTGGAGGATCTCTACGTCGACGATTAGAGCGCCCGGCCGGTCATCCGTTCGTAAGCTTCTTTGAGCGTACTGACCTCGACGACGGTGAGCCGGAGGCTTTCGGCGAGCGGGCGCACGTCCCAGTCCGGGGTGCGACTCTGGCCCTTAGGAATCAAGACAGTGGAAATGCCTCCTGCGGCAGCTCCCTGGAGTTTTTCCGGTATCGCGTCGACCGGTGAGATGCGGCCGTCGGTCTCGATTGCTCCGGTCAGGGCCACGTTCGAAAGAATCGAAGTGTGGCGCGCGGCGGCTACGAGGGCCACGGCCACGGCTGCGCTGGCGCTAGAGCCGTCGGTCATGTAGGCGGTGCTGACATTTTTCAAAGTGACCAGCCATGTCCGGGGATCATCGTTGGTGGCCCGCGCCGCAGCATCGGTCGCGGCGCGGGCGGCGTCCTTCCAATCCGGGCTCAGGGCAGCCCCTTTGAAATTTCCTAACGCGCGGGACCCTTCGTTGAACTGCAACTGGGGGCCTGAAGAATCAGGAAGGCGGTCAAGCTGAATGGCCAGATAATGCGTCGCTCCCGTCATCTTGCCGCCCCGGTCAATTACGCTGAGGACCGGGACAGAGATGAACGTTCGCTGGTGGGCGGCTTTGCTCGGTACGACGAAACAGGCCAGAATGACAAGTGAACCGAGGAGGGCGCTCTGTACGGAAAGCGGGGGACGCATAATGCCCTTAGGCGGCGAACCATAGCATAAGTTCAAGACGAGGTGAAGCAGGAAATATCAAATAATTTCAAGTCCTTGCGTTCATTCTACGGCGCCGTCGCGACGGTCAGCCAATCTTGACAAGCCCGAGAAGCACATATTATAGTACCTTTACGCGATGCTAGAGGGGAATCGGGGAGGATATGGAGTCGAAGGACCCCAGCCTCCCCGATCATTTTCTGAGAGGTGCGTGATATGGCTACCACAAAACTTGATCCGCAAGTTGCTCTGGCCGAATTACACGAGAGCAAGCCTGAACGCGTCACGTTGGTCGTCCTGAGCGGCGACATGGATCGCGTGATGTCGGCCTTTATCATCGCCACCGGCGCGGCTGCGATGGGGATGCAGGTCACGATGTTTTTCACGTTCTGGGGGCTCAATGCCATCAGGCGTGACGGGACGAGGGGAACCGCGAAGGACTGGCTGCGTCGGATGTTCGGCTATCTCAACAAAGGCGGCGCCGACAGCCTGCCGTTGTCCCGATTCCACTTCTGGGGCCTGGGGACCCGTATGATGAAGCTGGTGATGAAGCAGAACCGGATGCCCGGCATTGCCGAACTGCGGGAGATGGCCCTGGACCTGGGCGTGCGCTTTATCGCCTGCACGACGACGCTCGGACTTATGGGGATCACCAAGGACACGCTGATCGACGAGGTCGATCAGTTTGCCGGGGTTTCGACGTACCTCGCTGAGGCCCGCGAGTCGCAGGTCAACCTATTCATTTAATTCTCGCCTGCTGAGCGATTATGGCCATCACCTCTGACGTGAAGCTTGATACGCTGGGGCTGTTTTGCCCGATGCCGATCATCAAGACCTCGAAGAAGATCAAAGAGCTGACGGTGGGCCAAGTCCTCGAAGTGGTCTCGGATGATGAAGGGATCAAGAAGGACATGCCTGCCTGGTGTGAAACCACTGGTCACGAATATCTGGGTTTGGAGGAAGAATCCAACGGAGACGCCATCCACTACAAAACGTATGTGCGAAAGACGAAATAACGTGAACCACTTCTAGCCGAGCCGACGACTTCCTTCCGGATAATTTTTCCAGCCACTTACAAGTAAGTTCCCAAAGCCCACGCAAAGTTGTCCACAGGGTATTCCTCGGCAGTCCACCAAATTCTTCATGATGTAGTCCAGGCTTTTCCACAAGATGTAGTCAAATAGGTATGGTATAAACTCAACATATGGTATTTTTTCTTGACAGGGTCAAGCCCATGTGGTAAAAGGCGGCTGTCTCATGGTCCTACACATTGTGATCGTAGTTCGTGACAGCCTCAATATTCAGTAGCCGATGAGGTTAGCTCCTATGGTCACGAAGGCAGAACAAGCGAAGAGTCCGAAGGGTTGGAACCCCTGTAATCTCCACGGTGTCCCTCCGGTCATCGGCGTCTACGTCCTGCGTGATCAAAACCAGAACATCCTGTTCATCGGAAGCGTGGGTTCCCGTCGCTTGCGTGACAGGCTGATCGGCCATCTGCAGGTCAATGATGTGCCGGGGGTCCGGTATTTCGAATGGTACCAGACAGACGGGCCGCGCCGCGCAAGAGAACAGGCGAAGCGGTGGATTGCCCGCTACCAGCCGCCCTTTGTCCATCGGCGACGTCGGCCTACAGAGGCCACGGCGGTCCTGAGCTAATGTATGTAGGCGGAGGCGTGCAAGCGCATCCGCTCGTGTTGTCGTGATTTTGAATTGGTGGGGAGGAATACGATGAAGGCTTCCGGACATCCCAGCGCGCCCGCGGTGCCCCTCAGAGTTTCGCCGAATGCGTTGCGCGTCCTGCAGAAACGGTACCTGGCTAAGGACGAAACCGGCAAGGTCATCGAGACTCCCGAAGGGCTGTTTCGCCGCGTGGCGGCGAATTTGGCCCACGCCGACGGATTCTACGGCGCAACGTCCGAGGAGATACGGAAGACGGAAGAAGAATTCTATGCCTTGCTGGCGCGCTTGGATTTTCTGCCGAACTCGCCGACGTTGATGAATGCCGGCCGGCCGCTGCAGCAACTGGCCGCCTGCTTCGTCCTGCCCGTTGAAGACTCGATCGGAGGCATCTACGATACGCTGAAGCATCAGGCGCTCATCCATCAGACCGGCGGCGGCACAGGGTTCTCGTTCTCCCGGCTGCGTCCCAAGGACGACATGGTCCGCAGCACCGGCGGCGTGGCGTCCGGCCCCGTGTCCTTCATGAAGGTGTACAACCAGTCCACCGAGCACATCAAACAGGGAGGGACCCGGCGGGGCGCCAACATGGGGATCCTGCGGGTGGACCATCCCGACATCCTGGAGTTCATCACCTGCAAGACGAACACGAAAGAGGTGACCAATTTCAACATCAGTGTCGCGGTCACGGACGCCTTCATGAGCGCCGCGCTCAAGGGCGAGATGTACGATCTCGTGAGTCCCCGCAACGGCAAGGTCGTCAGGCAGCTCAATGCCCGTGAAGTCCTGGTCACGATCGCGGAGTCGGCGTGGCGCAACGGGGAGCCGGGCCTCTTCTTCATCGACCAGGCCAACCGGACCAACCCGACGCCGCACTACGCCATGATCGAGGCGACGAACCCCTGCGGCGAGCAGCCGTTGCTCCCCTATGAGTCGTGCAATCTCGGGAGCATCAATGTGGAGACGCATCTGGTTCCGGCCGGGGACGGCCGGTACGAGATCGACTGGGCGCACATGGAGCGATCCATCCGGACCTCCGTGCATTTCCTCGACAACGTCATCGATATGAACAAGTACCCGATCCCCGAGATCGAGAAGTGCACCAAGGACAACCGGAAGATCGGCCTGGGCGTGATGGGCTTTGCCCGCATGCTGTTCAGGCTGGGCATCCAATACGACTCCGAAGCCGGCGTGGAGATGGGCGCCCGCATCATGAAGTTCATTTCGGAGACCGGTTACGACGAGTCCATCCGCATGGCCGAACGGCGCGGCGTGTATCCTTCCTGGAAAGGCTCGCTCCATGAAGCGCGCGGCCAGCGGGTCCGGAACTCCTACGTCACCACCGTAGCCCCGACCGGCACGATCAGCATGATTGCGGATACGTCGGGCGGCTGCGAGCCTGAGTTCAGCCTGATCTGGTTCAAGAACGTGATGGACGGCGAGCATCTACCCTACGTCCTCGACCACTTCATCGAGACCGCCAAGCGGGAAGGGTTCTGGAAAGACGGGTTGATGGACAGGATCATGGCCAACCACGGGTCGGCCCGCGGCCTCGCCGAGGTGCCGGACCGGTGGCAGAAGGTCTTCACCACGGCCCACGATGTGGCGCCGGAGTGGCACGTGCGCATGCAGGCGGCGTTCCAAAAATACACCGACAGCGGGGTCTCCAAGACCATCAACATGCCGGATCAGGCCAGCGTGGACGATGTGATGGCCGCATACCTGATGGCGTATGAGCTCGGGTGCAAGGGCATCACGGTGTACCGCGATGGGAGCCGCGAGGAGCAGGTCATGAACGTCGGCGTCTCGACGAAGGAAAAGACGTTGCCCGTGGCGGAGCCGGCGTCTCCCCATGCCGCCGCCGACAAGGTCATGGAGCAACTGGCGGCCGCGCATGCGGCGGGATCTCAGCCGAGCAAGCTGGAGCGGCCGGCTCGCGTGAGCGGGGAAACGATCGCGATCAATACCAGCTACGGCAAGATGTACCTGACCATTAATTCGCTGGATGGGGAGCCGTTCGAGACTTTCGCCACGGTGGCGAAGGCTGGCGGGATGATTCAGGCCGATCTGGAGTGTGTCTGCCGGCTCATCAGCCTCGCGCTTCGCTATCGGATTCCGATGCATGAGATCACCCGGCAATTGATCGGTATTCAGGACGGCAACCCCTATGGCATGGGGGGAAATCGTGTCCTCTCGCTCTGGGACGCCATCGCCAAGGCGCTGGCCACCTATCATCCGGCAGGGCAGCCGCAAGCGGCGGCCGCTGGAGTGCTGGCGATCCGTCCGGAAGGCCTGCCATGCCCGGACTGCGGGGGGCCCTTGATGCATACGGAGAACTGCGAGAAATGCAGTTGCGGGTATTCGCGTTGCTGGTAATCGCACTGAAGTCAACGAAAGGGGGGCGGAATGTCGGGTCCTTATAACCTGAAGTATATCCACCTCTTTGTCACGGAGAACTCTCCCGGCGCCTACATCGTGTCGCGCAACGGACGGATGGCCGACCGTGTCGGGCGCGCCGATCGGGCTCTCGCCGATGAGCTGAACCGGGAGTCCGCAGAGGGAAAATACCGATATTTCTGGTTCGAGTACACGCCCAGCGCCGCCGCGGCATACAGTCTGGAGTGTACCTGGTACCACCGGTACCACCCGACCGATAACCCGGAACATCCGGGCGGCGACGCTGCATGCCAGGTCAAGGGTTGCCCGACGGCCGCCCTGGCCCACGCCCGCGGCTGATCGTTCCCCAGGCACGGCTTCCCACACCGAGTCCCACCGGTTGGCGCGGAACTAGTTTCTTCGAAGGCGTTTCTGCGTTGCCCGCTTGCGCTTCCTCACAAAACTGTGCTAAATTCCGCCCCGTTGCGTTGAGGGGGAAGGCAGGAGCGTCCGGATGGAAATCAAGGTTTTTAACAACAACGTCGAAAAAGCGCTGAAGATCGCGAAGAAGAAGCTCGCAGGGGAGGGACTCTTTCGCGAGCTCAAACGCCGGCGGTTTTACGAAAAGCCCAGCCTGAAGAAAAAGAACAAGGAGCGGGAAGCCCAACGCCGCCGCCAGAAGTGGCTGGCCAAGCACAAGTCCGAGTAAGCGTCACGAGCCCTGCCGTTCCGACCGTTTTCTTCCTCTGACACCGCGCGCCCGTTACCGTGAGAGACCAGGACATCCACGCCTGCATCCGGATCCTGAAACGGGAGATCCGCCGCTGGAAGGAGCCGGTGGTGGGCGTCGTCGCCAAAGCCTCGCGCGACCCCTTTCAGATACTCATCTCGACCGTCCTCAGCCTCCGCACGAAAGATCAGACCACAGCCGAGGCGTCCGCCCGCCTGTTCCGGCTCGCCACCACGCCCCAAGCGATGCTCGCGATTCCGCGACGGGCGATCGAACGGGCCATCTACCCCGTCGGATTCTATCGGACCAAGGCGCGGCACATCCATGAGATCTGCCGGGACTTGCTGGCGCGGTATGGCGGAAGGGTGCCCGATGAGATCGACGAGCTCCTGACACTCAAGGGCGTGGGGCGCAAGACCGCCAATCTGGTGGTGACGCTGGGGTTCCGCAAGCCGGGCATCTGCGTGGACATCCATGTCCACCGCATCAGCAACCGCTGGGGGTATATCCGGAGCACCACGCCCGCGCAGAGCGAAGAGACGCTGCGGCGCAAACTGCCCCGACGGTATTGGCTGATCTATAACGATCTCCTGGTGCCGTACGGACAGAACCTGTGCACACCCGTCTCCCCGCATTGCAGCCAGTGCAAGCTGAGCCGGTATTGCGAGAGGGTGGGTGTGGTGAAATCGCGGTAGGTTAGATGAAGAGGGTCGTCTCGGCGTCCGCGGCCAGGTTCAAGATCAACGGAAGGCCCATGACCTCGTCCACTTTGGGCGCGAGGTCCTCGTGCTTGACGCTCATGTATTCCAGGCCGGCGCTGCAGGCGATGACCTTGAAGCTGCCGACTTGCTTGGCCTCCGCGAACATCTCGGTGATCTTCGGCACTTTCTTTTCGACCATCGCCCGGGCCACTTCGTCGGCGTGTGCCTCGTAGGCCGGCGAGAAATCGATCCGGTCCAGCTCGCCCATCGCGAGCTTTTTAATCGCCCAGAACATCAGGAAGACGTACACGTCCTTGCCCATGGCCGCGGCCGTCATGCCGATGGTGGCGGCCTGATACAGTTTGTCGTAGGTGCTGCCGTGGGCGAAGATGACGAACTTGGGTTTCTTCACGGAAGGCTCGGGGAGTCAGGGCTTCAGCGTGGACTTGATCCCGCTGATCCAGTCATTGAGGACCCGGTCGACCTCGGCGTTCGACATCGGGCGCTCCACGATCTCGGGAGCGTTTTTCATTTCCTTGCCGTTCTTCGACTCGGTCCGGATGATCATGGTCCGGTCCTGGTCAACGTCGATGTGGATGAACCACTCCCGGTCGCCGTGGGTGATCGTAGCCTCTTTGCCAGTGGTGTGCTTCTTGATCTCGACTTGGGGAGCATTCGCGGCAGGTCCGGCGGCCGGAAGGGTCCCCGGGGCGAAGAGGGTCACGAGCAACAGGGCGGACGCGGGGGGACCTAGGAACCTTCGAGCGTGCGCGCCTGTGTGTACCGGTGCTGTCATCGTAAAAGTTATTATACAGACGGCGCCGCTGTGAGTAAACCGCCTTGTTCCGGTGCAAGGGCGGTGCTACGATGGGCCGAATGACGCCGCGAGCGGTTCTCTATCTCATTGACGGCAGCGCCTACCTGTACCGCGCCTTCTTCGCCTTGCCCGACCTGTCGACCGCCGCCGGCCTGCCGACGAATGCCGTCTACGGATTCATCACGATGCTCCAGAAGATCATCCGCGAACGGCGGCCCGATTACCTGGCCGTGGTGTTTGATGAGAAGGGCCCGACCCTCCGTCATGAAGAGTTCAAGGAGTACAAGGCTCACCGGCCGCCGATGCCCGATGCCCTGTCGCAGCAGATTCCGTACATCCACCGGGTCGTCGAGGCGTTCGCGATCCCGGTCGTGAAGCTCCAGGGCTTCGAGGCGGACGACCTCATCGGGACGCTCGCCCGCCAGGCCGCGTCGGAGGGGCTGGACGTGGTCATCGTGACCGGCGACAAGGACATGTTCCAGCTTTTGGCCCCCGGGGTCCGCATCTTCGATCCGGTCAAGGACAAGCTGTTCACCGAGGAGGATTGCCTGGATCGTTTCGGCGTCGAGCCGGCGCGCGTCGTCGAAGTCATGGGCTTGATGGGCGACGCGACGGACAACATCCCCGGCGTCAAGGGCGTCGGTGAGAAGACGGCGAAGAAGCTCATCGCCGAATTCGGCACGATCGAGAATCTCCTGATGCGCCTCTCGGAAGTCAAAGGCGAGAAACTCCGGGCGCTGCTCGAAACGCACGCGGAAGAAGCGCGCCAGAGCCGGCGGCTTGCCACCATCGTGACGGACTGTCCGGTGTCCTTCGAGCGCGACCGGTTTCGACTCGGCGAGGCCAGGATGGAGGAATTGCACGCGCTCTATCGCGAACTCGAATTCTGGGGGCTGCTCAATGCGCTGCACAAGCAGACAGGCGGAGAGACCAGTCGCGAAGAACGAGTGGCCGTGCTCGACGACCCCGCCGACCGTGTGCGTCTGGTGCAAACCATCAGGGCCGAGGCGGAGGTGGCGATCCACTGCGACCTCGCTGGGGACGATCCGTTCGGGGCCGCTGTACGCGGCATCGGCGTGTGTGCATGCCCGGGGCAGGCGGCGTATTTCCCGGGCGAGGACGGTCTGACGGATCTTCGCCCGGTGCTGGAGGATCCGGCCGTGCACGTCTACGTCCACGACGCCAAAGCCGCTTGGCTGGCGCTGCGGAAACCCGGCATCAGGTTCACGGCTCCGCGTTTCGATACGATGGTGGCCGGATACCTGTTGAACCCGAATCGCCGGAGCCCGACCTTGGAGACGCTGGCCCAGGAGTATCTCGCCGAGTCGTTGGGCCAGGCGTCGCCCGAGAAGAAGCCGAAGAAAGGCGACCTCTTCGAGCAACCCGATGCAGGAGAAACTGCGACGCGGGCCGCTGTTGCCGCTTCGGCCATCGCCCGCCTAAAGCCGATCCTGGCCGAGAAGCTGGCCGCCGCGGGGTTGGTCGATCTGTTCGAACGGGTGGAACTGCCCCTCACTGTGGTCCTGGGCGAGATGGAAGCCAACGGGTTCCGCGTCGACACCGAGGTTCTGGCCCGTCTGGCCAAGGAGCTCGAGCAGCAGCTGGCGGTGCTCCTCGACGGGATTTACCGGAAGGCCGGCACGGAGTTCAACGTCAATTCGCCCAAGCAGCTCAGCGAGGTCCTGTTCGAGAAGCTCAAGCTCCCGCCGATCAAGAAGACCAAAACCGGCTACTCCACGGATGAAGAGGTCCTCACGCAGCTCGCGTTGCAACATGTGTTGCCGGCCGAGATTCTGAATTACCGGAGCCTCAGCAAGCTCAAGTCCACCTACGTGGACGCCTTGCCGTTGCTGGTAAACGCCGCGACCGGGCGCCTCCATACCTCGCTCAACCAGACGGTTACGGCGACGGGACGGCTCTCGTCGTCAGAACCGAACCTGCAGAACATCCCGGTCAAGGGGGAGTGGGGAGGGCGCATCCGCGAGGCGTTCGTGGCCGACGCCGGGTGCGTGCTGCTCTCCGCGGACTACAACCAGATCGAGCCGCGCATCCTTGCGCACCTGGCCCAGGATCCCGTCCTCATCGGCGCGTTCGTGCGCGGCGATGACATCCACACGGCGACGGCCGTGGAGATCTTCGGCCTGCCCGCGGCGCAGATCACGAAGGACAGACGCCGGGTCGCCAAGACGGTGAACTTCGGCATCATCTACGGCATCAGCCCCTACGGACTGTCGTCCCAGTTGGGCATCTCGCAGCAGGACGCCAAGAAATATATCGAGGCGTACTTCGCGCGGTTTCAAGGCGTGAAGGCGTTTCTGGAGAAGACCATCGCCGATGCCAAGGAAAACGGGTATGTCACGACCCTGCTGGGTCGCCGCCGCCCGATTCCGGAGTTGCGCAGCGGCGATCCGGCCCAGCGGGGCATGGGCGAGCGGATGGCCATGAACACGCCGATCCAGGGGACGGCGGCAGACGTCATCAAGCTGGCGATGTTGGCCGTTCGGCGCCGTCTGGCGGAAGAACGGAAGACGGCGAAGATGATCCTGCAGGTCCACGACGAGCTGATCTTCGAGGTCGCGGACGCCGAGGTCGAGGCGGTCCGTAAGATCGTCGTTGCAGAGATGGAACGGATCGTGAACCTGGCGGTTCCGCTCAGAGTGGACGTCGGCGTCGGCAAGGACTGGCGCGCAGCGCATCCCTGAAGTTGACCATGCTGAAAACGCTGTGCTACCTTGCACTAATTCAGGAGTGTGCGCGCGCGACTGCGTGCGGACCGAGGCGGGTATGAGCGACCGGGTGCTTGAAGAAATAGCCGCGCTGAAGGACGACGACTGGGCCCTGCGTGAGGATGCGGCGACCCTGCTGGGCGAGTTCGGCGATCCCCGGGCGGTGGTTCCGCTTATGGAAGCGCTCCATGACGAGGATCGAGCGGTCCGGGAAGCGGCGACGGGCGCGCTGCGGAAGATCGGGCCGGCGGCGGCCCCCGCGTTGATCGCCGCATTGCAGGACCCCAACGGCAACGTGCAGGAAATCGCCGTGGCCGTGCTCAAGGACCTGCCTGAGCCGCGCACTGTGGAACCGCTCATCGGGTGCCTGACGAACAAGAACTGGATCGTGCGTATGCACGCCGCCAAGGGGTTGGGCATGACGGGCGACGCGCGCGCCGTCGCGCATCTGGTGCTGCTGCTCACTGATCCGGTCAAGGCGGTTCGTGTCGACGCCACGGATGCCCTGGCCCGGATCGGCCGACCGGCGCTGGCGACGCTGCTCGCGGCGTTGCATCACGACGCGTGGATCCTGCGGCTTCATGCCTGCGAGGCGTTGGGGAAGATCGGCGCTGAAGAAGCGGTCGAGCCGTTGTGCCAGGTGTTGGCGAAGGATCGGGATATGGCCGTCCGGCAGGATGCCGCGAAAGCGCTTGGGGGAATCGGAAGCCCCAGGGCGCTGGAAGCGCTGACAACGGCGCTCATGGATCTGGACGTACGGCCCTTTGCGGTGGAAGCCTTGGGCAAGCTCAAGGACCCGCGGGCCATTGGTACGCTCATTGATGTGGTGACGGGCAAGGGCCGTCCGGCCAACGTCCGGAAAGTCCCGGTTTGCGGCGATGATTCCGGCGAGATGGATGTGGAAGAGATGGAAGCTCAGGCCTTCGCCATCGCGGGACTCGCCGCAATCGGCGACGACCGGGCGATCGAGCCGTTGATCCGCGCGCTCAAGGACACCAGGCTCCGGGCGGCCGCCGCGGCGGCTCTGGGGAAAATGGGTCTGGGGGTCGCGGCGCCGCTGCTGGCGGCCATGAAGACCGAAACGGACTCGAATATCTTGTTTCACGCGCGGGCCATCATGTCCGCAGTCGGATGGCGCCCGGCGGTTACAATGAAAGAAGGCGGATAACATGGCAAACAAGCTTGCAGATTTATTGGAAGCGCTGGCCGATCCGGATGACGCGACCCGCGAGGAGGCGGCGCAGGCCCTTGTCAGTTTGGCGAACCCGGGCGCGACGGACGCCCTGCTCGAAGCCCTGCAGGACGACTTCTGGTCCGTGCGGATGTACGCAGGCCACGCGCTGGCGCGGATCGGCGGCCCCAAAGTCATTGAAGCCCTGATCCCGATGCTGGGGGACACGATTAAGGAATGCCGGGACGGGGCGGTAGACGATTTCGCGACCATCGGCGTCCCGGCGGTCGAGCGTTTGATCGCGGCCCTGCGGGACGAGCGTTGGCGCGTGCGCGAGAGCGCGGCCAAGGCGCTGGGGCTGATCAAAGATAAACGATCGGTGGACGGCCTGATCGCGGCCCTGCGGGATCGGGACGGGTCGGTGCGGACGATCGCGGCCGAGGCTTTGGGCAGGATCGGCGATCCCAAGGCCATCAAGGGCCTGATGGCGCTGTTCAAGGACTCCTCCAAGCTGGTGCGCGTGGCCGCGACGATCTCGCTCACGCAGATCGGAGAAGCCACCGTCGATCCACTGATGGAAGGTCTGAAGAACGAGGACTTCCAGGTGCGCCTGCACTGCGTGCAGGCGCTGGGTGGGATCACCAGCGACTATCCCACCGGCCGTTCGTGGCTGCGCGATTCCAAGCCCGTGCCGGCTCTCATCGAATTATTGAAGGACAAGGACCGTGCGGTGCGGGAAGACGCTGCCATCGCTCTCGGCATGATCGGCGATCCCAGCGCCGTGCCGGCCCTCATCGAGGCCATGCAGGACGGCTCGATCAGGGTACGGGCGATCATGGCCCTGGGGATGATCGCGGACCCGCGCGCCGTCGAGCCGCTGATCCGGGTGCTGGACGGGGTCGGGATCAACCTCAAGGGGACGCCGATGCCGGGGTGCATCGTCAGCGAAGAATGGTTCATCCGGGAACAGGCGGCGCTGGCCTTAGGGCATATCAACGACGTGCGCAGCGTGCCGGCCCTCTGCCAGGCGCTGAAAGACACTCGTCTGCGCGAGAAAGCCGCGCAGGCGCTGATCGAGCTCGGCCCACAGGTCATCGATCCGCTGGTTGATTTCATCAACGATTCCGAGGTTTCCAAGGTCGAACAACTCAGCGACAATGTTCTGGCGTTCGCCACCAATCGGCTGGATGCAGCCTCGTCCCTGCGATCGTTGGTCATGGACATCCTGATCCAGCTGGGCTGGACCCCGCCCGAGGAAGCTCCGGCCGGCGAGCCCGGCAAGGCGACCGCGGACGACGCCAAGAAATAACCGAGCATGGCCAAGAAAGATAAAACAGAGGACTTGGTCAAGGAGCTCATCCACGAAGAAGACTGGAAGCGGATGAACGCCACTGCGGAGCTCCTCAAACGCGGCCCGGAAGCCGCGAAGGCCCTGATCGCGGCGCTGGCGGATAAAAACCCCCGCCTTCGCGCCGAGGTGGCCCATATGCTAGGGCGGATCGGGGACCGCGCCGCCGGAGTCCCCCTCGTCCCGTTGTTCATGGACTCCGAGCCGACGGTGCGGGAAGCGGCGACCGAGGCCTTCCGGCATGTGGCGGACGAAGCGTCCCTGGCGGCATTGGTCCGGCTGCTCGAAGATCCGACGCACCGCAATACCGCCGCCGCGGTCTTGGGCCGTTTAAAAGATCCGGGCGCGCTGGAACCGCTGGTCGCCATGTTCAAGAGCCAGGATCAGACCGCCCGCCTCCTAGCCGCCGAAGCCCTGGAGCAGCTGGCGGACCCCCGGAGCGCCGACGCCTGGATCGAGGTGATGGCCTATCCTGACCTGCGGGACGTTGCATCCCGATCGCTGAAGCGCATCTCGGAACTCCGGGAACGGATCATCGCGGTCCTGGACCGCTTGCGCGACAACGAAGATGCGGTCGCTCTGGAAGAAGCCCGGATCGGGGTCTCGATGGATCTGATCGCGCTCGGCCGGCCGGCGGTCGCGGACCTCTTGGAGGCGCTGGAGGACGATCTCTGGGTGGTGCGCGAGGCGGCGGCCCAGGCCCTCGGCCTCATCGGGGACCTCCGGGCCGTCGAACCGTTGCTTCACAAGGCCAAAACCGATCGCGACATGGGTGTCCGCGAGAGCTGCATCAAAGCGCTGGGGCAGTTCGGCGACGCGCGCGCGATCGACGTTCTGGTCGAGGCGATCAAGGATCCCACCACCCGCCTGGCCGCCACGGAGGCCATGTCGAAGATCAAGGACATTACGGTGCTGGTGCCGCACGTGGAACTCATCCAGCGGATGAAAACGGATCGGGACGGGCTGGTGAGCTATCACGGCGGGCTGATGCTGGACAAACTAGCCAAGCTGCTCGAAGAGCAGGGCGGCAAGAAGGCGGCGGAAAAAGAATACGACGAGTGGGACGAAGAAGTCCCCGCCCCCGCGCCGAAGGCCGCGGGCGGCACAGGCGGACAACAAGGGGGACGGACCGCATGAGCGACACAGATCGCCGCATCGAGCAGCTCCTGGCGGCCTTGCGTGACGACAACGAGGCGTTGCGCGATCACGCGGCGGCCGGTCTCGGTCAGATTGGGCTGGCGGCCATCGATCGCTTGATCAACCTCTTCGCCGACGAGGACCGGGTAATCCGGGAGGCGGCCCGGCAGGCGCTCATTCAGGTTGGGGCCGACGCGATCCCTCCGCTCTTGGAGGCGTTGCGGGACGATGATTGGGCTGTGCGGGAGCAGGCTGCGGCGGCGTTGGGCCGGCTGAAAGACGCCCGGGCCGTGGCGCCGCTGATCGCGGCGCTCAAGGATCGGGACGCGGCGGTGCGCTTGGCGGCGGTCGAAGCCCTCGAGAAAATCCAGGACCCGCGCGCGGTGGAGGGGTTGATGGAGGCATTGCAGGACCAGACGGTGCGGGAAGAAGCCGCGCGGGCGCTCAAGAAGATCCCCGACCCGCGCGCCGTGGACGGCCTCCTGAGAGGTCTTGCAGGAGACAATTGGATCGTGAAGCGCCATGCGGCCGAAGCGTTGGGCCTGATCGGCGACCCGCGCGCGGCGGCGGGCTTGCGGGAGGCACTCAGGGACGAGGACTGGCTGGTGCGTCGCAATGCGGCCGAAGCCCTGGCGCGGCTTCGGGACCAAGGGGCCGTGGATGCGTTGCTCCCCCTGCTGGAAGATGAAAACGATATGGTTCGGGAAACGGCCGAGGGGGCGCTGTCGAGCTTGGGCTGGACCCCGCCGAACGCGTGAGGCAAAGGAGAGAGCGATGGCTGATGAAGCACCGAAATTGATTCAGATCGGCAAGGGCGGGCCGGGGGTCAAAAAGGACGGATTCAATCTTATTTCCGAAAAAGTGGTCAAGGTCGACGTTGAAGCCAGGATCCTGGAGATCGAACTGCTGGCCTATGAAGGCAAGACTGTCGTGCTCGAGGTCGGCGAAGACCTCCTGGAGGACCTCAAGAAGATCAAGCCGGGGGACGGGGTGACGGTCCGGGTCATCGAAGAAGATTCCGAAGCCGGGATACAGGGAACCTTGCATACCGGGGTTGCCAAGCGGCGCGTCGTGAAGAGCCTGACGGTCCGGTCGCGGGACGCTCAGAAAACGCGCGTCGAGGAAATGCTGTCCGCGCTGCAGGAGAGCCACTGGCTCACCCGCAAATACGCTGTGGAAGTGCTGGGGACAATGGGCGACCCCCGCGCGGTGGGACCGCTGATCGAGGCATTGACCGACGAAGTCAACGACATCCGGCAGCGGGCCTACGATTCCCTCATCAAAATCGGCGCGCCGAGCGTAACCGCTGTGGCCAGCCTGCTGACGCATGAAGACGACGATCTGCGGCAGGTTGCGTCCGAGATCATCCGGAAGATCGGCAAGCCGGCCGTCGAACCGCTGACCGAGGTGATGCTGGCGGCGGATGAGTCGCTCCAGGCGAAGATCCGCAAGCTGCTGGACCGGATGGGGTATAAGCCGAAGCCGAAGACCGAGGTGATGTGATTAGGGCGTCGGTCGCCCGACGGAAACGTAGCGGAACCCGAGCGCGGTCATGCGGGCCGGCTCGTACACGTTGCGAAGGTCCAGGAAGACCGGCCGCTTGAGGCTGCCCTTGATCCGTTCCAGATCCAGATTCCGGAATTGGTTCCACTCGGTCATAAGGATCAAGGCATCGGCGCTGGCTGCCGCCTCATAAGCGTTGGCGCAGAGTGTGACGGTCGGCAGCAGTTTACGCGCCTCTTCCATCCCCGCGGGGTCGTACGCGCGGACCTCCGCGCCTTCCGCCTGCAGTTTCGGGATGATGTCCAGCGCCGGGGCGTCGCGCAGATCGTTGGTGTTGGGCTTGAAGGAGAGGCCCAGCACGCCCAGGCGTGTGCCCCGCAAGGATCCGCCGAGCGCTTCCCTGATCTTTTCGACCATCCGTATCCGCTGCTTGTCGTTGGCCCGCGCGGCGGCTTCGGCGATCTCCATGACGCACCCGGCTTGCCGTCCCGTCTGAATCAGGGCGGCAATGTCCTTCGGAAAACACGAGCCCCCGTAGCCAGGCCCCGCGTGCAGGAACTTCGAGCCGATGCGGTGGTCCAAGCCCATTGCCTTGGCCACCACTTGGACGTTCGCGCCGACCCGTTCGCAAAGGTTCGCCACTTCATTGATGAAGGAAACCTTGGTCGCCAGGAAGGTGTTGGAGGCGTATTTGATCATTTCGGCCGTGGCGACGTCCGTGAAGACGAAGGGGGTCTCGATCAGATAAAGGGGCCGGTACAGGTCGCGCATGATCGCCTCCGCCTGGGGGCTGTCGGCGCCGATGACGATGCGGTTCGGCCGCATGAAATCTTCGACGGCCGCCCCCTCGCGGAGGAATTCCGGGTTGGACACCATGTCGAAGCGGGCGGACGGCGGAGCGTGCCGCGTGATCAAATCGCGCAAGCGCTCGCCGGTTCCCACCGGCACCGTCGATTTCGTGACGATGACCTTGTAGCCGTTCAGGTGAGTCGCGATGCCGCGCCCGACGTCTTCGACGAACGAAAGATCCGCCGAGCCGTCATCCCGGGCCGGCGTGCCCACGGCGATGAGGATCGCCAGGCCGGATTCGACGGCCTTGCCCAGATCGGTGGTGAAAGTCAGCCGTCCCTCCGACAATCCTTTCCGGACCAGTTCGGCCAGGCCCGGTTCGTAGATCGGGATGTCGCCTTTTTCCAGCAAGGCGATGCGACGCCCGTCCTTGTCCATGCAGATCACCTGGACCCCGAATTCCGCGAAGCAGGCTCCGGTGACCAGGCCGACGTAGCCCGTTCCTATGACGCTGATGTTCATGCTTCCTCCTCCTGCCGGCCGGGGCGGCAACGGCATCGCGAGGGAGTATAGCACAGGCGCCGGCCTCTTGACTGTCCGGGGCCCCTTCTCTACAATCCGCACGCCATGGCGATCGGGGGATCGGCTATTCAACGGCCCTTGGCGGTCATGATGAGCCGGCGGATTTGCTCCGTCGGTCCTGACGCGCCGGTCATTGAAGCGGCCCGCACCATGCAGGAAGCGAAAGTCGGCGCCCTGTTGGTCGCCGAGAGCACCCGCTTCATCGGCATCGTGAGCGAAAGCGACCTTGTGCGCAGCGTGCTGGCCGTCGGGGGCGACGCCCAGCAGGTTCGGGTGGCGGACGTGATGCAGGCCCCGATCATCACCATCGAAATCGACCGTTCCGCGCATGAAGCCAGCGATCTGATGGCGGAACGGGGCATCCGGCATTTGGCGGTGACGGAGGCGGGAAAGATCGTGGGGATGCTGTCCGTGCGCGATCTGCTCAGGTATTTCAAAAACTGGGGAACGCTGTAAACATCTTGCAGTGATTCAGCGCGCGCAAGGTGGCCTAACGAAGAAGCCCCCTCTTCTCGGATGGAGAAGAGGGGGCTTCTCAGTTTCGATGCGGAGAAGAACCGGCGTTAGTTACGCACGCCGCTCCATACCTTGTTGGGATCGATCTCTTTGTCGGGATTCAGCTTCTTGGCCCGTTCCAGGAGGATCTCCATCGATTCCGGATAGGCGGGATCGGAGATGCAGCAGTTGTCCACCGGACAGACGGCCGCGCACTGGGGTTCGTCGAAGTGCCCCACGCATTCGGTGCAGCGATCGTGAGTGATGACATAGATGTTGTCGCCGACGCCCTGGCCGTCGCCCACGTGGTTGCCTTTCCCTTCCGCGTCGCTTCGGGTCTCGAAGATGGCCTCGTTGGGACATTCGGGGAGGCAGGCCCCGCAGGAAATGCACTCTTCGGTGATCAATAACGCCATAACACTCGCCTCCTTCCCTAGACTACACTGTACGTGCCGCCGCTATCCATCGCCGGAAGCCATCGGCCTGATGGCCTGCGGCCGAGAATTCATGATATGGTAGCGAAATTCTAAGAGGGCGCGCAGGTTGTTGTCAACGTGATTTTTGGTGACGGCATAGGCCTGAAGACCTGTTTCGGCGGGAACAAAAGCCCTAGTTTGGAAATGGAGAGGTCCTGGAACTGATGGAAAAGTCTCAAACGATGCGTGTGGGCGTCCTGGTTGTCCTGGCCTTAGGGTTGCTGATGACGGGGAATTACTTCATGTCGACCAACCAGGGCCCGGAAGCTCTGCTGGTCAATTTTCCTTCCGGCACCCGGCTACAGGTGGAAATCGCCGATAGCCCGTTGCTTTTGTACTCCGGGCTGGCTTTCCGAGACTCCCTGCCCGCGGGCTGGGGCATGCTGTTTATCTACGAGCGGGCCGATTTTCACCGCCGCAACACGCGCCAGTACCGCTTTCCCGTCGACATCATCTGGCTGGACGAGGGCAAGCGCGTCCTGCTCATCACGGAAAATGCCGCCCCATGCGGAACCGAGAAATGTCTGGAATACGGGCCTCCTCAAGAAAAGGCCCGCTACGTGCTTGAAACACGCGCCGGTTTCGCCCGGCAGGAGCAGTTGGCTCCCGGGGTCGATTTGCGGTTCGCGTTGCAGCTTTGACTCACCCGGCTGTCTGACGTAAGATACCACGCGCTTGTCGGGAGTGAACGATGTCTGTCGGAACCGAGCAAAATTGGAAAGAAGAGAAGTCGGTGGAGGCCCGTGTCGGAGAGACGGTGACCGTCCGATTATGGGAAGACCGTACCCGGGGCGAGATCTACGTTCCCTTGTATGACCCCGAGACGTTGTCGCTTGTGAACGACGACTACGAACGCAGCTTCGGCGACAGCAACAATGCCGTCGATTCCGGCAAGCGGGCCTTCGAGTTTCGCGCGCTGAAGCCGGGCACCCACCGGATCGTGTTCGAGAAGCGGATGGGGTGGAAGTTTACGGCCGAGGACCGCCGGGTTTATGTCGTGACAGTGGCTGGGTAGGTGTGCCGGAGATCGCCTTCGTCAACGACGCCTTCATGCCTCTTGCCGAGGCGCGCGTTTCGGTTGAAGACAGAGGGTTTCAGTTCGGAGACGGCGTCTATGAGCTGTTGCGGGTCTATGCCGGCGCGCCCTTTCACCTGGCCGAACACCTCGAACGCCTTGAACAGAGCGCACGGGCGATAGGCATCCCGTTGCCGTACCGGCGGGATCGCTGGACGGCGGTGATCTCCGAGGCGATCTCGCGCAGCGGCTTTCCGGAAGCGAAAGTCTACATCCAGGTCACCCGTGGCGTCGCGCCGCGGAACCATGTCCCGACCGATCCCGTCACGCCGACGGTCGTGGTCACCGTCCGGGCGATCGCGCCTCCCCCTTCCGAGCTTTACACGCACGGCGCGGATGTCGTGGCCGTCCCCGACCTCCGGTGGGCCCGCTGCAATATCAAGTCGATCGGTCTCCTGGCGAATGTGCTCGCGAAACAGCAGGCCCAGGCGAGGGGGGCTGTGGAGGCGCTCTTCGTGCGGGACGGCTATGTCTTGGAAGGCGCGACCAGCAATGTCCTGCTCGTCAAGAACCGCTGTCTCGTCACGCCGCCGGAGGGGCCCCTGCTCTTGTCCGGCGTGACGCGCAAGGTGGTGCTGGGGCTGGCGCAGGCGGCGGGGGTAGCGGTCAAAGAACGGCCCGTGACAGAAGTCGAGCTGTGCGCTGCCGATGAGGTTTTTCTGACGGGGACGACGATCGAAGTGCTGCCCGTCGCTCGAGTCAACGGTCGCCCAATCGGGACCGGCGCCCCCGGCCCCGTGACGAAGCTGATGATGGCCCGATTCAGGGAGGCGCGTGGCTAGTTTCACTTGCCTTCTCTTGGACATCTGTGTTATTTTGAAATGGTGAAAGTGGGCTCGAGCCCACTTTTTTTTCGGTCATGACGGGTCGAGACCATCCCTTTGTGCCAGCCGGTGGCGTTCCTTCGGGAACTGCCCGAGCGTCCGAGCGGGTCGTCTCCATTGTCCAGCGCATTGTCGAACCTGTTCTAGCCTCACTCGGATTGGTGCTCGTCGAGGTGGAGGTGCGGGGACGGGGACCCAAGTCCCTGGTTCGGGTGGTCATCGAGCGACCGCCGGATCAAGGGGAGGGAGCGGTTTCCGTCGAGGACTGCGGACAAGCCCATGTCTTGATCGGGCATGCGCTGGATGCGGAGGATCCCATTCCTCACGCCTATGTCCTGGAGGTCTCGTCGCCGGGGCTGGACCGTCCCATCCGGCACGCTCACGAGTATGAGCGGTTCCAGGGCCGCCTGGCACGATTCAAGCTGGCCAAGCCGGTGCTGGGACAGGCGGTGCTGGTCGGTCGGATTCAGAAGCTGGAAGGCGTGCAGGTCTGGGTGGGCGCGGTGACGACCGGAAAGCGCGGCGGAACCGCGAGTCCAGTTGCGCTCCCGCTGGCGGATATTCTGGAAGCCAGACTGGAAGTGGAATTCTGAGGGAGACGGAGCAAGAATATGGGTCGAGAACTTCTCGCAGTGATTGAACAGATCGGGCGTGAAAAGGGGATCGAGGCGAACCGTATCCTCGAAGCCGTGGAGTCCGCGTTGCTTACGGCCGCGAAGAAGCGCTACGGGGCGGCGGAGAACATCCAAGTCCGCATCGATCGCAAGAGCGGCGATGTCGAGGCCATCTCGCTCAAGAAGATCGTGAACGAGGTGACCAACCCCAAATCCGAGGTCTCGCTCGAGGAGGTCCGGAAGGCGTTGGGACCGAACAGCGACGCGGAACTGGGGGACGACATCGGCTTCCCCATTGAAATCGAAGAATTCGGCCGGATTGCGGCGCAGACTGCGAAACAGGTGATCTTCCAGAAGGTCCGTGAGGCCGAATGGGAAGTGGTCCAGCGGGAGTATACGGCGCGACAGGGCGATCTCGTCAACGGAATCATCCTCGGCCAGGAGCGCCGCAACTATATCGTCGATCTCGGCAAGACCGAAGCGATCCTGCCAGCGCACGAGCAGATCCCGCGGGAAACCTACCGGCGCGGAGACCGCATCAAGGCCTACCTGCTGGAAGTCAAGCGGACGCTCCGGGACGTGCAGGTCATCTTGTCCCGCACTCATCCGAACTTCATCGTCAAGCTGTTCGAGACGGAGGTGCCGGAGATCGCGGAGAAGATCGTGGAGATCAAAGGCGTCGTCCGCGAACCGGGAGATCGGACGAAAATCGCCGTCGTCTCGCGTGATCGCGCCGTCGATCCGGTCGGCGCGTGCGTGGGGATGAAAGGCTCGCGAGTGCAGGCGGTGGTGCGCGAACTGCGCGGCGAGAAGATCGACATCATTGCGTGGACGCCGGACTCGCGGGTCTTCATCGCGGAGGCCTTGAACCCCGCCGTCATCGAAAAAGTGGGTGTGGATGAAGAGAAGAAATCGGCGCTGGTGGTGGTCGCCGACAACCAGCTGTCGCTGGCCATCGGGCGCAACGGGCAGAACGTCCGGCTCGCTGCCAAGCTGACCGGATGGAAGATCGACATTATCGGCGCCAGCGAGTATGAGAAGGAACGGGTCGTCCGGGACCAGGAAACGCGGGCTGCCATCGCGCATCAGCTGCAGGAGCAGCACGCGCGATTGGTGGAAGCAGAATCGGCCGCGGCGGCCGCGCAGCAAGAGAGCGCTGGGGAGACGGAATCTCAGGCCACTCCTTCCGCGGAGACGCCCGACACCGAGCCAGCGACCGGGTAGCAACGAGCAGGACGGTCATGAAACCAGTCAAGCCGCTTGAAGAAAAGCCTGGCAAGCTCGAGAGAGCCGACAAGGAGAAAAGCCACACCGTCGCGCCGAAAGCCAAGAGTGTGGGAGGGAAGGCCGCAGAGAAAGCCAAGAAGCCCGCGGCGGCGTCCCGCCTCAAGGCGCCCAAGACCGTTGAAACCGCTAAGCCCGCTAAACCGCTGGAAGAAAAATCAGACAAGCTCGAGAAAGCCGAGAAGGTGAAGGTTCGCACTGCTGCTCTGAAATCCAAAGGTGCAGGAGGGAAAGCCGCCGCGCCCGCGAAGCCGACTTCTCCGGTTGTGGAGCCGCCGAAGGCGGAAAAGAAGATGATTCTGGTCAAGAAGCGGCCCAGCGACTCGGCGATCGTGGACGACCTGGCTCCGCTGCGGCCGGCAGACGAGGCGCCAGCGATCGGCGCCGCCGACCCGTCGAAGGCGGCCGCGCCGCCCCCAAGCCCTCCTTCACGCGAGTCTTCTGCGACGACGGCCATGCCGGAACCCTTTGTCGCGCCGCCGCATCACCCTGCGCCCGCTTCGCCGCCCAGCGCCTTGGCGTCGTCGTCGTCGCCGGTCGCTGATGCCACCCGCCATCCTGGCGGCAAGAAAGGCGCCAGCCCGGAGCCGCTGCCCGAGCTGAAGGACAAGAACAAGAAAGTCCGCCGGGTGGGTCGTGGCCGTGAAGACGAGCCGGTGCCCACCCGCGACGACGCCGCCCGCTGGCGCGATTTGCGGGCAATGCCGATGCACCGGCGCGAGGAGAAAGCGCGCCATGTCTCGACCAGTTCGCCCGCGGAAATCACCAAGCCCCGACTGAAGGCAGTCAAACTTGGAGAAGGGCTGACGGTCAAGGACTTTGCGGAGGCGGTGGGCCAGAAGCCTGCGGATGTCATCCGCAAACTCATGGACATGGGAACGATGCTGGCTCTGAACCAGCCGATGCCGCCCGATGCCGCGACGTTGCTGGCCGAGTCCTTCGGCGTGAAAGTCGAGATGACGACCGAACGGCCGGCCGAAGAGCTCCTGGCGGAGCCTGCGGAACCGGAAGGCGAACAAGTCCCGCGGCCGCCGGTGGTGACGATCATGGGGCACGTGGACCACGGCAAGACGTCGCTGCTCGACGCCATCCGTGAAACCAGAGTGACCGAAGGGGAAGCCGGCGGCATCACGCAGCACATCGGCGCGTACGTCGTGCAGGCCCAAGGCAGGGCCATCACTTTCCTGGATACGCCGGGCCACGAGGCCTTCACGGCCATGCGTGCACGGGGCGCGAAAGTCACCGACCTCGTGGTGCTGGTCGTGGCGGCCGATGACGGGGTCATGCCGCAGACCCTCGAGGCCATCGATCACGCGCGGGCCGCGAACGTACCGCTCATCGTGGCCGTCAACAAGATGGACAAGCCGGACGCCAACGCGGACCGGGTCAAAAACCAGCTGGTGGAGCGGGGCCTGGTCCCGGAGGCCTGGGGCGGCGAGACGATCTACGTCGAGGTCTCGGCCAAGAAGAAGACCGGCCTGGACACCCTCTTGGAGATGATTCTGCTCCAGGCCGAGGTGCTGGAGCTGCGCGCGAATCCGGCCCGGCTGGCCAAAGGCATTGTCATCGAGGCCAAGATTGATCGGGGGCGCGGACCGGTCGCGACCGTCCTGGTTCAGACCGGCACGCTTCGCGTGGGAGACGCCTTCGTCGTCGGCACGTTCAGCGGCCGCGTCCGGGCGCTCTTCAACGATGCGGGGCGGTCGGTGAAGGAAGCGGGGCCTTCCATCCCGGCGGGGGTGGTCGGCTTGCTTGGCGTTCCGATGGCCGGCGATGAATTTGTGGTCACCAAGGACGAGCGGATCGCCCGCGAGATCGCCGAGTCGCGGCTTGAAAAGCAACGCACAGCCGGGATGGCGCCCGTCCGGAAGGTCACGCTGGACGATCTGTTTGCGCAAGTGGCGGAGGGGACGGTCAAGGATCTCGGCATCCTCATCCGGGCGGACGTCCAGGGGTCGGCGGAAGCCATCGCCGATGCGGTCGAGCGGCTCGGTACCGATGCCGTCAAGCCCCATGTCATTCTGAAGGGCGTGGGTGGCATCACGGAGAATGACGTCCAACTGGCGGCCGCTTCGAACGCGATCATCATCGGCTTCAACGTCAGGCCGGAGGCGAAGGCGGCGGCGCTGGCCGAGCAGGAAGGCGTGGACATCCGGGCCTACAGCATCATCTACGAGGCGCTGAACGACATCCGGGCCGCAATGGAAGGGCTGCTGGAACCGACGCTGAAGGAGCGGGTGTTGGGCCGGGCGGAGGTGCGCAAGGTGTTTATGATCCCGAAGGCCGGCGCCGTGGCCGGCTGTTACGTGACGGATGGAACGATCGTGCGCGCGGGCGCCAGCGTGCGGGTCGTACGGGACGGCGTCGTCGTCTACGAAGGGAAGATGGGATCGCTCCGCCGATTCAAGGATGACGTGAAAGAAGTGGCGTCCGGCTACGAGTGCGGCATCGGCGTGGAGAATTTCAACGATATCAAGCCCGGCGACCGGCTCGAAGTGTTCACGATCGACAAGATCGCCGCGAAGCTGTGATCGCCCTGTCCGATGGTCGTTGGCGTTTGTACGATTGATTTGCACCTGCCGGGCGTTGGCTCGCTCAAGGGCAAAAGACAGATTCTCCTGAGTCTGAAGGAGCGGATCAAGAACACACATAATGTCTCGATCGCCGAGATAGACGCGAACGATCTCTGGCAGCGAGCGGTGCTCGGCGTCGCCTGCGTGGCCAACGACGGGCGGTACGTCAACCAGGTGCTGGACGCGGTGCTCAACGCCGTCCGAGCCAATCCCTCCGTCGAGCTGGTGCAGCACCACACGGAGCTCTATTGAGCCATGACGGGATTCAAGCGCACCGAGCGGGTGGGCGATCAGATCCGGATGGAGATCGCGGATATCCTGATGCGCCGGGTCAAAGACCCCCGCGTCGGCTTCGTGACCGTGACGGCCGTGGATGTGACCGCGGACTTGAAGCAGGCCAGGGTCTACGTCACGGTGCTGCAGCAGGGGGCGCAGGAAGCCGAAACACTGGATGCGTTGGCGCGGGCGGAAGGGTTCATCAGGGGCGAGCTGGGCCGGCGCCTAAAACTGCGGTATGTGCCGGTCTTAATGTTTGTGAAGGATACGTCGGTGGATCGTGTGACACGGATCATGAATTTGCTTGACCAGGTCAATCCTCGACCAGCCGAATCGAACAGCGAGAAAATAAAGAGAGACCCCTTGTGAAGTTTGACCTTGTCCATGGAATGGAGACTGCGGTGGATGGCGTGCTGGTCGTGAACAAGCCGGCGGGATGGACGTCCCACGATGTGGTGGCCAAGGCGCGGACCCTGCTCGGCCTGTCCCGGGTCGGCCACACCGGGACGCTGGATCCCGCCGCCACGGGAGTGCTGCTGCTGTGCCTCGGCAAGGCCACACGGATCGCGGAGTATCTCGTGCATACGGACAAGGAATACCGGGCGGTGTTGCGGCTGGGCGTCGCGACCGACACGCAGGACGCGACTGGAGCCGTGACGGCAAAGGCCGCGGGCGCGCTGCCGGATCGGACGTCCATCGAGGCCGTGATGGGCCGGTTCGTCGGACGGCACCAGCAGGTGCCGCCCATGTACTCCGCCGTCAAGATCCAAGGCGTCCCGTTGTACAAATCGGCCCGGGCGGGGCGAACCGTGCCCCGGGCGCCGCGCGACTTCACAGTGCGGTCGCTACGGATTCTTTCCATCACGCCAATCGCGGGGCCCCCTCCCACCAGTGATGTCACTTTCGATGTGGTTTGCAGCAAAGGGACCTACGTCCGCACGCTCTGCGCGGACATCGGCGAGGCCTTAGGGGTGGGCGGGCATCTGGCCGGGCTGGAGCGCCGCCGGGTCGGGCGATTCGGCATCGAGGACGCCTTGACGCTCGACGATCTGGCGGCCTTGGCCGCGCGGGAGACCGTGGGGACGCGGCTCCACTCGCTGACTGCCGCGTTGGAAGGCATGCCCGTGCTGACCCTTGACCAGATCGCGGCTGACGGCGTGCGTCACGGGGTTGCGGTCCCGGCGGTCCGGGTTGTCGCAATGGAGGGCGCATGGGCGGCCGGCGCCTGCGTCCGTCTGCAGGCGCCCGACGGACGGTTACTCGCGATCGGAAAGGTGCCGTGCGGGTCTGAGGACCTCAGGCGAGCCGCGCCGGCGACCGCGATCACACTCGAAAAAGTTCTGGCATGATTGACTACGAAGGAGGTTGGACGGCATGGCATTGACGAAAGAGTCGAAGACGGCCCTGATGCAGGAATACAAGACCCATGAGGGAGACACCGGGTCGCCGGAAGTGCAGGTTGCGATCCTGACCAATCGGATCATGTACCTGACCGAGCATTTCCAGGGGCATAAGAAGGATCACCATTCCCGGCGCGGGCTGCTGTTGATGGTCGGCCGGCGGCGCCGGCTGTTGGATTACCTTCGCCGGCACGATGAGGAACGCTACCGGTCCATCATCACGCGGTTGAACATCCGCCGCTGAGACGGGTCGGGCGAGACACTGCGGGGCGGCCGGACGATGGGCGTCCGGCCAGCCCCTCTAACCCGGCGTCACAGATGGACACCGATCTGCTCTGCTTCGTTCGGCAAGCAGACCAGATCCGTGGACATCTGCAGGCGCCTTGCAAGAGGAGACACGCAAAACATGGCGCATACAGTTGAACTCGAAGTCGCGGGGCGCACCCTCAAGCTGGAGACTGGTCATCTGGCCAAGCAGGCCGACGGCGCGGTCCTGGCCACCTACGGCGACACCTACGTGCTGGCGACGGCCGTGGCCTCGCAGGCCGCGAAGAAGGACAACGATTTCCTGCCGCTCACCGTGGATTATCAGGAGAAGGCCTATTCCGCCGGCAAGATCCCCGGCGGCTTTTTCAGGCGCGAAGGCCAACCGTCGGAGCGGGAAAAACTCACCAGCCGCTTGATCGACCGGCCGATGCGGCCGCTGTTCCCCGAAGGGTGGTACTACGAGACCCAGGTGATCGCGATGGTGATTTCGGCGGACCAGTCCGGCACGTCCGACGTGGTCGGGATCACCGCGGCGTCGGCGGCGCTTGCCGTCTCCAATATTCCCTTCAACGGGCCGGTGGCCGCCGTCCGGGTGGCCCGCCTCAAGGGGCAGTTCGTGATCAACCCGGTCTTGAGCGCGCTGGAGGAATGCGATCTGAGCTTGGTCGTGGCCGGCACGGCGGATGCCGTCATGATGGTGGAAGGCGGGGCCGCGGGCCTTCCGGAGAACGTCATGATTGCCGCCATCGAGCGGGCGCACGAGGAAATCAAGCGGATCGTCGAGGCCATCAATAAACTGGCGGCGAAGTGCCCCAAGCCCAAGCGAGCGGCAGTGACCGAGGCGATCGATCCGGCCCTGACGGCGACGGTCGAGACGCTCACGGCGGCGAAGATCCGGGAGGCGATCTTCATCCCGAACAAGACCGCCCGTCAGGAGCGGCTGGATGCGATCATGGCCGAAACCGTGGAGGCGCTCAAAAAGGAGGACGATCCGGACCGCGCGCGGCATGTGAAGCTGGTGTTCCACAATCTGGAATACACGGTCGTCCGCAAGATGATCCTCGAGGGCGGCAAGCGGGCCGACGGGCGCGGGCCCGCGGACATCCGGCCGATCACCTGCGAGGTGGGGCTCCTGCCGCGGACGCACGGCTCGGCGCTCTTCACCCGGGGGGAGACGCAAGCCCTCGCGGTCGTCACGCTGGGCACCAGCGACGACGAGCAAAAGATCGACGCCCTGGAAGGCGAATACTACCGCCACTTCATGCTGCATTATAACTTCCCTCCGTTCAGCGTCGGCGAGGCTCGCCCGCTGCGCTCGCCGGGCCGGCGCGAGATCGGCCACGGCGCGCTCGCGGATCGGGCGCTCAAGCCGGTCCTGCCGACCAAGCAGGAATTTCCCTATACCGTGCGTCTGGTCTCGGACATCTTAGAGTCGAACGGCTCCTCCTCGATGGCGACCGTCTGCGGCGGGAGCCTGGCGCTGATGGACGCCGGCGTGCCCATCAAGGAGCCGGTGGCCGGCATCGCGATGGGGCTGATCAAGGAAGGCAACCAGGTCATGGTCATCTCCGATATCCTGGGACTCGAGGACCATCTCGGCGACATGGACTTCAAGGTCTGCGGGACGGCGCAGGGCGTGACGGCGCTCCAGATGGACATCAAAATCGCCGGCATCACGGCCCAGCTCATGGAAAAGGCCTTGGCGCAGGCGCGCGAAGGACGAATGCATATCCTCGAACGGATGCGCACGGCGCTCACGGCGCCGCGGGCACAGATGTCCCCGTACGCGCCCCGGATCTACACCATCAAGATCAAGCCGGAGAAGATCCGCGAGGTAATCGGCCCGGGCGGGAAAGTAATCCGCGACATCGTGGCCACTTGCGGCGTGAAAATGGACGTGCAGGACGACGGCACGGTCACCATCGCGTCGGCCGACGAAGCCTCCGCGCAGAAAGCGATCACCCGGGTGAACCAGATCACCGAGGAAGTCGAGATCGGCAAGCTCTACATGGGCAAGGTCCGGAAGATCATGGATTTCGGGGCCTTTGTCGAAGTCCTGCCCGGCGTGGACGGACTCGTACATATCTCGCAGTTAGCGCATCATCGCGTGAAAGTGGTAACGGATGAGGTCAAGGAAGGGGACGAAATTCTTGTGAAGGTGCTCGAGGTGGACCGACAGGGCAAGATCCGGCTCAGCCGGAAAGAGGCCATGCCGCCTCCCGAAGCGCCGGCTGAGTCGAAAGCGTAAAGGCGCATCTGTGATGTTCCGCAAGGAAGTGCTCGACAACGGCCTCCGCGTCGTCACCGAAAAGATTCCCTCGGTGCGGTCCGTCTCGATCGGCGTCTGGGTGGATGTCGGTTCGCGAGACGAGCAGGCTGGCGAAGAAGGGCTCTCGCACTTCATCGAGCATATGGTCTTCAAGGGCACGCGCCGCCGCACGGCCGAGGCCATTTCGCGGGAGATCGACGCGCTTGGCGGCGAGCTCAACGCCTTCACCTCGCGGGAAGGCACCACGTTCTACGCGAAGGTGCTGGACGAGCATGCCTGCCAGGGGATCGATCTGCTGGTGGACATCTTCCATCACTCCCGGTTCGGCGCCAGGGAAGTGGCCAAAGAGAAACAGGTCGTGTTGGAAGAGATCCGCATGGTCGAGGACGACCCGGAGGACTACCTGCACGACCTGCACACGAAGAACGCCTTCCGGACTCATCCGCTGGGGCGGCCGATTCTGGGCGAGGTCGCCACGATTCAGGCCCTCCAGCGATCCCAAGTACTGGCCTTTCGGAACCGCCACTATCGGCCCTCCCAGGTCGTCATCTCGGTGGCGGGCAATTTTTCCTTCGGACCGGTGCTCAAACAGTTGACGTCCGCGTTCGGCGGACCGTGGGGGCGGGGCCCGGCCTCCGGCCGGCGGATTCCCCCGACGCTCGCGCGTGGCGTCCACGTCCGGCCGAAGCCGCTGGAACAGGCCCACGTGTGCTTCGGCATGAAGGGCGTGTCCCACGGCGATAAGGACCGCTACGGCGCGTACGCCCTGAACGCCATCCTGGGCGGAGGCGTCAGTTCCCGGTTGTTCCAGGAGGTGCGGGAGAAGCGGGGCCTGGCGTACTCCATTTATTCCTCGGTGCTGTGCTTCACGGACAGCGGGCTGCTGACGGTCTATGCCGGCGTGCGGCCGGACGCGGCGCCCCGCGTGATGGGGCTCGTGCTGGGCGAGTTGCGCCGACTGCAGGCCAGGCCCGTCGGGCGCGCCGAACTTGCGCGGGCCAAAAGCCAGTTAAAGGGCAATCTCATGCTCGGGCTCGAAAGCACCAGCAGCCGCATGAGCAAGCTGGCCAAGGACGAGATCCACTTCGGCCGCCATATCCCGCTCCGGGAGATCATGACGGATATCGACGTAGTTTCGGAGGAGCAGCTCTGGCGGCTCAGCCGGGAGCTGTTCGATGACCGCCATTTGACCGTGACCGCGTTGGGGCCTCTCAAGAAGGGGGACGTCGAACGCGTCATGCCGTGAGCGGGGACGGGGGGAAGACCCCATGAAACTGAACTGGGCGCGTCGTGGTCTCCAGAAAAAGTTCGTCGCCTCCCTCCTGATCGTCGGATTCTCGCCCGGAATCGTCGCCCTCTTCGCCACGTATCTCTACAGCACCCAGACGCTGAAAAACGCCATCGGGGACAGCTTCCAGCAGCTCGCCGCCTCGACCGCCCGCCGGATCGAGGTGATGATCGACGATGAGATCGATGAAGCGCGCCGCCTCGCGGCGGCTCCGGTGACGGTGCGCTTCGCGGTGGAAGCTTCGAATCGATCGTATCGCCTGGGGGATGAGCCGGCGGTGCGCGCACAACTGCTGGAACGCAGTTCCCGGTGGGAGCGCTTCCGCGCCGGCCAGGAGCCGACGCTTCCGCGTTTCATCGACCAGCGCGCCCTGCTGTATATCCAAAACTGGCTGGCCATCCGGCCCGGCGAGTACAACAACGTTGTAGTCACAGATGAACGCGGCGTGCTGCTCGCCAGCGCCACCCCCGACGTGAAATACCTGAACGACGATGAGCTGTGGTGGCGGGAGGCCTATGCCGGTGGGCGCGGCGGCATCTATGTCAGCGATATCTACCAACAGGCCCCGGGGGTCTATCTCCTGGATATCGCGGTGCCGGTCCTGGACGGCGTCCGCAAACGGGTACTGGGCGTGGCCAAATTCGAAGTGCGGCGAGACAGTCTCATGAAGGCCATCATGGAGATCAAGGTCGGGCAACGAGGACACGGGATGCTGCTCAACACCGAGGGCACGCCGCTGATCTGCCCGGTCCTGCCGCCCAAGGCGCACCTGATCAACGATCCGCTGATGAAACAGCTCATGCAGACCGCGCCGGGCTGGGTGGTGGCCGAGGACGACGCCCACGGCGGGCACAATTCCATCGTCGGCTTCGCGCCCATCGGTTTTTCCAATACGCTGACGGAGACGAGTCTCGGCGGCAACAAGTGGTACGCCTTTGTGCGGCAGGACCCCGTCGAAACCTACGCCCCGGTCTATACGCTCTTGCGGACGGTGGGGCTGATCGGCTTCGGGATGGTGACGGCGCTCGCTTCGCTGGGGTTCTTCGTCGGCCGGCTGATCGTGAAGCCCATTCTACTGCTGCAGGAGCAGGCCGACTCCATCCGGCAGAACGTGCGCGACCTCGCGTCGGCGAGCCGGTTCGATCGCGCGCGCCTGGCTCCCGCCGATCGCCGTGTGGCGGTGCACACCGGCGACGAATTGGAATCCCTGGCGCTGGCCTTTAATCAGATGGCGGAGGCGCTGGACGAGAGTCTCAAGACGATCCGGGATCAGGAACACGAGCTCGTGCGCAAAGAAAAGCTGGCCTCGGTCGGGCAGCTCCTGGCCGCTCTCGCCCACGACATCAAGAACCCGCTCGGCGTGATCCGCAGTTCGGCCCAATTAGTGCTGGACGAGCACCAGCCGGAAACCGTTAAGCGGGAAGTCGCGCAGTACGTGATCGAGGAGACGGACCGTCTGACGAACCGGATCAACCATTTTTTGCGGTTTGCGCGGCAGAAGCCGCCGGAGATACGTCCCATCGGTGCCCGGGTGGTGCTGGAGGCCGCGCTGCAGGAGTGGCGGGCGCTGGGGCGGGGAACGCCCGTTGTTGAAAAGGTGCATATTGCGCCCGATATGCCGGATTTACTGGTAGACCCGGAGCAGGTCAAGGAAGCGCTGGTGAATCTTCTGCTCAACGCGCGGGAAGCCATGCCGCAGGGCGGTACCCTCACCGTCGCCGCCCGCGCGGACGCGACAGGGAGCGTGCCGGCCATGGTGGAGATCCGGATCGTGGATACGGGGAGCGGGATCAGCCCCGACCACCTCAAGCAGATTTTCGACCCGTTCTTCACCACGAAAGACTTCGGCACAGGGCTCGGGCTGACCAACGTCAAGCGGCTGGTGGAGGATAATGGCGGGCAGCTGGCCATCTCCAGTACGCCAGGCCAGGGCACCGAAGTCGTGCTCCGGCTGCCGGCCCTGGCCCGGTAGGAGAGACGAGGACACGCATGCGGGACGCGACGATCCTGATCATCGATGACGAAGAGAAGATGCGGCGGCTGATGGATCTCGTCCTGCGCCCGGAAGGGTATCGCCTGCTGCAGGCCGAATCGGGTGAGGCCGGCCTCAAGCTCATCGAGGAGGGCAGCATCGATGTGGTCCTCACCGACATCCAGATGGGCAAGGTCAGCGGGCTGGATGTCCTGAAGCACGTCACCAAGGACTGCCCCGATCTCCCGGTGGTGGTCATTACCGGATTCGGGACGGTCAAATCGGCGGTGCAGGCGATGAAGACCGGGGCCTTCGACTACATCAGCAAGCCGATTGACAACGACGAACTGAAGATAATCGTCAAACGGGCCTTGGACATGCGGCGGCTGACGCAGGAAAACCGGGGGCTGAGCCGGGAACTCCGCGAGCGGTTCGACTTCGACAACATCGTCGGGCGCTCCACCCAGCTCGCCAAGGTGAAGGCGCTCGCCCGCGACATCGCCGCGACCGACTCGACGGTGCTGATCACCGGCGAGAGCGGCACCGGCAAGGAGCTGTTGGCGCGGGCGATCCATTGCGCCAGCCCCCGCGCCGGCGGGCCGATGGTGGCGATCAATTGCGCGGCGATTCCGGAGCAACTTCTCGAATCCGAGCTGTTCGGCTACGAAAAGGGCGCCTTCACCGACGCCAAAAAAGCCAAGCCGGGACGCTTTCTGCTGGCGCATCGGGGCATGCTCTTTCTGGACGAGATCGGCGAGATGGGTCCGCCGATTCAGGCCAAGCTCCTGCGGGTGCTGGAGGACCATACGATCGAACCGCTCGGCGGGGTCAAGGGCGTGAAAGTGGACCTCCGGCTCGTGGTGGCGACCCATCGGGATCTGAGGGATCTGGCCAAGAAGGGCAAGTTCCGCGAAGACCTCTTTTACCGCGTCAGCGTATGTCAGCTGCACCTGCCGCCCTTGCGGGAGCGGAAGGGCGACATCCCGGTCCTGCTAGAGCATTTTCTCGCCCGGTCCAAGCGGGAGCGGGGCACGCGGATCGCGGGTCTGACTCCGGAAGCCGTGCGCGTCGTCGAGGCCTACCACTGGCCGGGCAACATCCGGGAGTTCCAGAACATGGTGGAATGGATCACCATCACGTGCAAGGGGGAGCGGGTGGACGTGCACGATCTGCCGGCGTATCTCAAGGAGGGACCGTCCGACCGCGCCGGTGCGCCGGCTCTGTCGGACGCCGAACGGCCATCGCTGTTGTCCTATGGCCTGTCGGTGGAAGAAGTCGAGAAAGCCATGCTCCAAGAGGCTTTGGAGAAGGCCAAAGGGAACGTCTCGGAAGCCGCACGCCTGCTCAAAGTCACGCGCAACACGCTGCGTTACCGCATGGGCAAATACAATCTCACGGCGTCCGACGAGACCCAGTAAGACTTTCATCTGGTGGTGCATCAGCACACGCTCTTGGTTGTAGTCAACCAGGCCGCCCACCCCTTCAGCCCTCAGTGTTTTGAATCCCGACGCGACAGTTCGCTTTCTCAATAAGTTGCACACGGCAACAGGTCTGGCATCCAACCTGCTTTCTTTCAAGAAGCGACAGGCTGTAAAGGGCGGCCGAGAACCAACAAGCCAACAAAGAAGGAATGGAGGATGACATGCTGGGCGCTGCGGAATTCACGATGATTGGAAACGTACTGATGGGCGTGATGGCGATCGGCGGCCTGTGCGCCATGCTCTACGCGGTCGGAAGTTCGATGACCGAGGCGTCCTCGAACGAGTGGAAGATCGCCGGGCGGTCGGAGACACAGCATGGCAGGTTCAAGAGAGCGGCCTGATCCGTCCGATCAATGTATCGCCGGTTAGCTTGGCACCCGCGCCGCCTTCCGGAATCGTGGTTCCGGGAGGCGGCGCTCTGCCAACAAGAGGAGGGAAAGACGATGAACCGATGGGACCATTTCGACGTCATCGTGGCGGTCGGGATCTGCGCCACTATCCTGGGGGCGAGCCTATTCTTTTTTGCGTTCGGGGGCGCGCCGATGGGGTTGCTGGATCAGCGGTTCGAGAATGTGGCGCCTGCGGGCTTCGACTCGGCCGGGGTGACGCAGGCGGCTCTGGGACAGGCGATCCTCGAGTCGGGCCAATTCAGCCATGTTGCCGGGGAGCCCTGGGGACTGACACAGGAACAACTGGGAGGAGCGATCGTTGCGGCCGTGCGCGCCGAACGGGCCCGCGCCGGAGTGATGCCTTATTTCCGTGACGAGGCCCGCGAGTCTCTCGCCCGGATGCAGAGCATGCTTCAGGAAAACGCCGGCCGGTCGGTGGTCCTCGCGGCCCAGCGCATGGAGCGGTCCGGTATGACCGAATCTGCCCAGCTTCGGTTTATCGAGATGCTGGACCGTATTAAGACGGGCATGATCCTCAGCGAGAGGGCCGCGATTCCGCTTCGCGAGGAGTTTCTCGGATGGACCGTGGTCGGACGGCTGATGGCAATGAACGGATATAGCGCGGACGTCCAGGAGCAACTCGGCACCGCCTTGCGGGACGCCGGCGTGATGACCGCCAGGCTCGAGATGGAACGGCCGGTCATGCAGGAATCTCTGGGCGCGGCCGTATTGATGGCCGCACGGTCGGCCGCGTCGTCCGGAGACTCATCCGCAGGCCTGGCTGCATCCGTTGCGGGTGGATCCGGCGCGCATAGCGCCGGGGAGATACCCTATCAGGCGGGCGTCATCTTATTCGCCGCGCTGTTCGTGATGGGCTGGGGCCTTCGGTCTGTGGCGGAGACCGGTCCCGGCCTTTCGACGCAAAAGTCCGTACGCGCTGCGGACGATCAGTACCGGAAGACCGGTTGAGGGAGCCGCTTCGAGCGTGTTGAGTTCCCCAGGGCCGTGCGGCTATCATGGAGCCTTGGAGGGGATCACGCGTGTTCTGGCGAAGCGATAAAGGCGATCGCGTTCCGAAGGAACGCTGCTGTTCCTTCTGCGGGAAGTCCAAGGGCGGGACGATCGAGCTCATTGAGAGTCCGGGCGCGCACCTCTGCGAGGAGTGCCACACTCCCGAGACTCTCTGGATCTGCAATGAGTGCGTGGGCCGGTGCGAAACGACGCTCACGCACGGGCGTCAGAACGCAAAGCCGTCTGGCGTCCCGCTCTTCAAACTGCTCAACCCGCCTGAGATCAAGCGTATCTTGGACGAGTACGTCATCGGCCAGGAGAAGACGAAGAAAGTCCTCGCGGTAGCCGTGCACAATCATTACCGGCGGGTCCAGACGAACGCGCGGGTCGGTGATGTGGAGCTCCAGAAGGGCAACGTCATCCTGATCGGTCCGACGGGGACGGGCAAGACCCTCCTCTGCCAGACGCTCGCGCGCATTCTCGAGGTGCCTTTCGCCATTGCCGACGCGACAACCCTCACGGAAGCCGGGTACGTCGGGGAAGACGTCGAGAACGTCGTCCTCAAGCTGCTGCAGTCGGCCGATTACGACGTCGAACGCACCCAGAATGGCATCATCTACATCGACGAGATCGATAAGATCAGCCGAAAAGCGGAGGGGCCGTCGATCACGCGGGACGTTTCGGGAGAGGGCGTCCAGCAGGCCCTGCTCAAGCTGGTGGAGGGCACGATCTGCAACGTCCCGCCCAAGGGGGGGCGTAAGCACCCCGAGCAGGAATTCATCAAAGTCGATACCTCCAACATTCTCTTCATCTGCGGGGGCGCGTTCGTCGGTCTCGACCAGATCGTCGGGCGCCGATCGCGCGAGCGCGCCATGGGATTCGGCCCCGATATCCGTCTGACCAAGAGAGAACGATCCGACGATCTGCTGTTCCAGGTCCAGCCGGAAGACCTCCTGCGTTACGGCTTGATTCCGGAATTCATCGGCCGATTCCCCATCCTGGCAAGTCTCTCCGAACTGGACGAGGCAGACCTGATTCGCATTCTCACGGAGCCGCGCAATGCCCTCTTCAAGCAATACAAGACGATGTTCTCGCTGGAAGGCGTCGAGTTGACGTTCACGGACGATGCGGTCAAGGCCATCGCTAGGCGGGCGACGCAGCTGCGGACCGGCGCCCGCGCGCTCCGGGCGATCCTGGAAGAGGTCATGCTCGACTTGATGTACGACGTGCCCGCCAACCCCAAGGTCCGAACGGTGACGATTACGGAAGGCGTGGTGGAAGGACGGAGCGCTCCGGAGATCCGGACGGCATGATGTCGAAGTCCGCAATCCTGGTGGTGGAAGACGAGGTCCGACTGGCCCGGACGATTGAACTGTATCTGGGGCAACGCGGCTTCTCGGTGCGGAACGCGCATAACGGACGGGAGGCCTTGGACCGGATCGCTGAAGCCAGGCCCGACGCGATCATCGCCGACATCATGATGCCCGTGATGGACGGGTACGCGCTGTGCCGGCGCCTCCGCACGGACCCCGCGACCTGCACGATCCCGTTTCTGTTCCTGACGGCCAAGGACGACGACCGCGACCGGATCCGGGGCTTCAAGATGGGAGCCGATGATTATCTGGCCAAGCCCTGCGACCTGGCAGAACTCCGCGCCCACGTGGATGCGCTGCTGGCCCGCGTCGAAGCGGTCAGGAATATTCCGGCGGATTCGATCAGGATCGTGGGACGGCTCGCCGACACGGATCTCCTGGATGTGCTCCAGATGCTGGAACTGCATGAGAAGAGCGGCGCGCTTGTCGTCAAGCGCGACGGCGAATCGGGCGTGGTGTATCTCCAGGCCGGTAAAATTGTCGCGGCCGATCTTGGAACGGCGGAAGGGCGCGAGCCGTTTGCCTCGCTGCTGACATGGAAATCAGGCGACTATTGTTTCGTGCCCGATGTCGCGCCAGAAGGGATGCGTCTGACCGCCGGAATCGCCAACGTTGTGATGGCACAGGTGCATGAAAAGTAGGCCTATTTTCAGGCAGTTGGACAGGCGGTAAGGATCGCCAAAATTTTCTTGACAAGGCACGTGCCCTTTAGTAGCATCGCCCCTGCTGATACGGCTTTGTGGAGAATTTCAGGTGCGTTGAGTTTCCGATGTTTTTGAGTCATATGTCATCCGTCGTACACGCTTATTAAGGGGAGGGAGACAGGATGAGAACAGGCATTATCATTGCTGCGGTGTTTGCCTTATTGGTAGTCGCGTCGTTGCCGGCCGATAATGCGGCGGCGGAGACCTTAAAGGGCCGGATTTGGGCGCAGTGGGCCGAGAATCCGGACGGCGAGGTCTTGTTTGGGATTCAATACTGGAACACAGGAGCGCCGGGAACCGGGGCGCCGGGCGGTCGCACGTCAGTGACGACGACCGATGTGCCGGACGGCTTTGCGGCCGGGGGAGCCTGGGGTTTCCAGGGCGGGACGGGCAAGAACGCCCCCTATTCCGGTTGGTATCATGCCCAGACGACCGTCCGCGTCGCCGTCAAGGACAAGAACCTGATGGACCAGATGCTGAAGGCCAATCAGGAACTGGTGAACATGGAAGTGAACGTCGAGGACATCGGCGGCCGCCCGACGATCACGTCCTTCAAGGTACTCAAATAATCGACTTACTCACATCTTCTCAGACTACTTTTAAGGAGGGAGTCTCATGAAGGCTTATTCCAAGGTTATAGCGGTTGGCGCCGCGCTCATGCTCGTGGGCGTCATGGCGGGAACCGCCCTGGCCATCGAGGCTTTTTCGGAGCGCTTTGAGGAGGACTTCAGCCAGCCCCGGACCATCCTGGCCCGCGTGATCATCGTGGA
>CAYYLQ010000009.1:0-81280 GCA_964472655.1 uncultured Nitrospirales bacterium
AGCAGGCGATGAACTTGCCGAACCGGCCGGTCTTGATCACCATCGGCGAGCCGCACTTCTCGCACTTCTCGTCGGTTGACGCGTCCTCTTTCGCGACGATCTTGATGGTACCGTCCGGCAACTTCTCGAAGTTCTGAGTGTTCTTGCAAGGCGGGTCCTCTTTGTAGCCGGGGCAGGCAAGGAACTTTCCGTTCCGGCCCCACTTGATTTCCATCATCCGCCCGCACTTCTCGCAGGGGATGTTCGTCGGCGGCTCGACGATATCCTTGGGGCCGGGGATGCCCTTGGCCTTTTCCATGTCCTTGCTGAAGGGGACGTAGAAGTCGCGCACGGCGGCGACCCAGGCCTTCTCGCCGTCCTCGACCTCGTCGAGTTCCTTCTCCATCAGCGAGGTGAAGTCCACGTTGAGGATGTCGGGAAAGCCCTTGACGAGGAAGTCGTTGACGGTGATGCCGGTCTCGGTGGGCGCGAAGCGGCCTTCGAGTTTCTCGACGTATTTGCGCTCCTGGATCGTCGAGCAGATGCTGGCGTAGGTCGAGGGCCGGCCGATGCCCTTCTCTTCGAGCTCGCGGATGAGCAGGGCCTCGTTGTACCGGGGCGGCGGCTGGGTGAAGTGTTGCTTCGGCGTGAGGCCGGCGACCGGTTGGCCCTCCTGGGCGACCAACCGCAGGCGCTCGCCCTCGGTCAAAGCCGGCAGTTGCCGCTCCGCTTCCTCTTCGGTCTCCTGGTCTGCCTTGCGGCTTTGCTCGTGCAGTTCCGCGTCCTTGCCTTCCAGATAGACCGCGGTGTGGCCGGGGAACTTGACGACGGTGCCGTTCGCGCGGAACACGTACGTCTCCGGCGTCTGCTCGGGGCTGCAGTCCACGCGCGTGACTTCCAGGACGGCCGGCGTCATCTGGGAAGCGATGAAGCGGTTCCAGATCAGCTTGTAGACCTGGTAGTGATCTCTGTCCAGAAACTGTTTGATGGATTCAGGGTCCCGGTGGGCCGACGTCGGCCGGATGGCCTCATGGGCTTCCTGGGCGGCCTTCTGAGTCTTGTACACGTTCGGGGTCTTGGGCAGGTACTCGGCGCCGAACCGCGCGCGGATCACCTGTCGGGCATCCTCGGCGGCCTCCTTCGCGATCCGTGTGCTGTCGGTCCGCATATAGGTGATCAGGCCGACCGGCCCTTCCTTGCCTATCTCCATACCCTCGTAGAGCTGCTGGGCCAGCATCATGGTCTTCTTGGGGGTGAAGCGCAGCTTACGCGCCGCCTCCTGTTGGAGCCGGCTGGTGATGAACGGAGCGACGGGGTTGCGCTTCTTCTCCTTGCGTTCGATGGACCGGACGACGAAGGCCTTCCCGCTGACGGCGGCGACGATGCGCTCGGCTTCCGGGGCGGACGAGACGACGGCGTCCTGGCCGTTAATGCTATGGAGCTTGGCTTCGAACGGCGGCGGGTTCTTGCCCGCCAGCGTTGCCGTGATGGACCAGTATTCTTCCGAGCGGAAGGCCTCGCGCTCGCGCTCGCGCTCGCAGATCAGCTTGACGGCGACCGACTGCACGCGGCCCATGCTGAGCCCGCGGCGGATCTTCTTCCACAGCAGCTGGCTGCCTTGGTAGCCGACGATGCGGTCCAGCACGCGGCGGGCCTGCTGCGCGTTGACCAGGTTCATGTCCACGTGGCCGGGGGACTGGAGGGCGCGTTTGATGGCCGACTCCGTGATCTCGTTGAAGAGGACCCGGAAGACCTTGCGGTCTTTGCTTTTGGCCTTGCCGTCGATTTCCTCGGCGAGGTGCCAGGCGATGGCTTCTCCCTCGCGGTCGGGGTCGGGCGCGAGGAATACCTTGTCGGCCTCTTTCGCCTTCTTCTTGATCTCGGCAAGGACCTGGGTCTTGCCCTTGATGGTCACGTACTGCGGTTTGAAGTCGTGCGCGACGTCCACGCCCAGCTTGTTCGTGGGCAGATCCTTCACGTGACCGACCGAGGCCATGACGGTATAGCCGCGGCCGAGATACTTGGTGATGGTCCGGGCCTTGGCCGGTGACTCGACGATGATCAATGACTTGGACATTCAGACTCCATTTGTATCGGAAGGGGCGGCTATCTGAGCCGGTAGTACCTCTGTCCCGGCAGCTGGCGCGCCACACCTTTCAATTCCAGAGCGAGGAGAATGCCGGCGACACCGGCGACCGTCAAGCCGCTTTGCTCCGTCAGATCATCCAGGTGCAACGGCTCCCGGCTCATGAGCGTGAGCACGGTCCTTTCCTCGGATGAAAGAGCTGGCAGCTCTGGTATAGCTGACATCTTTCCCGAGGAATTCAAGTCCCTCTTTGGCCTCTCCATCTGCGGCAGTAATTCTTCAATGATATCGTCGACTGTCTCCACCAGCTTCGCGCCCTGCTTGATGAGGCCGTGGGGCCCGCGGCTCAGCGGCGCGTCGAGCGGGCCGGGAACAGCAAACACTTCGCGCCCCTGTTCCAAGGCGAGCCGCGCGGTAATCAGCGAGCCGCTGTCCTCGGCGGCCTCGACGACGATCACGCCCAGCGACAGGCCGCTGATGATCCGATTCCGGCGCGGGAAATGATGCGCCAGCGGCTTCGTGCCGGGGGCGAGCTCCGTGAGCACGGCGCCGCTTGCCGCGATCTCCTCCCGCAGGCTCGCGTGCTCGGGCGGATAGGTCATGTCCAGGCCGCAGCCCAGCACGGCGATCGTCCGTCCGCCGGCTTCCAGCGCCGCACGGTGGGCGGCCGCGTCAATGCCACGCGCGAATCCGCTGACGATGGTGAAGCCCGCCCCGCTCAGTTCGCGCGCGAGGGTTTCGGTGATCCGGAGCCCGTACGGGGTCGCCTGCCGGGAGCCGACGATCGCCACCGCTTGCCGGTCTTGCGGCTCGATCCGGCCCTCGCAATGGAGGACGGCGGGCGGGTCCGGGATCGTCCGCAGCCGCGCCGGATACTGCTCGCCGTCAAGAGCGATGCTGATCCGTTCCAGAGCTTTCGATACGCTCAGTGTCATGCGTCCAGTCTGATCCTGGGTTGCAAACCGAGATGTGCAGACGTCGTGAGACTACTTCTTCACCATATCCAACGATTCATCGCTACGTCAAGTGCGCCCTCAGATCATCACGATATCGTACTGCTCGATGTGCAAGGTCGGGTCGGGCTTGACGACGACCTTGACCTTCCGCTCGCGCTCCAGGTCTGCGATGGACCCGGCCTCCTCGTCCGTCAGCATCGAGGCGACGTTGGGATGGGCGCCGATGACCACGGTGCGCTCGTCCGCCAGGGGCTCCAGGCGCCGGATGTCGCGGAACAGCTCGTAGCAGACGGTGGTCGGGTCCTTGGTGTAGGCGCGGCCCTCGCAGTAGTGGCAGGGCTCGGACAGCGCGCGGTAGAGGTCCTCCCGCACGCGCTCGCGCGACATCTCCACCAGGCCCAGCTCCGAGATGCGCAGGATGCGCGTCCGGGCCTTGTCGTGGGCGAGCGCATCGTTGAGCGCCTGGAAGACCTTCTCCCGGTTGCGCTCGCGCTCCATGTCGATGAAGTCGATGATGATGATCCCGCCGATGCTCCGCAGCTTGAGCTGGTAGGAGATTTCCTTCACGGCCTCCAGGTTGGTCTTCGTGATCGTTTCCTCGAGGTCCCGCTTGCCGACGAAGCGGCCCGTGTTGACGTCGATGACGGTCATCGCCTCCGTGTGGTCGATTACGATGTGCCCGCCCGACTTGAGCCACACCTTGCGGGCGGTGGCCTTGGCGATCTCGGATTCCAGGTCGAAATGGTCGAAGATCGGCTCGTCCTTGGTGTAGAGGTGGATGCGAGACAACAGTTCGGGCAGGTAGCGGCCGACGAACTCCCGGATCGCGTCGTAATCGGGCTTGGAGTCCACCCAGAGGTGCTGGACCTCCTTGGTGAAGTGGTCGCGGACGGTCCGGAAGACCAGGTCCAGGTCGTTGTGCAGCAGGGCCGGCGCCTTCATGCGGGATTTCTTCTCCAGAATTTCCTCCCACGAGGCCTGGAGGAATTCGACGTCCGAGCGGAGCTCGTCGTCCGTCACGCCCTCGCTGACGGTCCGGACGATGTAGCCGGAGCCCGGCTTGCGGAGTTTCAGCATAAGTTGCTTCAAACGGGACCGCTCCTCATCGTTCCCGATCCGGCGCGAGATGCCGATGTGGTCGACATGAGGAAGAAAGACCAGGTAGCGGCCGGGGAGCGACACATAGGACGTCACCCGCGAGCCTTTCGTGCCGATCGGCCCCTTGGTGACCTGGACCATGAGCTCCTGGCCCTCGTCCAGGAGGTCCTCGATGGGTTTTGCGCTGTGGCGCTTGGGTTTCGGGACCTCGGCGGGCTGCTCGTCTTCTTCTAATAGCGTTTCCTCCGCGCCGATCCCCCCGGTCAGCTCGGAGACGTGCATGAAGGCGGCCTTGTCCTGGCCGATGTCGATGAAGGCGGCCTGCAGGCCGGGCAGGACCTTGACGACTTTGCCCTTATAGACGTTGCCGACGAAGTCCCGCTGCTTGACCCGGTCGATATACAGGTCCGTGAGGATTTTCCGGTCGAGCACGGCCACGCGGGTCTCCTCCCGCGCGACGTTGATGATGATCTCCAATGCCATACACGCTCCTTGGGCAGTGGGTGTACCGGGTACGAGCGAGACTCATGTCGTCCATCTCAATCCGTTAGACCCCCTGGCCGTCAAAAGGTTAAAACTCGCATACCCCCGCAGGGGGGTTAATCAATAAAACAGTGTCAAGCGACGTCGTTTCACATTCAGCAACAGCCCCAGGGCCGCCATTGAGGTCACGGTGGTGGTCCCGCCGTAGCTCATGAGCGGGAGCGGGATGCCGACGATCGGGAAGACCCCCATCGTCATGCCCACGTTGACCATCAGGCAGAAGCCCAGCATTGCCAGGATGCCGGCCGCCAGGAGCAGGCCCAGCGGGTCCTTGGCTTTGAAGGCAATCTCCGAAGCCAGGAAGATCAGGACCGCGAACAGCGCGAAGAGCACGAGGACCCCGAGAAAGCCCCATTGCTCGGCGAAGACCGCGAAGACGAAATCCGTGTGGCCTTCGGGGAGGAACTTGAGGCGGCTCTGCGTGGCCTCGTCGAAGCCCTTGCCGAGGAGGCCGCCCGACCCGATGGCGATGCGGGCCTGCAGGGCGTGATAGCCCTTGCCGGCGGGATCGATCGTGGGATCCCAAAAGGTCAGAATGCGCTCGCGCTGATAATCGTGCATCGACGTCCAGATGAGCTCCCAGGCGAACGGGAACAGCATCGAGGTGAAGAGGAGGACCATGCCGAGGGCTTTGGCCTGGAGTCCCCCGACCAGCACCATCGCGACGAAAATAAACGAAAAGCTCATGGCGGTCCCGAGGTCCGGCTGCTTGAGGATCAGCAGGAGGCCGGGCAGCGTCAGAAGGCCGGGCACGATCACGCGCTGGACCCAACCGGACCGCTGCACGTCGGCGAAGTACTTCGCCAGCACGAGGACGAGCACCAGCTTGGCCATCTCCGACGGCTGGAAGGCGATGGGGCCCAGCGCGAGCCAGCGCTGCGCGCCGCGGCTGGACCGGCCCATCACCAGGACCAGCGCCAGGAGGATCAGCATGAGCCCGTAGAAGACGTAGGCGTGCCGGGCCAGCTTGTGGTAGTCGATGGCGACGGCCGCCAGGAACGCCAGAAGGCCGATCAGGATCCAGGCCAATTGTTTGGCATACAGCGGGGCTTGCCCGGCCGCCGTCGGGTCCGGCGAGACGTTGTAGATAGAGGTCACGCCGACGGCGAGGATGCCCATCGCCACGAGGACGAACCGCCACTCAAAATTGTCCGGCGTTCTGGTGTCGATCATCGGTTTCCGAGACTTTCAAATATTCCTCGATCAACGCTTTCGCGATCGGCGCGGCGAACGTGCCGCCGTGTCCGGTGTTTTCCACGATGACGGCCACGGCGATCTTGGGGTCGTCAACCGGCGCGTAGGCCACGAACCAGGCGTGATCGCGGAACTGCTTGGGGATGCCCTCGCCATTCGCGCTCGTCTGCAGGGGGCGTGCGGCCACCGTCTGCGCCGTGCCGGTCTTGCCGGCGATCTCCACGATCTTGGAGCGGGCGCGGCCGCCGGTGCCGTGCGTAACGACCCCTTGCAGGGACTCATGCAGCAGGGCGAACGTACGTTCCTGCAGCGGGACGGTCCCGCGGTCCTGCGGCAGGACCTCCTGAAAGCGGCTGGTCGCCCGCTCGCGGACGGCGCGCACCAAGCGAGGCTTGTACAAGATCCCTCCGTTGGCGACCGCCGCCGTCACGACGGCCATCTGGAGCGGCGTCACGGTGACGTAGCCCTGCCCGATGGCGGTGGAGATAGTTTCGCCGGGATACCACTGCTCCTTTCGGACGCGTTGCTTCCATTCGGTGGAGGGGACGGTCCCGACGCGCTCGGACGGCAATTCGACGCCGGTGGGCTCTCCCAGCCCGAACCAGTGCGCCGCCTCTGCGATCGCGTCGATCCCCAGCCGGTGGCCGACGTTGTAGAAGTACACGTCGCATGAATTGACGATCGCCTGCTCCATGTCCATGACGCCGTGCCCGCCCCTTTTCCAGTCCTTGAACACATGGCTCCCGGAGAAGGGGAACGCGCCGGTGCAGCGGACCTTGGTGTCGGCAGACCACTTGTCCGATTCGAGGGCGGCGGAGGCGACGATGATCTTGAACGTGGAGCCCGGCGGGTACTGTCCCTGTAGGGCCCGGTTGGTCAGCGGGTGGCGCTGGTCCGACGCGATCTGCTCCCACATCGCGGGCGTGAGGCCGTGCGACAGGGTGTTCGGATCGAAGGCGGGACGGCTCGCCAGCGCCAGCACGTCGCCGTTGGTGGGATCCAACGCGACGACCGCGCCGGCCTCCTCGCCCAAGAGGGATTCCGCCAGTTGCTGCATGCGCAGGTCGAGGCTCAAATAGAGGTCGTCACCCGGCGTCTGCTCCATGACCTCGACGGTTTTCCGTTCGTTCCCCCGCGCGTCCACTTCGATGGTCTTTTCGCCAGCTGTTCCCCGGATCACGCGGTCGTAGGTCTTCTCGACGCCGGCCTTGCCCACGATGCTGCCCTGGGAAAGGCCCGCGAACGCCGGCTCATCCTGCTGCTCAGGCGAGACCTCGCCGACGTATCCGAGAAGGTGCCCGGCCAGCGCGGCGTGCAGATAGTTCCGCTGGGATTCGGCCTGAATCCGCAGCCCCGGCAGGTCGAGCCGGTGGCCCTCGATGAGGGCGGCTTCTTGGAGCGTCAGGCCGGTTTTCAGCAGGATCGGCACGTACGATTTGGCCTGCAGAGCCAGCCGCTTGTTGGTTTCGGTGCGCGGGAGTCCGATCAAGGTTTCGAGCGCTGCGGCCAGGCTCTCCCGGTCCCGGATGTCTTCCACGGTGAGGTACAGGTTGAAGCTGGACACATTGTTGGCGAGGAGTTCGCCGTGCCGGTCGAAGATCAGGCCCCGGGCCGGCTTGAGCTCCACCGTGCGCACGCGGTTCTGCTCCGAGAGCGCGCGGTAATAGGTGCCCTGGACGACCTGCAGATACCACAGGCGTACCGACAGCAGGAGCAGTCCCAGCAGCAGGCCGAGACGCAGGTACAGCAGCCGGCGCTGCAGGTTCTTGAAGTCCTCATGCTGGGTGGTGAACCTACTCATAGGTCAAGGCCGTCAGCGGCGCGCGGTGCGGCTTCCGCAGCCCGATGAGCTTGAAGGCGGCCAGGCCGAGAACCGCGTCGTAGCAGGCCTGCGGCAGGATGATCCCGCGCGCTGCCAGGAAGAAGCTCGCTTCCGCTCCTGTGGAGGACTTCAGCAGATACATGGCGAAGCCGGACAGGAGCGAGAGTCCCAGCAGGAGAACCAGGGCGAAGGTCCCGGTCAGGTTGACCAGGTTGCGGCTGGCCAGTCCGGCCATGAGGCCGAAGATCGGTTTCAGGCAGAGGTTGCTCCAGAGGGCGCCGCCCGAGAAGAGATCCTGTGCGAATCCCAGCGCCAGCCCGGCCAGCATCGCTTCGACCTCGCCCTGGTACAGTCCAATCAGGCACACAACGACCAGCGCCAGGTCCGGGCGGACCCCGGCGATGCTGAACCGATCGAGCGGCACAATCTGGAGCGGCATGACCAGCAGGACCAGGACGGCATACGCGGCGACCTTCATCGCTGGTCCCCCGCGTTGCGTTTGGCCGGAGGCTGCAGGGGGAACGGCGTGGGCGGGAGCTGCGCCGACTCGCGCGGCGACGTGACGACCAGCACCTCCTCCAGCTTCGCGAAGTCGCTGTCCGGCGCGATCTCGGCGGAGAGGAACAGTTCCGCCTCGCGCCGCTCGATCTTGGTGATGGTGCCGATCGGCAAGCCCCGCGGGAAGCCTCCGGCCAGCCCGGACGTCACGACCTGATCGCCCACCTTGACGGTCGAGAGGAGAGGCAGATACTTGATGCGGGCGAGGCCCCGCTCCGTGCCCTCTACGATGCCCTCGTCCCGCGTGCGCTGCACCAGCCCCGTGACTGCGTTGTTCGGGTCGATGACCAGCAGGACGATCGCGAAGCGATCATAGACTTTCACGATCCGGCCGATGATCCCCGCCGGCGTCACGACCCCCATGTCGACGGCCAGGCCGTCGCGCGCCCCTTTGTTGACGATGATGCTGCGGTACCAGTTGGAGGGATCCCGGCCGACCACCTGCGCGGAGACCGCGGGGTAGGGCAGCCGTTCCTTCAGTTCCAGGAGATCGCGCAGGCGCGTGGACGCGGCGGCCGCCTCGCGCAGACGCGTGTTCTCCTGCTGCAGGCGCGCGATCGTCTGGCGGAGGGTCTGGTTTTCGGCGCGCGTGCCCTGCAGCGCGAGATACCGGGTCCACAGCGCCTCCCTCCGCCGGTTCAACGCGTCGATGGCGTGGAGGGGCACGGAAACGGCGGCGGCCATGTGCCGGCCGAGCGCCAGCAGAGGCTCCTGGCGGGATTCCGGCAGGAGCAGCAGCGCCGTGATGAGGAGGGCGAGAAACAGGAGGACGGCCCGCTTGCCGCCGGCGATGGATTGGAGAGAGATCATGGCCCCGGCCGGTTCGCGCGTTACCGCGAGCTGCTGTACTGGGACATCACGCTGACTTTGCGCAGCAAGTCCAGTTCGTCGAGAATCTTGCCCACGCCCAGCACGACCGAGGTGAGCGGGTCGTCCACCGTGATGATCGGCAGGCCCGTCTCTTCCCGCAGGCGGGTGTCCATACCCCAGAGCATGGAACCGCCGCCCGTCAGCACGATCCCGCAATCGATGATGTCACCAGCCAGTTCCGGCGGCGTGTTCTCGAGCGCCACCTTGATCGCGTTCACGATGGTGCTGATCGGCTCGTAGAGGGCTTCGCGGATCTCGGAGTCGTCGAGCACGAGCGTCCGCGGAATGCCGGAGATCAAGTCGCGCCCCTTTACCATGAGGGTCTTCTTCTCCTCGAAGGGATAGGCGGAGCCGATTTCCACCTTGATCCGCTCGGCCATGTGGTCGCCGATGAGGAGGTTATATTTCTTCTTCACGTAGTTCATGATGGCGTCGTCCATGCGGTCGCCCGCCACCTTCACGGATTCGCTGTACACGATTCCGCCGAGCGAGAGCACGGCGATGTCCGTCGTGCCGCCGCCGATGTCCACCACCATGTTGCCGGACGGTTCCGTGATCGGGAGACCGGCGCCGATCGCGGCGGCCACGGGCTCCTCAATGAGGTATACCTCGCGGGCGCCGGCCAGTTCCGCCGAATCGCGCACCGCTCGCTGCTCCACCTGCGTGATCCGCGACGGCACGCCGATGATGATCCGCGGCCGCACGAAGGTCCTGCGGTTGTGCGCCTTTTCGATGAAATGGCGCAGCATCCGCTCGGCCATCTCGAAGTCGGCGATTACGCCCTCCTTCATCGGGCGGATGGCCAGGATGTTGCCGGGGGTCCGCCCCAGCATCTTCTTGGCCTCGGTGCCGACGGCCAGCACCTTTTCGGTCTTCTTCTCGATCGCCACGACCGACGGCTCGTTGAGAATGATGCCGCGTCCGCGCACGTACACGAGGGTCGTGGCAGTGCCGAGGTCGATGGCCAGGTCGTTCGAGAACCACCCGAGGATGTCTGAGGTGATGCTCACTCCGCTGCTCCTTTACGTCTGGGACTCCACATCGAAGATCGTTTCGTCGACGACCTGCGTATGGGCTAACTCATCGCCGATCCGCAGTCCATGCTCGTTGCCGATGATCAGTAAGGCTTCGATGCCCAGGATGGCGACGGTGCCCAGCCATCCCACGTAGGGGATCTGGAAGGCGACGTAGCCGACGGCGAGCGGCACGTTCCGGATGATCGAGTCCTTGAATCCGGCCGGCGCGTGCAATTCGGGGACCCAGGCCTGGAGCCCGATGAGACGTTTGCCGATGCTGCGTCCGGAAAAGCCGTCCGCAACCAGCACGTACCACAGAGCCACCCAGAAGCCGTACGGTGGCGCCAACTCCCCCACCCCCAACACGATCAACACGTCCAATGACTTGGCGATGAAGCGGTGGAGAACCGTGGCCTTGGGAAAAACCTGCAGGGACGCTCGTTCCAGTTCCTGTGCGAGGATGCCCCCCGTTTCCGGCAAGTGTCCAAACTCCCGCTTCGAGGGAGCCATTGTAGCAAAAAACAGCTGGCAAGACAAATGGTTGGACGACGTTGCAACCCCGCCACCCGTTGTTTACAATAGGCCCGGGTTTTGTCAGGAGGAGCAACGGAATGCTGAAGGTGATCCGGGAGGGCGCGATCGAACGGCCGTGGTTCTACCGGACCGTCATGGGCCTGATCGCGGTGGTCTTTATCGTCACGATGGGCTGGTGGGGGTTCGAGCAGAACAAGGAAGACGTCATCGTCAGCGTCGGCGATGATCGCGTCTCGCGTGATGAGTACCTGCGCCTGCTGCAGAACATGTCCCGGTTCTACAAAGAAATGATGCCGGACGGCGACAAGGTGCCGGAAGATCAGCTGAAGCAGCAAGTGATCGAGCAACTGATCGAGAGCCGCCTGTGGATGCAAGCCGCGCGAGAGATGGGCGTGGTCGTCACGGCTGATGAACTGCGGGAGTCGATCACGAAGGTCCCCGCTTTTCAGCGCAACGGCAAGTTCGACCCGGAGCAGTACAAGCTTCTCCTGGCCCAGAACCGCTTGACGCCGGAGCTGTTCGAAACCTCCCAGCGGGCCGACCTGATGCGGGAGAAGGCGCGGATGCTGGTCCGCGAGTCCGTGGCCCCGACCATGGATGAGCTGGCCGAAGCCCAGGCGCTGCTGGCCGCCCAGCCGACGCCGGCCGTTCCGATGCAGGCGGGTCCTTCGCCCGATCGCGCGGTCCAAGTCGTGCTGTTTCAGAAGCAGCAGCGGGCGCTCATGGCGTATCAGGAAGCGTTGAAGGCCAAGACCAAGATCAGCGTCCGTCGAGAATTAATGTAAGCGGTATTGAATATCCGGCGCATTTGATCGAAGCGCCGTGGAGCAAGCTCGGTATGGCTGTAGCAGGCGGCGGCGGCGGCGGGAGCAGGGGACGAAGCCTGGCCGTGATGGCCAAGGACATCATGGAAGGCTACGTGGCGTTGAATCCCCTGATCTTAAAGAAGTTCGACGCCGCGACGTTCAAGGAGCTCCACATGCACATGCGCAAATTGCAGACGGTTGTCCGCTCCGAGGGGGTCGACCTCACCAATCAGGAAGCGCTCCGTAACCGCAATCAAAAGCTCCAGCGCCTGCATCAGGCGATGGCCGTCCTCGAAAACCAGGCCAAGCTGCAGAAGATCATCCTCGCGTAGCGTCTATCAGGCATTTCCGGTCGGCCCTGCCGGCGCGTCCTCGTCCTCCTCGGCTAGTGTTCCCCGGATGTTCCGCACACCCAGGTCGAGGAACTCGCGCTCATCGGCGAGCGTGAGCGAGCGTCCGCAGCACTCCATGTGCTGTAGGCCCTGGCCTCCGTCCATGATCATCAGGCGCAGGCCGCACCCGGTCGGGGAGTTCTTCTTCTCGTCGATGATGAAGCCGACGCCCTTGTGGCCCATCTTCCGGCCGTGCTTTTTGATGGGGGCTGGCACCACGTCCTCCTCGGTCAGCTCGTGCCCGCAGCAGACGATCTTCGCGAAACCGCCCCCCCCGCCCATCACCTTGACGACCAGCCCGCAGCCGTCGGGATAGCGCTTCCACTCGTCGATGATGTCGCCCTTCTTCACGCTCATAATTAATTTCTTCAGACGGTCGCCTGCGCGGCGGCGTCGCGGATGGCGTGGGCGACCTCACGGTGCGGTTTCGTGCCCACGCGCTCGGCCGCGCTCTTGGAGTCCGCCGGCGCGTAGGGGAGGAGGTACCGGTCCTTGGCCTCGAGCACGCGGAGGACGGCCTGCTCCAGTTGCGGTTCCGGGATCTCCCCGGTCTTGATCGCGCGGTGTACGGCCTCCATCGCGGCCACCTGCCTATCGGGATCCTTGCAGATCAGGAGGAGGTCGGCGCCGGCCCGCAGCGCGCGAACCGCCGCGTCTTCAATGCCGTAGTGGTCCAGGATGGCATGCATCTCCAGATCGTCCGTCAGCACCAGCCCCTTGAACTGCAGCTGACCGCGGAGCAAGTCGGTGAGAATGGTCGGAGACAACGTAGCTGGGTGCTCTGGGTCCAGCGCGGGATAGCGGACGTGCGCCGTCATGACGGCGGCCAGCCCGTTCTGGAAACAATGAGCGAAGGGCCGGAGCTCGATCTCGCGCAGCCGGTCGAGTCCGTGGGCCACCGTCGGCAGCTCTTTGTGGGAGTCTGCGGCGGTGTCCCCATGCCCGGGAAAGTGCTTACCGCAGGCCATCACGCCGTTGTCCTGGAGCCCGGCGATCACCGCAAGGCCGAGGGTTTCCACCTGTTCCGGGTCATGGCCGAACGCGCGGTCGCCGATGATCGGATTGCGCGGGTTGGTGTTGACGTCCAAAACCGGCGTCAGGTCCATGTTCACGCCGATCGCGCGCAGTTCCTTGGCCGTGACTTCCGCGAAGGCGTACGCCAGGGCGGCCGTGCCGGCCTGCCCCAGGGTGCCTTGTCCGGGGAAGACGGTGAAGCCCTTGGGGAGCCGCGCGACCCGGCCGCCTTCCTGATCGACGGAGATAAACAAGGGCATCTTGGGGGCCAGCTTCTGGAGTGCGTTCGTGAGGTGGGCGGCCTGCGCGGGATCCTCCAGATTGCGGCTGAAGAGAATCACGCCGCCGGGATGATATGTCTTGAAGAGGTCGCGCAGGTCTTTGGAGGGCTCGGTCCCGTGCATCCCGAGCATGAAGAGCTGACCGATCTTCTCCCGCAGGTTCACGGCCGCTTGCCGTTGGCGCGATTATAGAGGAACTGGATCAACAGGCGCGTCCCCACTCCCGTCGCGCCTTTCGGGATGTAGGCCCGTTCCCGATCGCTCCAGTCCGTGCTGGCGATGTCGAGATGCGCCCACGTCGCGTCGCCCACGAATTTGCTGAGGAAGGCCGCGGCGGTGATGGTCCCCCCGGGGCGGCCGCCCGTGTTCTTCACGTCGGCCACGTCGCTCTTGATCTGGTCGTAGTACTCTTCCCAGAGCGGCAGTTGCCAGGCGCGCTCGCCGCACTGGTCGCCGGCCGCCTTCAGTTCGCCGATCAGCCGTTCGTTGTTGCCCAGCACGCCGATGGCGTAGTGGCCCAGGGCCACGACACAAGCGCCGGTCAGGGTTGCAATGTCCACGACGACCGCTGGCTTGTAGCGATTGGCGTACGTGAGTCCGTCAGCCAGGATCAGGCGGCCCTCGGCGTCGGTGTTGATGACTTCGATGGTCTTGCCGGAGAGGCTCGTGAGGATGTCGCCCGGCTTCGTCGCGCTGCCGCCCGGCATGTTCTCCGTGGCCGGGATCAAGGCGACGATGTTGATCGGCAGCCGCAGCCGCGCGGCCGCCCGGACCGCTGCCAACACGGCGGCGCCGCCGGTCATGTCGGCCTTCATCTGTTCCATGTTGTCGGCCGGCTTGAGGGAGATGCCGCCCGAATCGAAGGTGATCGTCTTGCCGACGAGCGCCACCGGGCGTTCGCTGCGGGGCCCGCCCCGGTATTCCAGGATGACGAACTTCGGCGGCTCGTGGCTGCCCCGCGCGACGCCCAGGAGCGCGCCCATCCCGAGACGCTGCATCGCCGGCCGGTCCAGCACCTTGACGCTCACGCCGCGTTCCCTGGCGACCTTCCTGGCCTCGTTCGCGATATACGTCGGCGTGACGACATTGGCCGGATGGTTGCAGAGGTCGCGCACAAAGGTCGCGGCCTCGCCGAAGACCTGGCCTTGGCGGACGCCTTGCTGGGCGTGAGCCAGTTCGCGAGGATCGCTCACCACCACGGACATCTTTCGGACGGCCTTGCTCGTTTCGTCCTTGCGCTCCGTGCGGTACGTCGTAAACTGATAGAGGCCCAGGAGCGCGCCTTCCGTGAGAGCCTGGGCCACGTCGCGCACGCGGCCGGCGGCGGGGACGCCGGTCAGGAAACCGGCCGGGTCCTGAACGGGGACGGCGAACGACTTGGCGTCCAGGTTGCGGATGGCCTTTGCGGCGGAGCCGGCGGCCTGGCGGAGCTTGTCCAGGGAAACGTCCTTGGGCTTCCCGAATCCCGCGAGCACCACGCGTTTGGCGCGCAGGCGCTCTCCTGGAGCGACGTGCAGGATGGACACCTGGCCCAGGCGTCCCGTGAATTCGCCGCTGGTGATGAGGCCGGCCAGCCGTCCGCGGAGCCGCGCATCGACCGCGGCGGCCTCCCGGGCCAGCCGTCGCTCGCCCTCGCAATGGATCAAGAGGATCGCGTCGGCAGACTCGTCCTCGAAGCGACCTTTTCGAGCCGTGATGTCCATAGCCTCCTTCACACCCCGCGCATCGCGGGGTCCCAGATGTACTTGTGCAGCTGCAGCTGGCAGCGGACGGGCAGCCGGTCGGCCAATACCCATTCGACGAGCGTCTGCGGATTCATTTCGCCGAACACAGGGCTGAACAGCACCGTGTGCCGGTCCGTCAGCGCCCGTTCGCGGACTGTTGCGGCCGCCCATTCATAGTCCGCGCGGTCCGTGATGACGAATTTGATCTCGTCCGTCGGTTTGAGCTTGGGAATGTTGGACCACAGGTTGCGGTCGGCCATGCCGCTGCCGGGGCACTTCAGGTCCATGATCAGCGTGGCGCGCGGGTCCACCGGGGCGATGTCGAGCGCGCCGCTGGTTTCGATCAGAACGGTATGGCCCCGGTCGGCCAGGGCACTAATCAAGGCATGCACTTCCGGCTGGGCCAACGGCTCGCCGCCGGTGATCTCGACCAGCCGGCACCCGTGCCGCTCGACTTCGCCCACGATGCTGTCGAGACTGCGGTCGGTCCCTCCGTGGAAGGCGTAGGCGGTGTCGCACCATATGCAGCGCAACGGGCATCCCGTCAGCCGGACGAAGACGCAGGGCTTGCCGGCATGGGTGGACTCCCCTTGGATGCTGAAGAAGATTTCGGTGATGCGCATGACGGAAGAGGGTTAATCCCAATGCAGAATGGGCCAGCCGTGCCGGCGGGCGATGCGGCGCATCCCGCGGATCGGGTTGACGACGCGGGGCTGGCCGACCGCTTCCAGGATCGGCAGGTCGCCGGGGCTGTCGCCGTACATGTAACTGGCGCCCAGGTCGAGGCCCTGTTCGGCGGCGAGCCGCTCCGCCGCCAGCCGCTTGCCGTGCCGATAGGGGTACGGCTCGATCATGCGTCCGGTGAAAGTGTCGCCCGCTTTCTCCAGCCGTCCGGCCACGACTTGGTCGAGCTTGAGATAGGTCGCCAGTGGTATCACGATAAAATCCGGCGACCCGGTGAGCAGGATCAACCGGTGTCCTTGCGCGCGATGCTCCTCGACCGCCAGGCGCGCCTGCTCCGAGATCCGCGGGCACACGTACTCCCAGAAAAAGTTCTGCGCCGAGGCTTCCACGGCGGCGATGGGTTTGTCCGTCAGATAGGCCTTGAATCGTCGGATGGGGTCGAATGACCAGGGGGGGACGTTTCGGAGCAGCACCGCCGCGCTGCGGACGAGGTCCTTCGGGCCGACCAGTCCCTGCCGCCAGAGCAGGCGGAAGTACCGGTGTTCGATGGCGGGACCGGGGACGATGGTGTTATCCAGATCGAAGAATGCCGCGATGCGGGAAGACATGGTAAATTGGATTCTACGGACGCCACAGGTGGGTGTCAACTTCATTGACAGAATGGCCCGGCCGCCCTATATAATCGGTTCGGCGCCGAAGTGGTGGAATGGCAGACACGCACGTTTGAGGGGCGTGTGGGGAAACCCGTGCGGGTTCAAATCCCGCCTTCGGCACCAACCTTTCTCCCATGTCTGAATGGACTCCCAAACTCAACGCCGTCGCGGCGGGTGTCTTCGTCACGGTCGGGTTTACGATGGTATGGAACCCGATCCCGGTGTCTTGGGCCGCGATGGCCGGGGTCGGGTTCACGGCGCTGCTGGTCTGGCTGGGCTCGACGCCCGGCTATGTCTGGGCCTGGGCGTTCCTGTTTCTCGGGTTGGAGAGTTTGAGCTGGCCCCTGGTGGAGATCATCAAGCTGCGGATGAGCGGCGTGACGGAGCCCTCCGAGGAGCAGATGAAAGAGCTGGTCCCTACCCTGTTCATGGGCGTCATCTGCGCCACCTTCTTCCTCTCCTTCGCCTACGGCGTCTTCCGCTGGATCAAACGCGGCGAGGTTTCCGACGAGCCCCCGCCGAAGGCGTGACGATCACATCAGGCTCTGCGGGTCGACGTCGATGTCGTAGCGGAGGCCGCCGGCGCGGCTCCCGCCTTCCATTTCCGCCAAGGTAGACCGGACCGCCTGCCGCAGCGCGGCCCCATCAGTTCCCTTCACGACGAGTTGCCGACGGAATCGTCCCCGCACGCGGGCCGGCGTCGCCGGGATCGGGCCGAGGACATCTAGAGTGGAAGGGGGCCCCGACAAGGTTGCCCCTCCCACACCCACCTTTCCTTCTGGTGTCCCTGCTCTCCGTAGTACAGCGGCCCAGCGCGCGGCGGCGGCCTCCACGAGGTCTTCCTTCGTCCCGCTCACCCGCAGCCCGATCAGCCGGCCGAACGGCGGATAGCCCAGCGCCTGCCTGGCCGCCAGTTCGCTTGCATAAAAGAGGGCAGGGTTGCGCTCCGCGAGCGCGCGGAGCACGTGGTGTTGGGGAACATAGGTCTGCATGACGATCTCGGCGGTGGAATCGTGCGGGTCGGCCAGGGCCATCACGTCGCGCAGCGTGTGATAGGCCCGTTCGGCCGCTTGGAAGTCCGGGAGGTGGAGGGCCGCGTCGGGATAGACCAGGCCCACGAGGGACGCGATCGGTCGGGGACTACGCGTGACGACCAGTTGCGTGCCGATCAGGATGTCGAGTTCCTTGGCCTGCCAAAGGGACAGGATGGCCGCGTTCGCCTTCTCCCCGCCGGCCCGGTCCCGCTCCAACCGCGCGACCCGCGCGGACGGAAAACGCGCCTTCACCGTCTCTTCGAGAGCTTCGGTGCCCGATCCGGACGGGACCAGACGGGCGCCGGCGCAGGCGGGACAGGTCTCCGGCGCGGCCCCGGTTCGCCCGCAGTAGCCGCATTGGAGCGCCTCCTCGTGTTTGTGGAACGTCCAACCGACCGAGCAGGCGGGACACTTCACGGCCTGTCCGCAGTCGCGGCACTGGAGCACCGAGGCATACCCCTTGCGGTTGAGAAACAGGAGGACGGTTTTCCGCTCGGCGAGACGGGCGGCGATGGCCGCGGCCAGCGGCGCGCTCAGGATTTCCCCGAATGGCGCGTCGCGGAGGTCCGCCATTGTCGTCGGCGGCGCATCGGCATGGCCGGTCCGGAGCGCCAGCGTACTAAGGTCCGAGCCGGTCATGTGCACGGTTTCCAGGGAAGGGTGCGCGGATGCCAGGGCCAGCACGGCTCCCGCCCGTCTGGCACGCTCGGCCGCCACGGCGCGCGCATCGTACCGCGGGACGTTTTCCGCCTTGTACGCCGGATGATCTTCTTGGTCCACGATGATCAGGCCCAGGTTGGCGAGCGGGGCGAAGACGGCCGAACGGGTTCCGATCACGACTGCCGTTTCTCCCGTCCGGATGCGCGCCCACGCCCGTTGCCGGTCCGCTGCTGACAGCCCGCCATGATATACCTGGCAACGTGCGCCCCAGCGAGCCGCGAAGAAAGCCTGGCTTGCTTCGACCCGTCCGGCCTCGGGCATCAGCAGGAGCACGCTGCGCCCGCGATCCAACGCGGCCTGCACGACTTCTCCGTAGAAGTCCAGCAATTCGGCGGTGGGCGCGGGCAGCAAGAGGCTCTCCTGGGTCTGTCGGGCAATGGCCGTCAGCGCCTTCGTGCGGAGCGGAACAAGCGCTTCATTGAACGTTGAACGTGCAACGTTCAACGTGGATAACTCGGAAGCGGAAACAGCGGACGGCGGAGTGATCGCACTGTCCGATTTCGTGCGCGGGGCAGATCGTTTCCTCTCGGGGGATCCAGGAAAGGCCAGGCGCAGACACTGTCCGAAGGGGGCCAGGTAGCGTTCCGCCACCCATCCGGTGAGCGCCAGGAGGTCGGGCGAGACGCTCGGGGTGTCGTCCAGACGGGCAAGGACCTGGCGAATCTGTGTGGACTTGCCGCCGGTTTCCGGCTCGGCCGTGACGGCGACGATAAAGCCCGTGAGCGTGCCGCGTCCGAACGGGACGCGCACCCGCATGCCGGGCGCCCAACCGGAGGGACTGCCGGGCGGGGCGGTGTACGTGAAGACGCGGTAGAGACGGCGGGGGACGGCTACTTGGAGATACGGGGCCAAAAACCTACTGTGTGGATACCCGGAGCGCGGTGTACCGGCCTCCTCCCGTTTGGAACTCGACCGTGACCTGGTCGCCTTTGGCCAGATCGTTGAGTGATTTCCGGTTGCCCGTGAACGCCGTCTTGCCGTCCACCGCGAAGGTGAAGCGATTCCCGTCGGCCTTTTTCACGGTCAGCTTGTTCGCCGCGACGTCGACCTTCAGGACCTCGCCGGCGAATTGTTCCCCCGCGAGTGCGCGCGAGGCCGCGGTCAGAGAGAGGGCAAGGAGGACGGCGAGGACCATTCGCAGAGTCGTCATGCCGCTATCCTATATGGACGCATCCGATGAAAGCAATCAATTCACGACGGACAAATGGACGCGGCGATTCTTGGCGTAGCAGGGCTCGTCCCGCTCCGTGCAGGAAGGCCGGTCCTTTCCGTAGCTGGTCACCGTGAGGGCATTCTTCACGCCCGCGTCGGCGAGGAAGCGGCGGACTTCCGCCGCCCGTTTCTCGCCCAAGCTACGGTTGTACTCCGCGCTTCCCCGTTCGTCCGCGTACCCCTCGATGGTGATCGCGAGCGTGGGGTTTTCCTTGAGATACGCCGCGTGCTCGGCGAGAATCTTTTTGTCTTCATCCGAGAGTTGCCATTGGTTGAAGGCGAAGTGGATCTCCGCGAGTTCTCGGCTGGCCGGCGGCGGCGGGGCCGCAGGTGGGGTGATCTTCGCGACCGCCATCGTGTCGGCGGCGGCTTCCTTGGGCGGGGCGGCGGCCGGTTCAGCCTTGGGAGGGGGAGGAGGCAGACGCTTGACGATGTCGCCGCGCCGGACGACATCGGTGCTGTGCAGCACGTACGCCGTCGCCGTTCGCGCCTGCAAACTGATGATCCTGATCTCGGCGACTGCGTGGTCGGGGTTCCGGCTCGTAGGAGACAGCCGTTTGCCCCGATGGGAAACACTGAAACGGTCGCCGAGGGCGACCCCGTCCAGCTCTCCGCGATCGATGTAAATGATTTCCGACTGTCCGGTGAGCTGTCGCTGCTGGGTCATGAAATCAAGGACAACCCCCGCAATGGGGCCGCTGGTGACTTGCTGGGCGGGCACCGGCGGGGGCGCTTCGTACGGCTTCAGGAGATCGCCCGGCACCATCGCATCGAAGGAGCGCACGATCCGGGCCTCGGTCACGCCGTCGCCTGGCTCTTTGGCGATCTCGATGATGCCCAGGATGGCGACCATCCGTCCCATGTAATCCCTGGTCACTGGATGGTAGATATGCGTGGTGGGCCTGAAGAGCGTGAATCGATCGCCCACCTTCACGTCCGTCGTGGGCGCAAGCCGCAGGTAGAGGGGATCCCCGTGGCCGAACAGCCGCTTGGCTTCACGGGCGCCGATCACCGTGCCGGACGCGGATTCTGGAAAAGCCTGAATATAGCCGCTTTGAAGAGCAATGGCCTGCTCGCCTGTCAGCGTGCCCGCGGACGCACTTGCGGGTTTAGCGGGAGCGCTTTCAGCGATGGCAAGGGTGCCGGATCCAAGCAGTATGCCGGCATACGCCATGGCGAGAAGGACTCCGCCCCATTCCAGCTTACGCGGTATTCTGCCCATGCGTGCCTCCGTGTTCGTACTAGGGGCAGGATAACAGATATCGTTCAGATGTCAAGATAAAACACTTGATTGACGAGGGGTTAGGATGGTGCTACGGTAACGAAATGAGACCCGTGCTGAGAGCCCTCGGACTGACGATCGGAGTCCTTTTTATTGCTGGCCTCCTCGATTCGGACGAGACGGGAATCGCGAGTCCTGCGGCTGAACAGTTAGCCCTGCCCGTCGAACCTGACGAATTCGACCGCCGTGAAGTGGAGGCCTACTATGACTGGCGCAATAACATGTTCTTCCGCGTTTTCAAGATGACGAGTATGGAGAGCAAGCCGGATTACATGACTGCCCGCCGCACTTACAAGGCGTCGGTGAATCAGTACGGGTATGAGGTCGCGATCACGTTTTCCCATCCGTTGTTTTACTGGGTGGATCTGAACGGCAATGGCGAATTCGAGCCGGCCAAGGGCGAAATGTGGATTGACATCGAAGAAGACGGGGTGAACGGGAACGAGCGGCTCTATGACCCGATGGCACCGGGGGAGGCTCCGCGGGGGCCGGTGCCGCTGCCGCCCGAGCCTCAAGGGAAACCGGGCGGGCATTTGTAAGGAGAGCCTGTCTTGCCCAAGCATGATCGCCGGACACTGACCAACCAGCCAGACCCGCCCGACTACGGGAAGACCGTCCCCAAACGGATCCGCACACAGATTCACCGCAGGACCGGCACCGCCGAACCGCTGGCCGAACAATGGGATGTGGGCTCCGGCCGCGCCCCGGGCGACCTGCGGACCCCTTCTGAAAAGATGACCCGCCGCCCGCCGAAAAAGCCGTAAGACCCATTAGTGACTAGGCCTTTTGGTCGCTTGCTTTGTCGGAAATCGCGATGCTAGACTTTCTCTCTTATCGCAAGTCTTTGTTTTTTTAGGAGGCTGTAGGGTGGACGGCGCTTCGCATCTCCTATCTTATCTTGCGAATTATTTCCCGGTGCTGGTGTTCATCGGCGCCGCTTTCGCGTTCGGCGCGGGGACGCTCGTCCTCAGTTATTTCCTCCAGCCGCGGCTGCCCGACCCGGAAAAGCTCAGCGCGTACGAGTGCGGCAGCGAGCCCTTCTCCGACGCGCGCATGCCGTTCCCGGTGCGGTACTACATCATCGCGATGCTGTTTGTGATCTTCGACATCGAGATCCTGTTTCTCTACCCCTGGGCCATCGCCTTCGACCGGATCGGCGTGATCGGCATGGTGGAGATGCTGATCTTCATCGCGCTGTTCGTCGTGGGATACGTGTATGCCTGGAAGAAAGGCGCGCTGGAATGGGACTGACGGAAGAAGACCGGCCCGAGACGAACCTCATTCAAGTCTCGCACGGGCATGACAAGGACGGCGATCTGGGGCTCACCCTCACGACGCTGGAGAAAGCGGTCAACTGGGCGCGCAAGGGCTCACTCTGGCCGATGACCTTCGGCCTCGCGTGCTGCGCCATCGAGATGATCGCCGCGGTCTCCGCGCGCTACGACATCGACCGGTACGGCGCCGGCGTCTTTCGGGCTTCGCCGCGGCAGTCCGATCTCATGATCGTCGCCGGAACGGTCTGCGTCCGGATGGCGCCGGTGATCCGCAAGATCTACGATCAGATGCCGGAGCCGCGCTATGTGATCGCGATGGGCTCGTGTGCCACTTCCGGCAACATCTACGACAGCTACAGCGTGGTGCAGGGCGTCGACCGGTTCATCCCCGTGGACATGTACGTGCCGGGGTGCCCGCCCACGCCCGAAGCCCTGTTCGACGGCATCCTCAAGCTGCAGGAGCAGATCATGCAGCGGCGGGTGCTCTATAAGAAGCCCCCCGAGCAGGTCAAGGCATAGCCCGTGCATCCCGTCGCCGAAAAGATCCAGCAGGCGTTCCCGGAGGCCTTCCGGCAGGCCGTGGAATGGCGGGGCGACCTGACCATCCAGGTGGCGCGGGAGCATCTCCATGCGGTGTGCCAATGCCTGCATGATGATCCCGGGATGGACTACGACTACATCGTCCACGTGAGTTCCGTGGACTGGCCGGACCACCCCGAACGGTTCGAGGTCGTCTACGAGTTCTATTCCATCCGGCGTCGCGCCCGGATCCGCGTGAAGACCCGCGTGCCGGAAGACGATTGCGTGGTCGATTCCATGACGGACATCTGGAAGGGCGCGGATTTCATGGAACGCGAAGTCTACGACATGATGGGGATCCGGTTCCGCAACCACCCGAACCTCGTGCGCATCCTTCTGCCGGATGATTTTCCGGAAGGTTATCCATTGCGCAAGGATTTCCCCTTGCGCGGGAAGGGGTGGCGCGACACCTTCCCCTTCATCGGGGAGAAAACCGTTTAAGGGGCCATGACACAACCGTTGGAAGACCAGCGCACGACCGTCTACAAGGTCGACCCCGAGCACCCGGAAACCCTCGCTCTGCCGACGCTGCGGACCGAGGAGATGATGCTCAACATGGGTCCCCAGCACCCCAGCACGCACGGCGTGCTGAAGGTGGTGTTGGCGCTGGAAGGCGAGCGGATCGTCAAGGCCATTCCAGTCATGGGGTTCCTCCACCGGGGCGTGGAAAAACTGGCGGAGGACGGCACCTACCACCAGTTCATCCCCCACACCGACCGCCTGGACTACATCTGCGCCATGTACAACAACTTCGCCTACTGCCGGGCTGTCGAAAAGCTGCTGGACATGAAAATTCCGCCCCGCGCGGAGTACCTGCGGACGATCGTCGCCGAGGTGCAGCGGATTATCGGCCACCTGTTCTGGCTCGGCACGCAGGCGTTGGACATCGGCGCCATGACCGTCTTCTTCTACACGTTCCGCGACCGGGAGATCCTGCTCGACTTCTTCGACGAGCTGTGCGGGGCGCGGCTCACGACGAGCTGGTACCGGATCGGTGGCGTCGAACGGGACTTCACGCCGGACCTCGTCGAGAAGCTGCGCCGGTTCGTCGAGTACTTTCCTCCGAAGGTCGACGAGTACGTCACGTTCCTCGAGACCAACCGCATCTGGCTCTCCCGCACGAAGGGCGTGGCCGTGATCTCGGCCGAGGACGCCATCAACTTCGGTCTGAGCGGGCCGACGCTGCGGGGCTCCGGCGTGGATTACGACCTGCGCAAGTTCGAACCTTACGCCGCCTACGGCGAGTGCGAATGGAGCGTCCCGGTCGGCAAAAACGGCGACACGTACGACCGGTACTGGGTCCGTATCGAGGAGATGCGGCAGAGCCTTAACATGGTCAAGCAGCTCCTGGAGAAGATTCCCGAGGGGCCGATCATGGCCTACGTCCCCAGCGTGACGCTGCCTCCGAAGGACAAGGTCTTCAACGACTTGGCGAGCATGATTCAGCAGTTCAAGCTGTTCTCCCAGGGTTTTCAGGCGCCGAAGGGCGAGATCTATTGCGGGACCGAGGCCGCCAAGGGCGAGCTGGGGTTTTACATCGTCAGCAACGGCGAGGGGAAGCCCTACCGGTTGAAGATTCGCGCTCCGTCCTTCATCCACATGGGGGCATTTGACTACATGGCCCGCGGCTACATGATTGCCGATATCGTGACGATCTTCGGCACGTACGACATTGTGATGGGCGAGTGCGACCGCTGAAGGGAATGCAGTCATGGCGTTGAAACCAGTCACCTCCCCCGATGTCGAAGCCCCGTCGATCGAGCTGACCATTGACGGGCAGCCGGTGCAGGCCAAAGGGGGCGTGTCGCTCTACGACGTCATCTCCCAGACCGGCAAGATCATTCCGGCCATGTGCTATCACTACACCTTCGATCCGTTCGGCTCCTGTGGGATGTGCCTGGTGATGGTCGAAGGCAAGAAGGCGCCGGTGCGGTCCTGCACCGCCAAGGCCGAGGCGGGCATGGTGGTGCGGTGCGAGGGCGACGATCTATTCCAGGCCCGCAAGAAGGCGGTGGAGAAGCACCTCACGATCCATCCGCTCGATTGTCCGGTCTGCGACGCCGACGGCCATTGTGAACTCCAGGACACGGCGTTCCAACACGGGGTCACGGGTCTCGTCAACGCCAAGCCCAAGGGCCTGCCGGAGGATCGCCGCAGTCTCGTGCTCGATTTCAACATGAACCGCTGCATCCTGTGCGGCGAGTGCATCAACATCTGCAAGGACGTGCAGATGGTGGACGCCCTGCAGTTCTTCAAGAAAGAGGGCACCACGCACGTGGTGGCAAAGGGCGACAAGGGCCTCACCTGCGAATTCTGCGGTGACTGCTTGGCGGTCTGCCCCGTCGGCGCCATCACGAACAAGTACTCCAAGTACGTCTACAAGCCCTGGCAATTGAAGAAAACGACGAGCACCTGCGCCTACTGCGCCGACGGCTGCCAGATGCACATCGAGACCAGCGGAAAGGACGTCCAGCGCGTGACCTCGCCGCTCTCCTGGAAGAACAAGTGGGGCGACCGAGCGGAGACCGCCAAGGGGCACGGCGGCCTCTGCGTTCGTGGGCGGTTCGGCTTCCAGTACATCGACAGCAAAGAGCGACTGGGTGGGCCGTTGGTCCGCACGGATGAAGGGCTCACGCCGAAATCGTGGTTCGAAGCGATGGAGGTCGTGGTCAGCCGGTTGAAGACCATCAAGGCCCGATATGGCCCTGATGCGATCGCGGGGCTCATCACCGCCCGCTGCACCAACGAGGAGCTCTATCTGTTCCAGAAGCTGATGCGCGCGGCGATCGGGACCAATCACGTGGACAGCAGCGCCCGGTACGGTCATCTGAATTTCACGCGGGCCCTGCAGCATGCGGCCGGGATCGGCCGGATGATGAACGGCTACGAGCAGATCACGAAGGCCAACGTGCTCCTGCTCATCGGCACCGACATCACGGAAACCAATCCAGTCGCCGGCCTCCGGGTCAAAGAAGCCCTCCGCGTGTACGGAGCGCAGGTGATCGTCGCCGCATCGCGGATGACGCACATCGCCAAGCTCGCGACGCACCCGTTGCCGATCGCGGTGGGGAGCGAGGGGTGGTTCATCAAGGCGCTGGTCAAGGCCGTGGTCGAGGAGGACTTAGTGGATGAGGCGTCCACGGGCGCCGCGCCCGAGGCCTTTGCCGCGCTGAAAGCGGCGTTGGCCGGCTTGTCATGGGACGTGTTGACGGCGCGAACGGGCCTGTCACGGGAGTCGGCGGTCGAGGCGGCTCGGCTGTATGCCGAAGCCCCGCGGGCCGTGATCCTCTGTGCCGAGGGCGTGACGCGGCAGGCCAACGGCTATGCGAACGTCTTGAATCTGGTGGATCTGGCCTGGGTAACCGGCAAGCTCACGAAGCCCGGCTGCGGCGTGAACGCGCTGCCGGAAGAAGCGAACGAACAGGGCGCCGTGGACATGGGCGTCGCTCCTGAACTGCTGCCCGGGCAGGCGTCCTACGCTGATGAAGCGGCCCGGGCCAAGTTTGCCGGCGCCTGGAATACGGCGCTTCCTACCGGTGCCGGGACGCATCTGATGGAGATTCTCGAGCGCTGTCGGCTCGGCGAGATCAAGGCGCTGTACCTGGTCGGTGAGAATCCGTTGGCCACGCTGCCGGCGTCGACCGGCGTGCGTGAAGCGCTGGAGAAGGTCGAGTTGCTGATCTGCCAGGACCCCTTCCTGACCGAGAGCGGGCGCCTCGCGCACGTCGTGCTGCCGGCCTGCACCTTCGCGGAAAAAGACGGGACCTTCACCAATCTGGAAGGCAAGGTGAACCGCATCCGTCCCGCGCTGGAGCCCTATGAGGAGGCCCATCCGGACTGGGAGATTTTCGCGGCGCTGGGCGGGGCGCTCGGCTATCCGATGGAGTACGACGGCCCGCAGGCCGTGCAGCGGGAGATCATGAAGCTGCTCCCGGGGTACTACAACCTCGGCGAAGCCAAGCCCCTCACGGCGAACCCGGACGCTTACCTGCGCGACGGGTATATCCGAGAAGTCGCGGCACGCTACGTCGCAGGCGCGGAGGCGGACCCGGCGTCGCGGCCGTTCTCTTTAATGATCGGGCAGGTGCTGTACCATTCGGGCAAACTCTCGACGCGCGCGTCGGGACTGGTGCAACTCTCTCCCAGCAAAGGCCGGCTGCAGATGAACCAAGCCGACCTCGCGCGGCTTGAGATCGGCCCCAACGACCTGGTGCGCGTCTCGTCCGCGCGGGGCGAGCTCGAACTGCGGACTGAGCCGGCCCCCGATCTGGCGCCGGGGACCTGCTTCTTCCCCGAGCATTTCAATGAGCCGCCCGTAAAAGATTTGGCGGAATGCGTGACGGATCCGACGACGGGCGTGCCGGCGTTCAAGTTCGCGCGCGTGACTATCGGGAAGGTTTAACGGAGAGGGAGCGCATGAAGGCGAAGACCCAAGAGAAGAGTCTCCTACGGGAGTTCTGGGACGCCCTGTCGTTCTCCGAGATCCGGACGGCGATGCGGGTCGTGCTCAAGCACATGTTTGTGAAGCCCGTGACCTTCCAGTACCCGCGGGAGAAGCGGACGATCCCGGACGCCCACCGCGGCGCTCTAGGGCTGCTGCGCTACGACGACGGCGCGGAGCGGTGCGTGGGCTGTGACCTCTGCGAGGCGGCCTGCCCGTCCCGCTGCATCAAGGTCGTGAGCGCCGAAGACCCGGACAAGCCGCTGTCCCGGTACGCGACCGAGTTCTACATCGACATCACCAAGTGCGTCTTCTGCGGCTATTGCGTGGAAGCCTGCCCGGTCAACGCCCTGGCGATGACCAAAATGTACGAGTACTCCACCGCCGACAAGCGCGAGCTGATCTTTGACAAGAAGAAGCTCTACGAGGTCGGCGAGCAGCACATCGAGGACGCCAAGCGGTATCTCTACGCCCACAATCAGGAGAAGAACGACGCGGGCAGCCGCGACTACCGATATAAGTTTCCGCATCAAGTCGCAGCGCTCACCCCACCGCACGACTCCTGAGCATGGTCACGGTCTTTTTCGCCTACTTCGCTCTGGTCAGCATCACGGCGGGAATCCTGACGGTGTCCCTCAGGAATCCCGTGCACTGCGGCATCGCGCTGCTGGCGCTGCTCGGACACGTGGCCGGGCTCTTCGTCCTGCTGCACGCCGAGTTCGTCGCGGTGGTGCAGATTATCATCTACGCCGGCGCCATCCTGATCCTCTACCTGTTCGTCCTGATGCTGCTCAACCTCAAGACCGAGGAGCGGTACTTCCACCGGCGACACGCCTGGTACATCACGGGCGTCGGCGCGCTGACCGTGGAACTGCTGCTGGTCCTGCTCGCCTCCCGCTTCAGCGGGGCCAAGGGGCCAGCGACGGTCGAAGCCGTCGAGAAGATCGGCAACAGCATGGCGATCGGCATCCTGATGTTCAGCGATTACTTGCTGCCGTTCGAGATCGTGGGCATCTTCCTGCTGGGCGCGATCGTCGGGGCGATCGTCCTGGCCAAGACGCCGTCCTCGGCCGACCTCGAGCAGGACCTGTAGGAGGGGCGATGGTACCGGTGTCGGCCTACGTGCTGGTGAGCGCCATCCTGTTCGTGACGGGACTCGCCGGCGTCCTCATCCGGCGGAACTTCATCATCGTGATGATGTCGGTGGAGATCATGCTGAACGCCGCCAACATCAACTTGGTGGCGTTCGCCAACCACCTGGATTCGCTGGCCGGCCAGGTGATGACGCTCTTCGTGATCGCCATCGCGGCTGGCGAGGCCGCCGTGGGGCTGGCCATCATCATCGTGGTGTTCCGCGGCAAGATCGCCACCAACGTGGATCAGATCAACCTGCTGAAATGGTAAAAGCCGAACTCGTATGTACGATCTGATCGTCATCCTCATTCCGGTGTTTCCGCTGCTGGCGGTGCTGGCCAACGGCCTCAACGTCATGATGGGGCACCGGTATTCGCACGAGATCGCCCACCGGATCGGCTGGGGCTCGGTCCTGCTGTCCTTCCTCTGCGCGATCTGGGTCTTGGGACAGACCCTCGGCCGTCCCGCTCCGCGCACCGTGATCGCCTACCAGTGGTTCTTCGGGGGGGACCTCACGGTCAACCTCGGATTCCTGATCGATCCCCTGACCTGCGTCATGCTGCTGGTGGTGACCGGCGTAGGCTTCCTCATCCACGTCTATTCGATCGGCTATATGCACGGCGAGGACGGGTTCACGCGCTTCTTCGCCTACATGAACCTCTTCATGGTCTCGATGCTCCTGCTGGTGATGGGCAGCAACTACCTGGTCCTCTTCATCGGGTGGGAAGGGGTGGGGCTCTGCTCCTATCTGCTCATTGGCTACTACTACGACCGGGTGTCCGCCGCCAAAGCGGCCACCAAGGCCTTCGTCGTCAACCGCATCGGCGACGCCGGTTTCCTGATGGCGATCTTCCTTATCTTCGCCAATTTCGGGACGCTCGACTATATCGACGTCTTCGCCAAAGCAAGCAAACTCGATTCCACGACCGCTTTTGCGATCGCCGTCTGTCTTCTGATCGGCGCCATCGGCAAATCGGCCCAGCTGCCGCTCTACACCTGGCTGCCGGACGCCATGGAGGGCCCGACGCCCGTCAGCGCGCTGATTCATGCCGCGACGATGGTGACCGCCGGCGTGTACATGGTCGTCCGCAACCACGCGCTCTACGACCTTACGCCGGACGCGCTGCTGCTGGTCGGCGTCGTCGGGGGCATGACCGCGCTCTTCGCGGCCACGATCGGGCTGGTCCAGACCGACATCAAGCGCGTCCTGGCCTACTCCACGGTCTCACAGCTCGGCTTCATGTTCCTGGCCTGCGGCGTGGGCGCCTACGCGGCGGCGATCTTCCATCTGGTGACGCACGCCTTCTTCAAGGCGCTCCTGTTCCTGTCGGCGGGCTCGGTCATCCACGCGCTGTCGGGCGAGCAGGACATCCGCAAGATGGGCGCGCTCTGGAGCAAGATCCCGACGACGCACGGGGTGTTCCTGATCGGCACGGCCGCCATCGCCGGGTTCCCATTCCTGTCCGGCTGGTGGAGCAAGGACGAGATCCTCGGCCACGCGTTTACGCACGGACACTACGTCCTGTGGGCGCTCGGCGCGGCGGCGGCCTTCTGCACGGCCTTCTACATGTCCCGCCTGCTCTACGTGACGTTCTACGGCGAATCCCGTGTGGCGCACGAAGTCGAGCAGCACATTCACGAGTCGCCGCCGGTGATGATTTACCCGCTCGTGGTTCTGGCTCTCCTCTCGGTGATCGGGGGTCTGATCGGCGTGATCCCAGGGGGGCTGGAGAACGGCTGGTTCCATCAGTTCCTGCAGCCGGTCGTCCGTTCGTCCGGCGCGGGCGGCGAGGCCGCGCATGCAGAAGGCCACCTACTGGCCTACATCCTGATGGCTGTCACCACCGTGATCGGCGTGGCGGGTTGGTTCACGGCCCACTACTTCTACCGGCTCAAGCCGGCGCAGCCGGACATCCTGATGAACCGGATGCAGGGCGCCTATGCGCTGATTCTCAACAAGTATTGGGTGGACGAGGCCTACGATAAAGTCTTTGTGGAGCCGAGCAAGGCCGTCGGGCGGGGCTTCGACCGGGCGGATACGGCGGGCATTGATCGCGCGGTAGTGGCGGTGGAGGAGGCCACCGACTTGGGAGCCGCCGGTTCCACGTGGTTCGAGAAGCACGTGATCTACGGCTCCATCAATATTATGGGGTATGCGAACCATCTCGGGGCGCGCGTGCTGCGGCAATTACAAAGCGGCCTGGTGCAACATTACGCGGCGATCCTCGTGGCCGGCCTCGTCGTCCTCGTCAACCTGATCGCGCTGTTCCTCTGGTGGGGAGGCGCGTCATGATCCTGAACGAAGTCGCCGCCGTCCAGCAGATCGGCTTTCCGATTCTGACGATCCTGACCTTCCTGCCGATCGCCGGCGCGGTCGCGCTCTGGCTCTTCCAGGAGGACGAGGACCTCATCCGCAAGTCCGCGCTGGCGGTGGCCGGCCTGGAGCTCTTCATCTCCGTCCTGTTGATGTGGGAATTCATCCCCAACAACGCCCAGATCCAGTTCGCCGAGCGGGCCGCCTGGATCCCGGCGATCGGCGTCGGCTATCACCTGGGGGTGGACGGCATCAGCGTCCTCTTCATTCCCCTGACGGCCTTTCTCACGTTCCTGATCATGGTCTATTCCTGGGACCGCGAGCGGACGCTCTTGAAACCGTACCTCATGACGCTCCTCGGGCTGGAGGGCACCATGGTGGGCGTCTTCGCGTCGCTGGACCTCATCCTGTTCTTCTTCTTCTGGGAGCTGATGCTGGTGCCGAGCTACTTCCTGATCAAGCTCTGGGGCACGGGGCCGCAGCGCCAGTACGCCGCGCTGAAGTACGTCCTGTACACGCTGTCGGGGTCGGTGCTGATGCTGGTCGGCATCGTGCTCCTCAACCTGAACTACCATGCCGCGGCGGTGGCGTCCCGCACGGAGCCCCTCTACTCCTTCGACTTCATCGATCTCCTGAACGTGCCGGTGCCGCCCGAGAAGCAGGCGCTGATCTTCTTCCTGATGTTCTTCGGGTTCGCCTTCAAGGCGCCGGTCTTCCCGTTCCACACTTGGCTGCCGACCGCGCTGGTCGAAGGGCCGATCGTGATGAGCGTGATTCTGGCCGGTGTCAAGCTGGGCACCTTCGGGTTCATCCGATTCACCATCCCGCTGCTGCCGGAGGCGTCCCGGGACTGGCTCTGGCTGATGGCCGGACTGGGCCTCGTCGCGATCATCTACGGCGCGTTGATCGCGCTTGTCCAGACGGACTTCCGCCGGCTGCTCGCGTACTCGAGCATCAGCCACCTGGGGTTCGTCATGCTGGGGCTCTTCGCCCTGAATTTCCAGGGGCTCCAGGGGAGTCTGCTGCAGATGATCAACCTCGGATTCTCAACGGCCGGGCTCTTTTTCATGGCGGGGTTCCTCTACCAGCGGACCGGTTCGGCGGAACTCTCGGCCTACGGCGGGCTTGCCCGACATGTCCCGCTGCTGGCGACGTTCGTGCTGGCGCTGGGCCTGGCGTCCATCGGATTGCCCGGCACGAATGGGTTTGTCGGGGAGTTCCTCATCCTGCTCGGCGCGTTCCGCACCCATTGGGCGCTGGCGGCCGTCGGCGTCCTCGGCGTGATTCTGGGCGCGGCTTATTTTCTCTGGTACTACGAGCGGGCCTTCTTCGGACCGGTCACGCATGAGCCGAAACGGCCCTTGCACGATCTGCGGCCCCGCGAGTGGGGGATCGCCGTCGCGCTGTGCGTGATGGTGCTGTGGATCGGCCTGTACCCCGCGCTGTTCCTGAACATGATCAACGGGTCCGTGCAGATGCTGGCCGAGCGGGTGCAGCAGGGGTCAGCAGTAGCAGTAAAGGCTGTGAAGTCGGATAGGCCATGACCGAAAGCTACCTGCTTAGCATCATCCTGTTCGCGCCCTTCGTGGGGGCCGCGGTGCTGATTTTCGTTTCCAACCGCCAGGCCCTGCTGGTCCGGCAGATTGCCGCGTTCTTCGCCGGCCTGTCGTTCCTGGCTTCGTTCATTCTGCTCTTCGCCTTCGACTGGCAGAAGGGCGGCTATCAGTTCCAGCAGAAGTACGTCTGGTCGGAGCAGCTCGGCATCCAGTTCTACCTCGGCGTGGACGGGATCGGCGTGCCGATGGTGCTGGCGTCATCCATCCTCCTCTTTGCCGGCGTGTTCATCTCCTGGCACATCAAGGACCGGACCAAGGAGTTTTACGCCTTCCTCCTGATCCTCGCCGGCGCGACCATCGGCGTGTACGTCTCGCTGGACCTCTTCTTCCTGTACTTCTTCTACGAGATGTCTGTGATCCCGATGTACCCGCTGCTGGGCATCTGGGGCAGCCACACCAAGGGCTACCTGGAGATGCAGAACGCCGCGGAGTGGGAGCGGCCCGACGCGCCCCGGTTCATCCTGAACTTCGCGCGCAACAGCAAGGAATACGCCGCGATGAAGCTGACGCTCTTCCTGTCGGCCGGCGCGGTCGTGGCGCTCATGGGCATCCTGCTGATCTACAAATTCTCCGGCCTTACGACCTTTGACATCCCGCTGCTCGCCGAGAAGGCGCACTTCGACGGGACGCTGGCAACGATCATCTGGCTCCTGTGCTTCTTTGGGTTCGCCTCGATCGCGCCCCTCTGGCCGCTGCACTCCTGGTCGCCGGTGGGCCACGCCGCGGCGCCGGCGGCGACCAGCATGCTGCACGCCGGCGTGCTGATGAAGCTCGGCCATTTTTCGATCATCCGCACGTGCTTCCAGCTGCTCCCGGACACCACGCGGGACCTGATGCCTATCGCCGCCGTCCTGTGCATCTTCAGCATTCTCTACGGCGGCTACGTGGCCTATTACGCCCGGGACACGAAGTACGTCATCGGCTACAGCAGTTCCAGCCACATGGGCTACGTCTTCCTGGGCATGGCGGCGCTGGACTACATCAGCCTGTCCGGGGCCGTCCTGTATATGTTCGCCCACGCCTTGGCCACGGGAATGCTGTTCGCCATGGCCGGTTGGGTCTATGACCAGACCCACTCGCGCGATATCCCCTCGCTCGGGGGCCTGGTGACCAAGATGCCCTTCGTCGCGGGGTGCTTCATCGTCGCCTGCATGGCCTCCATCGGCATGCCGGGGACCGTGAACTTCGTGGCCGAGATCATGATCGTGCTGGGCAGTTGGGCCAAGTATCCCGTCCAGACGATCATCGCGGTCCTGGGGATCGTGCTCACGATGGCGTATCTGTTCCGGATGATGCGCGGGCTGTTTTACGGCCAGTTGAGCGAGTTGGGCGCCCACGCCCATGACACCCGGGACTGGTATGACCGGCTGCCGCTGCTGGTCATGATCTTTTCCAGCGTCCTCTTCGGCATCTTCCCCGGCCGCATGTTGAGCGTGATCCGCTCTGGCGTGGACCCGATCCTGGCGCGGATCATGGAAGTGGCCCCGGTGGTGACGCAGGCAGGAAGGGTACTCAGTCCATGACGTTCGACCTCCAGTTGTCCCTCCGCGACCTGCTCCTGATGCTCCCGGAGCTCTGGGTAACGCTCTGGATCTGCGTCGTCCTCTGCGTCGATTTCCTCGCGCCGCGTCTCTCGCAGCGCACGATCGCGGGGCTCAGCGTGGGCGGCTTGGGCGTCGCGCTCGTGTTCCTGCTCGGGTACTACGCGGCGGGGATCCAGGGTGCGCTCTTCAAGGGGATGTTCGCGCTGGACGGGCTGGCGCTCTTCTTCAAGATCTTCGTCGTCGGCGCGGCGATGCTGGTCATTCTGGCCTCGATCGACTACGTCGGCCGGTTCCGCTTCTTCAAGGGCGAGTATTACTTTCTGGTGATGATGGCGGCCCTGGGCATGATGTTCATGGCCTCGGCCAACGACCTGCTGTCCGTCTTCGTCACGCTGGAGTTCAGCACCTTCGGCTTCTACGTCATGGTGGCGTACCTGCGGAACGATTTGCGCTCGAGCGAGGCGGGACTCAAGTTTTTTATCCTGGGGATCTTTGCCGCCGCCCTGCTGGTCTATGGAATCAGCCTGGTGTACGGCGAGACCGGAACGTTCCTCTTCACCGTGATCGCGGCGGGCGGCGCCGACCTGACGCCGGGGCTGGCGGTGGGCTGGCTGCTGATCTTTGCGGCGCTGGGCTTCAAGATCGGGGCCGTGCCGCTGCACTCCTGGATCCCCGACACCTACCAGGGCGCGCCGACCCCGGTCACGGCGTACCTGTCCATCGCCCCGAAGGGCGCCGCCTTCGCCATCCTGCTGCGGGTGTTCTTTTCCACACTGGTCGCGCTGAAGCCGCAATGGGTCTGGCTGATGATCGGCACGGCCATTCTCTCGATGCTGTACGGGAACATCGTGGCGATCGCGCAGAAGAACATCAAGCGGCTGCTGGCCTACTCCGGCATCGCCCAGATCGGGAACATTCTGATCGGGATGGCGGCGGGCACGAAGATGGGGGCGGAAGCCGTGCTCTTCTATCTGTTGACGTATTTCTTTGCCAACCTCGGGGCCTTCGCGGTGGTCATCGCCTTCAGCCAGACGAGCCGCAGCGACGAGATCGAGGACTACAGCGGGCTCAACCGGCGCTCGCCGTTCCTGGCCTTCGCGATGCTGGTCTTCCTGTTCTCGCTGGCGGGCGTGCCGCCGCTGGCGGGGTTCATCGGCAAGATTTACGTATTCGCGGCGGCCATCAAGGAGGAGCTCTACGCGCTCATCACGGTGGGGCTGATCAGCATCGTCATTTCCCTGTACTACTACATCATTGTCGTCAAGAAGATGTATATCAGCGAGCCGGCCGACCCCTCGCCCGTCCCAGTCTCCGGTGTGCTCAAGACGGTGATCTATATCGGTCTGGCGGGGACGCTCATTCTTGGAATTTGGCCCAAGCCCTTCATGGAGTTCACCGTCGCCGCCACCACGATCTTCTCGAATATGGGGGTTGCGCCGGTGGTGATAAACCTGCCTGTGGGCGGGTAAAAGGCCTGTTCCCCCTTGTGCAACCTGTTCTTGACTCTCGCCTTTCAGTGGAATAGGATGGGCCCCTACTTACGTTCTTTGTATTGAAAACCTTATGATTTGGAGGAGGCCATGACGATGATTTCAGTGATGCGTGTGGTGGGTGTGCTTGCGGCGCTCGTGTTCGCCGGCCAGGTCGGCCTGGACGCGGCTGCAGAACAGCCGGGCGGTGGAATTCAAAGCAACAAGGCCAAGGCTTCCGAGTCTCCGCGATTGACAAAAGGCCTGAGTTGCGCCGGCGATGTGCCCAAAATCATGAAGATCAAGCCGGACGAAGGCAAGACCGGCGACAAGGTGACGATCACCGGCGAAAACTTCGGCGCTCCCGGCTGCATCAGCATGGTGTCCTTCGGGCCCGGCAGCCCGGCGAAGTTCACCCAGGCGGACGCTCAGACGATCACCGCCACGGTCCCGGACGGCAAGAAGGGAATGGAGCTCCTGACCGTGACCGGCTTCACCGGCGAGGACACCAAGCCCTTCCTGCGCAAGTAGACAGTCCTCATCCCAGTGCGTTCGTCAACGCGCCGTTCCCGAAATCCCGGGCGGCGCGTTGCCGTTTCCTGCCTGTTGCATCGTATATAATGTCATCGTGACGAAGAAGCACGCGGAAGCCGCGTACATCAAAGACAAGGCCGGCTTGAAGGCCCTCTGCGAGCAGCTCCGGGATCAGGAGCGCTTGGCGGTGGACACGGAATTCATGGGCGAGGATTCGTTCCATCCTCACCTTGAGATCATCCAGGTCGCGGCGGGGGATGCGGCCGCCATCATCGACCATCAAGCGGTGGCCGAACTCGACCATTTCTTCGACCTGCTCGGCGACCGTCGCATCCGGAAGGTGATCCATGCCGGGCGGCAGGACCTGGAGATCTTCTCGGTCCTGTCCGGGTCCGTCCCGGCGCCCATCTTCGACACGCAGGTCGCGGCGGCGATGGTCGGGTACGGGACACAGGTCGGGTATGCCCAGCTCGTGCAGCAGATCGTCGGCGTCGCCTTGGACAAGTCCGAGACCTTCACGAACTGGGCGCAGCGCCCACTGACCTCGCAGCAGATCGCCTACGCGCTGGAGGATGTGCGGCACCTCTTTTCCCTGCACGACCATCTCCACGACAAGCTGAAATCCCTCGGACGACTGGAGTGGGTGGAGGAAGAGTTCCGCCGGCTGCAGGGGCTGGCCGATGAGGAGACGCGCAACCCTCGGCTCCGGTACCAGCGTATCAGGGGCTGGGAGGGGCTGCATCCGCGGGCACGGGGTGTGCTGAGAGAGATCGCGGCCTGGCGCGAGCATGAGGCCAAGCGGCGGGACCGGCCGCGCGGGCGGATCCTGCGCGACGAGATCCTGGTCGAAATCGCCCGGCGCGCGCCGGCGACGGTCGAGGCGTTGGGAGCGCTCCGCGGCATCCAGCCGTCGCATGTGGAGAAGTACGGCGCGGCGCTGGTGGCGGCCGTGCAGCATGGGCTTGCGGCCAAAGAACATGATCTACCGAAGGTCGAGAAGCGCAAGCGGATCGATCCGGAGACGGCAGGGCTGGCCGATTTGCTTGGGACGGCGCTCAAGGTGCGGGCCGTCGAGGCCTCCATCGCGCCGCAATTGCTGGCCACGTCGGCCGATCTGGAGGTGTTCGCCCTGCATCGCGGGAAAGGGCCGGCCGAGCAGCTGCCGCTCATGCAGGGCTGGCGGCGCGCGCTTGCCGGCGAGCATCTCTTGAAAGTCCTCGACGGTCGGCTCACCGTCGGCTATGATCCCGAGACCAAGCAGGTACGGCTCTTCGCGCGATGAATCCTGTTCTCCCCAATGCTTACCCGTTTCTCACTCAAAAGTTTTGGTCTTATTACCAGTTTCTTCGTGACTCGAATCCATCACACAGGCTCATCCGGGTTGTCCAAGAGCGAGGCGAAAGGCAAGCTTTTCAACCGATTAATGAGTTATTCCGTATAACCAGCCAAAATACTAAGCTTGAGCCCGATAAGCTCCTCAACCATCTCGGCTTAGACTTAAGAAATCACGCAGAAGATCATCTCCAAGCGATCTTCGGGGTGATGCGTGCTGTAAACACTCTCGCTGCTATAGGTTTCACGAATATGACTCCGCTTCTGCCGCAAGAATCTCGCCGTGAGTGCGATCTGCTGGCTGAGTATTCTGGAATACGATTTGCTGTGGAAGTATTTAGGTCGAGCGAAACTGCGTACCGCTTTCCAGAGCACAGCCTGCCAAGACATAACCTCGAGAACTACATAAGCCAGCGATACATTAACAAGCGTTCACAATTCCAGGCCACCATGGACGCATACAATTGCAAGAAAGGATTATTGGCTGTTGTCATGGATAGCCAACCAGCAAAAGCCTTATCGGGACTATATGCCGTTGCGAAAGAAGCGTTCGAACAAATGGGGAATCCGAATGACCTTCATTTGCTTATCTTCAATGGAGTGTCTGACATTCACGGGAAAGATGAACGAGCAATTTACCCGAAGCTCCCCCACTAGCTTTTTGTGTTCTGACGCATGATGACGAAGACGCTGTGGCGGTATGGTTAGGAGCAGTTTGGTAGAGTTTCAAGATCTCTCCGGTTGTTTGCCTCGCGTTGCTTGCGCTTTGGTCTGTCCTGGGCGTACTGTCTTACTAGCTCACTTTTAGCAAGGAGGATGCCATGAAGAGCTTATCCATTCATAAGCTTCTGCTGGTTTCCCTACCGGCCATCGCGCTGCTGGCTCTGCCGTTGAGCCCGAACTGGGCCAAGGCGGCGGAGGGGAAAGACAAGGTCAAGGTCCTCTACCACGTGGACGGCAAGGACCCTGAGGTGGCCAAGTACGCCCTGGCGCTCATCAACAAGCACATTGAGGCGGAAGGCGGGCCGGACAAGATTGACGTGGAACTGGTCGTCCACGGGCCGGCAATCGAGCTCTTCGATAGGGACAAGATGGACCCGGAGATGAAGAAACGGTTCGACGCGATCATCGAGAAGGGGGTCCACGCGGAGATGTGCCAAGTCTCGATGAAGCTATACAACAAGACGCTGGACAATCTCGTGAAGGGGTTCGTCGCGACGCTGCATCCGGTTGCGGTGAAGCGGATCGCGGACCTGCAGAAGGAAGGCTACATCTACATCAAGCCGTAGAGGCGAGGGCGGTTAATTTTTCGGCTTGATCACGAAAACGCCGTCGCGGAGGGTGAGGAGGGCAGCAGTGACACTGGGGTCGGACGCGGCGACGCGGTTCAATTCCTGGATAGCGGCGGTGGAGGGGTCAGGGTTGTCCGCGTTGAGGACGCGCCCGGACCAGAGGACGTTGTCGATCAGGATCACGCCGGTCGGCGCGATCAGGTCCTTCGATCGCCGGTAATAGTTCACATAGTTGGCCTTGTCGGCGTCAATGAAGATCAGGTCGAACGGTCCCTTCAAGGCCGCGAGCGTCTCCAGCGCCGGGCCCACGCGAACATGGATCTTCCTGCCGTGCGGGCTCTTGTCCCAATGCCGGCGCGCAAAGGCCGCCGTGTCGGCGTCGATCTCGCACGTGAGCACCGTCCCATCGTCCGGCAGCGCTTCCGCCATCGCCAGCGCGCTGTAGCCCGTAAACGTCCCGATCTCCAGCACCCGCTTGGCGCCGACGGCGAGCGCCATCACTTTTAGGAACGCGCCTTCCAGCGGGCCCACCACCATCTGTGGGCAGTCCTGCGTCCGGTACGTTTCTTCGCGGATCAATTTACAGGCATCCGACTCGGTCGCGGAGTAAGCCGCCGCGTACTCCTCGATCTCAGTCGGCACGATGTCCGACAGCGGCGACGCGCCGCGGCCAGCGAGCTTTTTGAGCCAGGAGCGCATCTAGGCTTTCGGTGTGATGACCATGACGCCGTCCCGCGCGGCGACGAACTCGGCCGTGACGCGGGAATCGGACGCCAGGACACGGCCAAGTTCCTGCACGGCGGCGATGGACGGGTCGCCCTGGGGGGCTACGTCGCCCAGCGTGACGCCGCGCATGTTGTCCATCAGGAGCACGCCGGCCGGCGCCAGCAGACTCATCGCCAGGTGGTAGTAGCGCAAGTAGTTGGCGGTGTCCGCGTCGATGAAGATCAGGTCGAAGGGGCCTGTCAGGCCGGGCAACGTTTCCAGGGCCGGGCCGACCACGATCTCGACCTTGCGTCCATACGGGCTCCGGCCGAGTCGTTTGCGGGCGAGGACCGCCAGGCCTGCATTGATCTCGCAGGTGAGGACCGTGCCGTCGTCCGGCAGCGCTTCTGCCATCGCGAGCGCGCTCGTGCCGTCGAACGTGCCGACCTCCAGCACGCGCCGGGCCTGTCCCTTCTGCGCCATCATTTTGAGGAATCCGGGCTCTTTCATCGGCGTCTCCCAGTATACCGCCGGGCGCCGGTTGGCGTCATTCGCCGATGCGGATGAAACAGATGGGGTCTTCGACGATCGCCGCCGGATAGTCCTCGTCTTCGACCGCACACGTGATGCCCTGACGCTCGCACCAGTCCGTGATCCAGGGGATTTCCTCCACCGACGTGGTCACGAGGCCGGGGCGCGTCGCTTTGTCGAGGCACCCTGCGGCGAGCGCGAAGACCGCCCGGCGCTCGATCGCGAACGCGTCCGGGTCGAACGTGACGGGATTGGCGCGGCCGGAGGACAGCGCGCCCAGTTCGGGGAAGCACTCGGGATCGTTAAGGACGCTGACGATCCACAGATGGTCAAACGCACCGGCCGCGTCCCGCGCGTCCTGGGCCCGGAACTCGAAGGGCATGCCTGCGCAGGCGGCGTTGAGCAGAGGGACCTCGTCGGCGCGAAGATTGTAGACGGCTACCGTGCGATGCAGTTCCAGCGTTTCCATCGCTAACATGGGAATCTCGGCGATGCCGGCGCCGACATACAGGCTCCGTCCCTTCGGACGAAGCCGGTCACGCAGGACTTCCGCCAACTGGCCGCCGAGTTCCTGACAGGGCCGCCGCTTCTCCTCCCAGAAGGCGTCGCCGCCTTCATGGCAGTAAATGGGGCCCAGGGCCGCGTAGTCCAGCGAAGCGAAGATCCGCGCGATGGCTTGGAGCGTGGCTGGCTGGAGAGGCGTCATCGGGGCAAGTTTGTGTGGTGCCGAAGACAGGATTTGAACCTGCACGACCTTTCGGTCGCTAGACCCTGAATCTAGTGCGTCTGCCAGTTCCGCCACTTCGGCACAGAGCGGAGAGAAGAGATTATATGGTACAGTTTCGACCGTGTCCAGCCTGAAGAATCCGTATCGGATCGGGCAGGCGGTCGTCCCTGCCGCCTGGGCTTGGATGGGGCTGGTGATCGCCTTGTCCTTCTGGGGGGCCTGGGACATCCCGGTGCGCCTGCCCGACATCAACGACATCGCCACCACCCACCTGTTTCTCTTCCCGGTCTCCATGCTCTTGTTTCTGGTTCTGAGCTGGCTCCGGAAGTATTACGACGACGAAGAGGCGCATCCCGGACCACGGCCCTTTCCCCGTTGGCGCACGACGATCGGGATTTGGATGCTGGGCTTCCTGCACCCGGTCTCCTGCGGCCTCTATCCCGCAGCCTTCAATCTTGATACCCGGACGGTTGAAGACATCAGCCAAGTGGTGGAGACGATGCCGGCGGGGATGCCTCGCGACGAAGTGGAGAGGCGGATTGTTGAGTTGAACGCCACGTTGCCGATCTCCATGCGGATGGATCGCGACCGCCATCGGGAGGATCAGCAGGCCGTGGTGCGGTATCTCGCCGAGAAAGATCCGACCGCGCGGCAGCAGCTCTGGCCGGCGCTGTCGCGGGTGACGCTTGTGTTTATTCCATGGAGCGGGAAGCTCTCGGAGGAGCCGGATCGGAACGGGCGCGAGCAGGTCTTTCTCCGGAGGACGCGTGCGACCAGCGACATCGGCGTGGACAAGATCCGGGTCCGGTACGGGCCGGCTTTTACGGCGGAAGAGATCGTCTATTCCTCCAACCGCCAACTGACCATGGAACGCGAGCCCTGCACCGTCCATCTGGCGGTGCCGGCGCCGCCGGAGGCCTCATTCCCCTATCCCTGTCCGAAGTAGGACGGTTCGCGAACGTCTTACGCCGGCGTGGGCCGCGCGGGCGTTGTGGAAGAACCGGCCAGCGCCGTCGGCCAGCCTAATGCAATGCCGTCCGGTATTGGTGTCGGGGACGGGATGTCTTGCGGGTCGCCGGCCAGCACGATCCGCTCGCGCGCGAGGCAAGCACAGGTAAGCAACAGCGGAAGGGAGATGCGGGGCCCCTCGTCCACGACAAGCGCGTCGTACCGGATGGGGCGGAAAATGGAATCGCAGATCACGCGGGTCGCCGTCGCGGCCAGCACGCGCTTGGCTTGGAGGAAAGGCAGGCGCTGCGTGTCCTCTTCCATGGCCAGGACTTCCCGCACTTTGACTGCACCGCCCAAGCGTTCGATTTCGTCCCTGAGTTCCTCGTACTCGGGACGCATCTCCGGGTCGACGTAGGCTTCCGGCTTCAGTTCGTTGATGCGCGCCTGCACGATCTCCAACTCGTTCATATACTCCCGCTTTTGCGCCTCGTACAGCACGCAGTTCTCGTGCATCGTGGCCACGTTGCTACCCATTACCTGCATGCTGAGGCGCTGCCAGACGGGCAGGGTCTCGTACGACGTCAACAGGCCCTGGAGCTTTTTTATCCGGGCCTGGGCGTCGCCGAGGGCCGTGAGCAGGCGCCATTCGAGGTGGCGCACCTCGTCGAGGTCTTTCTGTTTCTCGGCTTTGTAGCGCAGGATGGGAGCGAGTTCCAGGTAGCGGTCAAGCTTGCGCCGGAGACCCGCTTTGTCGGACTGTGACTTCCCCAGGAAGGCCGAAACCTGCACATCGAAGATCAGGTCGTGCAGGTTGATGCCCCCCTCGTTCGCGACGGTCGGCGGGTCGTAGCAACAGAGAAAGCTGCGATACTGGAGGCCGGCGCCGCGCAGGCCTTTGGCGGCGGCCAGGAGCGCTTCCGTGAGGGTCCGGTTGTCGGGGGCGATGAGCAGGACCCGCTTGTTGGCCTTGACCAGGTCGGTGATCGCCGCCGCCAGTTTCGTCCGGCGCGTCGCCCGGTCGGCGTCCCAGATGGTGGTCAGCACGGAGGTCACGACGGTCGAGCGGAGCATTGGGTCGGCGACGGGCGTCTCCGGAGCCACCCACGGCACCAGGCGATCGGCTGGGCCGAAGTGATAGGCCGACGAACGGTGGAGAATGTCTTCCAGCCGCTGACGGACTTTCGCAGGGAGCCCGTCCGGGTCCTGGGCGCCCTTCGCGTCGTCGGCCACGAGCTCGATCAGGATGGGAAGGAGTTCGAAAGATTTCACTCGCGCAGGTGCTCCAGGAGGCAGAGGGCGAGGCAGCCGAGCTCGCCGGCCGGATCGCTCCGGTTGTTCTGGCACTGGCGGGCACGACCACACGTAATCGTCCGCGGCAGTTGTTTGGCGACATCCACCGGCAAGTCTCCGACGCGATAGACGGAGACTGTGCCGTTGTCGTCGGCCGACAGAATCAGCAGCCGCTGGCGGGCGTCGTCTTCGATGATCGCGGCCCGGGGGGCCTGCGAGCCGAGCCGTCCCAGGCGGTACCCGTCCAGCGTCCATTGCTGCTTGATCATGCCGGCGGGCGGATGGAGTGCGCTGGGGCTCATGCGGATGTTCAGCAGCAGCGGATCGAAGCTCGTTTGAGTGGCGCCTTGGAGGGGGCACAAGGTGAGCGCGGCAACCACGCCCAATATGCGGAAAATCATGCCCGTATTCTAGCGAAGCAGGGCCCTGATCACAAGCTGGCTTCATTGACTTTACCCCCTCGCTCTTGTAGTATCCACTCCTTCCATTCACAAGGAGTTCTGCGATGAAAGTGATCCTGCGAGAAGACGTGCAAGGGGTGGGAAACATAGGGGATGTTCTGGAGGTCGCTCCCGGATATGCCAGGAATTATCTGCTTCCCCGGAGCAAGGCCGTCGAGGCGACCGGCCGCAATCTGAAGTCAGTGGACCACGCCAAGCGAGTGATCGCCGAGAAGGCCAAGAAGGAAAAAGCTGCGGTCGAAGAGTATGCGAAGAAAGTCAGCGCCACCGCCGTGACGATTACGGTTCAGGTGGGCAAGGACGACAAGCTCTTCGGGTCCGTGACGACGAAGGACATCGCCGAAGCTTTGGCTGCCCAAGGGATTGCAGTGGATAAACGCACCATTCACCTTGACCATCCGATCAAGGGATTGGGAACAGTGGCGGTTCCTGTCAAGTTGCATTCGCAAGTGACGGCGACGGTGAGCGTCACGGTCACGAAGGCCGAGGCGCCGGCCGAAGCCGCGGTTCCCGCCCAGGAAGGCTGATGCATCGATGGCCAGCCCGTTACGGACGACCGATCCGGAAGTGTACGAGGCCATCCGACAGGAGGGCCGTCGGCAGCGCGAAAAAATCTTATTGATTGCCTCTGAGAACTTCGCCAGTGCGGCCGTGCAAGCCGCCCAGGGCTCCGTCATGACGAACAAGTACGCCGAAGGGTACGCCGGCCGGCGCTACTACGGCGGCTGCCAGTACATGGACGTCGTGGAGAACCTGGCGATCGAGCGGGCCAAGCGGATCTTTGGCGCGGACCATGTCAATGTCCAGCCGCATTCCGGATCGCAGGCCAACATGGCCGTCTATTTCTCGGTGCTCAAGCCGGGAGACGTCATTCTGGGCATGGATCTGGCGCACGGCGGCCACCTGACGCACGGGAGCCGCGTGAGTTTTTCCGGGATCCTCTACCGCGCCCATTCCTACGGCGTGGACCGTGCGACCGAGCGTATTGATTACGATGCGCTGCGGAAACTAGCGGAGGAGTGCCACCCCCGTCTGATCGTGGCGGGCGCCAGCGCCTATCCGCGCATCCTCGACTTTCCCAAGTTCCAGGAAATAGCCAAAGCGGTCGGCGCCTACCTGATGGTAGACATGGCCCATATTGCGGGCATGGTCGCCGCCGGCCTCCATCCGAGTCCAGTTCCCTATGCCGACTTCGTCACCACCACCACCCACAAGACGCTGCGGGGACCGCGCGGCGGCATGATCCTGTGCAAGGCCGAGTATGCCAAGGCCGTGGACAAGACGATCTTCCCCGGTCTTCAGGGCGGACCGCTGATGCATGTCATTGCCGCCAAGGCCGTGGCCCTCAAAGAGGCGCAGGCGCCGAGTTTCAAGAAATACCAGAAGCAGGTCCTGGCGAACGCGAAAGCCCTGGCGAACGGCTTGCAGAAACGGGGATTCCGCATCGTCTCGGGCGGAACCGATACGCATTTGATGCTGGTGGACGTCACAGCGAAGGGGATCACGGGAAAAGAAGCCGAGTCGGCCCTGGACGAAGCCGGCATCACGGTCAACAAGAATGCAATCCCCTATGACGAAAAGCCGCCGGCCGTCGCCAGCGGCATCCGGCTCGGTACCCCGATCGTCTCCACCCGTGGGATGCGTGAGAAGGAGATGGACGAGATCGCCGACGCGATCGACAAGGTCCTATCCCATCCGACCGACACGACCGTCCGCAAACAGGTCCGATCCCGCATGCGGACTTTGTGCGGGAAGTTTCCGATCTTCGCAGACTTCCGGTAACCGGAGGCGGAGCCGCCTGTGCGATGCCCCTTCTGCAGCCATACTGAAGACAAGGTCGTGGACTCGCGCATGGCCAAGGAAGGCGAGGCCATCCGCCGACGCCGGGAATGCCTGGGGTGCAAGCGACGGTTCACCACCTACGAGCGGGTGGATGAAATCCTCCCCATGATCATCAAGAAGGACGGCCGCAGGGAACCCTTCGATCGGGCCAAGGTCTTGGCGGGCCTGAAGAGGGCCTGTGAAAAGCGGTCCATCAGCATAACCACGCTCGAGGCCCTCGCAGACAAGATCGAAAAACGCATTCAGGAACGGGGCGAAGCGGAAGTGCCATGCCGGGTAGTCGGCGAAGAAGTCATGGCAGAACTCCATCAGCTCGATCAGGTGGCGTACGTCCGATTCGCGTCGGTGTATCGTGAATTCAAAGACGTCGAGCAGTTCATGGATGAGGTCAAGGGACTGCTCCGAGAAAAGGGCGAAGGGCCGGGTTAACGCGCGCCCATGCCCGTCAAGGCCAAGTCTTCAGCTCGCCGCCGCTCCGCCTCCGGGCGGCGCGCTTCCCGTCAGACTACAGCAGTTCCCGCTGTAACGAACGTGGCGATCATCGGGGCGGGCGAAGGAGGATCGGCGCTGCTGTCGATTCTGGCGCCCGACCCGCTGGTCCGGATCGTAGGAATCGCCGAAGTCAACACCAAGGCACCGGGCCTTCGCCTGGCCAAGCGTTACGGGATTCCCGTGTCGCGGAATTTCCGCGACTTGATGTCGTCCGAGGAGGTGGACCTGGTCATCGATGTGACCGGAAACCCGGAGGTGGAGGAGGCCCTCTTCGAGCTCGACCGGGTCGGGGTGGCCGTCATCCGGGGCACCAGCGCGAAGTTCATGTGGCAGCTGATCGAGGCGCGCGTGCGCGGAAACGCCGAGATCAAGCGGCAGGTGAAAAAATTCCAGGAGCTCTCCCGGCTCTACGAACAGGAAGCCGGATCCGCGGTCACGGGAGAGCGCAGCCGCATCGCCTGCGAGATCCACGACGGCCTGGTGCAGACCCTGGCCGGCATCAACCTGAAGCTGGACCTCTGCCGCGAGCTCATCTTTTCGGACCCGACGCGGTGCTTCGAGCTGCTGAGCGACGCCAAGGCCCAGCTCAAGGCGGCCATAGAGGAATCGCGCCAGGTGATCTTCAACCTGCGGCCGCTGTACTTCGAATCGATGGACCTGGTGCCGGCGCTGAAGTCGTTTCTTAAATCGTACGAGACCCAATCACACGTCCGGACGGAGTTTGTGTACGCGGGCGCCGAGTCGGCGCTGCTGCCGAAAGCCAAGATTTTCCTGTTCCGGATCGTCCAGGAGGCGCTCAGCAACGTACAGAAGCATGCCCGCGCGGACCGGGTTGTGATCACGCTGACGGTGGCGGACGGCCACATCAAGGGGGTGATCGAGGACAACGGGGTGGGTTTCGACGTGGATGCCGTCTCGCAGGATCCGACCAAATGGCAGTCGTTCGGCTTGAAGGGCATCCTGGAGCGGGCGCGCTTTGTCGGCGGAACGGCCAGGGTGGAATCACGGAAAGGCGAGGGGACCCGGGTGCTCGTCGACATCCCCATTGCGTCTAGGCAGGAGACTTAGCGCGGTGGACAAGATCAAAGTCCTGATCGCGGATGATCACCGGGTGGTCCGTGAAGGCCTCGCGGCAATCCTGCGCGCGCGCGATGATCTTGAAGTCGTCGGCGAAGCCCGCGATGGCCAGGAGGCCGTGGAGAAGGCCCGGGAGTTGTCGCCCGACGTCATCCTGATGGACGTCAGCATGCCCCGGATGTCCGGCGTGGAGGCCACGCGCGCCATCAAGCGGGAATCCCCCCATATCGGCATCGTGGCTCTGACGATGTATGATGAGGAAAAATACATCTTCGATCTCGTTCGTGCGGGAGCGACAGGCTACCTGCTGAAGGATTCCGACTCGTCCCAGATCATTTCAGCCATTCGTTCGATCTCTAAAGGGGAGTCGCTCATCCACCCTTCGGTGGCCAGCAAGATTCTGGCGGAGTTTTCTTTGCTCTCCGAGGGGAAGGGGAAGAAACAGGCCCGGACCGAGCATGACCTGACCGAACGCGAAATCACGGTGCTGCGTCTGGTGGCCGACGGGAAGACGAACAAGGAGATCGCCAACGATCTCGATCTCAGCGAGAAGACCGTGAAGAATCACGTGCGGAACATCTTCCACAAACTTCAGGTCTACGACCGCACGCAGGCCGCCATCTTGGCGATCCGCAAGGGGCTGATCGAACTGGATCCGAAACGTTAGATCTGCGGGAGCTAGTAGCCGTAGCGGTCTTCTTCCCACGGGAGGGCCGTGTTCGAGTACCCGCGGACTTCCCAAAAGCCCGGCTTGTCGCGCTCGGCGAAGGCGATCTCCTTTACCCACTTGACGCCTTTCCAGGCATAGCGTTTGGGCACGATGACCCGGACCGGTCCCCCGTGCTCTTTCGGCAAGGGCTCGGCATTCCACTTGCAGGTCAGGAGTACGTCCTCGTCGTCGCACGCCTCCAAAGGGAGGTTGGTGGTGTAACCGTCATACGAAGCAAAGAGCACAAAGCGGGCCGTGGGGAGAGGCCGGACGACGGACATAATGCGGCGGAAGCTCACGCCCTCCCAGCGGTTGCCGAAGGTGCTCCACGTCGTCACGCAATGGAAATCGGACATGGAGGTGATCTGCGGTTGTTGGAGGAAGTCTTCCCACGTCCAGCTCACCGGGTGGGCCACTGCGCCGCCGATAGTGAGCGTCCAGTCTGTCAGGGCAATCGCCGGATGGATGCCGAGGTCAAGAACAGGCCAGCCTTTCGTGAGATGCTGGCCGGGCGGAAGGCGGTTTTCCCTGCTCCGGGTGTCCGGCGGAACGCCTTCTTCCGTCAGTCCCCGTTTCGCCTGCGCCCAGGCTTCCTTCCGATTCACCAGGCGCTCGTTGATCTCCTCCATGAACGGCCTCCGTCCCAGCGCACAGTATCACAGGGTTGTTCGGTGTTACAACGCACGGAGAGGGAAAGCGGAAATGCTACAAATGCAGTGTTTTTACAACATTGTCAATGCGTTATGAAACTGCGAGGCACATCAAAAAAGACCGATAATCTATTTATTATTAATGAGTTGGAAAGATCCGATCATATGGTACTGGACTTGCTTACCTCATGAAAGCCTTTACCTTGAGAGAGCGTATGCGGTTTCAACAGACGATCCTAAAGCCTGTGGCCTGTTCCGGGGTTGGTATTCACTCCGGATGCCGGGCGTCGCTCCTCCTGCTGCCTGCTCCTCCGGATACCGGCATAGTTTTCATCCGCAAGGATGTAAGCAACAGCCCCCGGATCCCGGTTACGATCAAGAATATTCGGCCTGCCTTGCTGTCGACCACGGTTGGTGTAGATGGGGTGCAGGTTCAGACCATCGAACATCTCCTGGCCGCCGCGGCCGGACTCGGCATCGACAATCTGTTCGTGGAAGTGGACGCGCCGGAGCTTCCGGCTTTGGACGGGAGCGCGAAGCCGTTCGTGAGCCTCATGCTGGAGGCAGGGATTGCCTCGCAGGATAGGCGCCAGAACTACCTGAAGATCGTGCGGCCCATTGAAGTGATCGACGGGGACAAGCGCATCGCCATCCGTCCGGCCTCCGAGGCGAGCGTCACTTACACCATCGATTATGCGCACCCGTTGATCGGCCGTCAAGTTTACGACTATGCTTGGTCCCGTGACGCGTTTGTCGAAGGAATCGCTCCGGCCCGGACATTCGGTTTTCTTCGGGAGGTCGAGGCCCTCTGGGAAGCGGGGCTGGGGCTCGGTGGGTCTCTCCAGAACACGCTGATTCTGTCCGAGGAAGGACTCCTCAACGAAGGCGGCCTCCGGTTCGCCGACGAGTTCGTCCGCCACAAGGTTCTTGACCTGATCGGCGATATGATGCTGCTGGGCATCCCCGTGATCGGAGCAATTGAGGCGGTCCGCTCGGGCCATGCGTTGCATGCCAGCCTTGTCGCCCGCATCCTTGAATCTCGGGACAGTTGGATTCTCGTATCGTCGCAAGCTCCTATGCCGGCCGGCCGCCTCCGCGAGCTTTCGCCTTCGCTTGTTGCCTCCCCGCAACGCGATTAAAGCGTTCGCTGTTCTCGAACCCCGCGCTACGGCCTTTCTACAAACCAGTGCTTTAAATTTTATTTTGTGTGGGTAGGAGAGAGGTTAAGAGTGCTGGGGGCAAGGGGCCTTGCCCCCAGCACGCGATGCTAGAGGGGAACTTACTTCTTTTTCTTCGACTTTTTCTTCGCTGCCATCAATCTCACCTCCTTCCGTTGTAGTCGGTCACCAGCATTCACGACGGTCACGCCGCCGCGCTTCCACTCATACCGCCTGCAGTTTTTCTTCCACCGCCTCGAATGTGTTTGGCGCCACCTTCCGGAATCGCCGGTCCCGTTTGAGCGACGTGGCGATCGAAGTGATCGGGGTCTTGGTTTTGATGCGGAGCCCGCCTTCGATCAAGCGGTGGCAGATGTCTTTGGCATGCATGGCCTTGCCGGCATCACGAAGAACGAGATACGCGGCTTCAGACACGCTCATACCGACGTATTTTGAACGACCGAGAAGGATCTCTCGGGATTGATCGGTTGTATCGGCGGTAATCTGGCTGGGGAGGCTGGGAAGCTTGGCCCGCCCCGCTTCAAGCCGGAAGAGGGTTTCCGCGAGCTCAAGATACTTTTTAATGGTGGCGATTTCGTCGTCGATTTTATCGCGCTTTTTTTGCAGTTCTTGGAGCCTGGACTTGTAAGCCGTGATCCGCTGATCCAAGCCGACGGTGATGTCTTTTAGTTCATCCAAAGCAGATCATCTTCAAGAATGTAAGAAGGTTTATAGCAGGTGCTTTAAAGCATGTCAATAGAATTTTTTTGTTTCGATTCTTTTTTGAACGTAGCAGAGAACGAAGACTTCTAAAATCAAATGGTTTTGACGGAAGAGCTGATTTTTAATGAAGCGTGCTTTATATTTTCGCTTCACAACAGCTAGTGGTGAGCCCTCAAGCAGGCACAAGCCTGCTTTAAATCGGCTCAGACTACTCAGATGATTTTACGTAGATAAACTCTATGGAATTGGTCAGGGCGTGGAGGGTTTCTGTGCGGGGATGAGCGGGACATGCTCCCAGGCCTTGGCGCCGTCCTTACTGCGGAATAGTCCGCTTCCGTTGGTTCCCGCGTATACGATCTGCGGATCCATCGGGCTGAGGGCCATGGCTCGGATATTCAGGGTCGTCAGCCCGACATTCGCCTCGCTCCAGGTCTGTCCGCCATCGGTGGTCTTGTGGACTCCTTTGCGCGTGCCGGCATACAGGATGTTGGGATTTGACGGATCGACAAGTATCGCGCTGACGTATGTGTCTGCCAATCCTTTCTCGATCCGATTCCATGACGCTCCGGCATCGGATGTTTTGAACAGCCCGTTGGTGGTGCCCGCGTAGACCGTGCCGGGCATTTGGGGGTCCGTCACCAGACTGTTGACGCCCAGCGCCATCGCCGCGTCGAGTTTCTCCTTCGGGATCAGTCCGTTGTTGACCAGCCCCCAATGGGCCGTCCCGTCCGTGGTCTTGTAGACGCCTCCGGTCGTGCCCGCGTACATCACGTCGGAGTTCTTCGGATCCATCGCCAGCGTGACGACGTAGTGGACCTCTTTCATGCCGGTCATGCGCTCTTCCCAATACCGGCCTCCGTCCTTGGTCCGGAAGGCGCCGACGGTCGTCGCGGCGTAGATCATGTCCGGGTCGCTCGGGTGAAACACGAACTGATTGACCACCGACACGTGCTCCTTCAGACCTGCATTATGCGGGGACCAACTCTGGCCGCCGTCGGGGCTTTTGTACACAGCGTCGCCCATGGTGCCGGCCAGCACATTCGCGGGACTATGGGGGTCCACCCCCAATGTCAGCACGCGGAAACTGCTCAGATCCGTCGTCATTTTGCTCCACGTGGTTCCGCCGTCTCGGGTCTTGTACAGGGATTCGTTGGTAGCCACGTACACGATGGCGGGGTTCCGCGGGTGCGGCGCAATCGTCACAATGGTATCGCTCTTGCCGCCGCAGGCTAAAATCGACAGCACAAGGCAGGAGAGCATGAAAGCGCGCGCGACAACGATCATTGTTCGTTTCCTGCTACCGAATGGCGGCTACCCTAATTCAACGATGGGGGGGTGTCAAGGCAAGGGAGAGGCTCACAGACGCCGCCGGAGAGGCGCGGCATATCCCGTCAACTCCGCGTAGCCGAGACCCGAAACAGGCCGTCCCTCCCGCTCTCCTGTGATGGTCACGCTGCCCTCCCAGTACGTGACATGCGTGCTGCGACGCGTGATCAGTTCCTGATTGGGGATCGTCGGAGCGATCTCGACCGTCAGGCGGACCGACGGCACTCTGATACGCCAGCGACCCGGATAGCGGCTTCCGCTCTCCCGGGACTGCCAGTGATCGAGCACGTCAATGGCGATGGCGTCGCGGGGGAGGGGAACGGCGGCGCCGTCGGCCCTGATCCACGTGCCCCCCGAGGCCGGCTCCACGGAGCCGTCCCGTCGGCGGATCTGGTAGACCATCAATTCGGTTGAATCGGCGAGTTGCAGCGAAAACCAGTCCCAGCCGACCTGCTCGCTGCCGAGCTGGTTGCTGCCGAACTCGTGGTCCATCCAACTCAGGCCGACGACGGGAAAGGATGTTCCTTCCACGGTGAGCGTGCCTTCCGTCCGCATCCGGGTGAAGGAATAGTAATGCGAGCTTTCGCCCGGACCTTCGCCCTTGCGGCTGAGGCCGTCGGCGCCGTGGATCGCCGGCGGTTTTTCCGGCGTCAACCGCAGGCGGAGCGCGATCCCCTCGGCTTGCGCTTGGAGCACGTGTGTCTCGCCGTCCGCTTCGACACGCCAATCGTCGATCCGGACGCCCAGGCGCCCGGCTTCGGCGCCGGCCTTGCCGATACCCGCGCGGGAGATCTTCTCGGCAAAGTGGAACCGGTGCCCCCCTTCGTCGGTGACTGCGAAATGGGCGAAATAGAGTTGGCGGAGCGACCAGCGCGAAGGGTTGCGGGCCGCGGCCTCGGAGGCGGCGGCACGCCGGAAGAACGTGAGTTGAAAACCGAACGTCTTGCCGTTGTCGGCCCGCAAATGCCCGACGTAGTACCACCATTCCGTCTGGAAATCGTTATGCGTGCCATGGTCGTGCGGGAATCGGAACTGGTAGCCGGGCAGGGCCGGGCGGAATTCCGTCGCCGAGGATTGAATCGCAGACACCGTGCTCAGAAACCAGACTGCGCCCGCGAGCCCTGCCAGCACCCACGAGGCGTTCCTTCCCCCTGGTTGACCACTTAGGGTTCGTATGCTAGGCTCGGCCCGCGTATGGAAAACGGGCCCCGCGAGAATCTCTGGATCCGATGGATGGAAACCCTCGACGGGTTGGGCTACATCACGGCCGGCTTCAGCTTTCTGCTGCTCGGCATGGTGGTTTTCGCCCACGCCTGGTTTGCCTTTCTGACGACATTGGCCTCGGGAGTCCTTCCCGCGGCGCTCACCCTTATTCATGACCTGTTGCTGGTCGTCATCCTGTTGGAACTGTTCCGGACCATCATCAATTTCCTGAAGACCCACGTCATCACGCTGGAGCCCTTCCTGTACATCTGCATCATTGCGTCCACCCGGCGCATTCTGACTACCGGGGCCGAGACCGCTTATTCGGAGAAGTTGACCGCCGAAGTTTTTCACCGCTACCTGCTCGATGTGAGCGTCAATGTGTTGGTCATCGTTGCGCTGGTTTTTGCCGTGTTCATGGCGCGCAAGGTGACTCGGGCGGGCCCGACCCAAGTTTAGGGGAGACTCAGCGTTCCGGCTTGAGCCGGCGGTTGCGCGTGCCCGTGTGTCGCGTGAGGGGCACGAGGCGGTCCAGGGCGGTCGGGTCTTCGATCGCGTCGATGCCGGCCGGCGTGATCATGATCGCGTAGAATTGCATCTCCCCCCCGTTGCTGGACCGGTCGTTGGTGATCAGGCCCTTGCCGTCCAGGTAGAGCGCGTTGAAGGCGAACTCATAGGGGGTCATGTCGAGCTGCAGGACGATCTCGCGGGCCTCGACGCCGACGATCAGCGACTGCGGCGCTTCCGCGGCGCGCTCGTAGAGCAACTGCAAGATTGCCCGTCTCAGTATCTGGTTCCGCATCGGTTGCACCTACAGTTACCCTAGCCCGAATCCCCGCCGGTGTTCAAGTGGGGCACGACGCGCCGCGTCCTTACAGCAGTTCGGGTACGACCTCTGCGGCGCGGCCTCCGACTGCGACATCGACGATCTGCGAATTCGGGGTTGGATCCAGGTTGACCTCCGCCACAAACGCACCGGCCTGCTTGGCGAGCGAGGCAAAGGACGCCGCCGGGTACACGATGCCCGATGTGCCGATGATCAGCAGCACCTCACACGAGCCGACGGCGGCCGCGCTCCGGTCGAGGTCGTCCGGATCGAGCGATTCCCCGAACCAGACGATATGCGGGCGCAGCAGCCCGCCGCACGCGGGACAGAGCGGGAGAATCGGAATCGGCACTTCCCGGTTCCGGTGCACCTGCCGGCATTGCGTACAGCGGACCTTCCAGATGTTGCCGTGAATCTCGGACAGCTTCCGGGAGCCGGCGTCGGGATGCAGGCCGTCCACGTTTTGGGTGATCAGCCAGAAGCGCTCGACTCGCCGTTCCAGCTCAACCAGTGCATGATGAGCGGCGTTGGGAGACTTTGTGGCGATGAGTTCGCGCCGCCAGTTATACCATTCCCAGACCAGACTGGGGTCGCGCGCGAAGGCTTCCGGGGTGGCGAGCTCTTCGGCGCGGAAGTTTTTCCAGAGCCCGTCCGTTCCGCGGAACGTGGGCACGCCGCTGTCCGCCGAGATGCCGGCGCCGGTCAGCACGGCGACGCGCCGCGCCCCGGCGAGACGGGCGCGGACTTCCCCGACGGCGGCTTGATCCTGCATGATTAAAAGTGGCGCGCCCGGAGGGAGTCGAACCCCCAACCCTCAGATCCGTAGTCTGATGCTCTATCCATTGAGCTACGGGCGCGTGGCCGGTCGGAAAGACGTGCAGTTTCTGGAGAACACCGTTCGTTATACAGGTCTGGGAGCCGGGCCGTCAACCCGGGCGCTCCGTTACTCCCACTCGACTTCTCTCAGGTTCAAACGGATGCTGTACGACTGATCGGTCCGGTGGCGGACCACGCGCACGGGCCGGTCGAGTCCGTCCACCGTGAAACTCTCGCCGACATTAGGCGCCTTGCCCGCGAGCGTCAGCGCCTCGGCCATCTCGGTGAATGCTTCGATCACCGGCCGTTCCGACAGGCCCTGGGCGCGGAAGATCTCGAGGTCCTCCAGTCCGAATTTCGCCAAGCCGCGGGTGTGAAACCACACCTTCCCCTCGCCGCGTCTCTCCACCTGCTCGATTCGCAGATGGTCGGCGATCCGGAAGTCTCTCAACGGCCGGTCGCTCCAGTCCGACGGGTTCAGGTACGACTCGGTGGCCGTGTCGTAAGCCGTGCCTCCGGTCAAGAGCGTCAACCCGCGCGCCAGTCTCGCGATGAGGAGTACGGTGTCCCGGCTCTCGCGGCCGGTCATTCTTACCGGAAGGATTTGTGCGGCGCGGGGATGGCTCCATTGCAGCCGCTCGCGCCAAGCGTCGGCAATAGATGAGGGGAGACTTGTCTCCACCAGCGCGGCCCAGGGGCCGTGACGGGCCTCAAACATGGTTGTGCCCTGGTCACGGGAAAGCTGGATGACAAGCGGGCCTCCGTATTCCTGGTCGAACCACGCGGCGAGGAATCCAGGCGGAGGCGGCTCGGGCGCGGCATAGCCGATGACGAACGCCGGAAGCCGGAGTGGGTTGCCCGCCACCTTCCGTTTGATTTTTTTCACGGCGTAACTTCAGCGGGTCAGCGAGTCTTCGATGTCGGGCGGGGTCGCCGCGATGCGCGCGCCCAGAAAAGGATGGCGCGCCAAGACGGCCTGCTGCATGAGCCAGGCGATCTTGCGGTAGGAGAAATGGCCCTTCACGCCCGAGCGGAGCCGCGCAATATATTCCGCTTCTGCGTAGTCCATCTTGAACAGGCAGCGGGTGCGGAAGCCGAACGGGATGAGATAGGCGGCGGCTTCCTGGTGGGAGAGCGCCAGGCTCTCCACGAGTTCCCGCACGACGTCCATCGTTTCCGCGTACTGTCGGACGACGTCGGCGTCTTTGAGGAGCGCGGGCGTCTCATAGCCGTGGATCGGCGTGAACTCCTGCCTGATCTGCCGGCAGCGGCGGTGCCGGTGCAGGTCCCGCCAGCCGCCCAGGTCCATGAGGATGTCGAAGATGAAGCCGTACCCGCAGTGGAACTCGTTCAACAGTTCGTCGTAAGGGCCGCGCCATTGCAGCCCCACTTCAACCAGTTCCTGTTTCTCTTTCTCGGTCCAGTCCCGGACCGCCGCCAGAATCTGCCGATAGGGGTAGGCGGTGACCCGGTACAGCAGCGTCGCGCAGAGTTCGTCCAGCGGCGCGTGCGGCTCGATCAGCTCGACCGGCTCGCTCTCCTCGACGGCGCCGAACTTCAAGCGCTCGGCCGCGGCCTGCTTGAGGGCCGGGTAGGTCTTCATGACGTACTCGCTGGGGCGCGCGTGCCGGGCCAGCGTCGGCGCCAGCGGCTCGTTGGGCCCCGCGGCCTGCCCGTTCAGTTCGCCCCAGGTGTTCAGCGGCGGGTTCGCGCAGGCGCGCTTGAGGTCTTCGCCGACGGCGCGGAGTTCGGCGACCGGCTGTGACAGCAGTCGGCTGATCTGCTTCTCCAGGGTCCGGATGCTGGTCACCTGGCCCACGTTCGTCGGCGCGGCGAGCGGCAGTAGGTACCGCGTGACGTCGAAGGCCCGGGCGTTCATCGTGCGGTCGTACGCGGCAGGCTTCATGTCGTCGGGTTTCGGCGTCGTGCGGATCAAGCAGTCCTTGATAGGAGCGTGCAGGGTCGTGTAGGCCTGCTGGAGGCGTGCGGCGATGCCGCGGTAGGTGGCTTCGACCGGCGTGCCGTGAATGCCGTCGGGCACGACCATGCCGCCGGAGCCGAAATCCTGGTAGCGGGAGGACTTGGCCTGGCCGTCCCAGAGCGTCTCGTCCTCGATGTACACGGCGGCCAGCTCGGAGATGCCTTCGAAGCAGATGATGACGTGGCCGAGGTCGGCGATCGAGGCGTGCCCGTAGTCGAAGTAGAACTGCTCCCAGAACTTCTCCGACGAGTGGCCGTGCACCCAGCGCAGGCTCTCTTCGATGGAATCCGGCGAGCGGCTGTAGCGCGCCAGCGCGTAGGCCGAGCTTTCCGGCGGCATGGGCGCCAGCGCAAGCACGCGGCGCGTGGGCGTGGTCATGGCGGCCGCATCTCGCTCATGACGCGCATCATAGGGAGCCTTGGCGAAGGCGTCAAGAGCAGGCGGATGTCCGTGCTTTAGTTGAACCAGCCTCCTGGCAATGCTACGGTGCGGACATGGGCAAAGAGCGCGTACCCGCCGATCCTGCGGTCTTTACACCGGACGAACTGCGTCTGCTCGGCGACCAGACGTTCTTCCGCGCGAAGGCGCAGATCATGAAGAAGATGAAGGCGATCCTCGAGAGCGTCTATGGCGGATTGCGGCAGGAACTGGCGGGTGTGAAGCTCCTGGCCCCGGAGGGATTCAATCCGGCGGCCCACCAGTTCGTCAAGGGCGAACACCTCGAAGACTTCCCCTATCAGTACCTGGATTTTTTCAAGCACTTCGACGGCGAGGTGAAGTTCACGTACCGCACGCTCTTATGGTGGGGGCACCACATCGTCTTCGCCCTGGTCCTGGAAGGCGGCCGGCTCGCGCAATACAAGAAGAATCTCATGAATCGTTATAGAGAGGTGGCGGACCAGGGCCTCTCGCTCTGTCTCGGCGGCACGCCCTGGGAATGGAAGCGCGGCGAGGGCTATACGATGGAACTCACATGGGAGCGGAAGAACGAACTGATGGCGCTGCTCGACCGGCGATCCTTCGTCAAGCTCGCGCGCTTCGTCCCCTTCGACGATCCGATCGTGCAGCAGGGCCGGGTGCCCGAGGCCGCCCGCGCTACGCTGCACCAGGTGCTGCCAGTCATCACGCCGTAAACGTTCACCTTATCAGCCGCCTTCACAAAGAGTTCTCTAACGCCAGTATTAGATGTCTTCAAACGCGATGTGCGCACGTGCGAATCGAGCGAAGCTCTCGCAGAAACGTGTCGCTTTCGACTCCGTGCGCCAACTGAGGTATTCAGACAAAAAGAATCTGGACTGGGGTGCTATGCTCCCAGGGAAAGGTGGCAATGAGATTCGTCGCTTCTCCTTTGGGAACTCCGGTGTTGCGTTGCTCACCGCGTTGCTCGCCAAATGACCCATTACCCAGACCAGTTTCGTCTGTGCAAGCCACGGTCGAAGATGCGTTGGATTATCGACGCGACGACATGCGTACCGACTTGCCTTCTGCCGCTCGGCACTGACAGTTTTGGAGTCGAGTTGGCAACGGATTGCATGGTCGAAAAGAAAACCAGCATCCCGAAAAGCTTCGAGTGTTGCCTCTCGAATAAAACCATGTTGTCGTAATCCGCGAAGGATCGCTCTCCGAACGACAACGGTGTCTAATTCATAGGACTCGGGGGCATCATAGAAGTATTGGGAGTTTGTGTCGCCGGGGTTCTCACCGACAATGTAACATCGCAGAGCATGAGGAACCCAGACGTCCTCAATTGCATATTTCTCCCATTGGTGCTTCTCGGCGCCGCAGCACACTAGCATTAGTTTTCGGTCGTCCCGGGCGGCCTCGACTGTCCAATAATGCCGTCGCCATTAGCGGTTTCTACGAAGCTTATGTGCTCTATGCCTCCTAAAGGTGGGGGGATACGATCCAGGCGAACCATTTCCAATAACGTGGGGTTTGGGGTTTTTGGGTCAGACGGAATGCTTAACGGGAATCGCAATGATAGCGTAGGCCAAGCGGATGCAATTACAGATTCACCACACTTCAGGAAGTCGCGGTGCGCCTCGTCCGTTGAATTGTCGGCGCAAACAATGCCGCAAGCGGCAATTGTTGTTCCATCCTTTGGTAAAAAAACAAAGCCTCCGCTCATGCCAGGTTTTGCCGGAATGGAAGTCGTAAAGCATGGCCATTTGTACTGCCGAAAGCCCTTTGGGTAGACCCCAGTAACTATGCCAACGCGAATGCTGATCCTGCGGAATATGGATATCTTTTGGCCTTTCCCGTCTCGTTCTTGCGGCGGGGTGAGTTCATCCACCGCCATCCCTTCCATCGAGACCATATGAACGACGTCCCCAAGTGAAGGCTCGTTGGTATCTAGTGGAATTGGTACGCGTAGCGTAATTGATTCACGTTCCTGTGGAACGACAATGCAGCCCGCAATGTCGAAAGTATCATTGTAGTTAACATAAATCGCGTTGAGCGTTGCAGAATTCGTGGTTCCCATCCATACGACCTTCAGGCGGTCGGGTTCTATAGAGGGGATTATGTCTCGCTCATGGACAATAAGTGCTGACGGTGCGTGACTGGGTACCGGACGCTGCGCTCTGAGTACGCCTTCGGTCAAAACATGCTTGGCAGAAATCACAAGGGCGAACTCTGATTCAGCGGCGACGATGAATCCTGTACCGACAAGCTGCGGAATTCTGTCTTTGTCGAACGCCAGGAATCCGACGAGCGTCGGACGAAACGATTCTACCTGGTCCGGATTGACTCCGGCGACCTCCACCCACCAGCGTTTCTCGGGGTCGTGTGGTATGGGCATGGACGGATACCTTCGAGAACCTCAGGGCGAACGGAAATTTTTCAGGATTTCGCGGACGCGCTTGAGGTCGATCGCTTCGGCCTTGTGGCCGTCGCGGCCGGTGACCGTTGTTGCCATCGTCAGGGCGTTGAGGATGGCCTCCTGCGTGGCCTCGACCGTCGCCGCGAAGAGCGGATTCAGATGCGTGTCGGCAAAAGCCGTGAAAGGGAAGGTGCGTTCCTTGGGATAGTGGGGAATGACGTTGCCGGTCGAGAAGGCGAGCACGAAATCCCCGCTCCCGTGCCGGGCGGTGGAGCCGGTACGCGCCAGTCCGAGCGCCGCGCGTTTGGCGAGCCGCTTCAACTGGCGGGCGTCGAGCGGCGCGTCGGTCGCGATGACGATGATGATCGAGCCTTCGGGCCCTTCAGCCCCCTTGCCGCCGTAGAGCTTGCCGACCGGCACGCCGCCCATGATCAACTCGTCCCGCCGGCCGGAGTTGGTGTTGACGAGGACGCCGACGGTGTAGCCTCCCGCCGATGATTGGAGGACACGGGACGAGGTCCCGATACCCCCCTTGAAGCCGTAGGAGATCATGCCAGTGCCGGCGCCGACCGAACCTTCCGCCACCGGCCCGCCGGCTGCGCCGTCCAGGGCTTTGATCACGTCGGCTTCCGAGACGTGGCGGCCCTGGATGTCGTTGAGCCGGCTGTCGTCGCATTCGGCAATCACCGGCGTGAGCGTGTCGTCCTGGATGCCGATGCCGGGGTAGCGGGCGATCATCCAGCTCATCACGCCGTTGGCGACGCGGGGGAGATTGAGCGTATTGGTGAGCGCAATCGGGTATTCGAGGAAACCGGCCTCCTCCACCCAGGCCAGCCCGGTCATCTCACCGGTGCCGTTGAGGACGAATGACCCCGCTGGGACTTTCTTTCGCCACACGTCGTCGCGGGGAATCACGACGGTGACGCCGGTGCGGACCGGACTCCTGCCGGGCACGAGCGGTCCCTCTCCCTTGATGAGGGTCGTGTGCCCGACTTTGACTCCAGGAACGTCAGTGATGGCGTTGAGTTTTCCGGTCGGATGGATCCCGAAGGCGATGCCGAGGCTTCGCGCGCGGACGCGCGCCTCGTCGCCGGTCGCCGTCGGGGCTGTCTGGGCCCCCGCGGAAGCGGGAACCCAGAGCAGCGTCAGAAACAAGAAAAAACGGATCAACGGCGCCCGCCGGCCAGCGGGAATCCGGCCTGCATCCAGGCATTCACGCTGCCGCGGATGTTGTAGACGTTCCGGTAGCCGAGTTCGGTCAACGTATCGGCCGCGATGTTGCTGCGCTTGCCGGACTGGCAGTACACGACGATGTGATCGTCGAGTCCTGCGCCGATTTCCTTGTGGCGTTTGGCCATTTCCCGGAAATCGATGTTCGCGTCGGTGCCGGGGATCGCGCCCGTGTCGTGCTCTTCGACGGACCGCACGTCCACCAGGATAAAGCCTTTCTCGCGCAGGCTGGGCGCCTTGTCGAGCGCGTTCTTCACCTCCTGCACGCTGAGTTGCCGCACGTGCGAGGCCGACGCCGGCCCCGCCATCATGCCGGCGCCTGCCAGGACCAGCAGACCGAAGTACGCGAGCCAACGGAGTTTCATAACGCACCTCCTTTGTCTCGAATGAGACGCTGCCCGATAGCCGTATGCTACGGCGGGCGTTCGCTGGCGGTCAAGTGGTGAGAGGAACGGAGGCGCGGTCAGTCGTTTTTGCAGAACAGGGCGATGCTGGCCGTGTAGCCATGGAGGAAATTGTTCCCGCCGACCGGGCCGATCTCGCCCATGGCGAAGAAGCCGCCCACCGGGATGCCGCCCATCTGGTCCCGCACGGCGGTGACGTCGTGATGGGGGGTCCGGAAGAACCGCTGGCCGCGTCCGTTGCAGCTGAAGAGCAGCGCGCCGATCGGGGCGCCGGCGCTTGAGACCGTGCGCTCGCCGGTCAGCAGCGCGCGCAGGTCCTCGCTGGCGGATGCGCCGTCCCTGATCTGGAACTGCACGGTCTGGCCGACTCGCACGTAATCGGCCACCGCCAGGCTGCCGGTTTTCTGATCCACTCCGACCAGGTTTCGGATCAGGAAATCTCCGCGTTCAAATTGATCCTTGTGCTCGTCAATGACGATGCCCAGATGAAGCGCCCGCTCGGCGTGGCGCTGCTCGGCCGGTGAGAGGAGCGAGAAGACTTCGCGCAGGCGGTCGAGCGCCGATTTGCCGCTGAGCTCGTGGATGACGTTCTGCTCGGCCTGGGTGATCATGAAGCGATCGCCGATCTGACGGCAGCCTTGTGAAACGATGGTGCGGATGCTGACGGCGCCGGTCACGGCCACTCCGATTACGCCGCTGTCCACCACGGTCTCGTTGAAGAGAAGGCGATTGGCGCCGGGTTCCTGGGCACCGCTGGCCATCCCGCCGATCGCCGTCGCGCCGGGGTAGCGTGTTGCGAGGTCTTCGAGGAAGGCCTCGGCCGGCGTCGTGGTGAACGGTTCGGCGATGACCAGGAATGAGGGGTTGTGCTCGAGACCGGGCATCTGGTCGGGCCAGCCCTTGAGCCTGACCCCGTCGCCCGCCTCCATGTACTCAATGTGGAACGGCGTGAGCGTAGCGCCTGGCAGGTGACCCGCCCAGAGGCACAGCGCCGGTTGGCCTTCCACTTCCTGAGCCTCGCCGATCACGCTCTCGGCGGAACAGCCGAGCAGAACGGTGGGCCGGAGCCGTTCGTGTATCTTTGCGACGATGAGGTCAGCCGAGTCGGAATGGTCGGGCGAAAAGAACGCGAACGCCAGGTCCACCGACCGACCGGCCAATCCGGCGGAGATTTCGCGACAGACTTCCTCGAGGGCGTCCTCTGTGACCGCGGTTTTGGAGAGCGCCGTGAGGACCTGCATGGTCGGAGTGTAGCATACGAGAATGTTTGCTTGTCCAGCCGAAAAGCCGGCGGGGGATCAGAGCTCATGGGTGCTGCCTTCGAGAGTACCGGTGCAGACTGGGCACGGTTGCGAAGGGGTGGCGGCGGAGGCCAAAGGAGCCGTGATCAGCTGAGAGCGTTTGATCGCGGCGACTCCGGATGCGCAAGGGGTCCACAAGGAACTGCAGTCAGGACAGAAGAACCACTGGGTGTAGCCGGGCCAGTCCCGGTCGCGTTGCGCCACAATGAAAGTTGTTTAACACACCACTGCGTGGCATGCAATTCAGGGTGCTCTTTTTCTCTCCGCGTCGTCATGCTATGCTACGGATTGATGGTTCCCGATCTGGTTCTCTACCATGCCGAATGCACCGATGGGTTTGGTGCCGCCTGGGCGATTTGGAAACGATACCCTGCGGCCGAATTCGTTCCCGCCGATCATGGTCACCCGCCCCCGATCAGCTGCGCGGGACGCAGGGTCGTCATCGTCGACTTCAGTTATCCCCGGCCGGTCCTCGAGCAGATGGCGAAGACGGCGACGGCCATCCAAGTCCTTGACCACCACATCACGGCGAAAGAGGCCCTCGACGGATTGCCGTACGTCCACTTCGATCTGGGGAAAAGCGGCGCCGTGCTGGCTTGGGAGTGGGCCCACGGCACGGCGGCGCCCTGGTTGCTCCAATACGTGCAGGACAAGGATCTGTGGGTGTGGAAGCTTCCAGGCAGCCGCGAGGTCAGCGCGGGGTTGAATTCCTACCCGTACGATTTCAAGGTGTGGGATTCCCTGAAGAAAGATGCGCTCGAACAGGAAGGAAGAGCCATCCTCCGGTTCGAGCAGGAATTGGTGAAGAAGATCATCCGCCATACGATGTGGGTCCGGTTCGAAGGGGAGACGGTGCCGTGCGTGCAAAGCGCGATTCTCACCAGCCAGATCGGTGAACAACTTTCACCCGGCCGGCCGTTCTGTCTGATCTGGCATGACCGCAACGGGCGACGCCACTTCAGCCTGCGTTCGGAAGAGGGCGGCATCGATGTCGCCAGGATCGCCGTCAAGTACGGCGGCGGCGGCCACACCCATGCCGCAGGGTTCTCGGTTCCTCTGAGCGAGGCCGGTCCCCCGCCGTCCGACGGCTCGACCCAAGGTATCCGCATCTCACCTGCCGATCCCCCTGCGGCAAAATTTTCCTAAATACATCAAGGCGATGAAAGTATTGTGCGCCTGCATGGGAACCCATGCATGGCCGACGCACTCGCCTCCGATTCTGTTGAGAAGTCGTGCATCTGTTTCCATACGCAATCGCCTGATTTTGCAAATATTAAAGTCCTGATTCCGGAAGGCTGCGGATGAGCGCAGATCTGGTATCAGCCTTGCGTCTATTGAGGGCAGGGAAGAAGGGGCAAGGCTATCTCGAGGATTGACAAGCGCTTGCCCAAGGGCGACAATGTGCTTGAAATTGCGAGGAAGCAGCGGGGAGGATTCGATGAAGTACCCAGCGTTCCCACAAATCGTTTCGATGGTGTTGGTGACCGGCTTTCTTTCCGGTCAAGCCTTCGCCGGACCGCAATTGGCTGTCGAGCCAGCCAAGGCCGTGTCCGCCGATGGCAGCCAGGTGCAGGGTTCAGCGTGCTACCGCTTGGGTGATGATGAGAGCCTCCTGTCGGCCCAGAAGAAGGCGTTGGCTCTTGCCCGGGAAGCTGCTTTGAAGAAGATCAAGGCTTACACGGAACACGCGGACCGGCTCGGTAACCGGACACTGGAACCGGAAGTTGTCGCGGCGGCCAGCCGGGTCGGGCTCAGCAACGAGCGCATCATCAAGCAGGAGGTGAAAGCCAGTCAAGTCTGCGTCTGGATGACCGCGACGCCGAATTCGAAAGAGGTCGCCGAGCTCATCAGGCAGCGGCTGAACGCCAAGGAACTCGCCAAGAAGGTCCAGGATCCGGCGGTCGTGCCGGCCTCTTCCAATTTCGGGCTGAAGGTCTCGACCAACAAGAAAGACGGCGAGCCATTCGTCGAAGGCGAGCGGCTGGTCATCTACGTCGAATCCGAGAAAGACGCGTACTTGAAGCTGGATTACTACACGGCGGAGGGCAAGGTGGTGCATCTCGTGCCCAACGTGTTTACCAATGAAGCCCGTATCCAGGGCGGACAGAAATATTCGTTCGGCGATGAGGGCGCGGCGGCGGAATTCAAGATTTCTGCGCCGTTCGGCGATGAGACCATCAAGGCGATGGCCAGCACGGTGCCGTTCGAGTCCGCGCTGATCGGGGGAGACCAGGTCAGCGAGGCGACGGTCTATCTGACGAAAGTGCAGGGCATCCTCAAGAGTAAAACGAAGGACCCCAACTGGGCTTCTGCGATGGTGCCGATCTATACGTCCAACAAGGACGATCTGCAGGTCGCGCGCGACCGCAAGAACATCGAAATGCCGGCTGCGAAGGTCGGCCAGCGCAACTTGGGCAAGCAGCCGGAGAAGCCGGAGCAGCCTATCGACATCATCGGCGTGCCGGGTCGCAGCAAGAAGGGCGAGAAGCCGCTCGAGACGATGGGGACCATGGGCCGGTCCAAGAGTGGCGGTGAGAAGAATCCATAACGGCGGTCCGGACTCCAGCCGTGTTTGGGTCGGGCAGCAGGTCCAGGCACATGAAGGGGCGCTATGGGAGGTCGGGTAAAGCGGCCCGACATCGCCCGGTATGGTCCGCCGTTGGTCGCTGGTGTTGCCGCGGCCTGTGTGATCGGGCTGCTGCAACTTGCGCTCCCCACCTATCTCAAGGAGTTGGATCTCCGGATCAGTGACCGGATGCATCAGCTCCGAGGTCCGATTCGACAGGACCCGCGTCTCGTCCACGTTAATGTAGATGACAGCAGCGTGAGCATCCTCGGCCGGTGGCCCTGGCCCCGGGCGCTCAATGCGCGGGTGGTCGACACACTCCGGGATCTCGGCGCTCGGGCCGTCGTCTTCGACGTCCTCTTTCCGTTCCCCACCAATCCCAAGCAGGATCCCAAGAACGAAAACGACCGCGCGTTCTCCCAAGCGCTTGCCGCGATGGGGGGTGTGTATCTCGCCAGCGCGCTGGACCTCAGCCTGAGCCTGGAGACCCAATCGGACGAAGAGGCGGACCTGAAGCGGGAGATGCAGTATCCGACCGAGCTCCTTCGTCGCCATACGGCGCCCGCGCCGGCAAATTCCCCCGTTGCCCTCTATTACGCCAAAACGCGGTTTCTCCCCATGGAGGCTTTCGGTCAGGTCGCCCGCGGCATCGGCCATATTTCGCGGACGGCCGACACCGACGGGGGAGTGCGACGCAACCCGTTGCTTGTGCAGACCAAGGACCGCCTGTTTCCCGCCATTGCGTTCAGGGTTGTAGTCGACCTTCTGGAGAGCGACTTATCCAAGGTCCGTCTTGAGTCCGACGCCGTGATCATCCGTGATGCCCTCTTGCCCGGCGAACGCGCGAAACGGGATCTTCGGATTCCCGTGGATGAGCATGCTCGGCTCACGGTGAATTTCGCCAATACGTGGCAAGAAGCGTTCATGCATATCTCCGCCGCCGATCTGCTGGAGGAAGCGGACGACCCGGAGAAGCGCCCCGAGTTGGAGAAAAACTTAAAGGGCGCCGTGGCGCTGTTTGCGGCCTCCACGACGGGAGCGAGCGATACCGGCACCGTCCCCGTGGAGTCGGCGTACCCGCTCAACGGGGTCCACATGAATATGATCAATACCATTCTGACCCAGCAGTTCCTAGTCGAGTCGGAGCCGACCACCGTGATTCTGCTGGTGCTGGGGATGGGGATCGGAATTGCGCTGCTTTCGCTCTGGCTGCAGCCCTATATCTATCTGCTCGTGGCGATCGTGATGATCGGCGGGTATGTCTTCGGAGCGTGGTTCAGCTTCATCGAGTTCGGGCGGATCCTGCCGGTGGCGCCCGTCGTGATCGTCGGCGTGCTGTCCAGCGCCGGCATGGTGACGTACCGGTATGCCGCCGGCGAGATCGAGAAGCGCAAAACCCGGGCCGCATTCGCGCCCTACTTCGCGCCGGCCGTTGTGGACATGCTTCTGAGCGACAGTACGGATCGTCTCATGGGCGGCCAGCGCAAGGAGCTCACGATCCTGTTCACGGACGTGGTGGAGTTCACCAGTCTCTGCGAGGGCATCGAGCCGGAAGTGGTGCAGAAGGTGCTCCAGGAGTATTTCAACGAGATGACCCGCATCGGGTTCGGCCACCAGGGCACGTTGGACAAGTTCATCGGCGACGGCATGCTATGGTTTTTCGGCGACCCCCTGCCGCAGGAGGACCACGCGCTTCGTGCGGCGCAGACGGCCCTCGACATGCAGGCCGCCATGGGTCCCCTCCGCGAAAAGTGGAAGCAGGAAGGGCGCCCGGAGCTGGCGATGCGGGTCGGCCTCAACACGGGCGTGGTGCTGGTCGGCAACATGGGTTCGGATGCCCGCATGGAGTACACCGTGATGGGGGACGCCGTGAATCTGGCCTCCCGTGTCGAGGGCGCCAACAAGCCGTTTCATACCGAGGTCATGATGACCGAGCGGACATATGAGATGACCAAGGACGCTGTGGAGTGGCGGGAATTGGATCTGCTGCGAGTCAAGGGCAAGAAGCAGGGCATACGCGTGTACGAAGTGATGACAGGCCAGAAAGGCGCGTTGTCCGAGAGCAAACAACAGGTGCGGGCGGCCTATAACGACGGGCTGGAGGCCTACAAGCGCCGGGATTGGGCTGCGGCCGCTGCCGCGTTCACCCGGGCGCTTGCGATCGACAAGACGGACGGGCCTTCGCAGCTCTACCTCGAGCGGGCCGAGGAATTTCTGAAAAACCCGCCGCCGGCCGATTGGGACGGCGTGTACGAGATGAAGACCAAGTGATCGAGGCGGCGGATCGTCCCAACATCCGCCGGTTGTTGCCCGCCGGGGCGGCCTGCGGGTTGTTCGTGGCGGTCCTGTTCTGGCTCTGGCCAGGCGCCTTTCAGAGTTGGGAAGACAAGACCCTCGACATCCGGTTCGGGCTTCGCCAGGCGATTCCCACCGACCCACGTATCGTGCTCATTGACTGCGACGACACCAGCGTGTCCACGCTGGGCCGCTGGCCCTGGGACCGGGCGGTTCACGCGCTGATGGTGGAGATTCTGACGCACGCCGGCGCGAAGGCGATTGCGTTCGACGTGGTCTTCAGCGTGCCGTCGGCCGACAGCGATCTGCGCTTCCTGAAGGCCATGGCGGACTCCCAGGGGGTGTACCTGCCGATCGGCGTGGACCTCTTTCCGGCCGGCACCGAGAAGTCCCGCGATGCCGCCCAGGTCCAAGGGCAGGCGGTGTTGGCCAACACGCTGGGGTCTGCGGGACTGCCGTGGAAGGCCGGTCCGGACTCCGGAAGGTTTCTGGCCACCGGGCGGGTTTTCATGCCTGAAGCCGATCTGGCGGCGGCCGCGCGGGGGCTTGGGCACATCGCATCCAACCGAGATTCCGACGGCGTGATCCGGCGCGTTCCGCTGGTGGTGCAGGTGCAGGACCGGCTCATGCCGGCGTTCGCGTTGCGGGTGGCCATGGGAGCGTTCGACGTGTCGCCCGACCAGGTCTTGATCGTGCCAGGGCGGTACGTGGAGTTGCGCAGCTTCAACGGGGAGGCCCGCCGCATCGCCCGCATTCCCGTCGATGAGCGCGGCCAGATGCTGATCAACTATACCGGGCCGTGGACCGAGACCTTCCTTCCGCATTACGGGTTTTCAAGCGTCCTCGCCTTGGCCGCCACGCCGGAAGGCCGTCGCGACATCGAGACGCAGTTCAAGGGCGCCACGGTGCTCATTCTGACGACGGCGACGGGTTTCGATCTCAAGGCTGTTCCCCTTGGCGGGGCCGCGCCTGGAGGGTTCGTCCATGCCAACGCCCTCAATACGATCTTTACGGAGCGCTGGCTGCGTCCCCTGTCTTCGCTCGGGACGTTTCTGGCGGTCATTCTCATGGGGCTTGTGGGCGCGCTGGCCGTTTCGACCCGCGCGTGGACGTTTGCCTTGTTGCGGGTGGCGGGCGCCGGACTGGTCTACGTGAGTGTGGCCCACAGCCTCTTCAAAGCCTTCGGCCAGGTTCTGCCCATCATTGCGCCGCTGGTTGCCTTCCTCGGGGCTGTGGTCGTGGTGCCCGTGTACGAACGGACGGCTGTACGCGTGCGGCTCGCGGCGCTGGAGAGGCGGATGCGGGAGACGGAAACCGCGCTGGCTGCCGGCCGCGCCCGGTTGGAGGCGCACGACCGGGAGTTCGATCAAGCGATTGACGAGGCGCAGAAGTTGCGGGAGACGGCGCTGGGATCCACGGGCCAGGTCCGCGAGATGGAGACGCAGCTGAAGGCTCTGGACGACGCGCTTCACAAGGCGCATGTGGAACGGGACCGACTGGTCGCACAGGTCGAAGAGCTGGAACAACGGTTCGACGACCTCCGCCCCGTGACCGTTTCGGCGCCGTCGCAGCTCAGTCACGATCAGGAAGCGGCCATGGCCGAGTGCGCGGCGCACGGGCTCATTACCGGCGACCGCCGGGTGCTCGAGGTCTTCCAGATGATCAAAAAGGTCGCGGCGGCGCCCAGCCCGGTGCTGCTGACGGGCGAGACTGGCACCGGCAAGGAGCTGTTGGCCCGCGCTCTCCACACGCTGAGTCCGCGGGCCGCAGGCCCGTTCGTCGCGGTCAACATGGCGGCGATCACCGAAACGCTGGCCGAGAGCGAGTTGTTCGGGCACGTACGCGGGTCCTTCACCGGCGCTTACGCGGACAAGAAGGGACGGTTCGAGCAGGCCGATCACGGGACGCTGTTCATGGACGAGATCGGCGAACTGCCCTTCGATCTCCAAACGAAGCTGCTCCGGGTGCTCCAGTCGGGCGACGTGGATCGGGTGGGCGGCGCGACGCCGCGCAAGGTGGACGTACGGATCATCGCCGCGACCAACCGCGATCTCGAGAAAGAGGTGGCGGCTCAACGCTTTCGCGAGGATCTGTATTACCGGCTCAACGTCGTGCAGATCACCTTGCCGCCGCTGCGCGAGCGGCCGGGCGATGTGGAATTGCTGGCGCAGCACTTTCTGAAGCACTTCGCCGCTCAGGCGGGCAAGGCGATCGTGGGCTTCTCGGAGCGCGCCATGCAGACGCTGCGCCGTCAGGAATGGCGGGGCAACGTGCGCGATCTTCGCAACGCCGTGGAACGCGCGGTGGTGTTCGCCGAGGGGCAGGTAATCACCGAGGCCGATCTCAACCTCAGCGTACCTTTGCAGGCGGCGGGCCGGGCGATCATCGCGGGCTCGGGAGGGCGGGACATCTCGGGCGACGGGGCCTTTCTCGAGGTCATGCGGGAGCTGCGGTTTGAGATTGATGCGGTCGCCCAGCGTCTCGGGATCAGCAGGGGCACGGTCGCCTCGCGCTTCAAGGGCATCTGCTTCCAAGCGATCGTCGCCCATGAGGGGCGGATGGGGGACGCTGCGGAGGAAGTGGCCGGCGCCAGGGACAGTCGGGTCGAGTCGAAGGTCCGTGAGTACTACAACAACCTCCTGGAGGCGGCACAGCAGTTTCCCAACGCCGACCTGGCCGTCCTGGAATGCCGCCGCCGTTTTAAGAATCTGCCGCAGCGGTATTTCCCCGCGGTGGAGCAGATCATTCGGACCAAGTTCCCCGTCGCCGCGCCTTGACGCGCCTTCCGGATTCCCCTTATACTGCGGCTCTCTTCAGTGCTCGGGGCGGGAATAGCTCAGTGGTAGAGCATCGCCTTGCCAAGGCGAGGGTCGCGGGTTCAAATCCCGTTTCCCGCTCCAAACTTCTTCTGTTCTCATGTTCAAAGACGGAGGGTGGTGCGCCCGGCAGGACTTGAACCTGCGGCCTGCGGGTTCGAAGCCCGACGCTCTATCCAGCTGAGCTACGGGCGCACGGTGAAAGTAGCGTAGTCGTATTCGCGTGATGCTGTCAATTGAACGGATGGGGGGACGGCTGTGGCTTCCGGCAGCGTGCGGCCCGGATATGAAGGTCTCCGCGTGGTGGCTTTCGAGAGCCGCCTGGCGGACCAAATGACGCAGCTCATCGAGCGTTATGGCGGCCGCCCGCTCGTCGCGCCGTCCATGCGCGAAGTCCCCTTGGAACAAAACAGCGACGTCCTCCAATTCGGCGCGCGCCTCCTGGCCGGCGAGTTCGCCATGGTGATCCTCCTCACCGGCGTCGGCACCCGATTTATGTTCAAGGTGCTGGATACACGCTGGCCGCGGGCGCAGTCCCTCGCCGCGCTCGGAAAGACACTTCTGGTCGTGCGCGGGCCCAAGCCGCTTGCCGTGCTCCGGGAGCAGGGCCTCCAGCCTACCCTCGCCGTGCCGGAGCCGAACACGTGGCGGGATCTCGTCAAGGCGCTCGATGGCATGGGCCGGCCGCTCAAGGGCATGAACGTGGCCGTCCAGGAATACGGGGTGTCGAACGTCGAGTTGCTGGACGCGATTCGGAACCGGGGGGCGGTCGTCACGCGGGTGCCGGTCTATCACTGGATGCTGCCGGAAGACATCGGGCCGTTGACCCGTGCGGTGCAGGCAATCATGCGCGGCGAGGCGGAGGTCGTGCTGTTCACCAATGCCGTGCAGGTGGATCATGTGCTGCAGGTCGCTGAGCGGGAAGGCGGCGCCGACCGTTTGCGGCAGGCGATGGAGCGGATGGTCATTTCGGCCGTCGGCCCGATCGTGGCCGAGCGCTTGCGCGCGCACCGACTCCCCGTCGATGTCGAGCCATCCCATCCCAAGATGGGCATCCAAGTGAAAGAGACCGGCGAACGGGCCGCGGCAATACTCATGAACAAACGCGCCGCCCCCAGGAGCTGATTTTCCCGCCGCAACAGACGGCCCGTATCGGATGCCAAATAATTTGAGAAGACGGGAATGGCCGGAAAGTCGCGGAAGACCAATAACTTACAAAGGCGTTTTTCTAGGGGTTATGCCGGATGAGCGGCTAGTCCTCGCCCGTAAAATCAGGTCATCTAGTTCCTTTCCTAGTGCAGATCCCAATGCAGTGCGTTATCCACAACCCACAGAATGCGGTGTTCCATAGGACTGACGCGGCAATCAAGTAATTTGTCAGAAGGCCGATCCGGCCATGTGTTCAAAAATCCCAGTGCAGAGGCAGCGCGCTGTGGACTGAATGCATCTCGTCTCCGATCGCTGAGGACTGAAAGCCCACGATCCTTTTCCACCTGTCAATGCCTAACCAAGCGTGCACTGGAGTTGGTAGATTTGGGGGTCACTTCCACCTTTCACGCAGGTATTTCCCCCTCCAGAATGCCGGTTTCTACCTGATTGTCCATCTTGGCGCATTGATTTACCGTCCCTACTAATAAGCTGCGGGTGAATTCGGGGGTGACCGTGAGCATCATAAATGAACTGCCAATCGAAGCAGGAGGAGCTGACATTGCGCTGTTGGAAGGAGACGCCATGTATTGTCAGCGCTGCTCCGGGTTAATGGTTAGCGAAATTTTCTACGATTGGGGCAACGGTGTGGGTCAGTTGGAATTCTCAGGGTGGCGCTGCCTCTCATGCGGAAATATCTGGGACCACGTCATTGCCGTCCATCAGCGTCATGTGGGAGGAGTTTGCGATATTGAACAAGATATTGCGCAGAAGGAGGCGAGCCATGTCCTTACACTATCAAATTGATAATAAGGGCAAGGATACGCGGCATCCATCAAAGCTCTCGCGCAGGGATTTTGGCAGAAGCCTGGGCTTGGTAGGGGTCGCGATTCTCCTGGGGGGTTGCGAAGGTTTCCCCTTTCTGCGACTCCGGGACCATGGTGGCGAGACAAGCCGGGGCCAGACGTTCCTCGCACCCGAAGAGTTTAAAGAAGAAGTGGGCGCTTTTGAAGAGATCAGGCTCTGCGACAAGATGGCCCGAGATATGTGGGCACCGAATGCCTGTCTACAACGATTCTTAATTCACTCGCCACGAATTCAAATGGCGACTGCGGGCGGCATCATCGGGTCGGTGTTGAACAACCCGACGCCGGTCATCATGGAGTCGGCGATCAAACTGCAACTAGCCCGTTCGAGAGAGGAGCCGCAATTGCTCCATAATGATTTAGGCAAAATGGCCGCCACGCAATATGCACAATTAGCTCCAAGGGCCTTTGCCGCTGTGTTTCCCAACAACGTCTCTCTCATCGGTGATCGCATTCACAAGGGCCGCTCCATCCTCCAATTGGCCATCAGCGGCAAACTGCCATCCGAGAAGATCGTGCGTACGAATGAAGATCTGGAAAGCTTCCTAGGAAGGCAACTGACTTTTGCGGACCTGATGGTTCATGGCGTTTATTATGGCAGGGGGATCACTCCGATCAAAAGCACGGATATCCGGGTTGCGGATCACAAAGGACAACGCACTCCCGAAGGGACCGTTAGTCTCTCGCTGGTTGCACACCTCATCCGGTTGGTCGTTGCCGGCGAAGAAGTTCTCGCCATTACTCCCTTCGACCCGCACGATCGCCCGATCGGATGGCAAAACGTGAGCGGTGAATACCGCAATTTCGCCGTTGGCCAGTTGCTTGAGGCTGAACTGAATGTGGCGGAGCACATCCCACGGAACAATATTGAGAAAGCCATTGTGGCCGCTGCGCTTGGCGAATATAGCCCTTGTCTCGCCGACGTCAAGGAGCGACTCGGATGGGACCATACATGCAATGAAATCTATCAGGACCAGAAGCAGGACGGGAGGGCGGACCTGATGGTTCAGCCTGTGATACTCCATGGTTAAACGGTAAGCAAACGTCTTGCATAAGACGCTTGCCAGCGGTGACAACAGGGAGGGGGCATGTTGGTGAAGAAACCGGAAGAACAGCAGAAGCCAATCGGTGCGCTGATGACGGTTGGAGAGGTGGCGACGTATTTGGCCATTAACGGACGGACTGTCTATCGTTTGATAAAGGAAGGTCGCTTGCCGGCGTACAGAGTCGGCGGGCAGTGGCGATTCAAGGTTGAGATGATTGACGCCTGGATGCAACGGTCGGATTTGTTTGAAGGCACCAGCGCCGCCGCGTTGCGTTAACGTCAGCCAGAGAAATACTTAGGGTGAATAAATAATGGAACCAGTAGCCGGAGCCGTGGGGACGATGGTCGGGGAGCGGCGCGGGACGCCGCGGTGTCATCTCCTGACGCGTGTGGACATCTTGGTAGCTGGCAACAGCAATGTGTACTGGGGGGGCATGAACAACCTGAGCCGGACCGGCGTGGCGATCACTCTTCGGCAGCCCCTCAAGACGAACCAAACAGTCACGATCCGCTTCCGGTTCCAAAGCGTCGACGGGCGGGAGGTGACCGAGGACCTGGCCGCCAAGGTCATCTGGAAAAACGGCGACAACGCGGGGTTGGAATTCGATCCGCCGTTGACGGCCGGGTCGCCCGCTCTTCAGAAAGCGCCGTATCTGGTGGCGCATCTGACAGATAAGGAATCCGGACGGTAAAGCATGCAAAGAACAAGAGAGAAACAGGAGGGCAACGTCGTGAGTGAGACTGCACCGGCCGTGCAAGAACCAACCGCTCCGGCGACATTCCTGGGCTATCTCGAGTGTGACAGTTCTGGATTACCACAGCTGTTAGAGTTGTGGATCTTGACCGAAAACATACCAGGTCACCCCGAAGGCTCCACAGTGTCGAGGCGGACCTTAGAGAAAGCAGGCTTTGTCGTGCCACCACCTCCGGTGGAACCGCCTGCTCCCCCATGCGAGCCTGCATTCTCTCTCTGAACTGATATCGTTTTGAGAAGGGAAACGAAAACAATGGCTTCACGTCGCATTCTGGACCTGACCTGAACGGGAGGTCGCCACATGTGGCTACAGAAATATGAAGCGCCACCTCCCCGGGCTGCTTCGCTGATGACCGTCAAAGAGGTGGCGGCGTTTTTGGCCGTTACCGAACCGACCGTGTACCAGCTGATGAAAGAGTGCAACCTTCCCGCCCGTTGGGTTGGAAGTGGGTGGCGCTTCAGGGCCAGGACAGTCGACGCCTGGACACGAGGCGAGACCCCAAGCGAGCGAAAGCCTTCGACTCATAGACCGTTACCCTGAACTGAGCCGTCGCTGGTCATGGGACTGTGGCGACGCGCTCGCAGGCATCAGCCCAGGCCCCTCTCCTTTCTCGAAACCTAGATTCAGGTCTTTCCCCTCCTCAAATGCAAGTATTTACCTGATTGAGCCTTTGTTTGCACCGGTTTACCCTCACAGACTATCGCGTCTTAGGAATTCCGAAGATGGTCATCGGATTTCAGAAGGGAAACAAAAACAACGATCACGTCGCATTCTGGACCTGACCTGAACGGGAGGTCGCCACATGTCGCTACAGAAAGATCAAGAGCAGCCCCTCACAGGTACTTCGCTGATGACCGTTGAAGAAGTAGCGAAGTATTTGGCCGTTACTGAACGAACGATCTATCGGTTGGTCAAAGAAGGTCGCCTGCCGGCATATAGAGTTGGAGGACAGTGGCGATTCAAGGTCGCCGTCCTCGAAGAGTGGATGCGCAAGCCGCATTCCGTCGAAGGCGCCACCGCCGGACGTTCGACATAACCTCCTGAGATTCCAGGGGGATTATTGAAGATTGGGCGAAGTAAAAATTTTCAGTATCGCGAAATTGCGAGCAACTTCTATAATACAGTTCCTGAGGACTATGGTTCCTGCTCGTTTGTCGTAAGAGTGGCAAAAGGAGGGTATGATGAGTAACGGCAAATCTAAAACAATGACCGCTTCCCCCCCCCACGATTCCATCGCTGCGTTGCTTCGGGAATTGGTGGCGCACCTGCGTCAGAATCGTACGCAACTCCGCGAGGAATGGGCGCGGCGCATCACCGAAGCCAAGTTGCTCACGGCGATGAGCCGAGAGGAAATTTTCGCCGAAGCCACGTCCGTCTATGATAACTATGTAGAAGTGCTGGAGACCGGTGCTGTCGAGGCGCTGCAAGCCTATGCGCGCAACCTGTCCGAACGCATCATCCCGCGGGGGGTGCAAACCGACGAGGTCGTGGGTATCGTCTTGCTGTTGCGCGACGTGCTCGCGCGCTCGCTGTTCGCCAAGCATCAGGCGGACTTCGAGAAGCTCAACAACATCTTGGACGCGTACGAACCCGCCGCCAACCGGATTGCCAATACGGTGGCCGTGGGTTTCGTTCAAGAGCGCGAGCGTGTCATCCGGCAGCAGCAAGAGGCCATCCGCGAGCTCTCAACGCCGGTGCTGCAGGTTCGGGAGCGGCTACTCATCCTGCCGATCATCGGCGTGATCGATCCTCTTCGCGCCCGCCAGCTCACCGAGCAGTTGCTCCGGGGGATCCGCACCAACCGCGCCAAGGTCGTCGTGATCGACATCACCGGCGTCGCCGCGATGGACTCCAACGTGGCCAACCACATCGTGCAGACGGTGGAGGCCTCGCGGCTCCTGGGCGCGACCGTCATCGTCACAGGGTTGTCTCCTGAAATCGCCAATACGCTGGTGACCATCGGCGTGGACTTGGGCAAGATGAACACGGTTGGCGACCTGCAAGGCGGCATCGAGGAGGCCGAACGGCTGTTAGGCTATAAGGTCGCCCAGATCGAGCAGGCGTCCCTGCCAACATAAAGGACCTAAGCAGTGGAAGTACCTATCCTCAAACAAGGCCAATATCTGATTGCGACTTTCCAGGCCGAGCTCAGCGACGCTGACTTGCTGCGCTTGCGGGACGCGTTGGTGGCGCAAGTGGGCAAGTTCCGGTCCCGAGGGGTCATCGTGGATGTCACGGTGCTGGATGTGATGGATTCCTTCGCTTCCCGCACTCTACGCGACATCGCGCATATGATCAGGCTGCGGGGGGCGGAAACCGTGATTGTGGGTTTCCAGCCCGAAGTCGCGTTTGCAATGGTCCAGTTGGGTTTGACCCTTGAAGGGGTCCCCACTGCGCTCGACTTAGAAGAAGGCCTCCTCTATTTGAACCAGAAAACGAAAGTGAGAGGCTTTGAACTCGGCACTCTCAGCCGAGGCCGCGGCCAGTCTTCTTCGTAACGTTCGGTGTCTGCTATGTCAGCAAGCCCAGAGACAACCGTTCGCGTGCCGGTTGAATCGGACGTGGATATCGTGACCGCTCGCCAACGGGGCCGTAGGTTGGCGGGTGAGTTGGGCTTCTTGTCCACGGATATGACCATTATCGCGACAGTCATCTCGGAGTTGGCGCGCAACATCGTCGTCTATGCCCAAAAGGGCGAAATTGTTTTAACTCCCCTTTCCCAGAACGGCAAACGCGGTATCACCATTATGGCCTGCGACCAGGGGCCAGGCATTCCTAACACGATGCTGGCCATGCAAGACGGCTACTCCACATCTCGCAGTTACGGCCTGGGATTACCGGGAGTCAAACGTTTGGTGGATGATTTCGAAATCATCTCCACAGGCGGACAAGGTACGACCGTCACGGCGAAAAAATGGCTACGCTAAGCTCGTTGATTGAATATGGAGTTGCCGCACAGGCAATGCCAGGACAAACCGAATCGGGCGACGCGTATGTCGCGCAACCCGTTTCCCAAGGTATGTTGGTGGCTGTCATGGATGGCATAGGACATGGCGCAGAGGCCGCCACGGCCGCTCGAATCGCCACCACTGCGCTGGAAAGCTGCTCCCGTGAATCCATCGTCTCAATGCTGAGACGTTGCCATGAGCGTCTGCAGGGGACCCGTGGCGTGGTGATGAGCCTCGCGTTGTTGAATGAGGCTGACGAGACGTTGACATGGATTGGCGTGGGTAATGTGGAAGGCTGGTTACTGCGTGCGGAAGCGACAGCGAACCCGAAGCAGGAGTCTCTGCTCCTCCGCGGCGGGGTGCTCGGCAACCGGTTGCCCTCTCCGTGCGCGTCCATCATCCCTTTGATGAATGGAGATACGCTGATCTTTGCGACTGACGGCATTCGCAATGGGTTCACACAAGAGGTGAACCTGAGCGACCCGCCGCAGAAGATCGCCGATGCGATCCTGGCCCAACACAACAAAGAAACGGATGACGCGCTGGTGCTGGTCGTTCGCTATCGAGGATCCGTCTCATGAAAGTCGCCTTCTCCGCCTTAACGGAGCAATATGTCTGCGCGCTGCGTGACTATATTCATTGCGGAAGTGAAGAAGCCTTGCAGCGTGCCTATGAACTTGGGCGTAAAGCTCTGACAGAGGGTCTGGGTGTGTTGGACATGGCCTCCCTTCACCATCAAGCGCTCACGGCTGTCCTTGAAGGTCAGCGCACGCTCGAAGAACACCAGCGGGCAGTGAAGGCGGCGGAGGATTTCCTCGTCGAGTGTCTGTCGCCGTTCGAAATGACTCATCGCGGCTTTCGAGAAGCCAATGTTGCACTGCGCAGTCTGAACGAAAGGTTGGAAGAGGAAGCTAGGCGGATCGCCCATGCTCTTCATGATGAAGCCAGCCAGCTGCTTGCCTCGGTCCATCTCGTCGTTGATGAGGTCTCCTGCTCGTTGCCGTCTGATCAGGCCCGAGACCGCCTCCTGAAGATCAAAACGATCCTCGATCAGATCGAGGGACAGATCCGTCATCTATCCCATGAGCTTCGTCCGACGGTCCTAGACGATCTCGGATTGATCCCTGCTCTCGAATTTCTTGCGCAGGGGGTCTCGACACGGTCGGGTCTCCACATCACTGTGGAGGGCAAAGAAGAGCAACGCCTGTCGCCGACGATCGAAATCGCGCTCTACAGGATCACGCAGGAGGCTCTCACCAATGTGTGCAGGCATGCACGAGCGAAGCACGTGCGCATCCAGATTCGACGGACGAATCAGAGCGTCATGTATTCCATTCGGGATGACGGCATCGGCTTTGATGCATCAGCCGTTCAGGCCAGGAAGGGGGAGCGCGGCCTTGGTCTGATGGGGATACGGGAAAGACTAAACGCCTTGGGCGGGTCACTCTCGACCACGTCCGAGCAAGGTAATGGCACGGAACTATTGGTGACGGTGCCACTGGAGGTCTGCGATGCCCCTCAAAATTCTCCTCGCGGATGATCATGAGATCGTTCGGGACGGCCTGAGAGCTCTCCTTGAGCGGGAAGGGTTCACGGTTGTGGGGGAGGCTTCGGATGGCCGGGAAGCGGTCAAGCTGGCCCAAGATCAACAACCTGATGTGGCCGTTCTCGATTTGGCCATGCCATCACTGAATGGCGTCGATGCTGCAAAAGAGATCGCGCACGTTTCGCCCAAGACGAAAGCCGTCCTTCTTACCGTACACGCGGAGGACCAGTACGTCTTGACAGCGCTCCGGGCCGGCATCAGCGGCTATGTCCTGAAAACCAAGGCAACGGCTGACTTGGTCCAGGCGATCAAAGAGGTCTCCCTGGGGAAAACCTATTTGAGCCCTGGTGTCTCCGGCGCTGTCGTCCAGGCCTATCTCGCCAGGGCTGAAATTCCGCCCGACCCCTTGAGTTCCCGGGAGCGCCAGGTTCTCCAGCTGATTGCCGAAGGGAAAACGACGAAGGAAGTTGCGACGGTCCTTGTCATCAGCGTCAAGACCGCCGAATCCCACCGCACCAGGATCATGCAAAAGCTCGACATCCACGAGACAGCGAGCCTCGTTCGCTACGCAGTCCGCCAGGGTCTGGTTCAGCCCTGAACTCCGCCCCGGTCATCACGACCGAATCGCCCTCCATTCAGGTCTTTACCGCCGCCTAATTCCAGCATTGACTCGATTGTGACGGTTAATTTTGTCACGTAGCATGTCACTCATGATGATAAATGTTTGCGGACAATTTGAAGTAGCCGAGCTTCTGGCGCGTGACCTGACCAGCAAGGAAATCGAAAGCGCTCTTGGCATTGGGAAGGAGGAATTGAAAGCGCGGATCCTTGACGTGCCTGCCGGATATTCGAGGGAAGAACTCGGTCGTGAGGAACAGGCCGCCGTTATGACCATGCGCCTCGGCATCATTGTTAAGGTGCTCGGTATCTGATGAGAGCCCGCTTATGAGCGAAACGCCCAGGATGGGAACTGCTGTGCAGCACGCCGTTTTTTCTCTGGTGAGAGGGGGCGTGCTGCAGGATTTCAATCATGCGATTGTAGAATGGCTCGAGGAGGAGCTCAAAGTTAAAGCGCCTCGTATAGACTTCGTTCTGGAGCACGTAGAATTCCTCCAGAGAATTTCACCTCGTGCGCGGGAGCTGGCCACCCACATCTCTGCCGATGCCGGTCCCTATGCGTTGGCGTTGAAGGCCATCACAGAAGGTCGACATGACGAAGCTAGGCGCTTGCTACGAGAAGCGGAAATCAGAATCGGTAACAAGGACGAGGACGCAGAGTTAGCCCGGGTCTCTATCGCACGTGGTCGGGTGGAGAGGTTTGCGGGGCGTAATATTCACGCGGTAATCTGGTACCGCAAAGCGTTGGCGCTGAAAATATCCGATCCCGATATCTTGAATGAATTGGCTGCGGTGCAGTATGTGGTTGCCAAATACCCTCAGCGGCAAGCTGACCCAGCGGTCAAGTTTTTTTTGACTCTTGGAAAAACCGCGCGCGGGGCCTCCGCGGATGCCGTCGGTAGCCTTTGCGCCTCAGGGTGGGGTGAAGGTAATCGGAATCAGGAGGAGGAGACGACAGAAGAGCTCACGGATCAACAAACACTGACTCTGGAACAGGCACAGTCCGACGTTCTGACCGAGACCAACGTTACGGAAGAACGTAGCGGTGATCAGGACGAACAGTCGGAGGTGGAGACTGTGTACCAACAGATGCCGGCGATGCAGGAGCAGACGCGTGGCCCCTCGCATCCTGCGATCGCGGCCGGCCTCGACACTCAGGCAGAGCTCTGCCGCGTTCAGGGCAAGTACCCCGAGGCGGAGCAGTTATATAAACGTGCGCTGGGGATCCGGAGGGAGACGGTTGATCCTGGGCACCCTGACACTGCCATCAGCCTTATCAACCTCGCAGATCTTTATAGGGTCCAGAGCGAGAACAGGTATGCCGAGGCAGAACAATTATACAAGCGAGCGTTGTCGATTCAGGTACAGACTCTCGGACCAGAGCACCCGGAGATGGTCACCAGCCTTCATAATCTGGCTGAACTTTATCGTGACTGTGGCAGGTTCCCCGAGGCGGAGCCGTTCTACCTGCGGGTACTGGAGATTTGGGAAAAGGCCCTTGGACCGGAGCACTCCAAGGTAGCGACAAGCCTCAACAACCTGGCAGACCTGTACCGAGCTCAAGGCAAATACACCCAGGCTGAACCCTTGTACCGGCGGGCGCTGCAGATCTGGGAGCAAACGCTGGACGCTGGCAATCCCGACTTGGCAGCCAGCCTCAGCAACCTGGCGGAGCTCTACCGCGCCCAGGGCAAATACGCCGAAGCGGGGCCGCTGTATCAGCGGGCGCTGGTGATGTGGACAGAGACCAGAGGACCCGAGCATCCCGCGGTGGCCAGTTGCCTCAACAACCTGGCGGAGCTCTACCGCGCCCAGGGCAAATACGCGGAGGCAGAGCCCCTGTACCGGCGGGCGTTGCAGATCTGGGAGCAAACGCTGGACGCTGGCAATCCCGACTTGGCAGCCAGCCTCAGCAACCTGGCGGAGCTCTACCGCGCCCAGGGCAAATACGCCGAAGCGGGGCCGCTGTATCAGCGTGCCTTAAAAATATGGCAAGAAACCTCGGGTCCGGATCACCCGACCGTTGCCGCGACGTTCATCAATCTGGCTATGCTCGACCACACGCTGGGGAGGTACACTGAGGCGGAGTCGCTGGGCAAGCGGGCGCTGGGGATTTTTGAGCAGATCATGGGGGCGGAGCACCCAGACATTGCGACCAGCCTCAACAACTTGGCGGAGCTTTACTACGCCCAGGGGAAGTACGGACAGGCGGAATTGCTTTTCAGACGTGCCTTGACGATCTGGGAGGGGGTGTTGGGAGTAACGCACCCCAACGTCTCCATCGGTCTCAACAACCTGGCGGAACTCTACCGTGCCCAGGGCAAATATACCGAGGCGGAGCCGCTGTATCAGCGTGCGCTAGCGATACGGGAACGTACCTTGGGGACAGAGCATCCCTCTGTCGCCATTTGCTTGAACAACTTGGCGGAACTCTCCCGCGTTCAAGGCAAGTACGCCGAGGCGGAGCCGCTGTACAAGCTTTCGTTGACGATCCGAGAGCAGACGATAGGCGTACAAAGCCCTGACGTCGCGGCCAGCCTGAATAACCTGGCGGAACTCTACCGTGCCCAGGGCAAATACGCCGGGGCGGAGCCGCTGTATCAGCGTGCGTTGGCGATCCGCGAGCAAATCTTGGGGCCGGAACACCCCACCGTCGCCACGACCCTTATCAACCTGGCATTACTGTGTTGCGCGGTTGGGAAGTATGACGGGGTCGAGTCGCTCTGTACACGCGCGTTGGGAATTCTGGAGCAGAACACGGAAGCGGAACACCCTGACATTGCGACCGACCTCAACAACTTGGCCGAGCTCTACTGCGCCCAAGAGAAGTACCCGCAGGCGGAACTGCTCTTCAAACGTGCCTTGACGATCTGGGAGCGAATCCTGGGGACTAAGCACCCTAACGTTGCGACAGTCCTGCACAATCTTGCCTTGCTTTACCACAACCAGGGCAAGCGTAAATACGATGGTGCGAAGCAGTTGCACAAGCGCACGTTGGAGATACTGGGACAGACACTTAGCGATGAATATCCTGCTCTGACGGATCTTTACGAGACCCGGGGAAGTTTTATTTTCCGACACGTCGAGGGCTGACTTTCCATGCAGGTATTTGCCCTTCGTGAATACAAGTGTTTACCTAATTGAGCCTTTGCGCCCACCATTTTATTCTCTCGGTACACCCGATAACCCGATAATAACCATTCCGCGCTGGACATCGCGGGACGCATCCTGTTACCATGTGAGTGAGCACTTACTTACATGCGGAACGCGATCATCAAATTAAGCCAGGCGCGGAGGACGCAGAAGTCTTCCGGACGGGAGAGGCAGGCCAGCATTATTGCCGCCGCCGCGTCCTTGTTTGCCCAGAAAGGCTTCAACGGGACGACGACCCGCGAGATTGCCAGAACCGCCGGCATCAGCGAGGCGCTCCTGTTCCGGTACTTCCCGACCAAGCGGGCGTTGTACGCCG
>CAYYLQ010000010.1:0-80400 GCA_964472655.1 uncultured Nitrospirales bacterium
CCGTTCTTCTATAATGCCCGCATGTCCGAACGGTTCGACCAAGTCGTCGCGATCATGGCGCGCCTGCGGGGGGAAGGCGGCTGCCCGTGGGACCGCAGGCAGACCCGCGAGTCGCTCAAGCCCTACCTGATCGAGGAGGCCTACGAAGTCCTCGAAACCATCGAAGCGCAGGACGATCCCAAGCTGAAAGAGGAACTGGGCGACGTGCTCCTCCAGGTGCTCTTCCACGCCCAGATCGGCCGCGAACACCACACCTTTACCATCGAGGATGTGCTGCAGACCTTGGCGGACAAACTGATCCGACGCCATCCGCACGTCTTTGGAGAAACGAAGGTGTCCGGAGCCGAGGAAGTCGTCCATCGCTGGGAAGAGATCAAGCGCCAGGAGAAGACCGACCGGTCCGGCAACGGCGAGACGGGCTCAGCGTTGGAGGGCGTGCCCAAGTCGCTGCCGGCGCTCCTGCGCGCCTATCAACTACAGGTGCGGGCGGCCCGCGTCGGCTTCGACTGGCCGAGCGACGAGACCGGCTACGCCCAGGTCGTCAACAAAGTCCATGAAGAGTTGCGCGAAGTGGAAGAGGCGCGGGCCGATGTCGCGCCAAACGCGACTGACGCGGCCAGGCGGCGCCTCCAGGACGAGGTCGGCGACATCCTGTTCGCGCTGGTCAACCTCGCCCGTTTCGTGAAAGTCAATCCCGAAGAAGCCCTGCGCGGGGCCACCAACCGGTTTACCGCACGTTTCACTCACATGGAGCAAGCCGCCAAGTCCCGCGGCCGCTCGCTGTCCGAGATGACCTTGGCCGAGATGGATCGCCTGTGGGACGAAGCCAAAACGACGGAAGGAAACAAGGCCCAGCCATGACCGACGGGGCCCCCGAGTCTGCCGGGACGCCTGAACCCGCCTGGCGCAATCCCAGCGCGCCTGAGCCCGGGCAGCCCACCGGCGGGCATCCGATCGCCGCCGTCGTGGGCGGGATCCTCGCGCTGTGGCTCACCCTGTGGATCGTCATTCCGAACCCCAAGGACCAGCCGACCGACCCGACGACGGGCCAGACCACCATCACGCTCGGCATGACCACAGGCACGCCGAGCGCCCCGCACGTCACGTCCCGCACCGTGGCCGTACTGCCGGAATACAACGCGGTCGCGGTACTCGTGCCGCCGGACACGACCGATGAACAGGTCGCCCAGCTGCTGCAGCGCTTCAAGAAGGCTCGCCAGGACAAAACCCTCTCCCAGTACATCCCGCCGACCAGCAAGGGCGACAAGCTCGGCCCCCACGCCCTCGCCGACATCTACGTGTTCTCCGAGACCGAATGGGCCACCACGGGCACCCTTTTAATCCTGGCGGGCGGTCCGCACAGCCCACCCGATCCCAAAAAGAAAGGCGGGCCCACGTTCGCGGAGACAATCGGCCGTATCCGGGGTCATTACGTCATCAACCTGCACGAGGCCGCGCGGCGGGACCGCGCCTCGATCGGCTACGCCGACGAAGACGGACAACTTCGTGCACCGAACTACAAGGAACTTTTCTGAGCCGCCCCCCCTCCAGCCGGTGGTACTGGATCGCCGCGCTTCTGCTTGTCCTGGCGGGACTGGCGGACTTCACGATCTACGCGGCCAGAAGCCTCGACAACCTGATCGGCAGTCTCATCCGGGTCACCGCGCCCGGCACGACCGAAGTGGCGTTCACGGAGACGGGCACCTACACGATTTTTATGGAATCGGGCGCGGAGCAGCCCGCGGCGAAGCTGAACGTGCGGCTCTCCTCCAAAACGACGGGCGCCTTCGTCCCCGTCGAACCGGTCACCACCACATTGTTCTACATCTGGGGCGACCGGCGAGCAGTGGCTGTTAAAGAGTTCCGGATCGAACAGCGGGGCCCCTACGAGCTCGACGCATTTTTCTCCGCGAGCCCCCGCCAGGTTCAGGCCACCCTGACCATCGGGCGCAGTTGGGGAGAACGCTTTCTCGACGTCTTCGTGACCGGCGGAACCCGTCTCCTGGTCTGGGTGACGGTCGCCGGCGTGGTCGCGGCGATCCCCTTCATCGGAAAGCGACCCGCCGCTGCTCCGCCGAGCCCGGCCGGGATCAGCCCGAAAGAAGAATCTGCGGCGGCCGCTCCCGCCGATACGGATTCCGTCCATCGTCTGCGTTTCCACGGCTCCGGGAGCGAGCTTTTCGGAATCTTCATCACCAACGTCCTGTTCACCCTCCTCACCCTCGGTGTCTATTCCTTCTGGGCCAAGGTGAACACCCGCCGATACCTGTGGGGACAGACGGAATTCGCCGGCGACCGTTTCGGCTTCCACGGGACCGGTAGAGAGTTGCTCATCGGATGGCTCAAGGCGGCGGTCCTGTTCGGGGGACTCGTGCTTATCACCAAGACATTCCTCCCCATGGTCTGGGACAACCCGTTGGCGGAACCCGTGGGGCAATTGTTGCTTGCCGCCGGCTTCGTCGTCCTCGTCCCATTGGCCATCATCGGCGCGATGCGCTATCGGCTGAACCGCACGTCCTGGCGCGGCGTGCGTTTCGGTTTTCAAGGAGGCTACCGGGAACTTCTGGGGATCATACTCTGGAGCTTTCTGCTCACAGGGTTCACCCTGGGGCTGTACCTGCCGTTCTACCAGACCAACCTGCGGCGCTTCCTGGCCGGCCATTCCCGTTTCGGTTCCACCTCGTTCACCTTCGACGGTGAAGCCGGCGCGCTGTTCGGCAGGTACGTGCTTACGCTCCTGCTGACCCTGCCGACGCTGGGGCTCGTCTGGCCGTGGTACCTCGCCTTCCAGCGACGGTATTACTGGGATCACACCTCCTTTGCCGGCGCGCGTTTCCATTGCACGGTCACCGGAGCGGGCCTGCTCGGCCTCTATGCCGTCAACCTGGTGATCATCATTGCCAGTCTGGGACTGGCCCTCCCCTGGGCGACGGTCCGGACGAGACGCTATGAGATGGAGAACCTGGCCTTGCAGGGGCCGGTGGACATCGAGCACATCACGCAACAGGCACAAGCCGCCACCCCCACCGGCGAAGAGCTCTCCGGCTTCCTCGACGTTGATGCCCTCCCCGGCTAGCCAAGCCTCCTGGCAAGGCCATTACTTCGACGGCCGCACGACCGCGCGCCGCCCCGTCACCATCGTCCTCACGCCGAGCGGGATCGAACTGCACATCGCGGACGGCACGCGGGCTTTCTGGCCTTACGGCGACATCACCCAGACGCAGGGCTCGTACACTGACGAGCCGGTCCGGCTGGAACGCGGAAGCCCGCTCCCCGAAGCCGTCGTCGTGGAAGACCCGGCGTTTCTCCGTGCGCTCCAACACTTTGCCCGGGAGAACGAGCGGCAATTCGCCGGCCCGCGCCGTCACGCAAGCCTCGTGAGTCTCATTCTGCTGGCCGGCGTTGCTTCCATCGTGCTGATCGCCGGTCTGATCCTTTGGGGCATTCCGACGCTGGCCGAGTGGGCTACGCCGCTGATTCCGATTTCCTGGGAGACGGCGCTGGGTGAATCCGTCGTGCAACAGCTTGCGCCGGCCGATCGCCGGTGCGCCAACGACCGGCTGCGGGACAGCGTGGATGGCATCGTGGCGCGCCTGGCGGCCGCCCGCCCCGACTCCCCCTACCGCTTTCACGTCACCGTCGTGGACGGACCGGTGTTCAACGCCTTTGCCGCTCCCGGCGGCCAGATCGTGGTCTTCAGGAAAATGCTGCAGGCCGCGGAGCGGCCGGAGGAATTGGCCGGCGTACTGGCCCATGAGATGCAGCATGTCTATCGGCGCCACGCCATGAAGGCGCTGGTGCGGGACCTTTCGATCGCCGCGATCGTGGGCGCGGTGTTTGGAGACATCACGGGTATCGGCGCGCTGGCGGTAGCAGCGGGACGGACGTTGACGACGCTCCACTACAGCCGGGAAACCGAAACGGAAGCGGATCGCGAAGGCCTCCGCCTGCTACAGGCCGCGCGCATCGACCCGGCGGACATGGTCCGGTTCTTTGAGACGTTGAAGAAGCACACAGGCGGCGGGGAACTGCCGGCCTATTTCTCCACCCATCCCGACACCGACGAACGGCTGGCGAAGATGAAAACCCTGGCCGCGGCCACGCCCGGCTCATCCGAGCCGCTGTTGCCTGGCGTGAAGTGGGACGAGGTGCGGAAGTTGTGCCGGTAAGAAAAAGGGGGAGGCTCCCCGGTAGCCTCCCCCTGCTCGTTGGAATCGGTGTTTACTGCTGTTCCGTCGCCGGTTTTTGAGTCACCTTGAACACGACCCGCCGGTTCACTTCCCGACCTTCGACGGTGTCATTGGAAGCGATGGGGTACGCATCGCCATAACCATGAGCGACCACCGAACCGGCCGGCAGCCCGTACGTCTGCAACAGGTACTGGCGAATGGCCTCCGCGCGCTCTTTCGAGAGCCTGATGTTGCCCTGCGGATTGCCCACATTGTCCGTATGGCCGGCGATCTCAATCACCCACTTGTCGGCCTTACCGACTTCCATGGCTTTTTTGAAAGACCGGCCCGCAATGTCCAGTTGCTGGAAGGACTCGGGGCTCTTTAAGAGGACCGAGCCTGTTTCGAAGAGAATGTGGGTCGTGGCCTCACGCTTCTTCGACTCAAAACCAGGCCGCGGCACCTTGGCCAAACCCCGATGCTTGACAGCATCCTTGTCGGGTTCGGCAGGGTCCGGCGTAAAGAGCGCCGAGAACTCGTCCTCGGACACGAGCTTATCGGCGGCTGCCGCGTCTTGCGGAATGACGGTCATCCCGACTCCCGCGACCAGAGCCATTCCGAAAATCCCCAAAACCGACCGGCTCAAGTAACTGTGCGTACCCATAATCTTCACTCCTTTGTGAGGACCCTATGCCCTCTCGCTCTATATGCTAAGCAATGTCGGTGCCCCTACGCTACATGGAACGCTACGGGAATTCATTCATCAAAATGATGACAACTCTTGAAACTTTATCATATCCTTACCTGGAATGAACAGGCCTCGCGACTGTAACGAAGCGAATACTGTACCGCGAGGTACATCATGCCTATCCATTTCGATATAGCATGGAGTGCAATCAAGGCCCAACCGCAAAGTAGTCTTCACGACTCCTTAGATCTGGAACTGGGCTTCGTAGAGGGTACGGTAGAGGCCACTGCGGGCGAGAAGGGCGTCGTGCGTGCCTTCCTCGACAAGCCTCCCGCCGTTGAGAACGAAAATGCGGTCCACGTGGCGCAGCGTCGAGAGCCGGTGCGCGATGATGAAGGTCGTCCGGTTGCGCGTGAGCTCCGCCAGCGCCTCGCGGATCTTCACTTCCGTCTCGGTGTCGATGTTGGATGTGGCCTCATCGAAGATGATGATCGGCGGATCTTTGAGCAGCACCCGCGCGATGGAAATCCGCTGCTTCTGCCCGACCGAAAGCTTCACCCCGCGCTCCCCGATCCAGGTGTCGTACTTCTCCGGCAGCTCGACCACGAACTCGTGCGCACGCGCCGCCTGCGCGACTTCCTCCAGGCGAGCCTGGCTCGCCGCGAGATCGCCGTACGCGATGTTCTCACGCACCGTGCCGTTGAACAGGAACGGCTCCTGCTGGACCAACCCGATCTGCTCGCGCACGTAAGCCAACGGCAGATCGCGGAGGTCGCGGCCGTCCAGCATGATCGTCCCGTCCTGCACGTCGTAGAACCGCATCAACAGCTTGATGAGCGTGCTCTTGCCGGCCCCAGAGGGCCCCACCAGCGCGATGCGCTCATCGGCCCGCACCTGAAAGTTCACATCCTGCAGCACCGGGATATCCGGCCGGTAATGGAACGATACGTGCCGTGCCGCCACTTCGCCGCACAGGCGGCCCGCCGGCCGGACAACCCCGGGCCCGTCCGCCACTTCCGGCTTGGTATCCAGAATCTCGAACACCCGCTCTCCGGCCGCTAGGGCGTGCTGGAGCATGTGGTTCACCGAGTGGATCTGGTTGACCGGCACGTAAAACAGCGCCAGATAGGAGACAAAGGCGACCAGCTCGCCGACGGACAGGGTCCCCGCCAGCACCTCGCCGGTGCCGTACCACAGAATGATCACGCTGCCGAGACTCCCCGCCACGATCATGCTGGGCGAGTACATGGACCAGAGCGTCATGACGCGCAGATTGCTGTCGGAATAGGCTTTGCTCCGTTGATTGAACCGATCCCGCTCGTGGGCCTCCCGGCTGAATCCCATCGTCTCCCGGATGCCCGAGATCGCATCTTGAAGATAGGCGTTCAGCTCGGCGGAGCTCTCGCGGACGGCGCGGTAGAACTTGTGCACCTTGTTCGTGAAGTAAGACGCCGCATACACGAGCACGGGGATGGGGAGCAGCGACAGGCAGGCCAGCCTCCAGTTGAGCGAGAACAGGATGACCGAGATCCCGATCAGCGTCAGCGACGACATCAATAGGGATTCGATGCCGTCGATGAAGATGCGCTCGACGTGCTCGACGTCGTTGTTCACTCGGTTCATGATCTCGCCGGTCGAGCGGTTCTCGTAGTAGCTGATCGAGAGGCGTTGGAGGGCCGTGAACACCTCATCGCGTAAATCGTAGATGACCCGCTGCTCCAGGGTGTTGTTGCAGCGGATGCGCAACGACGAGGCGACGTTCTTGCCGACGTGGGCGAGCAGCAGGCCCCCGATGATCCATGGCAGAAGCCCCGGCCGGTTGCCGCCGATGACGTCGTCGATGATGATCTTGATGAGCCAGGGAGGAAGCAGCTCGATGGCGGCCGCCGTCGCGGCCGCCGCAAAGGTGAAGGCCGCGAGCCCCCAGTACGGCCTGATGTACGCGAGTACCCGAAGCAGGGACTTCAAGGCAGGCTAGATGACCTCGGCGTGTTCCGTCCGCCAGTGCTTGTCGAACTCTTCCAGTTGGGTGAGCGTCGAGAAGTCGGTCATGCGATCCAGGAACAGTTTGCCGATAAGGTGATCCATTTCATGCTGGATGCAGACGGCATAGAGCCCCGACGCGTCCAGCTCGACGGACTTCCCGTCACGATCGAGATACTTAACGCGCACCCCGACCGGGCGCGTCACTTTCCCGCGCAGATTATCGACGCTGAGGCAGCCTTCCCAGCTTTCGGCGGTCGCGGGCGAGTGACCCAGAATCACCGGATTGATCAGGATGGTCCGGGGGAACCCCTGTTCGCCTTTGCATTCCATGACGACGATCTGCTCGGAGCGGGACACTTGCGGCGCGGCCAGCCCGATGCCCTCACTCGCGACCATCGTCTCGATCATATCGTCGAGGAACTGCTGGAATCCGCGTTTGCCTATCGCATCCGGATCGACCGGCGCGGCGATCTCCCGCAGGACCGGCGAACCGAGTTTCGCAATCTTCAGTACGGCCATCTCTGCACTCCTTGAAAGCCGGTCGCTCGCCTTTGATCGTGCCTTATGCTAGCACAGACCCCGCAGGACGGACAATGCGGGCCCGAGTGTTCTCGGCGGCCAATCGCAACATTGAGATCTCCGCTATTTTTTGATGATCGTGGATTCCGTGCCGCCCAGCGGCGCACTGCCGGTCCCCCCGTCCATGGCCGTGAACCGCACGTTATCGAAATAGGTGGCCGCGGGCCCCTGCGCCCAGAGCCCGACCCTTCCCTTCGCATACCGCCCGAACTCCCAGGCTTCATCGCGGGCCGAGAGGGCCTGTCGGTTGTTGAAGAAGGCTTCAAAAACCGGCCCGACCACGTTCAACCGCAGCATGTGCCATTTGCCGATGTCGGTGTTCTCGATCCCGAGGTCCTGGAGCGGCTTCGCCTCGCCGTTCACCACCCTGTCCAGGCGCACCGTTTTCTCCTGGGGGCTGAACCAGACAACATAATAATTGCGGTCATCCGCGGCACGAAAGACGATGCCTCCCCCTTGGCCGTCTCCGGCTGCAACCGCCTTCACGCGCACCGTAATGTCCAGGTTGGCCGCCTCGGCGCTCTCGATGAAAATCACCTGCGGTCCTGTGCCCGGCGAATCCGCAGGAATGCGCGCCAGCACGTGCGGAGGAGAAGATGATTGCGGCTCCGCCCTCACCTCCCATCTTCCGGCAGTCCCATTCGCCTTGCCGACGGCAAACCCGGACGGCGGATTCCCCGGCGCATCCTTGTCGAAGGCCCATTCGAGAATTTTAAAATCGGCCCATGCCGGAGAGCCCCAAGCCAGCGCCATCAACGCAACTGCAAACATTCGTATGAACACCGCTACCTCCTAATCAATTCAGTATGACGGAGCCTCAGTATACCGTAGCGCGTTTGAGAAAATCGAGAGGGGCTATTGGACTTTCAGTTCGGTCCAGGCGCGGTCGTAGGCCTTGATCGCCTCGCCCACATCCTTGATCCATTCAAGGCGGGCGACCACTGCATCGGGGGGATAAATGGCGTGGTTCTGCGCGATCTCCTTGGGTACGAAGAGGCGCGCCTCCTCGCTGGCGCTGGCGTACTTTACCTTGGTCGTGATCAGCGCGGCGGTCTGCGGCTCCAGCAAAAAATTGACGAAGGTCATTGCCTCGTCCTTGTGCTTCGACGTCTTCAGGATACACAGGTTGTCCTGCCAGATCGTGCCGCCTTCCTTGGGAATCACGTACTTGATGGACGGACGCTCGGCCGCGGCCCGCATGATCGTCCCGCTCCAGCCATGCGCGAGTGCCACTTCGCCGGAAACCAGAAGCTGATCGTAGTTCTCGCTCGTGTAGGTCTTCACGAGCGCCTTCTGCGCCATCAGCCGCTTCTTGGCCGCTGCCAGCTTGGCGGGCTCCGCCGCGTTCAGGGACTCGCCCGCCGCGCGCAGGGCCATGCCAAACACCTCCCGCTCGTCATTCAGCAGGCTGATCTTGCCTTTGTAACGTTCGTCCCACAGCACCTGCCAGCTCTCCGGGGGTGGTTTGACCAGGTCGGCGTTATAGCCGATGCCGGTCGTGCCCCACAGGTACGGGACCGAATAGTGGTTCTTCGGATCGTAATAGAGGCCCTTGAGGTGTTTGTACACATGGGCCAGGTTCGGAATTTTCGCCGGGTCCAGCTCGGCCAGCAGTTTTTGCTTGATCAGGATAGACACCATGTAGTCCGAGGGCACGACCACATCGTAGCCAGCCGCCCCGCCCTGGAGCTTCGCCAGCAGTTCCTCGTTCGAGCCGAAGGTATCGGTCACCACCTTGATGCCGAACCGCTCCTCGAACTGCTTGACGACCGTCTCCTCGGTGTAGTCCGACCACGTGAACAGATGCAGCGTGACCTTCTTGGAGCCCTTGCCATCCGTCCCCGGCGAACAAGCCGCAAGCAACGCCAGCAGCACAATGGCACACAGGATCCTGCTCATCGCCGTTGCACCCAAGTTGCGAGGGCAACGAGACCCATCGAGACCAGCACCAGGATCGCCGAGAGCGCGTTGACCTCTGGCGTCACCGCGGATTTCAGCATCCCGTACACCTTGATCGGCAACGTCGTCGAGCCGACCCCGGCCGTGAAGAAGCTGATGATGAAGTCGTCCAGCGAGAGCGTGAAGGCCATCAGCAGCGCCCCGATGATGCCCGGCATCAGCAGCGGCAGCGTCACCCGTTTAAAGGCGATCCACGGCGTCGCGCCGAGATCGTACGCTGCTTCCTCCAGCCGCCGGTCCAGCTTGCGCAGGCGCGCCCGCACGATCAGGGCTACCACGGGAAAGTTGAAGACGGTGTGCGCGACGATCATCGTGACGAGCGAGAGCGGCAGTTTGATCATCACGAAAAACAGGAGCATCGCCACCCCCATCATGATCTCGGGGATCACGATCGGCATGAGCAGGAACGCCTCGAACGCCACCTGCCCCTTGAACGGCCGCCGCTCCAGCGCCACGGCGGTCAGCACGCCCAGTATGCCGGCGAGAATCGTCGAGACCACCGCAATGATCAGGCTGTTCACGGTAGCGGCCAGCAGCGCCTGGTCCGTGAAGAGCTTCGCGTACCACTGGAGTGAAAAGCCCTGCCAGCGGGCGGAGAGCTTCGAGGCGTTGAATGAGAATACGATCAGGATCGCGATCGGCAGATAGAGAAACAGCAGGTCCGCCGCGCTCGCGGCGATCAGCCAGCGACCGGTCTTCATGTGAGGCTCCTCGCCCCGCCCGCGCGGAGGTAATACAGGACCGCCGCGAGCACGCCCGCCATCAGCACGAACGACAGCGCCGAGCCGAATGGCCAATCGCGCACCACCAGATACTGGTGCTGGATCAGGTTGCCGATCATCATGGTCCTCGCCCCGCCGAGCAGGTCCGGCGTCACGTAGGCCCCGAGCGAGGGAATGAATACCAGCACGCAGCCGGCGATCACGCCCGGCCTGGAGAGTGGCAGTACGACCCTCGTGAACACCCATACCGGCTTCGCGTAGAGGTCCCACGCGGCCTCGACCAGCGAGCGGTCGAGCCGCTCCAGCGCCGCGTACAGCGGCAGGACCATGAACGGCAGGTAGCCGTATACCAGCCCGATCAGCACGGCCCAGTCGGTAAACAGCAGATTCAGCGGCTCGTGGATGACGCCGGCCGACAAAAGCGCCGTATTCAGCAGGCCCTCGGTGCGGAGGATGAACATCCAGGCGTACGTGCGGACCAGAAAGTTGGTCCAGAAGGGAATGATCACGAGAAACAGCAGGACGCCCTGCCAGCGTTTGGAGGCCCGCGCAATGACGTAGGCCAGGGGAAAGCCCATGACCAGGCAGATCACCGTAGTAAGAACGGCCAGCCACAGTGACCGCCAGAAGATACGGAGATAGAGGAAGTCCGCGATGCTGGTGTAGTTGCCGAAGGTCAGCGCCCATTCGACGCCGCCGTAGGTGCCGCGCGCGGCGAAGCTGACGGCGAGAACCAGCGCCAACGGAACCCCAAAGAGCAAGAACAGCGTGGCGGCCGGAGGGACGATCAGCCAGGGAAACCGTTTCATTCGGGAAGTAGCACGGCCTCGGCCGTCCGCCACTTGAGATAGGCGGCCTCGCCGGCATGGAACCGCTTGGCCGCGCCGTCGGCGTTGGGAACCCGCGCCTTCCAGGTCTGGTTGTTGGGCAGGGTCAGGAGATACTGCGTCTCGTTGCCGGCGTAGATGGCCTTGGCGACCCGCACCGCGAAATGATTCTGATAGCCTTCAGGCGCCGGATCGCGCGAAAGGTGCAGGCGTTCCGGCCGGACCGTGACCAGCACCGGCGCGCCGGCGGCCACGCCCGACACGGCCGGACAATGGATCACGCCGATCCCCTCCACCGCCACGGTCGCGTGCTGCCCGACAATCCCTTCCACCCGTCCGGACAGGCCGTTGGAGACGCCGATGAAGTTCGCCACAAAGGCGGAGGCAGGCGCCTGGTAGATGTCCTCCGGCGTGCCGACCTGCAAGAGCCGCCCCTGGTGCATGACGGCGAGGCGGTCCGACATGGTGAGCGCCTCTTCCTGGTCGTGCGTCACGCACACGAAGGTGATGCCGACCCGCTCTTGCAAAGCCTTCAGCTCGACTTCCATTTCGAGCCGGAGCTGCTTATCCAGCGCGCCCAGCGGCTCATCCAGCAAGAGCACGGCCGGATGGTTCACCAGCGCGCGCGCGAGCGCCACCCGCTGCTGCTCCCCGCCCGACAGCTGCGACGGGAGTCGGTCCTGCCTCGCGGCCAGCCGCACCATCTCGAGCGTTTCGGTCACACGCGGGCCGATCTCCGCTTCCGCCATCCCTTTCATCTCGAGCCCGAAGGCGACGTTCTTCGTGACGGTCATGTGGGGAAAGAGCGCGTAGTTCTGGAACACGAGGTTGACCGGACGGCGATTGGGAGGCACGCCCTCCATCTGCCGCCCTTCGATGATGATCGTGCCGGAATCGGGCTGCTCGAACCCGGCCAGCAGGCGGAGCGTCGTGGTCTTGCCCGAGCCGCTGGGCCCGAGGATGGCGAAGAACTCGCCCTTGCGGATCGTGAGCGAGAGCCGGTCCACCGCCACGGTCGCCCCGTGGCGCTTGGTCACCTCCCGCAGCTCGACGCTGTTGCCGTTTCCGTCCAAATCCGATCGCCCCGCTGGCGCGGAATCTTATCAAGAACGTTCCGCTTTTGCCATCTCCCGCCGGTCCTGCTACAATCGCTTTCCCCATGAAGAATTTCCTGACCATGATCCTGGCGGGCGGACGGGGCGAGCGCCTGCACCCGCTGACGGCGGACCGGGCCAAGCCGGCCGTGCCCTTCGGCGGCAAATACCGCATCATCGACTTCACACTCAGCAACTGCGTGAACTCCGGCCTGCGCAACATGATCGTGCTCATCCAGTATAAGTCCCACTCGCTCGACCGCCACATCCGGCGCGGCTGGACCGTCTTCAACCCGGAACTCGGCGAGTACATCTTCTCCCTGCCGCCCCAGCAGCGCATCAGCCAGGACTGGTACCGAGGCACCGCCGACGCCGTGTATCAAAACTGGTTCATCGTCGAGGACAAGCAGCCGGAGTTCGTCCTGATCCTTGCAGGCGACCACGTCTACAAAATGAATTACCGGGAGATGCACAGCTTCCTCCAGCAAAAACAGGCCGACGCGGTAGTGGGCGCCATCGAAGTCCCGCTGGCCGACGCCCCGAACTTCGGCGTCATGGCCGTGGACGGCAACGCTCAGATCACCCGTTTCGACGAGAAGCCCGCCCATCCTGCACCCATGCCGAACGATCCGAGCCGGGCGTTGTGCTCCATGGGCATTTATCTGTTCCGGACCTCGATCCTGCATGAGCATCTCCTGGCGAACGCCGAACGCGACTCGGCGCACGATTTCGGCAAGGACATCATCCCGAGCATGATCGGGAGCCGCCGGGTGTTCGCCTACAACTTCCGCGACGAGAACCGCAAGGCGGTCAAGTACTGGCGCGACGTCGGGACGCTGGACGCCTACTGGGAGGCCAATATGGACCTGGTGTCCGTAGACCCGCTGTTCAACCTCTACGACCAGAACTGGCCGATCCGCACCTATCAGGGACAGTACCCGCCGGCCAAGTTCGTCTTCGCGGAGGAGCACGGCAGCGGCGGCCGCGTGGGCATCGCGCTCGATTCGATCGTCAGCAGCGGCTGCATCATCAGCGGGGGCCGCGCGCAAAACTCCGTCCTCTCCGCCAACGTCCGCATCAACGACCACGCCGAGGTACTCCAGTCGATCATCATGGAAAACGTCGTGATCGGCGACCACTGCCGCATCCGCAAAGCCATCATCGACAAGGGCGTGACGATCCCGCCCAAGACCGAGATCGGCTACGACCTGGAGGCCGACCGCAAGCGCTTCACGGTCACCGAGTCCGGCATCGTGGCCATCTCCAAGGGCATGAAGCTCGACGGACGGTAACCACCGACATCATGACCTCAGACATCCCCGACAAATACGGCCGGACCGAACTGGTCCTGATGGTGGTCGACCCGCTGCACCTGTTCGCCTACTGGGAGGTCACGCCGGAGAGCCTGCGGGAAGCCCAGAACGCGCTGGGCGCGGAGATGGACGGCGCGCGCGCCGTGATGCGGTTCTACGACGTCTCGCTCATTCACTTCGACGGCGCCAACGCCCACCACACCTTCGACATCGACGTCGGATTGGAGGCCCGCGGCTGGTACGTCCCGGTCTGGACGGCGGAGAAGTCCTATTGCGCGGACCTGGGCTTCGTGGCCCGCACCGGACGCTTCCATGCGATCGCGCGGTCGAACGTCATTCACACGCCCCGCGCCGGCGTCTCCGCCAGGACCGACGAACGCTGGATGCGCGTGAAGTTCATGCGCCGGCGGAAGCCCGATCCCGCGCGGCTGCTGGAATTCGTGCCGGCCCCTGACATCCCTCGCCGGCTGTCTCCCGAAGAACTCCGCGCGCTGCAGGAGCGCCTGGCGAGAGAGAAGGCCCTGGCCGCCGCGCGGTTCGCCGCCGGCGCGAAGCCGTCGTCTCCGGAGCAGGGCTTCCGATGAGCGCACAGCCAACCGGCTACCTCTGCCTCGTCCTCCACTGCCACCTCCCCTACGTGCGGCATCCGGAGCACGACCGCTTCCTGGAGGAGAACTGGCTGTACGAGGCAATCTCCGACACCTACCTTCCGCTCCTGCGGATGATGAACGGGCTGGTCCGCGACGGCGTGGACTTCCGCCTGACGGCCACGCTCTCGCCGCCGCTGATCTCGATGCTCCAGGACCCGCTGCTGATCTCCCGCTACGAACGGCACATCAACCGGCTGATTGAGCTGGCCGCGAAAGAAGTGCACCGCACCGCCTACCAGCCGGAATTCCATCGTCTCTCCACGATGTACCTCGAGCGGTTCCTGCAGTCGCGGAACGCGTTTACGAACGAGTACGGGCGCGACCTCGTCAGCGCCTTCGGACGCCTGCAAGACCTGGGCAAGCTGGAGATCATCACCTGCGGCGCGACGCACGGCTTCCTGCCGCTGCTCAACGTCGTGCCCAACGCCGTACGCGCGCAGCTTCGCACAGCCGTGGCCCACTACGAGGAAACGTTCAACCGGCCCCCGCACGGCATCTGGCTGCCGGAGTGCGGGTACTTTCCCGGCCTCGACGAAATGCTGCGCGACGTCGGAATCCAGTTTTTCTTCACCGAGTCCCACGGGCTCCTCTACGCCGACCCGCGCCCGCGCTACGACGTGCACGCCCCCGTCTTCTGCCCGACCGGCGTCGCCGCCTTTGCCCGCGACCTCGATTCCTCCAAGCAGGTCTGGAGCGCCGAGGAGGGCTATCCCGGCGACCCGGCCTACCGCGACTACTACCGCGACGCCGGCTGGGACCTGGACTACGACTACGTCCGGCCCTACGTCCAGCCGGACGGCAAGCGCGGCAGCACCGGCATCAAGTACTACCGGATCACCGGCAAGACCGACCAGAAGCAAGTATACGACCGGGCCTGGGCGCTGGAACGGGCCGCGGACCATGCCGGCAATTTCATGTTCAACCGGGAGCGGCAGGTCGAATGGCTCGCTCCCATGATGGACCGGCCGCCGATCGTAGTGGCGCCGTACGACGCCGAGCTCTTCGGGCACTGGTGGTTCGAGGGGCCGGAGTGGCTGGATTATTTATTCCGCAAGCTGCACTTCGATCAGCAGACCGTCAAGCCGATCACGCCCGCCGAATACCTGGAGCGGCACGAAGTCAACCAGGTGTGCACGCCCTGCGGGTCCTCCTGGGGGTACAAGGGCTATCACGAGGTCTGGCTCAACGGCGGCAACGACTGGATCTACCGGCACCTCCACGCGGCGGCCCGGCGGATGGAGGAACTGACAAGCCGGTTCTCCCGAGCGGACGGACTCACGCAGCGGGCACTCGCGCAGGCCGGGCGGGAGCTTCTGCTGGCGCAAAGCTCGGACTGGGCCTTTATCATGAAGACCGGCACGATGGTGGAGTACGCCGTGAAGCGCACGAAGGACCACCTTGCCCGCTTCACCCGTCTTTACGAGCAGCTGCTCGCCAACCGCGTGGACGCCGGCTGGCTCAAGGACATCGAAGAGAAGGACAACATCTTTCCTTCCCTCGACTACCGCAACTTCTTGTGACGAGTGACCGTCAGACGGCCAGCGCGCGCTTGTACAATTCGACGTATTGCTGGGCGGAGCGCCGCCAGGAAAAATCCTGCCGCATCCCCCGACTGACCAGTTCGTGCCACTCTTCCTTGTCGCGGTACACCTGCAAAGCCAGCAGAACGGCGCTCAACAGCACCTCGGAATGAGGCGCCTCGAAGGCGAAGCCGGTTGCGGCGCTGTTGGAGGACCCTCTGGGCAGATAGGGCGCCACGGTGTCGGCAAGCCCCCCCGTCCCACGGACGACCGGCACTGTCCCGTACCGGAGGCTGTAGAGTTGCGTGAGGCCGCACGGCTCGTAGCGGGAAGGCACGAGCATGAGGTCCGCTCCCCCCTCGATCCGGTGGGCGAGTGCCTCATCGAATCCCAGATGCACCGCAAGCCTGTCAGGGTAGCGGTCGTGCAACCCGGCAAGGAACGTATGGTATTGCAGCTCGCCGCTTCCGAGCACCACCATCTGCACATCCAGTGCGAGCAGCTTCGGCAGGATGTCCACGATGAGATCGATGCCTTTTTGAAAGGCCAGCCGCGAGATCAGCCCGATGACGGGCACGTCGCGCGCCGGTAGCTTCAACTCCAGCTGCAGGGCCCGCTTGCAGGCCTTCTTGCCGGAAAGGTCGTCGGCCGAATAGTGCGCCGCCAGGTGCGAATCGGTCGCCGGATCCCAGGCCGCGGCGTCAATCCCGTTGGTCACCCCGAAGAGGCGGTCCTTCCGCGTTTGGAGCACGCCCTCCAAGCCATACCCGAATTCGCCGGTCTGGATTTCGCGTGCGTAAGTCGGGCTGACCGTGTTGAGCAGATCGGCGTAGACGAGCCCGCCCTTGAGGAGATTCACCTGCCCGTAGAACTCCAGCCGCTCGGGCGTGTATTCCGACCATGGAAGGCCGGTGGTATCGTAAGCCGTGACGGGAAAGCGACCCTGGTAGCCGATATTGTGGATGGTGAAGAGAGCGCGGGTCTCCGCCCAGGCCGGATCGGTCCGGTAGAGCGTCTTGAGGTAGACGACGGCCAGCGCCGCCTGCCAGTCGTGCGCGTGCAGGATGTCCGGCGGCTTGCCCGGCTGCCTGCAGGCCTCCATGGCCGCGCGGCAGAACAGGACGAACCGGTCGAGATTGTCGGGGTAGTCGCGGCCGTCCTCGCCGTACAGTCCGGCCCGCGCGAAAAAGGGATCGTGGCGGATGCAGGCAACCGAGACTCTGCCCTCCCCGATGACGCCGGTTTCAAGAACGACGGGGAGTTCCCCTTCGCGCCAGGGAACCTGATGGGTGGACGCCTTTTTCAACTTGATTCCCGCGGCATCGATGCCGGCATAGCGCGGGAGAGCCAGCGTGATCTCATGCCCCAGACGCGCCAGCTCGACTGGCAGCGTTCCCACCACATCGGCGAGGCCGCCTGTCTTGGCTAAGGGAACCGCCTCGCTCGCCAGCATCAGGATCTTCATCGGCTGTCAGCTGGGGATTTCGCCTGCTGGTAGAACTTCTTGCCCCAGCCGGCCAACGTTTCGGTGACGAATCCCAGCGGGAGCACAGTCCGTCCGTCCTCCAGCGCAAGAGCACCCGTGCCTTGGATGGTTTCCAGACACAGCAGGCAGTCCTCGGACTCGTAAAACATGAAGAAAATCGCCGTGCCCTTCAGATTGACCCACTCCACTCGGACCGGCTGCCCAAATGCCTCGATCGCTTCGGAGAGGGGCATCCCCTGTTTGAGCAGATCGCGGTTGAGGTCGGCCGCCCCCGCCTCCGACGGCATCGCCCACAGCACTATGGCGGTCAGGACACAGGCACCCGCCCATCGCAGGTCTCGCATGGTCGCTCCTTTCACCACTCGGGCCCGATGCCGGCCAACAGCTTGAGCGTGGGCTCGGCCAGTGCCGCCAGTTGCGCTTCGGTCACGGGGGTCCGCCGGAATCCGGTCAGCGGGACGGGATCGATGATGTCCGGCTTGAGGGGAATCTCGTAGGCGCCGTCGATCAGGATCCGCTGGCCTTCCGCCGACAGCACGAAGTCAATAAACCGCTTGGCGGCGGCGGGACTCGCCGCGCCCTTGACGAGCGCGATTGCATTGAGGTTGAGCAGCGTCCCCGTCCCGCCGTTTTCCTGATCCGGATAGACCACGCCGACCGGATAGTTTGCCTTGCGCGCCAGAAAATAATTCGGCGAGTTGGTCAGTCCGACGGCGAACTCGCCACGTCCCACGCCCTGCCAGACGTCCGCGTTGTCCGGCAAGATCCTCAGCCCGTTCGCGTAGAGCTTCGCCAGATAGCTCCGGGTGAACTCGACCCCCTTGACGGCGACGAGCGAGGAGACCCAGCTTAAGGTCGTCCGCTCGCGCGTGCTCGCGATGGCGACTTTGCCTTTCCATTTAGGATCGGTCAACTGGAACACGGAGCGGGGCGCGTCCTTCTCCGACACCAGCTTCTTGTTGTACAGGATCACGCGGGCGCGGGACGTGATGCCGGTCCACCGGCCATCCCTGTCGCGAGTCCCGGGCAGCAGGTCCTTGACTTCGGGCGAGACATAGGCGTCGAGGATGCCCTTCTTGGCGAGGATTTCCATCACGCCGGCTTCCGTGGAAATAAAGACATCGGCCCGCGGGCGGGTCTTCTCCTGGATCAACTCGTTGGCCAGCCCGGATGTCGGGCCGACCTTGAGCTTGACCGGAATGCCGGTCTTCTTCTGAAACGCCGCCACCACGGGCTGGACCACCACCTCCTTCCGGCCGGAATACACGACGATGTCGTCTGCCGCCGGCGCGACGCCGGCGGGCACGCCTGCCGCGAAGGTCAATAGGGCGATCGGCAGCAAGCGGGCGTTCATGCGCGCGGTGATCCGGGGGCCGGTTTGTCCTCGCCCCAGTTATAGATGGTTTTGATGTATTGGTAGGCGGCGATCAGTTTGCGTAGCTGCGTCTCGCCGCTCCGGTCGCCATCGCGCGAATCCGGATGGAGTTCCTTGGCCTTCTTGCGAAAAGCCTTCGTGACGGCCGTATAGGAACTCCCCTCTTCCAGACCGAGGACGGCAAACGCATCGGCCGCCGTCCGCACTTCGCTCTGCGGATCCGACGAGTCGCCGCCCCACCCGCCGCCACCGGTCGCCTGCCGGAAGAAATCGGACATATTGGGCCGGCGCTTCCGGCGACGCCGGGGACGGCCGTAGAGCTCGGCTTCGACATCCTCGAATTGCTCCTCGATGAACTCGATGCGACGGTCCAGGCGCTCCAGCTCGGCAACGCTGGAGACTTCCTCCAGCTCGCCGTCAATCGTCTCCGCCATGCGCAGCACTTCCTCCAACGCGCCCTCCATCTTCAGGGACAGGTCGGGCTGCTCCTGCAGCAGCGCCTCGAATGCGTAGTCGACGTCCTTGGTGACGCGGGCCCGAATCTCGGCGACGCGGCGCTTCATTTCCTGCCGCGCTTTCGCCTGGGCCCGTTTATTCTGCGAGGAGGCCACGTCACTCCTACAGCACGTCGCCGAGGGCGCCGGGGTCGATGCGCGTCATGGAGGACTGGCTCAGTCGGATGATCAGACCCTGCGCGAGACCCACATCCATGACCACGCGGTACATCAGCGGGCGGCCCGGCCCGAGCGGAAAGACCACGAGATCGTACACCACCTGGCCCGCCACGTTGCCGTCTCCCGACGCCGTGACGGCTCCCTTGAGGGAGGTCAGATCCACTTCAGTCTTGGCCACGTCGAGATTGTCGAACCGCCGGAAGCCCTCAATGAGGTTCTGCTGCGCGACGATGTTGCGGACGGCGAGCTCCTGCGGACTCTGGACGTTCATGCCTTTCTTCAGGCGTTCGTGCAGAAGCCCGAACGCCTCGCTCCACCGTTCCTTCTTCAGCGCGCCGTAGTAGCGGACGAAGACGGCGGTGAGCTCGCTGTCCGAGTCGATGGGAGGCGCCGCTTCAACGGACGGCACCGCCCACAAGAGCGCGAGACCGATGAGCGCGCAACCAATCACACCCGCCCGCCCCAAGCCGGCAGGAGCAGGCTCTCTTCCCGTGGGACGCGTCCTTTTCCCGTGCGCATGCACAGCCTCATGGAGTCTGCCCCTTGTCCCGGAGCTGCTCCTTGAGCCGGCCGAGCATCACCCGCCGGTAGATCCGGACCGAAATCGGGATCACGAACACCAGCCCGATGGTGAGGTACATGAAAAATTCTTCCGGAGAGATGCCGTACATGGATGTGTCCTAACTCTACTTCTGGACGTAGGGCGTCGGGTCTTGAACGTTGGCCTCGGCAAAACCCTTGTGCCGCAGGCGGCAGCTGTCGCAGCGGCCGCAGGCCCGGCCCTGTCCGTCCGGGTCGTAGCAGCTATGGGTCAGATGGAGCGGCGCTTTCAGCGCCACGCCTCGACGGATGATATCCGCCTTGGTCATCCGGAGCAAGGGGGCCTCCACACGAATGCGCCCGCCCTCCGCCCCGGCCTTCGTCCCATGCCGGGCCAGCGCTTCGAACGTTTGGAGGAATTCCGGCCGGCAATCCGGATAACCGCTGTAATCGAGGACGTTCGCCCCGAAGTAGATCGTCTCGGCGCCCAGCACCTCCGCCCACGCCAAGGCCAGCGAGAGAAAGATGGTGTTGCGGGCGGGGACATAGGTGGGAGGAATGCCGGCGCCGATCGCCTCATCAGGGCGATCCTTGGGAACCGGCACGGCATCGGTGAGCGCCGATCCGCCGAACGCCCGGAGATCGACATCCACCACCAAATGGCGCTTGGCGCCGAGCGCCGCGGCGATCTCAGGCACCCGCTTCAACTCGACGGCGTGCCGCTGGCCGTAATTCACGGACAAGAGAAACAGCTCGTAGCCCGCGGCCCGCGCCTCGGCGGCCGCGACCGCGGAGTCCAACCCGCCGCTGCACAGCACGATAGCACGTTTGATCGTGGAGGCCATCGCCCCTTACCGAGGCTGCTCTCCGAGCTTCACCTCAAGCTCCATCCGTTTCCCCTGCCGGAGGATCTCCAGCTTCATAGTATCACCTGGCTGATGCTTGCGGATCAGCTGCCGGAAGCCCTCCGCGGTGAGGATCTTCGTGCCGTCCGCGATGGTCACGATGTCGCCGCCGAGCACGACGATCGCGTTCCCGATGACGACCTGTCGCGTCCCGCCTTGCAGCCCCGACTTGGCGGCGGGACTGCTCCGCGCGATCCGGACCACGATGGCCCCCTGAGCGATGGGCAAATCAAGCGCGCGGGCGAGGGCTGGCGTCAGCGTCTGTGTTTCGGCTCCCAGGTAGGCGTAGACGACGTAGCCACGGGCGAGGATATCCGCCACCACCCGCTTCGCGGTGTTGACCGGAACGGCGAACCCGATCCCGATGTTTCCGCCGGATGTTGAAAAGATCGCCGTGTTAATGCCGATCACCCGCCCTTCGGAATCGAGCAGCGGCCCCCCTGAATTGCCGGGATTGATGGCGGCATCGGTCTGGATGACGTCCTCGAGCTCCGTCGCGCCGGTTTTCACGAACTTTCGCACCGAACTGATGATCCCCGCCGAGAGACTGTGTTCGAGCCCGAACGGGTTGCCGATGGCCAGCACTTTTTGCCCGACCTGCAGGCTGGAGGAATCGCCCAGCGGCAGCATGGTGAGAATCGCGGGCGGCGCCTTGATCTGCACGACCGCCAAGTCTGTAAGGGGATCTGCCCCGACCAGCTTCGCGAGCCATTTAGACCCGTCGGACAGACTCACTTCGAGGCGCTGGGCCCCCTGCACCACATGGTGATTGGTCAGGATGTGTCCCTGGGCATCGAGGATGAAGCCGGAACCGGAAGAATTGCTGGGGATCGGGTTGGAAAAGAAGTCGTAGGCGACGGCCCGGTTCGTGATGTTGACGACGCCGGCGTTCAGCCGCCGGTAGATCGAGACGCTGTTCTCCTCATCGCCGGTCAGAGCCCAGGCCGCCGCCGCCAGCAGGCCGGCCAAGGCGATCGCGAGAAACGGCGCTCTCATGCGGTCAGGATTCTTGTTCCTCCGGTTCCATTTCGATCTTCTCGAGGAGCTCCTGCTTGGATTGGCACGCGACGCACCGTCGGGCGAACGGGACCGTGCGCAGCCGCTTCTCGCTGATTTCGGCTTTGCAATCAGCGCAACGGCCATAGGTCCCTTCTTCGAGCTTGGTCAGGGCCTCGTCGATCTGCTGCCGCATCTTATTGCGCATCTCCAGGAGTGAAATGTCCCGGACCCGCTCGGTGTCGAGGAGCGCCTGATCGCCCACGTCGGGCGCCGAGTCCACGCGCCGTTGGTATTCGTCCGACATGCGGTTGCCGAGGAGTCCGTCGATCTCCTTCATCACTTCCTGCCGGCGGTCCATCAAGATCTTCCGGAGGGCATCCTTCCGTAAACTGGAGGCTGTGTCTTTCACAACCGGCGCGGCTTTCGCCTTGGGCGTGAGTGTATTGATCTTGGCTAGGGCCTTACGCGTGGCTTTGGCCTTGGTCTTCACCGCCGCCTTCGGCCTCGGTTTCGCCTTCGCCTTTACGGCCGCCTTCGCCGCGCGGCGAGGCTTGGATTTCACTGTCATGCGGACTTCCCTCCTCCCTGAATGAGACTGCTGGCCTTCTCCAGCATGTCGCGCTCGTTCTTGTGCGTCAGCGTCGCGACCGCCTCGCCGAGCGGAAACCAACGGGCCTCTTCGACCTCATCATCATGATCGGCGATATTCCCGCCGAGACATTCCAGCAGAAACAGGTGCACCGTCTTATGCACGCGGCCCCGATCGGCCTTGGAATAGAACTCATAGGTGATCTCGCCCAATTTGCGAAGGACCTTGGCGTCCAGGCCGGTCTCTTCCCGCACTTCCCGCACGGCCGTCTGCTCGAGGTCTTCGCCCTTCTCAACCCAGCCTTTCGGCAGCGTCCACGCATGGCCGTCGGCTCGGGCCACCCGGATCAGGGCTACCTCGTGCGCCGCCCCGGCCGGTCTGAAGACGACGCCGCCCGACGAGATGCGGTGAGTCCCCATCGGCGTCAGTATTGAATCAGGGCCTGCACTTCACAGCCGTCGAGCTGCGCGCGTCCCTTGAGCGACAGCAGTTCGACGAGGAAGGCCAGTCCCACTATTTCCCCTCCGAGCTGGCGGACCAGGTTGACCGTCGCGGCGGCCGTCCCGCCGGTCGCGAGCAGATCGTCCACGATCAGCACCCGCTCGCCCATCACGATCGAATCCCGGTGCACCGCGAGCGAATTGGACCCGTACTCCAGATTGTACTTGACCTCGAAGATGTCGGCCGGCAGCTTGCCCGGCTTCCGGACGGGCACGAAGCCGGAACCCAACTGGTGCGCCAGCGGCCCCCCCAGGATAAACCCCCGCGACTCGATCCCGACGACTTTGGCGATCTTGTGAGTCCGGTAGAGCGCCGTCAGGTCCCCGATGATGCTCTTGAAGGCCTCGCGGTCTTTGAGCAGCGTCGTGATGTCGTAGAACAAAATCCCCGGCTTGGGGAAGTCCGGAACCTCGCGGATGAGCTTTTTGTAATTCATGTGGGGGCAGAGTATAGGAGGACGGGGGAAGGCCTGTCAATCAAACAAACCCGAAAAATCTTTCCCGGATATTTGCACCACCCTGATCACGGCTCAACCAGGAAGCCACGCACTGTTCCGCCCGCCGCCTTCCACGTCACTGCGACGTCGGTCACCGAGGACAGACGCGGCCCGACGCGAAGGCGGGCGAGCAATTCCTCGATGCGCGCGCGCGGCCCTTCCACCTCGGCCTGCACCCGCCCATCGGGAAGGTTGCGCACCCAGCCGGACAAGTTCAATTCTTCGGCAACGCGCTGGGTGAAGAACCGGTACCCGACGCCCTGCACCATCCCGGAGACGAAAATCTCAGCGGCGACGAGATCGGAGGAGCCAGAAGAAATCATGGCAAGTGGTAGTGAATATCCGCCGCTTTTGATCGAAGCGGCGGTTCAACAAGTTCTGAGTGGTCGGGGCGAGAGGATTTGAACCTCCGACACCTGCGTCCCGAACGCAGTGCGCTACCAGGCTGCGCTACGCCCCGATTCAGGGATTGAACGGCATCTTATGCGCCTCAGCCACCGCCCGGCACGTCACCCGGCCATAGGCGAGGTTGAGGCCTTTCGCGAGAGCCGGATCGGTCCGGACCGCCTGCTCCGGCCCCGACTCGGCGAGACGCAGAATAAAGGGAAGCGACGCGTTGGTCAAGGCAAAAGTCGCGGTATGGGGCACAATGCCGGGAATATTCGGGACGGCGTAGTGCAGAACCCCGTCCACCGTATAGATCGGATCGGAGTGAGAAGTCGGCCTGGTCGTCTCGACACAGCCGCCCTGATCCACCGACACATCCACGATCACCGCGCCCTTTTTCATGCGGCGCACCGTCTCGCGCTTCACCAATACAGGCGTCCGGGCGCCGGTCACCATCACGGCGCCGATTACGAGATCCGCTTCGAGAACCGCCGCTTCGAGCCAGGCCGGATCCGGGGCCATCGTCACAACCCGCCCCTCATACAGCGCGTCCAGCACTTCCAGCCGCCCACGATCCAGATTGAAGACGGTCACCTGGGCGCCCAGACCGACCGCAATCCGGATCGCCTGTGTCCCCACGACACCGGCCCCCAACACCACCACTTTCCCACTCGCGACGCCGGGCACACCGCCGAGCAGCACGCCGCGGCCGCCGTGCGTACGCTCCAGATAGTGCGCGCCGATCTGCACCGAGAGCCGCCCGGCCACCTCGCTCATCGGCTGGAGAATCGGCAGGCTGCGGTCGGGCCGCTCGACGGTCTCATAGGCGATGGCGAAGACCTGCCGCTCCAGCAAAGCCTCGGTCAAACGCCGGTCCGCCGCCAGATGGAGGTACGTGAAGAGCACCTGCCCCTTGCGGAAGAGCGCATATTCCGGCTCCTGCGGTTCCTTGACCTTGACGATGAGGTCCGCGCGCTCAAACAGGGCCTTCTTGTCCGTCGTGATATCGGCCCCTGCCGCCCGGTACTCGTCATCCCCGAATCCGCTGCCGGCGCCGGCGCCCGCTTCCACCAGCACCCGGTGCCCGGCCTGCGCCAGCGCCCGTACGCCTCCCGGCGTCAGACCGACGCGGAACTCATGGTCCTTGATCTCCCGGGGCACCGCGATAATCATGGCTTCGGCGCGACGCCTCCCTGCTGACAACCGGCGATCCGCTTCCCCGTCACGGCACCGACATTGCCGTTCGTCGTCCGGAAGGTACCCTCCAGCCGCCGGTTGTCGTTCAGCAGCAAGCTGTCCTCCTGATAGCCGCCCGGGAAGTCCCAGCGGAAGTATACCGCATCACCGTAGACCCGGATCTCGTTCGGTGACAGCCCCTCGACGCCGGCCGCCTGCGGCGACGGCAAGACAATCTTCGACTTGCCTTCCCGGTGATTCATCGCATGGGAATGCACCGTCCACTCCCACACGCCGCACAAGCGCGCAAGGCCCGCTTCCAGCCGCTTGGCCTCCGCCGCCGAGTCCAGCTCCAGCGCCAGCGCCGAAGGCAGGGCAGCCAGCAGGCTCAACCCGATCGCTGCCGTCACTCGCGCTCGCATGACCATATTTTCGCCGATAGCGCGCCAAATCACAATAGACACCCTTTCGCGCTTTGGTGTAAGATTCGATCGCCTTGGGAGGGGGAACAGCCGTCATGGATGCCAACAGCTCTTCTGCGTCGGCGGGCAAGTGCGACGGCTGCGGGGCCGCCGACGTCCCGCTCATGAAGATCTCGCTGGGCCGCGACTTTTTCGGGCGCGTGTACGACCGGCTCTCGCCGAACGCCGACCTGAGCCCCAAATGGTACTGCGACCGTTGTTCCGTCGAGAAGACTCTGCAGCGCGATTTCCGGGACATCAAGGGCGAGCTCGACAAACTGTCGAAAGGGACCGCCTCGGCGCTCAGCCAAGCCGAGCAGCGCGAGCGGGCGATGCTGCGTGTGAAGGAGATCGCGGCCATGATCGCCGCCAATGCGCTGAAGCAGACCCTGCTCAAGCCGGACGACGTGTCGGCCCTCGCGCGATCGCTCGAATCCCGACAAGCCTGACATGCCCGCTTTCAAGCGCCACATCTTCATGTGCATCAACCAGCGCCCCAAGGGCGACCCGCGGGGCTGCTGCGCGGACAGCGGGTCGGTGCAGCTGCAGGAATTCATGAAGAAGGAAGTGGACCGGCTGGGGCTCAAGGGAATCGTACGGGCAAACAAGGCGGGCTGTCTGGATCACTGCGAATACGGGCCCAGCATCGTCGTGTACCCGGAGGGCGTCTGGTATTGGGCCGGCACCGAGGCGGACGTGACCGAGATCGTGGAGAAGCACGTCGTCGGAGGACGGATCGTCGAGCGCCTCCTCATGCCCGGGCACGAGCCGCCGAAGACGCCGCTCGAACCGTTGAAGCCATGACGACGCCGGCGAAGGACATCTTTGAGCTGTTTTCGCGGGCCCTGTTCGAAGGAGTCAAACCGATGCTGATTAAACGAGATCACCTGGTCCGCCACCCCGACCGCTGCACCCACAACGCGATCTGCATCCCGGTCTGTCCGACCGGCGCCTGGCTGTCCACGCCGCCGTTCAAGTTCGACTCGTCCCGCTGCATCGAGACCTGCCGGCTCTGCCTCGACGCCTGCCCCTCGCAGGCCATCTTCGCCGTTTTCCGCAGGGGCGAGAAGATCCTCGAACCGACCAAGGCGCCGGAAACCAAGTAAGCTCAGCAGGCCACGCGCTTGCGGAGGTGGCCGTAGTAGGCGGTGAGGGTGCGGGCGCAGCCGAGCGTGCCGGCCGTCAGCGCCATGATGCGGTAGACCTCTCCTCTACTCATCTTCAACGTTGTTCCCGGATCGAGCAGGCTTTCCGAGACACTCACCCGCTGCAAGGTCTTCAGAGCAAAGAGGATCGGCCAGGCGCAGGCCAGCCGCAGGCGCACTTCGCCGCAGGGAATGGCCATCGTGTAGAACCACCCTTGGTCGAGATGCTCCAGCGCAATGCGGAGGAGCCGATCCCGCACAGGCTTGAATTTCTGCAGTGAGGCGGGATCCAGCAGATCGGCCGGCTTCAGCCCCGCCGTCTCCAACAGCTCACTCGGGATATAGCACCGGCCGCGGCGAAGATCCGCCGGAATGTCGCGAAGGACATTCGTGTATTGCAGGCCCTTGCCGAATCGAACCCCCACCTGCAACATCCGCTCGACGTCCCAGTCCCGCAGGGCCGCCCGATGCGCGCACATGAGCCCGGTCCAGAACTCGCCGACGCAGCCGGCGGCGTTATAAGTGTACAGGTCCAGCTCGGCCATCGTTTTCAACGCGGTGAGCGACTGCGCGCTTGCACCCGGGAAATCCGTCAAATCCTTCTGCATGCCCTGGGTCAAGATGCCGAGCACCCGGCGAATCAAGGCCTGGTCTTCCAACGTGAACGACTCCAGCAGAGTTCCGCACTCGTCGAGTTGCGACAGCAGGACGCGCTCGTTCCGATCGGACTGAGCGGAGGGACGGGCAGCGAGCAGCCCCGCCTGGACCTCCCGCCCGGCTTCCCCATGCGTTACCGGATCCAGGATCCACTCCCGAAGTCTGGTCAGGTACTGGAGCCGGCGCGTGCGCTCGATCAGCTCGGTATCCGCAATGGTGTCGGCCGCGCGGGCCAGCAGGTAGGCTGTTCCCACCTGAGCCCTGACATCGCTCGGCACAACGGCCAGCGTGAGATAAAAGGAGCGCGAAACGGATTTGAGGAGCGGACGCAGGAGGGTCTGTGAGGTGGCCCGCGCAACCATTTGAAAGATTTGTACCCTTTCAATCCGCTCCGGTCAAGAAGATCGCGGCGGAGGGTCTTGACACGGAGCCATGCGATGGTAACATTATCACACACGCGTGCGGCTCCCTTAACCCCGCACATGAAGGAGGAACCATCCAGATGCTTAAAAAGTTGAAGGGGATCGGGTTGCTGCTGGTTGCGAACCTGCTCATCTCCATCACACTGTACATCGTCTTCCAGGTGCTGGCGAATGTCGTGCTGCCGGCCTTCGGCATCGATATCCGAGGCTCCGTCAACGAGTCCATGCTGCTCTATGCCGGCGTCCTCGGCTTCGGCGGCGCTTTCATTTCGCTGGCTCTCTCCAAGCAGTTCGCGCGGGCCATGCTGGACGAGTGCCGCCAGATCACCGAGCCGCAGAATCGGCAGGAGGAAGTGGTGTTTCAGACCGTCCGGGAACTCTCCCAGCGGCTCCATATCGAAATGCCGGAAGTCTGGATCTACGAGTCGCCGGACCCGAACGCCTTCGCCACCGGACCGACAAAGAACAACGCCATGGTGGCGGTGTCAACCGGGCTCCTGGAAAACATGGGCGAGGAGGAAGCCCGCTCGGTCCTCGCGCACGAGATGGGCCACGTCTGGAACGGCGACATGTTCACGACCACCGTGCTGGCGGGGCTGATGAACACTTTCGTCTACTTCATCGCCATGTGGGTGCGCCGGCTCTTCGAGGAACGCGACCAGGCGATGCTCGGATTCGTCGTGTCCATCGTGCTGCAAATCGTGCTGAGCATTCTGGCCATGCTCGTGATCAACTGGCATTCGCGCAAGCGTGAGTTCGAGGCCGACCGCTTCGCGGGCAAAGCCTACGGGCCCGCGCCGATGATCTCGGCGCTGGAAAGCATCCAACGCTACGTCGAGGCGGCGCAGGTGGAGTACTCGACGCAGGACGCGCTCGCCACGATGAAGATTTCCGGCGGGACCGGGGGGTGGATGAACCTGTTCGCGACGCACCCGCCCATCGAGGAACGGATCGCGGCTCTCCGGCGGTTGGCGTAACGAAAGGCGCCTTCATAGGGGACAGATTTTAAATCTGTCCCCTTTTTTTATGAGGCTGGTCTACCGGTTCGGCGACAGCCCGCTCCCCGCCCGCGACGAAGTGGGCGGCAAGGGGCTGTCCCTCATCACGCTCTATCAGGCGGGACTCCCCGTCCCGAACGGCTTCGTGCTCACGGTCTCGTTTTTCGAGCCGTGGCTCGTCCTGCTGAAGGCCACTCCGGCCTGGAAGCAATTTCTCGCGGCCGATCAGACCAGCCTCCGGGAGGCGTGCCAGCGGCTCAAGCAAATCAGCAGCGGCTACGAACTGAACCCCGGGCAGAAAAAACGTCTCCGGGAAGCCTTGTTCGCGTTCGACGGCAAAATCCTCTTTGCCGTGCGCTCGTCCTCGCCAGAAGAAGACCTGGCGGGGTCCTCATTCGCCGGTTGCTACGAGACGGTGCTGGGCGTCCCGCCGGACCGGCTGGAGACCGCGCTCCATACCGCATTTGCCTCCTGCCTCGACGCCCGCATTGTCGCCTACAAACGTGAGCACGGACTCGAACACACAGAGCCGCGCATCGCCGTCGTTTTGCAGGAGCAGGTCGCCAGCGAAGTCGCCGGCGTCGGCTTCTCGTCGCATCCTCACACGGGGGATCCGGATCAAGCGGTGTTCGAGTCGAACTGGGGGCTCGGGGAGACCGTCGTCGGTGGGAGAGTCTCCCCCGATCATTTCGTCGTCCACAAAACGGCACGGAGGATTGTGGAACGCCGTTTGGGCCGGAAGGGACGGGCCTGCGTGCTGCTCGCAAGCGGCGGGACGCACGAACGGGAGGACCCGCGGCACGATCAACTGTCGCTGCATGACGGGCAGATCCAGGCCTTGACCGAGGCCCTGATCGCTATCGAGGGACGCTACGGCCGCCCGATTGACATGGAATGGGCGTTCGCGGGAGGGAAACTCTACGTGCTGCAGGCGCGGCCGATCGCGCCGCCCGCAAAAGCGCACCCGGCGGCGAAGGCACCGGGAGCCATCACAAGGCTCGTGGAGCGGGTCAAGGCGCTCTTTCGAGGGAGCGCATAATTACTTCACTTCCAGTGTGCCCTCCATCCCCTTCTCCCGATGGCTCTTGAAGAACAGCAATTTCTTGTCGCAATAGATCGCAAAGGATCCCGGCGTCATCGGGGTGAACGTAATCTTCACGGTCTGCCCCGCTGAGATCTCCTCCCTGATCGAAAGGCCGGACTTGGGATCGTCAATGACGAAATTGTGCGGAACCAGCATGGTCACACTCTTGACGGTCAGCTCGACCGGCTTCCCCGCCCTCACGACGAGGTGGCCGGGGGTGAAGCTGTAGCTGTCGGCCTCCACCTCGGCCCGCTGCATGCCGTCGGCGGAGAGCGGCACTTCGACCGCGAAGGGATCAGCCGCGAGGAGCGGCAAGTCCGCCATGACGATCGCCATGCACACGAAGGCCGCCGTAAATGCGACAGGGACTCGGTCAGATGTGATCATCAACGGACACCCCCCTACAACTTTCACGCAACGCCGACATTCCCAGTTGCCACCCGGTTTCCGCTCGGCTATATTAGCAAAGCCTAATCGTTTTCCATAGGAGGTGCATATGCACCGCGTCGCACTCGTGACAGTCGTTCTGATGCTTGTCGCTTGGCCGGCCTCCGCCGATGCCCCCTCTCACGACCACCCGCCGGCGGCTTTTCAGGCCAAAGCCGTCACGACGGTCACGCTTGACGGCAACTCGCTCGTCTTGACCTTCGGGCCGATCGATCTGCCGGCCGGACACAGCGGCGAACTGGCCTCCAGCCTGCCGATCCACTTTTTCAAGGCTCCCAAGGATCTGACTGTGGTCGGCTTCAAGTCGCGGATCTTCACCAAGGACGGCAAGGAACTGCCCGGCCAGTATCTGCATCACATCCTGCTCCAAAACCTTGAGGAAAAGAGTCTCTCCTGCCCCGGAGAGCCGACATATTTTGCCGGGGCCGGGATCGAGATCACGGACGCTAAGTTCCCGCCGGGATACGGCGTGCCTATCAAAAAAGACAGCAAGCTGGTCGCAGTCGTGGCTTTCTACCACAAGGTCCCGCCGACCAAGGACGTCATGGCAACGTTCACCATGGACCTGGCTCCCGATGGCGCCGCCGTCAAGCCGATCAAGGCCTACACGGTGGGCGTCAACGTGGTCTGTTACAGCCAGTTCAGCAAGCGGCCGTCCAATGAATCGGACGAAGGCCGGGAATTGAAAGTCGGCGCGGTGCAGGTGGACTTGAAGCCCCTCAAGTTCACCGTGGACGGATGCGTCAAGTACGCCTACCCCCACGGACACGACGGCCTGCTCCTGATCGCCTTGGACAACAAGACTACGAACCGGACACTGCTGCGCAGCGTGCCCGATGTGGAGGCGAACGGCAACCTGCTCGGCTTCCGGCCGCATCAGGTCTACAGCAGTGACAAGGGCTTCCCGGTCAACACGAAGGACGAGTACGAGATGACGATGGTGTACCATCTCAACCGTCATGAAACTTTGGATCTCCACGGCATGGGCAATTACCTCCTCTATGTCTCGCCCGGTGCTTGTGAATAGCACAGCCCGCCTCGTCTCATCTGTCGTCTTTCTGACAGGCGCCTCCCTCACCCTTGCATTCCCCGTTCTGGCTCTCGATGTCGGCGGAGTCTGGGAAGTCATCGAAGAGGAGCGGACATATCAGGCCACGGTAGACAGTACCGGCAACGGGACCTACACCTGGCAGAACGGCGTCATCTTCAACAGCAAGATCGAAGGAACGCGCTGGTCCGCCTCGTGGAAACAATCTGGCAACGACCGCGAGGGCGGCTTCAGCATCGAACTTTCAACGGACGGTACCTCGGCCAAGGGACGCTGGTGGTATTCGCGAGTCGGCACCCAGGTGATTCCCGATCCCGACTTCGGCGGCGACTACACATGGCGGAAACTTTCTCCAACCGTCCTTGCCCCTTGACCGTCCGAAAACTGCGTTATACTAGAGGGGTAGGAGGAGGCCGGGTATGAACAAACTCATCGCCGCAGGCATGGTGACCTTGTGGGCCACCGGGTGCGCGTCGTACGGGGGATGGGAACCCACCGTTGACACCGACAGAGACGCCAACAAAGCCGCGCTGGAGCAGGATCTCGCCGAGTGCAAGGAGCTCGCGAGCAAGGCGTCGGGAGGCACGGCGACCGAAGCCGCCAAAGGCACCGGTGCCGGAGCCGTCATCGGAGCGGCAGCCGGGGCTGTGATCGGAGCGGTCACCGGGCATGCCGGTAGCGGAGCGGCGTTGGGGGGGGCGATCGGCGGGACCGGCGGCGGCGTGCATGAAGGCGCATCCGCCGAGCATCAGTACAAACGCAGCTATATCAAGTGCCTGGAGGGCCGCGGCCACCGCGTCATCAATTAAGGCACGACTGTCACGTTCACATAGGCGGGAAAACTCTCAGCTCCTTCCTCATCCTTCACGATCAGGCGGAACCGGAGAATACGGGGCGAGGTCACGACCGGCGCGAAGAAGTACGGCCTCAGGCTCAGCGGCTCGAGGAGATTGACCGGCATGCCCCTCACCTGCGACCAGTAATAGAGCGGATTCTTCCCTTCCGGATCTCCGCTGAGGAGCGCATCGAGCCGCACACGCGTCCCCTGCTTCACAGTCTGGTCGGTCCCGGCATGAGCCACCGGCGGCCGGTTCTCAGTTTCGAGGGGCTCCACCACCACTCGAATACGGACCTCCTTGCCCCGATTCCGGGCCGTGATCTCAGCCCCCCCGACCCCGACGGCTTGCGCACGGCCGTCGGCATTGACGCGCACCACCTTCTCATTGTTCGACCGGTACGCCGTCCCCGTATGGCCGGGCGTCAGGTCACGGACGACCCGATCCGCAAAAAGTCCCCGCACGCTTAAAACCTGCACCTCGCCGACACTCTTGGTGAACCGGACCGGCGAGACCGCCCGCGCCACCGTCAGAGCCGCCTTCGGCTCCACGCGGAAGAAGGTTTCATCGAACAGCACGTACTGGCCGCGCCGCTCCGCCACCTGGGCCACGGCGAGGAGACGCACACCGCCCGCCGCTTCAAGAGGCACCAGCATCTCCGCGTCGAAAGGGGCCGCCGACGCCACGACTTGGGGCGGGGCCTCCACCTTGTCCTCCGGAGCCCGGTCTTCTTCATAGAGCGCGTAGGTCACTTGCACGACGGGGAGCCCCGGCGGGATCACGACCTTCATCTTCATCATTCCGCCCGGCCTGACCAGCGCCCCGTTCTTGGGTTCGGCCAATTGGAACGCGAAGACCTGGGGGGTCTGGAGCGCAAGCGTCAAGGCGGAAACCATCAGCACACTCGCCTTCCCGCACATGAACCGCTCCCTCCCCGCTTCGGGCTTTACGAAAGCCGCGCAATATTCTAGCATAGGGCGTCGGCGTGCTTCATGTGAGGAATCCACACACTTACCCTAGGGGGATTTATGTTCGTCTGGAGCAAACGGTTCGCCGTCGCAGCGCTGGCCCTCTTTGCAACAATTGAGGCCTTTTTGATTTCGCAAACAATGGGAGAAGGTCCCAGCGTCATCCACCCGCACACAATCCAATACATCCTGGCCAACTACAGCCTGCTCTCCGTGTGGGTATTCATCTGGATGTACGATCAGGCCAAGGTCCGCGGCGCGAACGTGTGGCCGTGGCTGTTGCCGTTCCTCTTCGCGCCGCTACCCACGCTGCTGGCGTATATCCTGTTTCTCCAGCGGCCGACGCGGGCGGGTTGAAACCGGGCAAGCCCTACAAACTCTGAAAGGAGTATCTGCGATGTCCGACTACAAGATCGGCGGGCCGCTCAAGCAGTTCATCGCCATTGAGAAAACCCAGCAGCTGAAGGCGTTTCTCGGGGACCGCATGGTCAAAGCGATCGAGGGCAACGACGCCGTCGAGGTGCACTACCTGCTGGCCACGCTCGACGACTACCACGATTATCTGTGGCGCTATTACCGCCACCTGGAGAAGGAGCAGGCCCCGCTCCGCCAGGGAGCATCAGAGTGACCGTGCGCCTCCGATCATTAACGTGACGGGGTCCCCGGCATTGTCATCGCCGACCCACCCAGCACCTCGCGTACCTTGTGGAGGAGGACATCCGGCGTGAAAGGTTTCTGGAGAAAGGCCATCCCTTCGGTCAGCACTCCATGGCGGACGACGGCGTCGTCGGTGTATCCCGAGATGTACAGGACTTTCATTTTCGGGCGCGAAGACGCCAGGCGTTCGGCCAGTTCGCGGCCGCTCATGCCGGGCATCACCACGTCCGTCACCATCAGCTGAATCGCCCCATCGTACCGTCCGCTGAGCCGGAACGCTTCTTCGCTGTGACTCGCCGTCAGCACCTGGTAGCCGTTTCCCTCGAGGACATTGCCGACTAACCCCCGGACCACGTCATCGTCTTCGACCAGGAGAACCGTCTCCGTGCCGCGGGGAGGCTGAACACGGCCTGCGTCCGGCTGGACCCTGTCCGCCTCGCCGCTGCGCGGCAGGTAGACCTTGAACGTCGACCCGTGCCCCGGCTCGCTGTAGACCCAGATATAGCCGTTGCTCTGCTTGACAATTCCATACACGGTGGCAAGACCCAGTCCCGTCCCTTTGCCTGGTTCTTTCGTGGTAAAGAACGGTTCAAAGACGCGTGCCTGGGTATGCGCGTCCATCCCGCAGCCGGTATCGCTCACGGCGACCAGTACGTACGAACCAGGTTTGAATGATACATGCCGGTCGGCATACGCTTCGCTCAATTCGCCGTTCGCGGTCTCAATCGTCAGCGTGCCGCCTTTCGGCATCGCGTCCCGCGCATTGACCACGAGATTCAGAACGATCTGCTCGAGCTGGCTCGGATCCGCCCTCACTTGGCCCAGGGCCGGACCCGGCACGATCTTCAACTCGATGTCCTCGCCGATGAGCCGCCGGAACATCGGCTCCAGGTCCATGATGACGGCGTTCAGGTTCAGGACTTTCGTGGTCAGCATCTGGCGGCGGCTGAAGGCCAGCAACTGATGGGTCAGCGAGGCGGCTCGGAATGCGGCTTTCCGGATTTCTTCGGCGTTCTTCCGCGCCTGGCTGTCAGGCTGAACCTGCCCCAGCAGCAGCTCGCTATAGCCCGTGATCGCGGTCAATAAATTGTTGAAGTCGTGCGCGATGCCCCCCGCCAACTTGCCGATGGCTTCCATCTTCTGCGACTGGCGCAATTGCTCTTCGGTCTGGCGCAAAGCCTCCTCGGCCCGCTTGCGCTCGGTGATGTCTTCCACCGAGCCTTCATAACCCAGCAATCCGCCGTGGGCATCATAGATCGCCCGCACGCTCTCGGAAATCCATATTATGCTGCCGTTCTTGCGATAGACCTGTGCCTCAAAGCCCGTCACCGTCTTCTGCTCCGCCAACAGGCGCACGAATTCCGCGCGTTGGCCGGGCTGGACATAGACTTGCCGGGCGATGTCCGAAACGGCCGCCATCAGCTCCTCGGGCGACTTGTACCCGTAGATGCGAGCCAGCGCGGGGTTCGCCGCGAGAAAGCGCCCGTCGGGGGAGGTCTGAAAGATGCCTTCGACGGCGTTTTCGAAGATGCCGCGGTACTTCTCTTCCGCTCGCCTGAGGGCTTTTTCCGCCCGTTTGCGCTCCGTGATGTCCCGCATGAATCCGACGAACCACCGCTTCCCTTCCACCTGCATGTCGTTGAACGCGATCTCGACGGGAACCTCCGTCCCGTCTTTCCGAAGGCCGACTACCTCCGTCGCGCGCCAGTTCAAGGTCTTCACCCCGGTGCGGAGGTAACGCTCCAGACCTACACGATGCCCCTCACGCAAGCGCTCGGGCTGGAGGATCGCGATGTCCCGTCCGATCACTTCCTCCGGAGCATAGCCGAAGACATCCTGGATGGCGGGGTTGGCGAACTGAATGCGCCGTTCCGTATCCATGAAGACCACCGCGTCCGTCGAGGTTTCCCACAGCTGGCGATACTTTTCTTCGCTCGTGTGCAAGGCGTCTTTCAACCGACGCACCATCTTCAGGAATACATAGAGCGCGACGACCAGCAGGCCGACCGTCGTCAACAGTTGCTTCCACAACGTGCGATAGGCCTCCCGCCAGGCTCTCTCCAGCGAGAGTTCCACCCGCACCCACCCCAGCAACTTGCCGTCGGAGCGAAGCGGCTCGAAGACCACCAGCTTCTCGCGGCCCCGCACATCTTTTTGCTCCCAGACGAACTCCGCGCCACCGGCCTCGGCTTGTTGAGCGGCGACGGCCAGGATTTCTCCAACCTGCAGGGGATTGTCCGAAGCGATCACCCTCCGATCGCGATTCACGATCATGACCGAGAGGATATCCGGATCGCGCCCGGCCCGGCTCGTCAACGCCTCTTGCACGACGAAGAGGTTCTCCAGCACCGCCGTCGCCCCGATGAGCGACAGCCCGCGCGCCAGCTCCAATCCACGCAGTTCGGCATCCTCTCTAAATCCGTTCTGCTGCTCCACAATGAGCACCGCGCTGTACGTCCCCATCAGCAGCACGATCAACGCGCACAGCCCGAGCGTCAATCGCCCCTCGGGGGTCCGGAAGGCGAGTCGGAGTTGAGTGAGAAACGGCGTCTGCGGCATTGTTTGAGTCCGGTTAGGGCGCGGCGCCGAGCACCTTCCCCACGATCTCGACGAGGTCGCGGGCGGAATAGGGTTTCGGCAGATATGCCTTGGCCCCGATCCGTGGAAGGTCCACCTTGGTCCCTTCGGCCAGGGAACCGCTGCAGAGGATCACCCGCACGCTCGGGTCGAGCTTGCGCAGATCAGCGAGAACGTCAAAGCCCGAGCGGTCGGGCATTTTCACATCCGTCACGACGACCGCAATGCGCTCCCGCTCACGCTGAAAGACAGCCATGGCGCTGACGGCGTCTTCGGCCTCCAGCACCGCATAACCGGCCTGTTCCAAAGCCGCCCGCGCCACGACCCGGAGCATCTCCTCGTCATCCACGACCAGGACGACCTCGCCGTTGCCCTTCCGAGCCGCGGGCGGCAAAGGTGTAGCCTCAGGCACGGTCTTTTCTTCAACGCGTTTCGGAATCTCGACCACGAATCGGGACCCCCGGCCGGGCTCACTCTCCACCGCGATGGCCCCCCCGAGACGGGTGATGATCGTCTGCGCGACCGTCAGCCCCAATCCGAGGCTCTTCCCGGCCGGCTTCGTCGTAAAGAACGGCTCGAAGATGCGCGTGGTGGTCTCCGCGTCCATCCCCGTGCCGGTATCGCTGACGACAAGGCGCACGAACGCGCTTTCGCCCTTCGCGAGGTTATTCAACTCAATCCGGAGGCGCCCCCCCCGAGGCATCGCATCGCGGGCGTTCTCGCAGAGCTGCAGCAAGGCCTGCCGCAGCTCCCCCGGATGAGCGTTCACCGACCAGATATCAGGGTCCGTTTGGACGACGACCTCGATCCCGGGATCGCACGTCCGACGCATTTGCTTGACCACGTCCTCGATGAGGGACGGGAGCGCCACGGGACGGGCTTCGCCCTTCGACCGCCGGCCGATGGTCAGGAGCTGGCGGATGAGATCGGCGGCCCGGCGGCCCGCCTGGCCGGCCGCGGCCACCATCGGAGTGGCCGGATGGTCGGGCCCCAGCTTGGTGGCCACCATCCAGAGACCGCCCATGATCCCATTCAACAGGTTGTTGAAATCGTGCGCAAACCCTCCCGCCAGATGCCCGACCGCCGCCATCTTCCGGGACTCGCGGAGAGCGGCTTCGGTCTCCCGCAGGCGGGTGACGTCGCGGGTGACCACCAACAGACCCTCGTATCCGCCAAACTCAACGCGCAGGGGAATCGCGTGGACCGCCAGCAGCCGCGTGGTCCCCTTGAGACCCGCCATTTCCACATCGAGAGAGTCTTTCTGGCCCTTGCACACACGCTCGGCGAACGCCCGAAAGGCGTCCCGGTGTTCCGGCACTACGTAGGCGTACGCCGAAGTGCCCACCACCGCCTCAGGCCGTTCCGCTTCGAGCAGGGCAAGACCGGCGGGATTCACATCGCGCACCGTTCCATCGCGCGAGAGGACCAGCACGGCGTCCGGTTCCGCGTCAAAGAGCACCCGCCATCGAACGTCACTCATGCATCAGCCCTGCCGCGCCGTCCACCGCACCTATTTCTTCGGCTCCGATCCGCCTCGCTGCTGCTCCGTGAGGATACAGCCGACCTGAATGGCCAGCGCCAGCCGTTCCAGATCCACCGGCTTTCCCATGACGTCGACGGAACCCAGATCCAACGCCTCCTGCAAAAGCTTGTCGTCCTGACCGGTGGTCAATAGAATGACCCCGCCGCCGTATTTTTTCGCCCGCAGCTTCCGCAGCACTTCGACCCCGTTCATGCCGGGCATATTCATGTCGAGTACGACCAGTTGCGGGACCTCCTGCTCCACAGCGGCCAGCGCCTGTGGGCCGTCGGAAACCGCCCGGACCCGATACCCCCGCAATGACAGGAACCGCTGCAGCAACTCGCAAATCTGCTGCTCGTCATCCACCACCAGGATCGAATCCATGGCGGCCGTCGCCGCCGCGGGCGCCGGTGCAGCGGGAGCGGCCGGCGCTGTAACGGGCGACACAGCCGGCGCCCCGGCGGGCGCGTGCGCCGATTTCGGCAGCGCTCGCTCCATCGCGGCCACCAGCACGTCAAGGGCCAGTCCCTTGCTCAGAAAGTCCATCACGCCGAGCTGGCGCGCCTGCTGCTCCAACGCGTCCGATCCCCAGGCCGTGAGGATCATAACGGCGGCCTTAGGGTCGATCGCGCGGATGTGCTTGAGCACCTCGATGCCGTTCATCTCGGGCATGCGGAGGTCCAACAGCGTGAAGCGGGGCTTGTGCTGCCTGAACATTTCGAGCCCCTCCTTGCCGTTGGAGGCCGTGATGACCTCATGGCCTTGGCGGCCCAGCACCGCCCGCAGCAGATCGCAGATTAACCGCTCATCGTCCACGATTAGGATTGTCGCCATGACCCTCTCCTCGCTTAGTTCCGGCTGCTCGCTTCATTCTTTATCGGCACCGGCAGACGGACGACGAATGTCGCGCCTTCTCCCAGGACGCTGTTGCAGACCAGCTCGCCTCCCAGTTCCGTGACGATACGGTGACAGATGGATAGCCCCAGGCCCGTGCTCAGCCCCAACGGCTTGGTGGTATAAAACAGATCGAAGATGCGCGGCAGATGCTCCGGCGCGATGCCGGGACCGTCGTCGTCCACGCGGACCTCGACGCATGACCCCGACCGGATCGGGACATGGTTCACGGAAACGGAAAGCGTTCCGCGGCCGTGCGCGTCCGCCATGGCCTCGTGCGCATTGGCGAAAAGATTCATAAACACGTGGGTCAGGTCCTGGGCATTCGCCGTGAGCGAAGGCAGGTCCGCGTCAACGTGCGTCCGGACTGCGATCCGATCGATGGCGAATTGGGCGGACAGCAGGTCGAGCGCCTGCAACACCAGGACGTCGACACGGCACGGCTCGAGCGTCACATCGGCGCGACGGGCGACGCCCAGAAACCGGTTCACGATCGCCGACGCCCGCTGCGCAGATTCCCGGATCGTCTCCAGATCGGCCGGCAGGTCCTCGTAGCGCTTCTGATCAAGCTTTTCCTTGGCCAACTGGGCATACCCACTGATGATGAAGAGGGGATTGTTCATCTCATGCGCCACACCGCCCAGGAGGACGCCCAGAGCGGCCAGCTTATCTTCTTGCCGCGCTTTCTGCTCACTCTGCTTGCGCGCGGTTACGTCCCGCGCGATGCTCTCCACGCCGACGACGGCTCCACGCAAGGTCTGCGGGGTTGCCGTAAATTCCCCCAGCACATAGTCGCCGGACTTCGAGGCCATGCGCAACTCGAAAGGCGATTGTGATTCTCCCACCATGACGCGCTGGAAGCGGTGTCTCGCGAGGGCGACATCGTCGGGGTGCAGCAAGGAAGAGAAGCTTTTCCCGATCCATTGAGCGCGCGGCCAGCCGGTTATGGACTCAAAGGCGCGGTTCAGCGATGTGACGGACCCGTTGGCGTCAAGAGTCAAGATCACGTCCCGCGCCGACTCCACCAGACGCTGATACCGCTCGCCCGGAAGGCGAGCAGCGGCCTGCGCCCGTTCGCGCTTGATGCTGGGACGGCTTTTCTCACGAGGCATGGCCCTCTCCCCTTCCGTGCCACGTCCGAGACATGGGCGCTCTGGATCAACCGAGGAGGGTTGGCTGGGGGACCAGGATTCGAACCTGGGTAATCAGATCCAAAGTCTGATGTCCTACCACTAGACGATCCCCCACCGTAAATGAGGAATGATACAGAAAACCCTGTGCCGGCGCAAATTTAACGCCTATCCTTGCTTCCAATCTTCCCAGTCTTTGATCGTCGCCTTGGCCATCGCCTTCGCGGCGGAACGGAGCCACGCGGCCGGTCGACGGCCGAGATCGTGCAAGACGGCCTTGAGCGCCGGCTTGCTGCCGAGATGCACGTTCGCGGTCTCCCACCCCATGGCCCGTAACAGCCGATACTCGTCGCGACGCTTGGGCAGAACCGCCAACTCGATGCGGCTGCAATAGGGTGAAAGCCGGCGCACGATCCAGCCGTCCTGGAAGTGGACAAACGGATCGAGGCAACGGACGGCCTGGTCCAGCACCGTCTGATACAGGATAGTGCCGGCGCCCTTGCCATTGTTCGCCCACAAACACGCCGACGGCACAAGAGCCTTGGCTTCACGCGCTACCTGACCGCCACGCCAATCGGCAAGCGCCACAAACCGCTGGCGCCCCAGACTGCCCAGTCCCGACACCCGCCGCGCGAGCCGATAGGACAGCCCCTGCTCCGGCAGCAGGTGTTCAATCGCTTTGGAGGCGCTGACGGGAACCGGTCCCCTGACGGGACGCAACGCGTTCATCTTCTTCCAGAAGAGAACCGGATCGCGTTCTTTGCTGACCGCGATCTTTCGAAGCCAGACATGCTCCTCTGACAGCACGAACGGACGGCCGCCGGACCGCAGGCCCTTCCGATAGCCTTCGAGAATCGCGTCGCAGGCGTCTTTCGTCTTGACGGACAGATGGTCGCCCTTAATGGCCAGCCTGGCGCTGACGGCCAGACGCACCAGATCGACAGTATAGGGCAACCGGCAGGCTTCGTCGAAGTCGTTGATCCCCCAGATCAGCCGGCCTTCGCGGTCGCGCCACGTTCCGAAGTTCTCCACGTGGAGATCGCCCACGGCCAGCACGGACGGCGCCTTTGTCAAATCGGGACAGACCGCGGGCCAGAGCTGCATCCAGCGATAAAACGTCGCGCGCAGAAAGGAAAACACGCCTCCGGCCATCTCGTAGTGCTTGCGGACAAGATCCGCTTTTACGAGAGGCGTGTGCCGACCCAGCCACGTCTCATACTGTTCCGTCGCCTCCTTGATCGTCATGGTGTCAGTCTGATGAAACACTGGCGGGGAGAAACGCCTAGTCGGAGAGCGCAAGGGTCAGGCACTTGGCCGCGCCGCCCGCCTTGATGAACTCGGAAAGGCAGACGGCATGAGTGGTATAACCATGAGCTTCCAGTTTTTTCATCGCGTCCGGACAGCCTTCCGGAATCACAACCTGCGTCCCGATACAGACCGCGTTGCAGGCGAACCGCTCCGCTTCCTCTTCGGAAACCTCGATCCGACGGGACTCTGGCACACGGTCCCCGATCATCGCCCGCCCCATGCGGTCGAACGCCCCCGGGAACCAGATGACTTCGCCGCCCGGCAGGGGACACAAGCATGTATCGAGATGATAGAACCGTGGGTCCACCAGCGCCAGCGGAAGAATCTCGCGATCGAGAACCGATTGCACAAATTGATACGCGCGGAGGTCGGTACGCTGGAGATATCCTCCGAACCACATATCCAGGTTGCCCAAAAGATCCCCGGCACCTTCAAAATAGAACTCGTGCGGAAGCCGGATGACCGCATACCCGTGCGCGTCAAACCATCGCGCGAACTGTTCTGCCTCCGGCTGCCGTTCCGGATGGCGAAACCGGCTGAGGATCACCGACCGCCCCACCACCACACCGGCATTGGCGGTAAAGACCATGTCCGGCAGGCCCGCCGCAGGCGCCATCCGCTCGAGCGTCGCGCCGCACTCCTTCTCCAGCACCGATACAAGGGCATCCCACTGGACCCGCGTGACGTGGGGATTGGCGGCCCGCTCCAGGCGCATCCAGGGATTGATTTCGTAGGCGATTTGATAATAGTCCGGGGGGCAAACGAGCAAACGGTGCTCGGCAGGATGTCCGGCGTCGCGTGCCATACGGCGGCACCTCCACCGCTTTCTATTCTACCACAGAACCTTATTTCTCATGCGTCGCGTCGGTTGCCGCCGCCGAAGGCTTCGGTCAGGGGCTTGATCAGAGGCAGCTCCGACACCAGCTCGCGGTGGGAAATCGGCTCGACGCTCCGGGCTTCGTGGAACGCCCGCAGCAGGCTCAGCGAGACGACGAGCCGGAGCGCACCCGAGATGAAGAACACAAAGGGCAGATTCGAGGCCGGCCGGACCTCCAGGCCTCCGAAGACGATCTCGGCCGGCATGACGGCGGCGAGCCAACTCCCCATCATCGCACCCAGAAACCAGCCGGCCGCGTTAACGGCATTCCAGATCGCCACGCCCTTCGCCCGATCTTCCGGCCGCACCACATCGAACACGTAGTTCTGCAACCCCAGCGCGAGGCCCGCCCAGATGATGCCGCCCAGGAAATTGACCACGAGGAGAAAATAGAAATTCGCGCTGACGACGTAGAGCATCGGGAGAAACGGCACCAGGAGCCCCGTCGCCACCAGCACCTTCTTGTTCCCGAAACGATCGCCCAGCCGGCCCCACGGCTTCAGGGTGATGAATTGCCCGATCACGCCGGCGGCCAGCCAGGCCGTATATTCCAGGTACGTGAAGTGGAGATCCCGGAGCATGTAGATGACGAAGTAGGGTCCCGCGATCAGGACGCAGACGTGCATCAACCCAGAGAACAGGAGGAAACGCCTGAAGTTCGAGCCGCGTTCGCGCCGTAGGAACGCCAGCAGGCGAAACTCGTCTTCTCGGGTAACCGGCACGGACGATTCGTCGATCCTGGCGAGGTAGGCCGTCGAGACCCCGCGCGCGACCGACGCCGCCAGGAAAATGACCGCGAACCCCATCCACGGCTGTTCCCACGCTTCGGCCCAATGGAGGATCAGTCCCGCTCCGCACAGAGCCGCAAAGCTGGACACGGTCATGACCCTGGCTCGATGCCCGAAGTATGACCCGCGCCGGTTCGGATTGACGAGGTCCGTGAGCAGGCTGTTCCATGCCGGGAGAGCGAAATGCCCCATGGCGACATAAGCGACCGCGCAGGCGACCAACAGCCATGGCCCCTGCTCCGGGAAGATGAGCGGAAGCGCCAGGAGGGGCAGCCACACGAACGCCTGGCAAGCGACGCCAGCCAGAATGACGGACTTCCGGTGCCGGAACCAACGCAGCGCCTTGACGGAGAGCAGTTGGGCCCAGGTCCCGATCAGTTGCGGCAAGGCCGACAGCAGACCGATCTGAAAAGCCGAGGCGTGCAGCAGCAGCGCGAAAGCGGAGAGATAATTCTCCCCGCCGCCCAGCATGATCGCCTGAAAGACTCCCTCGCGGATGCCGTAGCGCCGGCTCTGCTCGCCGCCGTCCGCCGAGCCGGTCGCCCGACCATTCATCAGAAACGGTTCTCCTCAAAAAAATGGGCAGGAGCACCGTCGGCGCCCCTGCCCAGCTTTGAATCGTCTACTCCGGTTGCAGAGCAACCAGCTACCAGCGCCTGCTCCCTCCACGATCGCCCCCGCCACCGCCGGAGCGTTTCTCCTGGGGCCGAGCCTCGTTCACCGTCAACGTCCGGCCGTCCAGTTGCGTTCCGTTCAGCGCAGTAATGGCCTTCTGGGCCTCCTCCGCCGTGGCCATCTCCACGAATCCGAAACCCCGGGATTGGCCGGTGAATTTGTCCGTGATCACCTTGGCCGACGTCACGGAACCCTGTTGCGAGAACAGCTCGCTGAGCTGCTGCTCGGTGGTGGAATAGGGCAGTCCGCCCACATACAACTTCGTACCCATCGGGTACCTCCTTTACTGATGCGACGCTGCCTTGGGTGTAAGGAATGAGAGGGGCACGGAGAACACCGAAGACGCACAGACTCTCGGTCTTTCAAGGCGGGCCTACCGATCAGATTCCTACTGCAAGGCACGATCGCGATGGAGTCCTTCTCATCTGGCGCCTCATCGCCGGACTCCTTCAACGCTGAGTCACGACCATACGCTACCACAGGCTTCCAGACGGCCGCAAGTACCCCGCCAGTCGGCGTCAGTGCGCCCCCTTCCGTTTCTGATGCCCCTCGTGCGCCCCGCCAGGCGGTGGCTCTTCTATGCCGATTTTGTGCCGGAAGACCAACTCTCCCCCATACCACCCCTGCAAGCCCAGCAACGACACCCCCCCGAGGCTGAGAATGACCGGCAAGAGCGTGTCCCCTCCGGGAAGCGGCTCGCCCCAATTGTGCAGGGCAAAGTTGATGCCGTACAGCACCAGCAGACCGAGACCGACCACCAGGTGCGTGGTCGCGGCGTTCCAGGCGGGCAGCGCTTCTTTTTTGATCGCCAGAAGGTCGGGAATTCCCGTGACGATGGCGACGAGATTGCCCAGCATCCCGAACGCGATGCACCAGAACGCCATGCGGAACCAGAACGGGTCTTTGGTGAAGACATACGCCGCGTCGGCGAGGAATGCGGCCGTGTACAGACCGATCGGAAGCCCAACGGTCATGACATGAACAGGATGGCCGGCGATCTGGAAATGGCTTTTCATGCTCGTCCCTCCTTCGATTAAGGGCGGCGTGCCTTTAGCTTTCGCCTCCTCCTGTGGAAGAAGTGGGCCTATCATCATCAGAAGCCGCCGACAGGCCACGCTGGCTCCTGAGCTCTTCGATCTTGTTTAGAGGTTTTTCGAGTTGCCGCCGGCGGGTTGTCGTGAGCGCGTCATACTCCTTCATCGCGTCACTGATCTTTTTGCCGAGGAGGTCCAGCTTGGCAATAAATTCGTCCCACTGCTTCTTAAAGGCTCCGAGCAACGACAAGATCTCGTTTGAAGTTCGCTCCAATGCGAAATTGTCGACGGCTTGACGAACGACCGCCAGAACTGCAAACAGGGTGATGGGCGAACACAACACAACCTTATTCCTGATCCCCTCATCAAGAATCGAGCTGTCCTGTTCGTGGATGAAGGCATAGATCTGCTCATTGGGGATAAACAAGAGGACATAATCCACGGTATTGGATTCGGAATCGATGTATTCGCGCGTCGTAATTTCCTTGATTCTGGCTCTAACGTCTCGAAGAAAGTCGTTTTTGAATTTTGCCTTCTCTCCGTCAGAGACGGCCTCCAGGAACCGGATGTAGTTGTCCAAGGGAAATTTGACATCCATGTGAAGCTTGAGATTCTTCGGTAACGGGAAGGTAAAATCCGGCCTCGACCCCACGCCTTCAATAGTTTTCTGCTTCACATAATTCACGTTCTCGATGAATCCCGCCAGCCGTAGAACGTCCTCCGCCATCCGCTCTCCCCAACGACCTCTGGCTTTCGTGCTTGAGAGAGCTTCGCGCAAACTGTTGGTCGTTTGCATGAGCGCTTGAGTCTGTTGGCCGGCGGCTTGCAATTGACCGGCCAGTTGTCCGAACTTTTCCGATCGATCCTTCTCCAGGTCTTTCATCAGCGTGGAAACGTTTTCCAGCTTGGCAGTCATTTGTTGCAGTTGCTGATCGATAAGCGCTTTCTTGTTCTCCAGTTCGTTGGCATCCTCTTGCCTAGCTGCCGCCAGCTTCTCCTTGGCCAAATTCAGAAAAAGGTCCCGGGCTGTCTTGGCCTGGACCAGCCGTAAAACAAACGCCGCGGCCAAACCTAAAAGAAGCCCCGCCGCCAGCGCCCAGAGGATCGTCGCAGTATTCGTCATGATGGCGTTTCCATGCGCCTCTACTCTAATGCTTCCTGAAGTCGAACGCCAGCTTACTCCCGCCGGAGCACCGGGAAGGGTTTCTGGCCGAGGATGCGGTACGTCGAGAGGAAGCCGACGAGAATCGTCCCCGCCACCGTCGCCGCGATCCCCCACGCCAGAGCCGCCGGCTGGAAGAGCCACTTCACATCGAGAATCCAGCGCCCCACGCCCCAGGCCAGCGCCACGGCCAGGCCCGCGCCGATCACGCCTGCGGCGGCTCCCAGCAACGCGTACTCCACAACAAACGTCCACGCCACTACCCGGCGCGTCGCTCCGACCGCCTTCAGGATCATCGCCTCGTAGATGCGCCGGAACCGCGTGGCGGCCAGCGCGCCGGCCAGCACGACGCTCCCCGTGAGAATGCTCAAACCAGCCATGAAGCGAATGACCAGGCTGATGCGGTCCACGACCCGCGCCACGGAATCCAGAACGTACCGGATGTTGATGGCCGAGACATTCGGAAAAGCCGCGACAACGGCGCGCTGTAGCGGGACTTCCTCCTTAGGATCCACGCGCACCGTCGCGACATAGGTCATCGGCGCGCCGTCGAGTGCGCCCGGCTCGAAGATAAAGTAAAAGTTCGTGGACATGTTCCCCCACTCCACCTTCCTGATGCTGGCCACCGTGCCGACAACCTTGGCTCCCTGGATGTCGAATTCCACCGTCGAGCCGAGGCCGAGCCCCAACCGATGCGCCGCCTCTTCTTCGACGGACACCCGCACGGGCCCGGACGACCCTGCGCCATCCCACCAATGCCCCTTCACCACGACATTCTCTTTGGGCAACTCTTTTTGGAAGGTCAGCACATACTCGCGGGTGTAATACCAGCCATGCTCGCGGTCCTCGTAATTCTCCCGGCGAACCGGCTGCCCATCCAGAGCCCATAGCCTCGAACGCACCAACGGTGTGAGTCGCACGTCGGCGTGGCCGCGCTCCGCCATCAGGCGTGCGAAGGCGTCCTTCTGGTCAGGCTGGATATCGATGAAAAAGAACGACGGCGCGTCGGCCGGGACATTCTCGCCGATCTCCCACAAGATGTTCCGCTCCACCAGATGAATCGCCAGGATCACCATCACCCCGACCCCCACCGAGACCAGGATGGCCTTCGCCTGGCTCCCGGGACGATGGAGATTGGCCAGCCCCCGCCGCCAGACCAGCGGTTTCCATCGCGGGAGCCGTTTCGCCAGCCGCACCACCAGCCACGCCGTTCCTTGCAGCAAGCTCAGTGCCGCCGCCAGGGCGCCAATGAACAGTCCGGCTGCCCGCCACGATCCCGCTTGCCAGAGCGCCAGCCCCGCCAACGCCAGCGCCAACAGCGCGCCGGCGATCCAGGCCGCGCGCCCCGGAGAGCCGGCCGGCTCCTCGGTCACTTCGCGGCGGAAAATCAGATTCGGTCGCACGTACCGCACCTCCAGCAGCGGCCAGAGCGCGAACAGGGCGGTCGTCAAAAGCCCCATCGCCACGCCGCGCACGAACGGCAGCAGCGCGAATCGGAATTCCAACTCGATCGGCAGCCAGGTCTTCATCAGCGGGGGCAAGGCGATCTGCAGAGCCGCGCCCAGAGCTGCGCCGGCCAGGCTGCCGACCAGACCCAACAGCAAGGTTTGCGCAAAATAGATGCTCAGGATCATCCGGGATTCGGCGCCTATGGCTTTCAGGACAGCGATGGTTTCCAGTTTCTCTTTCAGGAACGCCCGAACGCTGCTGGCCACGCCGATCCCGCCGACCAGCAAGGCAATGAGCCCGACCAGCCCGAGGTACATCGTGAGCTGGCGGAGGAACCGCCGGAGCATCGGCTGGGATTCCTGGTACGTGCTCACCCGCACCGTCTTGTCGGGAAAGGTGGAGACCAGCTCGTCCTGAATGGCGCGCGGACTCAACGCCTCCGGCAGCTTGAGGAGGTGCCGATGCGTCACACGGCTGCCCGGCTGGACGAGCTGGGTTGCATCGAGACTTTTCCGGGACATCAGCACGCGGGGCCCGAAACTGAACGCGCCGGCCGCCCGGTCTGGCTCTTTCTTCAAGACGCCGGCGATCCTGAACTCCGCCTGACCGATCTTCAGCCGGTCGCCGACCTTTAAATCAAGACGGATCAGCAGGGTCTCCTCGGCCAATACCTGGCCGCCGTCGAACAGAGTCCCCAGCGCGCCATCGGGATCGGCCCGCAATTTCCCATAGAACGGATAACCGGGCTCAACGGCCTTGAGCTCGATCAACTGGGTGCCAGCCAAAGCCGCGGCCATTGCCACCAGTTCGCTCAGATGCATGCGGGGGATCCCGCGAGCGTCGAACCCGTGCAAGATCAGCTCGCCTGCCGGCGTCAGCGGGCGCGTCGTTCGCAATTCCACATCGGCAGCCAGCAAACTACGGGCTTCACGCTGAATCGCCCGGTCCATGTTGGCGGCAAAGAGCCCCACGCCCACCAGAGCGGCCACGCCGAGCGCGATGCAGACAAAGAAGTACGTGAAGTGTCTCCAGGCGGCGCGGGTTTCCCGCCAGGCCATGCGAAACGGGAACGACCTCATAGGTGAACACCCGGCGGGACGATCCGCAGCTCATCTGAGGCGATCCGGCCATCCAGCAAATGAACGACGCGATCGGCACACGCAGCCAGGGCCGGATCGTGCGTGACCAGCACCAGCGTGCTGCCGTGATCGCGGTTCAACCGGACGAGCAAGTCGATCACCTGCTGCCCGGTTGCCGTATCCAGGTTGCCGGTCGGCTCGTCGGCAAGCAGCACGGCGGGCCGATTCGCGAACGCCCGCGCGACGGCTACCCGTTGCTGCTCGCCGCCGGAGAGCTGGGCTGGATAGTGGTGGCCCCGCGCCTCGAGCCCAACGGCCCGCAACAGGGCATCGGCCTTGCCTTCCGCTTCCAGGTCGCCGGCCAACTCCAAGGGAACCGCAACGTTTTCCTCCGCCGTCAGAGTCGGAATCAGGTGGAAGGACTGAAAGACATAGCCGATCTTCTCGCGCCGCAGACGTGCCAGATCGTCTTCCGGCAATGTCGTGATGTCCCGCCCGTCGAGCGAAATGGTCCCGGATGTCGGGGTGTCCATACCGGCGATCAGGCCAAGCAGGGTGGACTTGCCGCTGCCGGACGGCCCGACGATCGCGAGAAATTGCTTAGCGGGGACATCGAGCGTGATGTCGTCTAAGATGGACACCTCGCGACCACCGCTGGACAGCCGCATGGAGAGGTTGCGGAGCGCGATCATGGCCCCTATTATACAGAACATGCTGGTGTTGCCCAGAAGCGTCTGCTGCCTCGCGCTGCTGGCTGTCAGCCTATGGGCGTGCGATCAACAGATCGGCAAACCCGCGCCTAAGTTCCAAGGCACCAGCGTAGACGCGAGACCAGGCACCAAATCCCCGCCGCCGTCCAACGCAGCGCCCCGTCCCGAAGAACGAGTTCTCGTGGCATTCGGCGACAGCCTGACCGCGGGACTTGGCGTCTCGCCGGAAGAATCCTACCCGGCCCGTCTGCAGGAGAAACTGCTTCTCTCGGGCTATCGCTATCGCGTGGTCAACGCCGGCGTCAGCGGCGACACCACGGCGGGCGGCGTCAGACGCGTGGCGTGGGTGCTCAAGAGCAAACCCGACATCGTGATCCTGGAACTCGGTGCCAACGACGGCATGCGGGGTCTCAGCGTCACCGAAACTCACGCCAACCTCGAGCAGATCATCCAACGCCTTTTGGCAGGCGGAGCCAAGGTGCTCCTGGCCGGAATGAGGCTGCCGCCGAATTACGGCGCCGACTACACAAAAGCGTTTCAAACAATGTATGCCGATCTGGCAAAGCGCTACGATGTGCAGTTTATGCCGTTCTTCCTTGATGGCGTTGCCTCCAAGACCGACTTGAACCAGGCAGACGGCATTCATCCAACCGGTGCCGGTTATGCCGTGATTGTGGGAAACACCTGGCGCTACGTCGAGCCCCTATTGACAAGATAATATTCTATAAGATTTTGAAAAATAAACACTAAATTTGCATTGACATCCTTCGCGTTTGCTTGTTATATACATATACCCGACCAAGTTGGTCTCCGATTAAAATAGTCGGGAATTGATCTGGGAGGAAGACCTCCATGGATTGCCCTCGATGCAAGGGCGTCATGGCCCAGGAGGTTTTCGAGGATCTGTTGGATGACACGGGGAATCTCTCTTTCAACGGCTGGCGCTGTCTGATATGCGGAGAGATCCTCGACCCGGTGATCGCCAACCATCGCGGGTCGCATCCGACGCCTTTTCTGGGCCGGGCCCGAAAAAAATTCGCCGCTCAATTGAACTGAGCGAGAGATAGTTTAACAGCCGATACTCCAGGAGTGAGCAGGGAGAGAGCAGACCTGCGCGACAGCCCCTGATGGAAGGATACGGTATGGCCGCAGTCACAGAACAGGCAGTTATTGACGCCCTCCGCACAGTGATGGAGCCGGAGCTCCACAAGGATCTGATTACCCTGAACATGGTAAAGGATGTCCGGATCCAAAACGGGCACGTCGCGTTCACGGTCGTCCTCACCACCCCCGCTTGCCCGCTGAAGACCGAGATCAAGGAAAGCTGCGATAAGGCCGTGGGCGCGATTCCCGGCGTGACGGCAGTGGAGGTGGATTTCACGGCCAACGTGCAACAGGGCCGCTCGCAACTCAAAGAGAATCTGATCCCCACCGTCAAGAACACCATCGCCGTCAGCAGCGGCAAAGGCGGCGTCGGCAAGACGACGGTCGCAGTCAATCTCGCCGTCGGCCTGGCCATCCAAGGCGCCAAGGTCGGATTGATGGACGCCGACGTCTATGGTCCCAATGTCCCCATGATGATGGGCGTGGAGCGGCCGCCTCAACAGCAGGACGGCAAGCTGTTGCCTGCAGAAAGTCACGGCGTCAAGCTGATCTCGATGGGCTTCTTCGTACCGGAAGACCAGCCACTCACCTGGCGCGGCCCGATGATCCATACCGCCATCCAGCAGTTTCTGCGGGACGTGATCTGGGGCGAGCTGGACTATCTGATCGTCGATCTGCCTCCCGGCACGGGTGATGCCCAGCTCAGCATCGCCCAACTGGTGCCCCTGACCGGCGCCGTCATCGTGACCACACCCCAGGAAGTCGCGCTGCACGATTCCCGCAAAGGGCTCGTCATGTTCCAGAAGGTCAACGTGCCGCTGTTGGGCATCGTGGAGAACATGAGCTATTACGTCTGTGGTAAGTGCGGCGAGCGCACGGAAATCTTCTCCCACGGGGGTGGAGAGCGCGCCGCTGAAAAGCTGGGAATCCCCTTTCTTGGGCGAGTCCCAATTGACCCGGCCATCCGGGTCGGCGGCGACATGGGCTTGCCGATCGTTGTGGCCAACCCCGACTCGCCGCAGGCCAGGGCCTTCAGGGAAATCGCATCCAGGATCGCCGCCCGCATCAGTGTGCTGACCGCCGCGGCGTCGGAAACGGCTCCGATCGAGAGCCTTCTGCAGAAAATCAAGAAACCGCTCATGAGCGGCGCGTGAACGCCTGCCAGATTCGGCGAACAAACCAGGACAATCCTCCCACCGCCTCAAGAGGCCGTTCGGGATCAGGATATTCGATCCACAGTTCCTGGCTTCCCAGGTAGGCATTGCCAAAAAAGGTCAGGCGGGTTCTGAGCTGCCGGTAATCCCGTTCATGCAGTAATCGCATCAGCTCTGCGAGCGCGGCGGCGGCACTGGCGGTGTCAGCGCTTTCAAGCACAAGCGTTTCGTACCGGAAGACTGCTCGGAAGACACCCGCCTGTCTCTCAATGTCTACCACCCGGCTGAACCCGCGTTCGCGCTCGTCCAGACCGGCCAGCAAGTGCTTCTCCGCCACGTCATCGGCCATCGCTCGCGTGGACTCCCTTCTTCCTTGCGCCGATGCCCGAGGCCTCGCTATAATCCGTTTCTCCATGCCACGCGCATCGCTGCATACGATCGGGTGCCGCCTGAATCAGGCAGAAACGGCCGTCCTCGGCGACCAACTTCGCCGTCGGGGCTATGACCTGGTTGAGTTCGGCCGTCCCGCCGACCTTGTCGTCCTCAATACCTGCTCCGTCACGGACAACGCGGAATCCGACTGCCGGCACCTCATTCGAAAAATCCGCCGCGCCGCGCCCGATGCTTTTGTCGCGGTCACCGGCTGTTACGCCCAGACCGGCGCAGACGTCCTGCAACAGATGGAGGGTATCGATCTGATCGTCGGCACGCAATATAAAATGGATTTGCCCCGGTACCTGACGTCCCTGGAACGCCGCCCCGCGCCGGAGGTCCTGCACACCCGCACGGTCAGCCGCGACGATTTCACGATCGAGGGCATCGGCGAATATGAGGGCACCCGCGCGAACTTGAAGGTGCAGGACGGATGCAACTTCATGTGCTCCTTCTGCATCATCCCCTTCTCGCGGGGGCACGAGCGCAGCCGCCGCCCCGACGATCTTATACGGGAAGCCGAGGGGCTGGTCGCGCGCGGGCACCGGGAGTTAGTGGTCACCGGCGTTAACGTCGGCCGGTACCGCTGCGAAGGCCGATCGTTCGACGACGTGATCGGGATGCTGGAACGCATTACTGGCCTCGACCGCATCCGCATTTCCTCGATCGAACCGACCACGATCTCCGACAAGCTGCTGGAACGCATGGCCGGTTCCTCCAAACTGTGCCGGTATCTCCATGTGCCGTTGCAAAGCGGCGACGACGGTATCCTGGATGCGATGAATCGGCACTACAGGGCGCGGGAATATGCCGCCTTCATCGAGAAAGCGGTCCGGACGGTGCCGGACCTCGGGCTCGGCACCGATCTCATGGTGGGCTTTCCGGGTGAAACGGACGCCGCGTTCGCCAACACCCGCATGCTGGCCGCTGATCTGCCCTTTTCGTATTTCCACGTCTTCAGCTATTCCCCCAGGCCCGGCACGGCCGCCCTCAAACTACCCGATGCGGTTCCGGCCGGAACCATCAAGGCCCGCAGCAAAGAACTGTGCGCGCTTTCCCGGGCCAAGCGCCTGGCTTTCTATCACCAGCATGTGGGACAGACGGTATCCGTGCTGTTCGAGACCCGCAACCAAGCCGGTCTCTTCACCGGGCTCACGGACAATTACATCCGGGTCGGCATACCCGCCGAGGCAGATCTCAGCAACCAGATCAGGCCGGTTCGGTTGACCGGCGCGATGGATGGCCTGGCTCTCGGCAGCGCCGCAGAGTGTCTATCAATGGAACCGCTCGGAGCGTAACACGATGAGCGTGCCCCTTAAAATCGTCATCGCCGGCGGAACCGGATTCATTGGTCGTCACTTGATCAAGGCCTTTCAGGCGCACGGCCACGAAGTGTACGGCCTGGCCAGGGACCGGGTACGCGGGAAGATTCTGGAAGGGTACGGATGCACTCCCATCATCGGCAACCTCCTGGTGAACGGCCCGTGGGAACGGGCAATCGAGAAATTCGACGTCGCAATCGGATGCACGATGCCCGGCAAGCGAGGCCAGCCGCCATCCATGCGGCAGGTGCCCGAACTCCTGAAATCCCAGACGGACGCGTACAGCACCCTCATCAATGCGGCCATGCAAGGGCAGGTCAGGGGGGTGATCCTGACCTTCGGAGTCCTCGGCTATGGGGAGCACCACGCGGACTGGGTGGACGAAGACACACCGTTGGAGCCACTCGGCTATGGGCGGTTTATCAGCGCACCGCGTGATCAGCTCAAACACCTGGCTGAAGCCAAGCGCCTGCCTGCGACATTCGTGAGCCCAGGCTGGGTCTATGGGAACGGCAGCTGGTTCAAGGAGCAACTCCTGCCGGGCCTGGAACAGGGCCAGGCACACATTGTCGGTTCCGGCGAGAACTACCTCAGCCTCGTGCACGCGGAAGACCTCGCCGAGGCCTATGTCCTGGCAGCCGAGCAGCTCGGCTATGCGCCTCCGTCGGAGAACCGTCCCGTCACGCAGATCCTCAGCCTAGTGGACGACCAGCCGGTGACGCAGAAGGAATGGCTCGCCGCGGTCGCCCGCGCGCTCGGCAAACTTGTCCCCGGTTCCATTTCTAAAGAGGACTGCGCGAAGCAGGCCGGCGAGCTATGGGCGGAATCCATCACCTGCTCGACGCGGGTCAAGAACGACCGCGCAAAGGCTTCGTTGGGGTGGACTCTCAAGTATCCCACCGTTCAGGCCGGCGTGCCGGCCGCCCTCGACTCGATCAGGAAAGAACGCTGACGCCATGCGCGCCCCGCACGTCTTCATCGAAACGTTCGGCTGCCAGATGAACGAGTACGACACGGAACTCGTGCGCTCGATCCTCAAAGACAAGGGCTACCGCTTCACCGACTCGGCCGACACCGCGGACGTGGTGCTGCTGAACACTTGTGCGATCCGTGAAAACGCGCACAACAAGGTGTACGGGCATCTCGGGGCGCTCAAGCCGCTCAAGGAAGAGAAGGGCCTGGTGATCGGCGTGCTGGGCTGCATGGCCCAGAACCTCAAGAAGGACCTCCTGGAGAGCGATTCGCTCATCGACGTCCTGGCCGGCCCGGACAGCTATCGGTCGCTTCCAGAGTTATTGGACAAAGCCGCAGCCGGCCGGAAAGGCATGGCGGTGGACCTGTCCGAGTACGAGACGTACGCCGACATCACTCCCGACCGGATCGAAGGAGTCACCACCTGGATCGCCGTCATGCGAGGATGCGACAACTTCTGCACGTTCTGCGTGGTCCCCTATACGCGCGGCCGCGAGCGCAGCCGTGACTTCGACGGTGTGGTGCGGGAAGCGGAGGCCCTCGCCGCCAGCGGGTGCAAGCAGGTAACGCTACTCGGCCAAAACGTCAATTCCTACCGCGACGACGCCCATGACTTCGCAGACCTGCTGCGGGCGGTGGCCGACGTCCGAGGCATCGAACGAGTGCGCTTCACATCGCCGCATCCCAAAGATTTTCCGGAGAAGTTGCTGGAGGCGGTCGCGGGGCATCCCAGAATCTGCAAGCACATCCACCTGCCGCTCCAAGCCGGCAATGACCGGATTCTGCAGTTGATGGACCGGACCTATACGAGAGCGGAATACCTGACGCTCGTGGATCGCATCCGGGCGCGCTGCCCGGAGATCGTGCTCACTACCGATATCATCGCAGGGTTCTGCTCGGAGACCGACGCGGAGTTCGCCGAGACCGAGGACCTCATACGGCAGGTTGAGTACCATTCCGCCTACATCTTCAAATATTCGGAGCGCAAGAACACCATCGCGGCCCGTAAGTACGCCGACGACGTCCCCGACGACGTCAAGGCCGCGCGCGTCACGAAACTGATCGAGTTTCAGCGGGCGGTTTCCCTGAAGAAGAACCGGGAGATGATTGGAAAGACTGTCGAAGTCCTGGTCGAGGGAGAAGGAAAACGCTCGTCCGGTCAGTGGATGGGCCGCACCGACGGCAACGTCGTGACCGTGTTCCCCAAGACCGACGCCGGCCTCAAGCCCGGCCGCCTCGTCCACGTCCGTGTCACGGACGCCACCATCACCACCCTTTACGCCGAAGCAGTCTAAATCCCAATCACTCTATGGGGGAATTTCGTCTGCCCGCGGATCGGGCAGGAAGCCGGCGGCCATGAGTTTGTCTATCCAGGTCAACGGAGGCGCCGTGCAGAGTCCGGCGGCGGCGGTCAAGGCTTGATAGCGCAGGCGTGCGTTCCGATCCATGCCACGGAAGACGCGGTCACGCAGGAAACAACGGAGCGGATCGGCCGCGTTCCAGAACATCACCTGCTCGTCCGCAAGCCGTTGGAGCATCTCCACCTGCGGGCGACGGGCTTGTTCGTAAGCGGACAGCGCCCGTACCGACCAGTCCCCCGTTTCCCGGCAACGCATGATCACTTCGGCCAGTGCCATCGCGTCGGCCATCGCCTGCATCCGGCCCTGCGAGGCGTGCGGGTTCATCGCATGGGCGGCATCACCGATCAGCGCCGCGCCTTCCACCACCCAGCGGTCCGTTCGCACCCGCGTGCAGGGCAGGAAGCCGACCTGCTCCCATGATGTGAGGCTCTCCAGCGGCTTGGCCATGGCCGCATCGATTTCTTCGACACGTGCCTTGAACGCCGCCAAACCCCGTGCCTTGAATTCCTCGAGCGCGTCTGTTTCAACCATATACAGCATCACCACGCGCTCTCCCGGCGCCGGGAATAACCCAAGCAACTCGCCGCGTCCGACATAGTACCGCCCCTCGCCCTGCATTCCCGCCGGTCGAGGCAGCAGGACAATCAGGTAGCCGTGCCGATAGCGGTGGACTCCAGCGTTGATCCCGAGCGCCCGTCGCACCAACGACCCGGCTCCATCGGCACCGACCACGAGCCGCACTTCGATCTCAATGCTCTGATCCTCTCCCGCGCGCTGGGCCACGACTCCGCCGACTTTTCCATCCCGCTGCACGATCCCCTGAAACTCGGCTCCGTACCAGAGTTGCGCGTTCTTCTGGGCGGAAAGCCGGTCCAGGATCAACTGCTGCACGGCGTTGGAGAGAGCCACCAACGCGCGATTGTGCGGCATGGGAAGCACCCTATAGTCCATCGTGCAGAGTCGTTCTCCTCCGATACGAAGGAAATGAAAGCGCTGTACGGCTTGCACGGTTTCCGACGCGAGCGTGGGGAGGACGCCCAATTGATCGAGAATGCGCTGGCCGTTCGGCTGGATCGTCTCGCCTCGAAGGGCGGTCGGCGGCCCCGGCTGTCGTTCCAGGACCAATACGGGAACGCCCTTCTGCGCAAGCGCCAGGCCAAGGATCGCACCGCCGCCCCCCGCTCCCACGACGACAACGTCACACTTCAACGCCAGTCCTCATAACGGGAGTGGTCGGCCCACATCTTCAGGAATTTCTCCTTGGCTCGATGCGTGCTGGCGGGATCGCGCAGAATATCCAGCCGCTCATCGTTATACCGGGCGGCGCTGGCCGTCTGATTCATCGAACCGGACGTATTCGCGCGGTCATCCACGACCGCCTGTTTGAGATGCATCAATCCGTCATGCCGGTTTACCTTGACCGGAATTCCGACGAGCCTCAGCGTCTCCAGCGCAGCCCGCTGCTTCGGGTCGTCCAGCTTCCCGCGATCCGTGATCACCCGGACATCCACCCCTCGCTTTTTCGCCGCCACCAGCGCCCGCACGATCGGAGGATAGGTCAACCCGTAGCTCGCCAGATAGATGCTTTGCCGGGCTTCTTCATAGAGAATCACCAGGCGATCAGCCGGCTGGTCCTCCGGGGAATAGAGTACTTCGGGAGCGGCGACGGAACTCGTGGGGCCGTCTTTCAACCCGACGACCGCGGCCCACAGCACTGCGGACAGCACATACGCACTTGCCACGACCGCCCACGACCACTTTCGACTATCCGTCATATTCAGCTCCTCGGTGACCGGCGAGGGGAGTATAGGTGGCGGTCCCCCGATTTGCAACGAGGCCGCGAAATAATGACGCAATCCGGGTGGCCGTTGCCTCAAACCCGGCATTACACCGACCAGAATTCCAGAATGATGTAGATCAAACATCTGAAGTGGTTGAAATATAGCTGGTTTGCAAGCTTGTTCTGCTCATTCCCATGGCATACGAAATGCTATGTTGTTCTAGTGAGTACCTACGCTATAAAAAGGAGGGGGGTGATTCTGAATGCAAGCACTTTTCGCAGCGCTGTTTGCGGTGATGATCGGGTTGACCTTTGCCGGTTCCACCTTCGCGGCCGAAGAGAAGAAGGATGCCGCTCCTGCTGGTGAGATGAAGAAGGACGAGGGCAAGAAGGTCGAGAAGAAGGCGAAGAAGGCGAAGAAGGCGGAGAAGAAGGAAGAGAAGAAGTAATTCTCCCCTCACTCCCCGGAATAAAGAAAAGGCCGGCGGCTTCAATCAGCGCCGGCCTTTTTACTTCCCTGTACAGTTCACTCTTCCTCGAAAATCATCTTGAACGAGTCCTCGCTGTTGTCCCAGGCTTCGGCGGAAGTTTTCATCAACCATTCCTTGATCCAGGTCTTCTGCGCCTTGGACAGCAGTTTCTTGATCTGATGCGAGCGACCCTGGAGCGGCTGCAACATGCCCGTCCCGCGACCGACGTCCAGAATGGCCGTCCGTGCATAGAGGTTCGAGTAGGCCACCGGCTTGCCCTTCTCTTCCTCGCCCTGCACCCAGACTGAGATATACCGCTCGCCGTTCAGCGCTGCACTGTCCAGCGCCTGCGGAACGTCGTGGAACAGTTCATTTTCTGTCTTCTCGACGGGCGTCGTCCCGGTCTGCGTGAACATGAAGTTTCGATTCCACATCGCGCGCGCCCTTGAGACTACTCGTACCGTAACGCTTCGATCGGATTCAGCCGGGAGGCCTTGTTGGCGGGATACAGGCCGAAAAAGACGCCGACAAGCGCCGAGAACCCGAAGGCTATCACCAAAATGTCGCCCGAGATGATGGCCGGCCAGCCGGCGATGTTGGAAGCGGCCTTGGCGCCCGTCACTCCCAACCCGACGCCAATCAAGCCGCCCATTGCGCTCAGCACCACCGCCTCAACCAAAAACTGCAGTAGAATATGCCGGCGCTTGGCCCCCACCGCCATGCGGATGCCGATCTCCCGGGTCCGTTCCGTGACCGACACCAAGAGGATGTTCATGATCCCGATGCCCCCGACCAGCAACGAGATAGACGCCACAGCCAGCAGCAGCAATTTCATCGATTCGCTGGTTCCCTCCTGAACCTTGGCAATATCGAGCTGATTGCGGACCGTAAAATCATCGTCCTGGCCGGAACGCAACTTATGCCGCTGGCGCAACACACGCTTGACCTCCTCGACGATCTGAGCCATCTGTTCCGGCGATTCCGCAGACATGAACCCCGCGCCAATCGATCCGAGAAATTTCGTGCCCATGACCTTGCGCTCGGCCGTGGAGAAGGGGATGAACACCACGTCGTCCTGATCGGTGCCTCGCGTGTCGTACCCCTTCGCCTCAAGCGTGCCGACGACCTTGAAGGGAATGTTCTTGATCCGGATGGTGGCACCCACCGGATCTTCTCCGGGCTCGAACAGGTTCTCCCTGACTGTCGCGCCGATCAGCACGACCTTGGCCGCCGTGTCGTTGTCGGTCTGCGTAAAGAATTCTCCGCTCAGCGCAGACCAGCCGCGGATGACCAGATAGCCGGTCGTCACGCCGTTGATCGTCGTAAACCAGTTCTTATTTTCATGAATGACCTGCATGGCGTCGCGTCTGGCCCAGCCGACGTCCGTCACGCCGGGGACCTTCTTCAATTCCTCCATATCGGCGATGGTCAGCGTCACCGCCCCGCCATGGCCGGTCCGCACCCCTGTCGTGGTCATCGCGCCAGGCAAAATCGTGATGACATTGGTGCCGAAGGTGGCGATCTGCGCCTGCACGGCGGCTTTTGCGCCCTCTCCAATGCTGACCATCGCAATGACGGCTCCCACCCCGATGATAATGCCCAGCATCGTCAACGCGGAACGCAACCGATGCCGGCCCAGCACCCGGAACGCCACTAGGACCGTCATCAGAAGGAAATTCATGCGCCGGCCTCCGACGGCACGGCCCGGGCCGCAGCCACGCCCTCGTTGCTTCGATCGGAAAGGACCACGCCGTCCTTCATCGTGACGATTCTCCTGGCATACCGCGCGACATCCGGCTCGTGCGTGACCAGGATGATGGTGATCCCTTCCGCATTGAGCGTCATCAGCGTGCCCATGATCTCCTGTGACGCCTGGCTGTCCAAATTTCCGGTCGGCTCGTCCGCCAGGATGATCGGCGGGTTCGTCACCAGCGCACGGGCGATGGCCACCCGCTGTTGTTGCCCGCCCGACAATTGCGCGGGGTGGTGCCGCTCGCGGTCGGCAAGCCCCACACGCGCCAGAGCGTGCAAGGCGAGGGCCTTCTGTTCGCGCGAGGGAAGGTCGCGATAGAACAGCGGCAATTGCACGTTCTCACGAGCAGTGGTCCGAGCAATCAGATTAAAATTCTGAAACACGAACCCGATTTTACTGTTGCGGATCTCCGCCAACCGTCCCCCACCCAGGGTCGCGATATCGATTCCGTCCAGCTCATAGGTCCCGCTGGTCGGGACATCGAGACATCCCAGAATGTTCATGAGCGTAGATTTGCCCGATCCGGACGCTCCCATGACGGCCACTAATTCTCCCGCGTCGATCTCCAGCGACACCCCGCGCAGGGCATGGACTTCCATCTCGCCCATCCGGTAGGTTTTCACGAGATCCCGACAGACGATCAGACCCATCAGAGTCCCCGCGGCGTGCCGGTGCTCGGGCGCTGGGACGGCGGAGAGCCGAATCCCGGCGGCAAGGACCCGGCCGGCCCGGCCCCATATGACCCGCGTGGCATGTCCAGGCCCGTGATGACCTCGTCCCCTTCTTTCAAAGGCCCCTCGACCAACTCGGTATAAATCCCGTCCGTAATGCCGGTCTTGATTTCCAGCGGCGCCGGTTCGCCCTGCGGATTCCGAATCCATACCGTCGGCCTCGATCTTCCACCGGGGCCTTCACGACTTTTGACTTCGGGAGCGCCGCCAGCGCCGCCCCCCTCCCGCTTCTCGGGGGACACAGCGGCCGGCCCACCTGCTTTGTCCACGCCTCTTGCCAGGCTCGGCTTGAACCGCAAGGCCTGGTTGGGGAGCTTCAGCGCGTCGTCCTCGCGGGCGAGGATGATCGAGACGTTCGCCGTCATGCCGGGCCTCAACCGAAGATCGGTGTTGTCCACTCCGATTACCACGTTGTACGTCACGACATTCTGGACGGTGATCGGCGCGTTCCGTACCTGGGTGACCGTGCCCTTGAAGGTCTGCTTGGGATAGGCGTCCACGACAAACGTGGCGGTCTTGCCTTCGATGATACCGCCGACATCGGATTCGCTGACGTTCGTGTCCACCTGCATTTTGGTCAGATCCTTGGCGATCAGAAACAGGACGGGAGCTTGAAAGCTCGCCGCCACGGTTTGCCCGACGTCCACGTTTCGCGAGATGACGATGCCATGGACCGGCGAGTGGATGGTCGTATAGTCCAGATTGACTTTTGCGGTGTCCAACTGAGCGCGGGCCTGCTTCACTTGTGCCTCAGCAATTTGCAGATTGGCTTGAGAGGTTTCAAAGGCGGCACGGGCATTATCCACGTCCTGCTGGGCGTTCAGTTGCTGCTGGAACAACACTTTGGCGCGGTCAAAGTTGAGCTTCTGTAAGGCAAGATCGGCGCGAGCCCGAGCCACATTCCCCAAGGCGTTCTGGAGGCTGGCTTCCATCTGTGTGACAACGGTCCGAAAAGGAGCCGGATCAAGCTGGGCCACGACCTGGCCGGCCGTGACCACCGAGTTGAAATCGGCATAGAGGGCCTTGATGATGCCGGACACCTGGCTGCCCACCTGGACCGTGATGACAGGATTGATCGTGCCGGTCGCCGTCACGGCCTGTGTGATCGTCCCCCGTTCGATCTTGGCGGTTTTATACTTGACCGGCGACTTCTGTTCGCCGTTCCAATAGACATAGCCTCCGGTGCCGAGCCCGGCAAAAAGCAACGCACCGCCGATAATCCATTTAGTTTTGCTCATGAACTGCTTTTCACCGGCGTGCTCACTCCCGTCGCCCGGTCGAGCTGGGCCTTGGCCGCCTGGAAATTCGACATGGCCACCACGTCGTTGACTTGAGCGTTCACCAGCGCCACTTCGGCGTCCGTCACTTCCACGGCATTACTGAGGCCGGCCTTGTAGCGCCCTTCCACCTGATCGAGCCGTTCCCTGGCTTGCTGGACGGTCACCGCCGTCACCTGCAAACGTTCTCGGGCGGCTCCGAGGTTCAACAGGGCTTGGTTCACTTCCAGGAGGATGTTCTGTCGGAGCACGTCTCCGTTGGCTTTGGTCTTCAGGAGATTGGCACGGGCCTGGGCAACTTGCTGCTTGGTGAGGAACCCGCTGAAAATAGGAATGTTCACGGTACCTGCAATATTCCAGTTATAGACCAGCGGGAAGTCAGTCGCCGAGTAGGAGTAGCCGGCAGAGCTAGTCACGGTCGGGAAGAAATTACCTTGAGCCGCCTTGATCGCCGTCGCGGCCGCTTGCTCTTGGGCCAACTGGGAAATCATCTCCGGCCGGAGCTGCATCGCGCGAGCGACCGCATCGTCCAAGGCAATTTGATAAGCCTCTCCCCGGGAAGGCTCTAGAACACGGTACGGGATGGTCATGGGAATACCCATGGCGTTATTCAAAGTCACGCGGGCGACCAAGGCATTGTTCTTGGCCGTGATCAGATTCAGCTGGGCGTTGGAGAAATCCACCTCGGCCGTGGTGACATCGATTTTGGGTGCCACACCAGCCTGGAATCGCCCCTTGGCGAGGTCCAGGTGCTTCTGGAACTGCAGGATGGCCTCCTCGCTCACCGTGACAAGACGCTGCGTCTGTTGGAGATTGAAATAGGCCTGCTGCACGTTCACCACAACCGTCTGCAAGGTGGTCTCCGCATCCGAATTGGCGGCTTTTAAGTTGAACTGCGCCGTGTCCACCTGCGACTTGGTCGTTCCAAAATCATAGAGCAACTGGTTGAGCGTCACACCATTCTGGTAATAGCCAAACATATCCCCTCTGGTAGAACGAGGAAACGGACCACCGGTAAAGTTGCGGGTCGCGTTAGCCGTTGTTCGTTGATATCCGCTTTGCGCCTGGACCTGCGGATAGAACCCGGACTGGGCTTGTCCTACCAGCGCTTCGTTGATCGCCTGCGTGCCGGAGGCCACCCGGAGGCTGGGATGATTGGCTAGGGCCAGTTCCACGGCTTTATCTAAAGTCAAGATCTCCGGAATGGCCTGTGGTGCCTTGGATTCGTCGGCAAACACCAGCGCTGCCCTCCCCTCTCCGACCACAAGGCCCATGGTGATCGCCACCAGCGCCATCGTCTTCAGTCCCATTCTCGCCTCCTTCCCGCCACGAAATCTTCCCCGCAAGGCTTGAATTCTGACTCTACCCCTTGTCATTTGACACTCCGGCTCCCGCATTTGTTACGTCCAAGCGATGCAGTACACCCAAATCGTGCAGCCAAAACGCATATTAGGGGAGCCCCAGCCGTCGTGTCAAACCGCTGAAATATAAGGGCCATGCCCCCTACACAGCGGCATGGCCCCCAATCATTCTGTGTCCGGAATATTGAGTTACGGACCGACGGTGACCTTGTCTTTGATTTTGTCCACCGTCGCTTTGGCGATTCCAGCTTTGGTGACAAGCTCCTCTTTCGTCTTGTATGGGCGGTTCTTGACCAGTTTGTCGGAGTCTTCCTTGGCCAATTCCAAGGCCAGCATCAGCTCAGCCGGCGTCGCCCTGTTGATGTCCACCAAGGGTACATGCGGAGATCCATTCGGGAGTTGATCAGGCATGGCCGTCGTCGGAGGAGCAAGCGCGGCCTCGGGAGCAGGCGACACGGGTTTCGTTGGAGGTATGGGAGGCTGCAGAAGAGCCGCCTGCTCGCGCTCCTTCAATTCCTTCGCTTGCCGTTTCTGGATCTTCAGCGAATCTTCGTAGCGCTTCTTCGCGTCTTCCAGTTCCTGAGCCAACGCCTTTTGGGATGCCGTCGCCTCCTTGAGCTGGCGATCCAGATCCTTCAGCCTGCCCGCACCAGCCTGGCGTTCTTTCATGACCGCTTCGTTGAGTGACGCGATTTGCGCGTTGGCTTTTTCGACCTCTTCCTTGAGCTTGCTGTTGGATGCCTTCAAGCCGAGCAGCTGTTTATTGAGCCCTTCGTTCTGGACACGGACCCGATCGAGGTCGTCCTTGGCAGATTGAAGCTCGCGGAGATTCTGATCGTAGGCGCCCTGGGCCACGCACCCGGTCAGCCCCACCAGCAGCAGCAGACCCGCCGTTCTCATGATCCGTTCTTTCATGCAACTGTTTCCATTATAACCCACGGCCCGACAAGCGTTCCAGGCCCGGAGGCGTTCAAGATTTAATCGAAACTTCCCTCTTTGTCAACCGCCCGAATGAGCGAACGGGGAACGTCCTTGACAATTTCTCCACCCTTGCCGATGATGCCGACACTTTTATGACTCTGTGGGCGGCCATCATTCTGGGCGTGGTCGAAGGCCTGACCGAATTCCTGCCGGTTTCCTCCACCGGCCATCTCATTCTCGTCGGGCATGCCCTGGGTATCACCGGCGAATACGCCGCCAGTTTTGAAATCGCGATCCAGTTGGGCTCCATCCTGTCGGTCGTCGTGTATTTCCGCAAACGTCTGCGGGACCTGCTGCAACAGTTCTCGACGGACCCCCTCAGCAGGCAACTCGTGTACGCAATAGGGCTCGCCTTCCTCCCCGCAGCTTTCCTGGGATTGGCGGTCCACAAATGGATCGAGATTCATCTGTTCGGGCCGGTGACCGTGGCCTGCGCGCTCATTGCCGGCGGGGCAGCGATTTTGATTGTCGAGCATGCCGTGAAAGAACGACGCATCAGGGGACTCGGAGAAATCGGCTTGCGCGAGGCCTGGTGGGTGGGGATCGCGCAGTGCATCTCGCTGTTTCCTGGAGTCTCGCGCTCCGGCGCGACGATCATGGGAGGGCTTGTGGTGGGGATGGACCGTACGACCGCGACCGAATTTTCCTTCCTGCTCGCACTGCCCACCATGATCGCGGCGACGGGGTACAAGACAGTCCAGTCGCACGCACTGCTGTTTCAGGATGATCCGCTACTCTTTCCGATCGGCCTTGCGGCGGCGTTCGTCACCGGCCTCTTCGTCATCGCCGGCTTCTTAACCTTCATCAAACAGCACACCTTCAAGCCGTTCGCCTATTACCGGATCGCCCTGGGTATCCTGGTCCTGACCCTGTTGGGCTAAGAGGAGCAGCTCACGACGATGCGCTTGCCCCAATCCGGCGGAGGCACCGTATACTTTTCCATATCCGGCCGCTCCGCGAACGGATCACGCAAGAGATCCAGCAGCCGGCCGACCTCGGTGAAGTCCTTCTTCTCCGTGGCCTGCGTGATCGCGATCTGGATCAGGTAGTTGCGCAGCACGTATTTCGGATTGACGCGGTTCATTCGCTGCTTCCGCTCGTCATCACGGCTTCCTTCCGACCGCAACCGCTCCCGATAGCGAGTCGCCCACATGTCGAAAGCGCTCCGATCGAGGAATAGATCTCGAAGCGACCCGTTTTTATTCGAATGATCGGATCGGAAATCGCCCAAGGCGCGGAAGACGTTGGTGTAGTCCCCATGATTGGCCTGCATGATCTCCAGCAGACCGGTCAGGAGGTCGCCGTCTTCAGAGCGCCATTCTTCGAGGCCAAGCTTCTGCCGCATCAAGTCCTTATAGTGGGCGACCAGCGCCGGCTCGTAGGCAGCCAGCGCCTCCTTGGCCTGCTCCTCGGTCATCAGCGGCAGCAACGCTTGGGCCAGGGCATGCAGATTCCAATGGCCGATGTCAGGCTGGCGGTGAAAGGCGTAGCGGCCCCCGTGGTCAGAGTGGTTGCAGATGAATCCTGGGTTATAGTCGTCCAGAAAACCGAATGGCCCGTAATCCAGCGTGGCCCCCAGAATTGACATGTTGTCGGTATTCATCACGCCGTGGGCGAAGCCGACAGCCTGCCATTTGGCCATCAGAAGGGCGGTGCGAATCACAACTTCGGCGAGAAAGCGAGGATATCGGTCGCCGGTGGACATGAGGTGGGGAAAATGCTCGGCAATCACATAGTCGGCCAACCGGGCAAGATGATCGTGTTGTCGGCGATAGTAGAACACTTCGAAGGAACCGAACCGCACATGGGAAGACGCCAACCGCACCAGCATTGCTCCAGTCTCAACGCCTTCTTCCCGCAAAACTTCTTCGTCGCTTCCTACGATGCAGAGCCCGCGCGTCGTCGGGATTCCCAAGCCGTGCATCGCTTCGCCACCGAGATACTCCCGAATCGTGGAGCGCAGAACGGCACGCCCATCCCCGTCTCGCGAGTAGGGAGTCAGTCCCGCTCCTTTCAGGTGCAGATCCCATTTCTCCCCTTGCCGGTTCCGAACCTCTCCCAGCAGGATGGCTCGCCCATCTCCTAGCCGCGGGACGTAATGGCCGAACTGGTGGCCGGAATAGAGCATGGCAATGGGTTCGCTTCCAGGCAACGGCCGGGCGCCGCTGAAGTAGTCCACGAACTCAGAACGCGCGGCCTCGCTCGGGTCGAGGTCGATCAGAGTCGCCACGTCCGCATTGAAACTGACCAGATACGGGGGCTTGGAGAACGGCGTCGGCGCCAACCTGGAATAAAAGCCCTCCGGCAAGCGCGCGTAGGTATTGCGGAAGTCCAGTTCTTCTAGTTTACGCATGACAGTATGCGGGCAGGAACAGTTCCAACACGCGGACGCGATGGGTTGGCTCCCCGGGCAGGACTCGAACCTGCGACCATTCGGTTAACAGCCGAACGCTCTACCAACTGAGCTACCGGGGAACGTGTTCGAATACGGGCTCAGGAACTTGAGTGCATATAGTAAACAATCCACGCCGTCGTGAGCAATGCCTTTCGTCTCTAAAATCCTCCGATCCGCCCTTCATCCTCGTCGATGTCCTCGGTCGAAGCCTCATCGCCACCGATTCCCGCATAATGGCGCGCCCAGGACAAATAAATATGCCCGCTGTCCTTCAAGGCATCAGCGCTTTTGGCCACCTGGAGAATTTCGGAGGGATCGCTCCCTTTTTTTTTGAGCCCATCCAAATAATCCTCGAAGGCCCGATTGACACGCATCAAGGCTTCCTGCGCCTCCTGGACCGACCGTCTGATATCGTCATTCATATTGTGGCCCTCCCGGCCGCTCCAACAAAAAGCCCCACGACGCTATCGCCATGGGGCTTTCCGTAAACCTTCTGCTGTTGAGCCGCTACCCGGCGTATGCTTGGCCCAACCCTGCCGATTCTCCCTGTTTAGCCAATAGCTTGCCATCGGCGCCCATGGCCAGCATTTCAACGGCCTGGTGCTTCGCAGCATCGCACACCACCTTGCAAAGTTCGCACCCTTTGCAGACGTCGGTTACCACCTTTGCCACCATCTTTGTGGTGTCCAAGAGGATGCAGTCTGCTTCGGGACAATACATGATGCAGAGGCGACACCCCTTTTTCGCCACGCACTTTTCATCCGTCACCACCGCTACGTTGTACATGCGCCGCCCTTTCCTTATGCCGCCGCAACCGTCAATTCGACGTGATTCTTCTCGGCCCACTCCGCGCCCAAATCATAGGCTTTCTTCACGACCGCCAGGTTCTTGGCCAGGAGCAACTCCTTCTTGGCAAATTTCTTCGTGATCGCCTGGTCCAGCGTGGCGGTCCCGCCGGATGCCACATACTTCTTGCCGAACCGATCCTGGAGCGCCAGGTCCAAGGCCTGCATTGAAACGCACTTGGTGATGCCGGCAACCGAACCGATCATGCCCATGTTCGTAGACAATTCGGTGCTTGCAATCTCGAGCGCGAGCTCGGTGGCATTCACGTAATACACGGCTACCTCTAGATCGGCCAGACGCTGCTTGTCTTCGTCGGTCAACAATTCCATGTTGGAGTTGATGATCACCAGCCCGCCCCGCTTGATGCCTGAATAGAACGGCATGGTGTAGCTCTTGCCCTGGTTGATCACCTGCGGGTGAAACACTTCGATCACCTCGGGATATACCAACTCCCCCCGGTCGTAAATCCGCTCCACGCCGATCCGGACATACGCCTCGGCCGGAGCCATCCGTTTTTCGGCCCCGAAGAAGGGATTGGAAATCGCCTGCCTTCCGTCTTTCGACGCCGCCATGGCCATGACATGGGCCGAGGTCACAACGCCCTGCCCTCCCAGGCCGGACATGCGGATGTTAATTCGCCGCTTGATCATGGGCTGCCTCCTCCGTCTTCGTACGTCGCGTTACGCCTGGGCCAGCGCTTCCTTCGCGGAGGCCTTCTTGGCCTTTTCCTTCTCAGCAAGATCGGCCAGGAACGCCTTGGCCTGATCGGAGATGTACTCCTTGTAAGCAAACCGCTCGCCCGGCTTTTCCGAGTCGCGCATCTCCTGAAGACCTTCCATACTGTTCTTACCAATCTCCAGAATGCAGGGCGTGTAGAGCTGGAGGTACGTCGGCCCAATCTCGCGGGCGATCAGGACGGCGTTCTTCACGACCTTCTCGACCAACGAGGGCTTGCTGACCGTACAGTTCACGACATACACACAGCCCGACTCTTTGGCGATCTCCGGCAAACGAACCTTGTCAAACTTCTTGCCGACTGGCGCCATCTTCGCAACAAAGCCCTTCTGCATCAACCCGCTCTCCTGGCCGCCGGTGTTCGCGTACAACTCATTGTCGAAACAAATCGTGGTGAACAGCTCCTGGCGGAACCAGGACTGGAGCGTGTAGTCCAGTCCGATGTCCACCGTGGCGCCGTCTCCGGCCAAGACCACCACATCTTTCACTTTCCCCGGGAAACGGACCGTGAGCGCCCGTTTCAAGCCCGACGCGATGGCGTTCTGGTTCCCGAAGAGCGAATGGATGTTGTGGACGCCGACGTGCGGAAACACCAGACTGGTGCAGCCGGTGGATCCCACCATGACCGTATCCTCGGGATTCGGCAGGGACGCCAGGATGTACCTGAAGGCCATGGACTCAGGGCAACCGGCGCAGAGGGAGTGCTGCTCGATCAGTTCCTTGTTCACTCCGACATCTTTCCAGCCACGGCCCTCTTTCCCCCATGTGGCGTTGGTCACCAGGGCCTGATATTCCGGCGGCATGATGTCGTAGAACTCTTCGCATATCTGGATCTTTTCTTTGCTCATCGGCTTCTCCTCTCCTACACAATTCCTAAAGTTGAGGTCCCCGGCTGAGTTTTTCGGCTGCCGTCACGATTGACTTTTCCGTTTCAGCTTCCTCGTCCGGCTAAAGTCGCCACGGATTTCCCCAGCGCCCGCTGGATGTGCTCGACGATCACTTCAGGCGGCATCGTCATCCCGCCGGCAACGTGCGGCCCGGCGATCACGCGGTCGCTGTCCGGAATAGTGGCCTTGATTTCCCGAGCCAGCCAACCCGCCACGTTGAACTCCGGCACGAAGATGTACTTCGCGCTCTTCGTCGCCTCGCGAATCTCGTGGTACGGCCAGGGCCTCAAGGATTTGATCTTGACCAGCCCCACCCGGAGCCCTTCCTCGGCCAGCAGACGGATGGCTTCACGCCCCTGCGAGACGGCCGTCCCTGAAGACACGATCAGAATCTCCGCGTCAGTGTTTTCGGTTTCGATCAGGCCGTGCAGCAATGGAATTGTGTGCTTGCGGGACCGCTCGATGGCCGCTCTGACCTCCTGCTGCCAGGACGCGTGGGTCGCGTAGCTGATGTAGTTGCTCTTCATGACGAACGGGTCACGCATCATGCGGACCGGCGGGCATTCCATGTCCATGCAGGGCACAGGCGACCGGTACGGATCATACGGCGGCAGACACATGTCTGCAGGTGTCAGATTCACGACATCTTTCGTGTGCGTGACGAAAAACCCGTCACAGCAAATGGCGATCGGTAGATGAACGTCGGGCTGCTCCGCCACCATGAAGCCCATGAGGATCCAGTCGTAAAAGTCCTGCGCCGTCTCCGCATGCCAGACCAGCATGCCGGTTTCCAGGAGAAAGTAAATCTCCAGCGTGTCTGGCTGGATGCTCAACGGCGAGTTGATGCCGCGGCACGTCACGATCATCTCGATCGGCAAACGCGCCCCGGACCACATAGGAAAATTTTCCATGGCCCGCATGGTGCCGGGCCCGGCCGTCGTCGTAAACACGCGGGCCCCGCCAAACGCCCCCCCCGCGCACTCGGACATCACGCCGAACTCGTTCTCACCGCGCATGTAGTCGGTGACATAGCCCTCGGCGTACAGCTCCCCAATCAGGGCTGCTGCTTCACTCTGGGGCGTGATGGGGTAGGCTACCATCAAATCCACACTGGCTCGCCTGATCGCCTCCTTGATGACCTCGCTCCCCGTAAAGAACGACGGGATACGCGGCGCCTCAAAAAACAGATGATAGGGATCAGTGAACGTCTGCCCCTTCTTGTTCTTGGTGCCAATGATTGAGTGGCTGTCCATCGGTTTGGCCTCCTAATCTAGCTTCTGACTCCGCCGGCACGATCATTTTTCTCCAGACCGGCGACATGATTTTTGAGTGTGCCGAACGGAACCGTGCCTTTTAATTTCTTGACCCATTCCGAAAGATACATGATCTTTTCGACCGACGCATCCCGAAACGACAGACAGGCGTCCTCATGGCCAGCTTGGGCGCACATGGCAATCGTATAACAATGGGTGCCGCCACGGATGATCTTGAGAGAGAGATTGGCCTGATGGCAGTGGACCCCCACGAACATGCAGACATCAATCTTGTTGTGCCAGATGGTCAGGTTTGGGTGGTTGGGGTTGATCTCTACTTCGGGATTGATCTTTGGGTATTTCGGCCGGTAATCCGGCATCGGGATCAGCATAGGCCGGGCACCCTGAGGCGCACATTCCTTCAACATGTCGTATAAAAACTTGATCGCCTTGGCCTTCTTCTTGGCTTTTTCATTCCAAGCCCACAGTACCAGAGGACCCGGAAAAATCGTAGGCACCGTGCCGGCCAAAAACATGCGCGCCGCTTCCTGAAAGGCTTCCTCTTCCGGGACAATCCGCCCGTTGATGTGTGCCTGTCCAGGATCTGGCAACACATTGCCCATCGACGCCGCGGCCGGCGGCAAGAACGCTTCGGGTCCAGGCCGGACGGTATATTGACCAAACTGCTGACTCATGCAATTCCTCTCAACAAGCCTTTATCCCGCAAGGTTACGTGCGAACGGAGAAGTAGTACTCGCCAGGGTATATTCTTGACTCTGGAAATGCAATCACAAAGAAGACCTACCCTCCAATGCAAAGGGGCCATCCGCCCCCACAGAGCTAGGTCTTTTGCCTCAGGAACCATTCAGGAACGGAAATCGAAGACTTCCCCTTGAAAAGCTTTACAATTTTACGCGTGGAACCTGGCCCTTGTCAAACCGATTTTCCCCCCGGTTTGGCCCTCTAACGGAACTCCACCCATTCTTCCGTTCGGGCTTGTTTCGGCTCGCTGGTGACATGACCTTGACAAGAGCAATAATTCAGGCAGGATTCATGCCCTATATGGCGACGAAGACCGAAAACCGCGCGACGCTGCGCAATCTTTTCGCGGTCGTCCTGATTGTCGGCATCGAATCCGTGGTCGCGCTGCCCCGCATCAGCAATGCCATCAAAGACTACAGACTCAACAGCGCTGCCGGTGAAGTCTGGCAGGACATGCACCGGGCCAGGCTAATGGCGATCAAAGAAAAAAGGACCATTCGGGTCGATTTCGACCATAATTCTTATAAAGTTGTCAGGGTTGCCACCGGCGAGGTGGCCTTCAGCCGACATCTGTCCATTGACTACCCTGAAATCAACATTATCGTGACTGAAAGCAGAGGCGGGATCGTCTTTGACAGAACAGGTTCGGCGGAAGGCGGCTCCAAAGAAATCGAGATCGCCGGACCCACAGGTAGTCGAAGATTCGTCATCCTTCCAACGGGCAAAATAGGTCGGCTCTCTTGAATTGCTTTCCCTGCCGTTGAATTCTATAATACTGCCGCTTTTTGCTTTTTACACTGATGGCACGGCCCATGCGCACGACAGAAATTGAGCCCAAAACGCAATTTTCCATCTCCAGCCACTCGAGTGCCAGGCTGGCTTCACTGATCGACATCAGCCGCCTTCTCACCTCCGCGGTCGATCTTGATCACCTCCTCAGCTTAATCCTGAAAACCTCCAGCCAGTTGGTGGGGTCGAAGGACAGCAGCCTGCTCCTGGTCGATCCCGCAACCCAGGAACTGGTGTTCGTCATGGCGCAGGGTGCCGTAAGCGACAAACTGAAGATGGTCCGATTACAACCGGGAGAGGGCATCGCAGGCTGGGTGGTAAAGCACGGCAAACCGTTGCTGGTGAATGACGTCGAGCATGATCCGCGATTCACATCCAAGGTCGACAAGATAACCGGCTTCAAGACCAGGGCCATCCTCGCCGTTCCACTGGAGGACCATGGGCGAACCATCGGCGTCATTGAGGTACTGAACCCGCCGAAAGACAAGCACTATGATCAGGAAGACCTTGAGCTCCTGTCCGCCTTTGCATCCCACGTCGCAGTGGCCATTCGAAACGCGCGCCTGGTCACCTCCATCAAGGAAGCGAATCGCTATCTGCAGTCTGAGATCGATGAACGTTACCGGACGCTCATCGGAAAGAGCAACGGGATTCGAGCGTCGGTCCGCGCTGCACGGAAAGTGGCGGAAAGCCCCGCCACCGTCCTCTTGCTTGGTGAAACCGGCGTGGGGAAGGAAATGTTCGCCAGATCCATCCACGCCTGGAGTCCCCGCGCAGCCAAGCCATTTGTCGCCGTGAACTGCGTGGCGCTCTCGGAGAATCTGCTTGAGAGTGAATTGTTCGGCCATGAGAAAGGCTCGTTCACCGGCGCGCATCAACAGAAGAAAGGCCTACTTGAGTTGGCGCAAGGCGGCACCGTGTTTCTCGATGAAATCGGCGACACGAAGCAAGAGTTTCAGGCGAAGCTTCTGCGCGTCCTTCAAACCCATCAATTCGAGCGCGTAGGGGGAACGGCCTCCATCAATGTCGATGTCCGTTTCATCGCCGCCAGCAACAAGGACTTGGAGACCGCCGTCCGGGCCGGAACGTTCCGCAAGGACCTGTACTTTCGGCTCAATGTCGTGACGATTACTGTGCCGCCCTTGCGCGACCGCAAGGAGGATATCCCGGACCTGACCGCCTTTTTCCTGCAGCGGTATTCCCGGGAAATGAAGCGTCCTCAGATGTCCATCAGTTCCAGCGCGATGAAAAAGCTTGCGGAGCACGATTGGCCGGGAAACGTCCGGGAGCTCGAGAACGTCATCGAGCGTGCCGTGGTGCTGGCATCGGAAAACGTGATCGGCGCCGGCGACCTCACCCTGGGGTCGAAAAATCTGCCGGATACCCACGTCGAATCGCTTCTGGAACTCCCCTTCCATGTCTCTGTGCAGGCGCACAAGAAAGCCCTCCTTCACCATGCCATCAACAAGGCCAAAGGGAACAAGACCCAGGCCGCCAGCCTGCTTCAGCTTCAGTCTACGTACCTGTTCCGCCTCTGCAAACAACTCGGCATTTCTTGAATCTACATAAACCCATGTAGTTGAAAGACCTTGCAACTCCAGCTTATCTGATCAGATAAGCGTTCTATCTATTTTGATTTGATAGGACAAGGCCATGCAAGGCCAATTGGCCGAATTTCGTCACGTTTGACATAAATTGGAAAAGAGTTTGTTCTTGCATAAGTTAGCGCAAGCGCCCATAATGTATAAGCCCGTCTGGTGGTGGCACTGACATTGCTGTTTCCGATGGATTAATATGCTGCACTCAATCGACATTCAGCGCGCCCGGCGTCTCCTAGCCGACAATTCGGGGGTCAGTTTCATCGACCTCATGATGGCCCTCGTCATCCTGACGATCGGCGTGTTGGCGCTCGCGGACCTTCAGATTGTTTCCTCGAAAGGCAACGCCTCCTCCAAAAGCACAAACGCCGCCATCACCGTCGCGGAAACGAAGCTGGAGGCGATCAAGAATTCGCTCTATGGGAACATTGTGGCGGAAGCTGCAACCCCGGTCACCGTCCCGATTAACTCCACCAACCAGATAACCTTTACGAGGCAGGTGGCGGTCACCGACAACAGCCCGGTGCCCAACTCGAAAACCGTCAAAGTCATTGTCACCTGGTCGGACCAAGCGGGGACGCATACGGTTCCCATGGCCACCGTCATCGCAGAGAAACAATAAGGAAGCCGGAGCGTGCGCATCGTCAACTCCCAAACAGGTTACAGCATGATCGAGGTGCTCATCTCCACAGTACTGGGGGGAATTGTCTTGGCAGGCGTGTTCGATCTCTATGTGTCGTCATCCAACAGCATCCTGGGTCAGTCGAATGCTGTCCAGATGCAGACCGACGTGAAAACAGTCATGAGCTCCCTGGCCAAGGAACTGCGGATGATGTACGCCCCTTCAGGCTCTCCTCCATCCATCACCACGACCACGACCGCCAACGACACGATCCGCTTTGTCCGGATCGAGGACTCCGGCTATTCTTCGGGCGGCAATAACACCACAGGTCCTGGCACCCTCAACGACTCAAGTAAATCCTGGAAGGTCAATGCCTTCGCGTCCGGCGCCTACTCTGTCAGAATCATCAACGGAAAAGGGGTAGACGAGGTGCATCCGATTCTGAGCAACACCGCCAGCACCCTGACGCTCTCGGATGCGGGTTGGCCTTCGCCTGCTTCGACGCCGGATAACACTTCGCTGTACTACATCATTCGCAATAAAGCGTTCCGGCTGGATCCCGACAATACGTTGCGCTACCAGATCGGTGCCGGCCCCTTCAACCTGTTCGCGGCGAATATGCTGCCCCCCTCGCCACCGGGCACTCCGATCTTCTCGCAACCAGACCCACAGTCCGTAACCATCACGCTGACCGCCCAGACGCAAACGATCGATCCGCGGACGGGGCAGTACGCGTCTTACAAACTGAGCGACACTGTCCGCAAAAGGAACTGAGTATTGCAAATACGCCACAAAGGGATAGGCTTTCATATCGTTTTCGATAGGATATGCCGTCACTTTCGGTCAAAGCACCTCTGATCGGTGTTGAACATGCGATTCAATTGTTATTCTATTCAATGACTTATGAGAGTAAACGGAAGACTTCGACCAACGACTTGTTATGGTCCTAATCTTGCGTATATCTGTATGGTAAATGGCTATCTTGGCTGACATCAAAAAACTCATGAGGAAGGGTGGACCTCAGACGGGTGAGACCGGGTCGGCTTTGCTGGCCTCGGTGCTCCTGCTCTCCCTCATCACCGGCGCGGGGTTGGCCACGATGACCACGACCGGTGTCAATCAGAACAAAGCGCAGAACCTCCTGAACGAGAAGCAGGCCTTGTACTTGGCGGAAGCCGGTCTCGCTCACGGAAAAGTGGTGCTGAACTCGCAGTACGGCGCCAATCCAAGCATCTGGAACACGTACAACACGCCCCAGCCGCAGACCCTTATCGCCTCCACGGCTTTTGCAGGCATTGGCAGCTACCAAGTAACTATCAAAGCCGCGAGCGGACCGGGCCTACTGCTGACGGCAACCGGCTTGGCCCCGAACAATGCCAGCATGTCCATCTCCAGCCTAGTAACCGTTGGCTACTCGAACTACACGAGCGCCTTGATTACCGGCAAAGACCTCACGATCAGCGGAAACCCCACGATCGACGGGACAGCCGGGGGCGTCTATGCCAACAGGAATCTCACCGTCTCCGGCAATCCTCACATGACGACCGACGCCATGGCGGTCGGGACGTACACGGTGACAGGCTCGCCCGTCGTCAACGGATTCACCGGCGGGGGGCAACCGTCCATCCCGATCAATAACGCCGACGCGACGACTTATTACAATACTAGCGCCGTGGACTATTACTTGTGGAACGATGGGTCCGTTTACGATAAAAACTGGGTTCAACTCAAGGCTGCGGACACAAACACATGGAATTGCTGGACCCCCCCGTCAGGCGGCTCTAACACCTGGACGTTAACGTGCTCGACACCTCCCAATGGCACCTACTGGGTGTATGGGGTGACGATGATTACCAGCGACGTCGGCACCCAGGCAAGTCCCTGGATCGCGACGATCCTGTCCTACTATTCGATTCAAGTCCAATCGACCAACCTGTACATGCGGCCGCCCGCCCAGACCGATGGCGGTCTCTATCAGCCCTTCACGCGAAATCTGTTGTTTGTCACGTCGATGGATCTCAAGATCGTCGGTACCAGCACCCAAAACTTCTCAGGGATCGCCAGGGCCTACGAACAGGTGGAGATCAGCGGGAACCCCACATTTAACGGCTATATCATCGCCCAGGATTCCGCAAACTCCGATACCCTAGTGAGCGCCAACGCCATCAGCGGAAACATGCATCTCACCTACAACGGAAACCTGGACAACGGCCTGCAGGGAACCGCGCACGTTCAATCCACGCAGTACTGACACAAGCGCCTCCGCGCCTTGTCCTTCCCTCCTACCTCTCCCTGAGTGGATTGCTCTCCGATTTGAGGTATAATACGGCCCTCTACTGGGTTGTTCCCTTTGCTGAGGAGCGGGCATGGGCGACGTCAAGGAAAGCCTGAAAGCCGAGGAATCCGGGACTCCCAAACGCCGGCGCAAGCTGGGCGAGGTCTTGGTGGAGGTGGGGCTGCTCTCCCAGGAAAAACTTGCCAGGGCCCTGGAAGAATGCGCTAAGGCCGGCAAACGCTTGGGCGAATACCTGGTCGACGAGGAACTTGTCTCGGAGCATGACATAGCCGGGCGGCTGTCGCACCAGTTGGGTTTCCTCTACGTGGACTTGGCCAAGGAAGAACTGACCACCGAGCTCTCCTCCGCCTTTCCAGAAGCGCTGGCCAAACGCTACCAGGCCGTGCCGTTCAAGCTAGACGGCAAGTCCCTGACCGTGGCCATGGCGGACCCCCTCGATTTCGAAGCCATTCGCGACATGTCCTTTTTCAGCGGGTGCACCGTGAAACCGGTGCTGGCGGGCCGGACCGCGATCAAGGAAGCGGTGGAGAAGATCTACCTCAAGCAGGAAGCTGCGGCCGCCATCGACCGCATCGTCTCGGACAGCACCGAAGAGTTCAGCGAGGACCTGCTGGAAGTGCTCGCGGCCGAAGCCATACCGTCGGCGGCCGAGATCCAGAGCTTGGAAGAAGCGACCCGACAGGCGCCCGTCGTCCGGCTCTGCAACATGATCATGACCCAGGCCGTCCGCGCCCGGGTCAGCGACATCCACGTCGAGCCGGCCAAAAAGGACACGCTCGTGCGGTTCCGCGTGGACGGCCTCCTCCGCGAGGCCATGCGCCTGCCGAAGGTCGTGCACTCGTCGCTCGTCTCGCGTTTTAAGATCCTCGCCCAAATGGACATCGCCGAGCGCCGCGTTCCCCAGGACGGCGCCATCCGCGTGAAGATTGAAAAACGACCCGTGGATTTCCGGGTGTCCTCCCTGCCCACACTGTACGGCGAAAAGATGGTCCTCCGGATCACGGACCAGACGAAATCCCTGCCTAAACTGGAAGCGATCGGCCTCTCCGAGAAAGACTACGCGACGATCAAGTCCTTTACCCAGCGGCACAAGGGCATCATCCTTGTGACCGGTCCAACTGGAAGCGGGAAGACGACAACCTTGTACGCCTTGCTGAACGCCATCAAAGCCACAGCGATCAACCTCCTGACTGTCGAGGACCCGGTTGAGACCACCATCGATGGAATCAACCAAACCCAGGTCAATCCGGACGCGGGGCTGACCTTCGCCGGCGCGCTGCGGGCCATCCTGCGCCAAGATCCGGACGTCGTCCTCGTCGGGGAAATCCGGGACTTGGAAACCGCCGAAATCGCCATCCGGGCCGCCATGACCGGCCATCTGGTTCTCTCCACACTGCACACCAATGACGCGCCGTCCGCCATCACGCGGCTCATCAACATCGGCATTCCCCGATACCTCGTGTCGTCGTTGGTGGAAGGCGTTATCGCACAACGTCTGGTCCGGACTATCTGCATCTACTGTAAAGAGAAAGCGACGCCGGACCCGACCACGCTGAGGACTCTGAGGATCCCGCCGGAAGCGCTGACGAACGTGCAGTTCTACGCCGGGAAGGGCTGTAAAGAGTGCGGAAAGACCGGATACTTCGGCCGGGTTGCCATCATGGAGATATTTGACCCCACCGCACGGATTCGCGAGATGATCTCAGCGGATGCCACGGAACAGGAACTGCGTCTCGCCGCCCTCGTGGCCAAGATGACCACGCTGGGCGAGGACGGCCTCATCAAAGCCAAGGCGGGCCTAACAACGCTCGAGGAGCTGTTGCGCGTGATCGAGGTGTCGGGCAAGACCGAATCGCTCTGCCCGACCTGCGCCAAGGTCGTCCAGTACAACTTCATGACCTGCCCCTTCTGCGAAACCATCCTCAGCCAGAATTGCGCCGGCTGCAAGCGCGCGCTGCAATTGGAATGGAAAATATGCCCCTACTGCAGCACCCGTGTCGAGGCAGTGCACTGATCGTCCTTCCCTTGCCTTACAAAAACGCGACCGCCAGTTCGTCGGCTATCATGAGACCGGCTGGACTGGGTCTCAGAACCTCACCGTCCAGTATGAGCCATCCATCACGGCTCAGCCGCTCGATCGGCTCTCGAAAGCGCGCGCCTGGATCGAAATCGTAGCGCTTCGCCAGCGGCCCCAGGCGTACACCTTTGACGGTCCGCAAACCGAACGCGACCGCCTCGCGAACACGCAACTCCGGCGTCCCCTTCTCTCGTTCCACGATCGGGGCCAGCCCGTCCTCCACAAGACGGTGGTACGTCGCTAACGACGCCACATTGCTGAACCGGTCGCCGTCCAGATACGAGTGGGCGCTCGGCCCCAGGCCCAACCATTCCCGATCGGTCCAGTACCCGAGGTTGTGCCGACACTCATGCCCGGGCCGCGCGAAATTCGAGACTTCGTACCGGCGATACCCCACGGCTTCGAGCCGCTCCCGTCCCATCTCATACAGATCGGCCATCGCGTCCTCGTCAAGGACGGTCATATGGCCGCGTTGTACGTCGCGATGGTACGGCGTCCCCTCTTCAATCGTCAGGCCGTAAAAGGACAGGTGGTCTGGCTCCAATGCGATCGCGGCTTCCAGATCGGCCAGCCAACGGGCGGGCGATTGCCCCGAAAACCCGTACATGAGGTCCAGGCTCACGGTTGCAATGCCGGCTTCACGCGCTGATCGGACGGCCCTCGTAATATCGGCAACCCTGTGCGGCGTACCGGCGGCCTCAAGCTCGGCGGCGTCGAACGATTGCGCGCCGAAACTGACCCGGTTGACCCCTCCCGCCTGGAGCGCCCGCAAGGCTGCCTCCGTCACCCCGGCCGGGCTGGCCTCAACCGAAATCTCGGCTTCAGAAGATACCTCGAAGCACTCGCGAGAGGACGCGAGGATGCTGAGTAGCTGTCCGGGCGTCAGCGTGGTCGGCGTTCCCCCGCCGAAATACACCGTTTCGATTCGGCGGCCGCGGACGAGCCCCGCCTCGCCGGCGCGCTCGATCTCCTTCAACAGATCCATGACGAAGGCCGCAGCCCGGTCCTCCCGATAGTCCCTGGTGAAGAAGGCGCAGAAACGGCACCGCCGTTCGCAAAACGGGATATGGAGATACAGGCCGATGCCGTCCTGCCGTAATGCCAGCGGCTTATTCATCGTGCGCTCACCGCCATATTATCGATCAGGCGCGTCTCACCGATCCACACCGCCAGCAGCAGGATCACCCGCCCCCGCACCGCGCGCACTTCGTCGAGCGTGGCAGGATGCACCACCGACAGATAATCAACCCGCGCCAAAGGCTCCGTCCAGATCAGCTTGGTCATGGCCGCCTCGACCTTCTTCACCGAACGCTCTCCGGCCCGGATCAGATCGCGGCCGGCCGACAAAGCCCGGTACAGCACGGTCGCGGCCTGGCGCTCTTCCGGCGAAAAAAACCGGTTGCGCGAGCTGAGGGCCAATCCGTCGGATTCTCTCACCGTGGGACGGATGACAATCTCCGTCTCCAGATTCAAGTCCGCGACCAACCGCTCGACCACCACGGCCTGTTGATAGTCCTTCTGTCCGAAGAAGGTCTGTTCCGGACGAACGATGTTCAGCAGTTTGGTGACGACGGTGGTCACTCCTCCGAAATGTCCCGGCCGAGAGAGCCCTTCAAATCGGCGCGTCAGCCGCTGCACGGACACGGCCGTCTCGAACTCCGGCGGATACAGATCCTGGGCGTGCGGGACGAAGACGGCATCCGTGCCTTCCTGTTCGCAGAGACGGAGGTCCTTCGCAAGAACCCGTGGATACCGGTCAAAGTCCTCCAACGGCCCGAACTGCAAGGGGTTTACGAATATGCTCACCGCGACCGCATCGCACGCCAGCCGGGCCGCGCGAATCAGGGAGCGATGCCCGTCATGCAGCGCGCCCATGGTCGGGACAAACCCGATCCGTACTCCTTCCCGCTGAAGTTTCCGCGACCAGGCGGTCATGGCTTTGGCGGTCCGGATCCGCTGCATCAAGTCCTGCAGGCGCCGCCTTCGGGCGTCCAGGGGATGACGGACTCCTCCAAGCGCCGGACTTCATGCAGATCGCGGAGAGCGGCCAGCAGGGTGGACACGGTCTGGCCCAGAACCGGGTGCAGCAAGTTCCGCGTCAAGTCGGCCAGGGGGACCAGGACGAAACGCCGTTCGTGCAACCGGGGGTGGGGGACGACCAGATCACCGTCGTGGATAATCCGGTCCCCGTAAAACAACAGATCGAGGTCCATGGTGCGCGGACCCGTTCGGTTTTCGAGGTCGCGGCCCAATCCCCGTTCGGTTTCTTCGAGGATCAGCATCAAACGTCGCACTGGCAACTCGGTGTCGACCCGCGCGACCAGGTTCAGAAAAGGACCGCCGACCTCGCCCACCGGCTCCGTCTCATACGTGGACGAGTACCCCATCATGCGGCTCTGCGGAAGCATACTGAGAAGGCCGAGTGCCCTGGAACAGAGATCGCGGCGATCGCCGAGATTCGACCCGATGCCGATGTAGGCTTCGACCATGGGGCTAGAACCCAACTTTTTCCATGCGCGAAACCGTTTCCAGGAGCCGGTCCTTCGACGTGCAGAGGGTCATCCGGATATAGCCTTCGCCGGCCTCGCCGAACCCGTTTCCCGGCGTCGTGACGATGCCGGCTTTCTCCAGCAGGTGCGCCGTGAAGGCCGCGGACGTGAAGCCCTTCGGCACGGTGATCCATACGTAGAACGCCGCGTGGAGCGGCTCCACCTCGAGGCCGATGCGTTTGAGCCCCGGCAACAGCGCGTCCCGCCGCTCCTGGTAGACCGCCCGGATCCCCTCGGCCAGCGCGTCGCCGTCCCGCAGGCCCACGATGCCCGCTTCCTGCACGGCCTGGAATACGCCGGAGTCCAGGTTGCTCTTGACCTTGCCGAGCC
>CAYYLQ010000011.1:0-77632 GCA_964472655.1 uncultured Nitrospirales bacterium
GAGCACAGCCCTGAAAAGGCTGGTGTCGACAGTTCAATTCTGTCCCTCGGCACCACATCTTCCGCGACTTCCCAGCATGACAATGGTATCGTTGGTAGAATGCCAGGATGTCAACGCGAGAGGACCATATAACCCAATGACACCAGAAGAATACCAACAGCTGCTTGGCATAGAGAAGTACAAGGCAATATTTGATTGGTTAAAACTAATAGTAACTCTCTGTGCAGGATTAATAGGTGGCAGCGTCATTTTTGATAAAACAAGAACCCCCAGACGTTCTCAGGCTCTTGTTGGTTTCGTGGCAACCATTGCTTTAGCTGTAGTGGCGTATTGGCTATCTATTAAATACCTGCAACAGCTTTACGAAAGGCCGTGGTGGATGGATTTCATGCCCACGTTATTTGCTGCAGTTCTTCTGAGTTTTTTTATTTCATTATTGCTTTTTGTTTGGTCAGTTTGTCAAAAAACGCAAAGGACGGTTAAAAACTCAACACCTACCCGCCGAAATTCTCCACCGTAATCGCGATTATAGAAACATTTTAAGGCCAGAGTGTATGGCTTGCTCTCGCGAGGCGGGTTACTTGTGCGCGAGGGTGGCGTCATGCAGAGGCGCCAGGGCCTTTTCGATGGCCGCTTTTTCTGCGCGCCCCATCTCCACCCATTGCTGGGCCATGGCGGCGATGGCCGCCACGCGTGAGGCCACGCCGTCGACCCGCTGCGGGCTCAGCGCGACGTCTTTGTAGACGACTTCCAACAGCAGGGTTTCCAGCCCATGCAAGAACTGCGCGATCGGGACGGCGCCCACGTCCCTGGCGACCTCATAGAGGAGGGAGATTTCCCGCAGCGCGTCCTGCAGATTGCGCTTCTGGGCGTCCACTTTGCCGCCGGCTTTCAAGTCCTTCAAGGCTTTCGTGACCGTCGCCAGCCGTTGCTTGACTTCTCCAAGGAGATGCGCGTCGAGACCCTCGATCTGGTGCAGCAGGCTGGAGACGGTCGCGGCCGTGATGCCCGTCGTGTCCTGGTCCAACATGCGATGCAGCCGTCGCAACACGAACTCGATCAGGTTTCTGGAAGGTTCCAACGAAGAGGGCCGGGCGTGCTTGAGATCGAGGAGCGCCTGGACGACCATGGCCAGGAATTTCCGCTCCTTGAAGGCGTCCTCCTTCGGTGGAGTGGGCGCGACGCCCTGCAGCTTCGAGGCCACGCGCTGAATGTGCTCGGCCTGTAGCTGCATGATGCTTTCCAGATTGCCGGTCACCACCGTCTTGGACTCCGCCATATCCAGGACTTGGACCGCCGAGGCCAGCAGCGCGAGTCCCTGCCGGATCGTGGCGAAGTGCTCTGGTTTGGGCGTCAGCTTTTTGCCTTGCATGGCCTGGACCAGCGGCAGCATCGCGAGGGCGAGTTTCTGCAGTGCGGCGAGATCGACCGTGGCGGCCGAGCCCATGAGATTGGTGAGGCTGCTAACGACGACCGCGTAGAGCTTGGTTTCACGGTCGGGAGGGACGCCCTTCTCGAGGTCCTGCAGGGCCGCTTTGATCTGCCCGACCCACTCGAGCCCTTCCTCCGCGAACAGTTTGAGGACTTCTTCTTGAAACTGGTCTTCGGTGGCGGCCATCGTTATGCGTCAGGTTCTCCGGTACCTCGTGGCACGGCGTCGAGAGTTACCGTTCCCCGCCTTCTCCCGGCTTGAGCGTATGGCGGGCGAATTCTGCCAGTGTCTGGATCAGTTGTTTGGCGGATGCTGCGGCGGGTTCCAGTTCCGCGAGCCGTTTGCGCAGTTCGGCGGAATGTTTTTCCTCCTCGGCGAGCCTGGCGCCCATGGCCTGCAACTGCGCCCCCGCCTGGCCGGCGTTCTCGCGGAAGACCTGCAGTTGCTGTTCGAGGTCGGCCACACGGCCTTCCAGACGACGGATAAACTCGCGGAGCAGCTGAATCTCTTCCGTCGACTGAGCGGCCGGCGGAGCGGCTGGCGCCGGCGCCGCCATAACCGCCGGAGCCGGGGGCGGGCTCGGAAGCTCAGCCTGAAGCGCCATTGCGGGTTCGGGCGCGGCCGCGGGCATTTCGAGCACCAGTTCGGGGGCGGCCGCCGGGACCGCCGGCTCTTTGCGGGCCGACAACAGTTCCATCACCTTCTCGCGCAGCATGGGACCCTGAAAGGGCTTTTTGATCACGCCGTCCGCCCGGCAAGCCTCCGCCTGCCGCGTTACCTCATCGTCGACAAAGCCCGACACCAGGAGCACCGGCGTGTTCGCCAGGCTCGCCTGGGCCCTGATGTAGGCGCACACCTCGAAGCCGCTTTTATCCGGCATGATGACGTCGGCGATGACCAGATCGGGTTTCTTGGCGAGGGCCACGCTCATGGCTTCTTCGCCGTTGGCCGCCAGGGTCACTTCGAGCCCCGCCTCCGCCAACATCCGTTCGGCGACTTTCCGAACGCTCAGGCTGTCATCGGCTACTAAAATTGTCGGCATGATTCCTCGCTAGGAAACGGCAACAGGCGCAGTCGCTAAGTTGGAAAACGCATAGATCGGGATGGCGGTCCCGTCGATCTGGCATTGCCAGAGAATGTTGGGGTCCGGCTGCGCCGGAGGGTAGAGCGCAGCGGGCTCGACCATCATCAGCTTCGGGATGGTCGCGTCGATGCAGATCGCCATCGGGCCGTCCTGCCGTTTGGCGATCAGACACATGGGCTCGGCCCCCTGCACCTGCCGCGCCAGCATCCCGGCCAGATCGAAGACCGGGAGCACGTCCTCGCCGTGCCGCGCCAGGGCGTTCAGGTGCGGCGTGCGGCTTGGGACCGGCATGGCGCCGGTCCAGGGGAGGACGCCGCCCACGTCTTCCGTGCGGGCCGCGAGCAGACCGCCACCGATGGAAAAAACCATCAGCGACCAGTTGGCCGCGCGCTCGCTGACTTGCTTACTTTGTCCCTTCAGCATCGAGTACTTCCACTTCAATGACCTCGCCGGTGCGACCCGCGTGATCCTCCGCCAATCTCGTGGCGCCGGCGTGCGGGTCGGGCTGTCCGCCGCCCGGATCGGGCCCGACGAGCCAGTCCGGATTCGCCCACAGGGCGACGCCTTCGTGATAGAGAAAATAGCCGTGGAACCAGGTCCGCTCCTCCCCCGCGAAGTGCGGTGGGAGCGGGCGAAGATGGCTGATCTCCACCTCGGTGAGTCCCAGCACCTGATCCACCCGGAAGCCCCGATGGTGGCCGCGGCTCCCGCAGAGGATGATTCTCGGATCGCGCGCCGCCACGGCGGACGGCTGCCCCAGCCTTCGCGCCAGTTCGGTGATGGGATAGCTGGTCTCGCGCACCGTGACCGCATCCGTCGCGCCGGCTTCCTGGGGTGGCAGGATGCCTTCGACGGCCGTCGCGGAAATCGCCAGGTTGATCGGCCCGCTGGTGACGACCAGCATCCGCTCGGTGGCGCCAGCGCCGGCCGTGGTTTTGGTCTGTCCCCGAAGGCTCATGCCCAGTCCCTTCGGCGCACTAGGGTTTCGCGCTCGCCGGGCTGGCGACAAATTGGCTGATCTCGCGGATCAGGGCCCGTTCCTCGACCGGTTTCGTGATGTAGGACGACACGCCCAGGCTTTGCGCCATCTGCCGGTGCTTTTCGCCCGCCCGCGTCGTCATCACGATGATCGGCGTCGCCTTCGTCTCCGGCCGGTCCCGCAGCGCCTGAATCAGTTCGTAGCCGTTCATCTTCGGCATCTCCAGGTCCGTGATGATCAGGCGGAAGGACGAGTCCATCGCTTTGCGCAGACCCTCTTCACCGTCCGACGCCGTCTGGACCTGGTACCCCGCCGCCTCGAGCATCCGCCCGATGAACTTCCGGACGCTCAGCGAGTCGTCGATCAGCAGCAGCCCCGCATCCTCGCCCTTGGCGGCGCCGGCCGCCTCATCGCCCATCTCCAGCCGGAGCACGTCCTGCAGGGCGGCGGTGTCGGACAAGACATGCGCGCGCTCTGGAGCGCCGAGCAGATTGGCCGGATCGATGACCAGTACGACCCGCCCTTCCGGGTCGATGGTCGCCCCGCTGTAGCAGGATCCCAGGAAGAGCCTGAGCGAACCGAGGGTTTTGATGACGATTTCCTGCAGGCCGAGCAATCCGTCCACCTCGAGCCCCAACACGCCCTTCGCCGTCCGGATCACCACGACCGGCATGGGGCCGTCGTGCGGCAAGGGCTCGGTGCCCAGCAGCCGCGCCAGCGACTTGATTTCAACGGCTTCGCCCGCCTCCAGTTGCAGGACGGGAACGCCGCTGATGGCGTCGACGGCGCCGGACGGCGGCACGAGAATTTCACGGATGTTGGGAAGCGGCAGCGCGTATTGCTGATCGCCGACCCGCACCATCAAGGCGGTCGAGATGAGCAGGGTCAGCGGCAGGCTCAGGGTGAACTTCGTGCCGATGCCCGGCTCGGACTCGATTTCGATCTGCCCGTTCATATCCGCAATGGCGCGCTTCACCACGTCCATGCCGACGCCCCGGCCGGCCTGATCGCCGACCGCCTCCGCAGTCGTAAAGCCCGGCAGATAAATCAGATTGATGACCTCTGTCGGCGACATGGTCGTGGCCCGTTCCGGCCGGATGAGACCGAGCGCGACGGCCTTCGCCTTGATCTTTTCGACGTTCAGCCCCGCCCCGTCGTCTTCGATCTCGATCACGACCATGTTGCCGCGGTTGAACGCGTTGAGATAGACCGTGCCCGCCTCCGCCTTGCCGGCCGCGGCGCGGGCGGCCGCCGGCTCGATGCCGTGCGCCACGGCATTCCGCATGATGTGGATCAACGGATCGGCCAGGCGCTGGACGACGCCGGCATCGACTTCGGTGTTGGCGCCGGAGAACACCACATCCACGGGCTTGCCGACCGTCCGGGCCATCTCGCGCACCGCTTTCTGGAATCGGGTGAACAGGGCTCCGATCGGCACCATACGGGTGCGGGCGATCTCGTCCCGCAAGTCGGTGGTCAGCTGTTGGAGCAGGCCCATGTCCTCACGGGCCTTGCGGATCGAGGCATTGAGCTGCGCCATCGACTCGCTGACGTCCGCCGACACTTCGGTCATGCGGCGCGCCAAGATGTTGAAGTCATCGTATTTGTCGAATTCGAGGCTGCCGAAGTCCGCCGGCAAGGCGAGCGGAGACTGGCCGGGCGCGGCGTTGGCTTGGGACGGGAGCGTGAAAGCGTGCTTTTCCTCGAAGGTCCGGACCGTATCCAGCATCCGCCCCTTGTACGTCAGCACCTGGCGCGAGAGCTGCTCCAGCACCGCGATCCGTTGCTCCAAGCGGCCGCGGCCGATGACCAATTCGCCGACCAGGTTCAACAGCCGTTCCAGGCGGTCCCGGCTGACACGGACCGTACCGACGGCCTCCTTCATGCCGGGAGCGGGCGCGCGTTCCTCCTTCGCGCCGGCCGGAACCTCGGCGCGCACCTCCGCCGGCACGGCCGGTCTGGTTTCCGCACGAGGCGGCGCGGCGGGAGCTGGTTGCACGGCTACGGGCGCCGGCGCCGTCTCTCCTTTTCCGGAGGATGCCTGAAGGAGCCGCCGCATGATCGGATCGTAGTCGCGCCGCATCTCGGCCAGCTTGCCTTGCTCGCGCCCCAGCAGGAGCCGGACTTCGTCCACGGCGCGGAAGAACACGTCGGTCAATTCCGACGTGACGCGCATCCGCCCCTCGCGGATGGCGCCCATGATGTCTTCCATGTAATGCGTCATGTCGCCGATCACCTGGAATCCCACCGTGAAGGCGGAACCTTTCAGCGTGTGGGCCGCCCGGAACAACTTGTGAATCGTGTCCTTGTTCTCGGGATCCTTTTCCAGCTTGAGCAGGCAGTCGGTGATGGCTTCGAGGTATTCCTGCGCTTCGGGCACGAAGAATTCCAACACTTCGGCTTCCATCGGCGGGATGAAGTAGCCGTCCGGTTGGGACGCCGTGGAATGTTCGGGCTCCGGCACGACGGCCTCCGGCGCAGGCGCCTGTTTCTCCTCCATCAGCCGGCTGTAACGCGCTTTCAGGTCGTCGAAAATGGTGGGATCTTCCTGCCCCTCCTGATTGATGTGATCGATCTGGTTACGGAGGGTCGTCACGGTGTCCCGCAGGAAAGCCACCGTTTTGGACCATTCCTTTTCCGGAAGCGTCCCGGCCTGCTCCAGGATCCGCGCCATGATCTTCGCCAGGTTGGCGCAGCCCGTAAATCCGTACAATGAGGCGGAGCCGGTCAGGCCGTGCGCGACGATGAAGTGCTCGCGCAGGGAGGACTGTGTCGGCAGCGACCCATCTCGCGGGTCCAGCGCGGACGCGACCTTGAGCAGGCCGTCCGACGCTTCGGTCGCGAAGATGTTGATCAGCCCCTGACGGTCGAAATCAGGCATTGAACGGCTACGCCTGGGCCAGCTTGAATTGACCCACCGACGTCGTCAGCCCGGCCGCCAGTTTGGCCAGGTCTTCGACCGTGTGCCGCGTTTCCTCGGCCGCTTTGCGCGTCGTGCTGGCGCCGGTGGCAAACCGATGAATGGCTTCCGTCACGCCTTCCGTCGCAGCGGTCTGCTGCATGGACGATTCGGCAATCGTCTGGGCCAGCTCCGCCGATTTTTTTGCGATCTTGGAAATCTCCGAGAACACGTCGCCGGTCTTGATGGCCGAGGCCGACCCCGCCTCCACGGCCTGGGTCTCCTGCTCCATCGCGACGACGGCGGCCTGGGTCTCCGTCTGAATCACCGCCACGAGATCGGCGATCTCGCGCGCGGCCTGGGTCGTGCTTTCCGCGAGTTTCCGCACCTGATCGGCGACGACCGCGAACCGCGCCCCGGCTTCGCCGGCGCCGGCCGCCTCGATCGCGGCGTTGAGCGCCAGCAGGTTGGTCTGTGACGCGATGTCCCGAATCGTCGACACGATCTGCGAAATTTCCAGCGACCGGTCACCCAGCCCCTTCACCTGCTTCGACATGCGCTGCACCGCGGACCGGATGCTCTGCATACCCTGCACGGTTTCCTGCACGGCCAGACGGCCTTGCTCGGTCGCGTTCAGCGCCTGTTGCGCGGAATCGGAGGTCGCGCCGGCCGTCGCGGCGACCTGCCGCATGGCCACGGCCAACCCTTCGACGGCGGCCAGTGTCTGGGTAGATTCCTGTTCCTGCTGCTGCGAGAGCTGGGCCACCTGCCCGGCCGTGTCGCGCATCGAGCGGGCCGACTCGTTCACGCGGCCGGCGGCGTCCTTCACCTGGCCGAGCAGTTTGCCGAACCGGTCCAACATCAGGTTGAAGGCGTCGGACAGGTTTCCGAACATGTCGGCGGTCACTTCCCCTCGCTTCGATAGGTCTCCTTTACTGACCTCGGACACCAGCACGAGGAATTGCATCGTGCGGTTTTGCATCAGGTTGCGCTCTTCTTCGCTCTGGACGAGGCCGGTGATCCGGTCCAACATGGTGTTGAACGCCAGAGCCATCTGACCCAGCTCGTCCTGGCTCGTGATCGTGGCGCGCGCCTGCAATTGTCCGGAGGCGGCCCGCATGGCGACGTCGGCGATGTGGGAAACCCCCTGCGCGATCAATCGGGCGACGAAGAACACGAAGGTCACGCCGAAGAAAATGGCCAGCAGCGCGCCGCCGATCACGTACGTGGTCTGCTTCGTAGCCACGGCCTGCCCGTCTTCGTTCAGGTCTTTGGCGACCTCGCGCGCGGTCTGCACCATCTCGGCCACCTTCTTACTGGCTTCCGAGTAGGATTTGGCCAGGTCGGTCGCGATCGAGAGGGTGGCAAGGTTATGGAACAGCTCGCGCTGTTCCTCCCCGCTCTTGGGGTCCAGACTGTCCTGAATCGTGGCGACGACACCTTCCGCGGCCTTGAAGTACGTCTTCAGCGAGGCGTCGAGCGCATCCCGGTCTTTCTTGACGTCCCGACCGCTACGGGATTTCAACAACTGGCTCTTCTTTAAATGCTCAATCGATTCGATCGTGGCGGCTTTCCGGCTGGCCAGCGGCTTGATCGCAACGTCGTATTCGACCTTGGTCCTGGCTCGGCCGGCTTCCAGGACCGAGTCGTGGTAGAGGCCCAAGCTGCTGCTGGCCGACGCCAGGTCGGCAAGCGCCTGGGTCGAGTCGTCGTACACGACCTGGAGCTTGTCCTTTAACTGCTGCAGGCCGGCCACGCCCAGGTAGCCCACCATGACGATCACGATGGCGACGAGGATGATGCCGACCAGCAGTTTCGTCAGCGTCTTGAGGTTCTTAAATTTGTCGAAAATGCCCATGACGTGCCTCCTTACCGCGGTGTCGTCATAAAGAACTTCACGTGTTCCCTCTGGGAGGACCCGTGGAATCCATGTGTGCTAGAAGAGTTGGAACTTCCAGAAGACCGCCCAAGCGGTCTTCGATCCGGAGAATGGTCGCAATGAACGGCCGCGCTTCCGCCTCCCCGGACTGCGGAGCGGGAAGAAACTGATCCTGCTGGACGGTCCTGATTTCCGGGACCTGGTCCACCAGCACGCCCACTTGGTTTGCGCCATGATGAATTACCACGCCGAATTTCAGCGGCGTTCCGGTAGTGGACAAGCCGAGCAGGGAACGGACATCCACGAGAGGAACCACGACTCCCCGGAGGTTCGTGACGCCCGAAAGGACGGACGGCATGCCGGGCACCGGCGTGATGGACTCGACGGGAAAAACTTCTCGGACGCTGCGGAGATCGATGGCGAACAGTCCTCCCGAAAGCACGATGAGGCAGACGCGCGAAGGGTAACCGGCAGACGGAGCCGAGCCAGCCGGCGCAAGAACCTGTGTCGGGGGCGCGGGAAGGTCCATCAGGATTCAACCGCCTATGAACAGCCGCATGTCAGCCGAGGGCTTTCTTAACGGCGGCCAAGAGATCTTCGGGTTTAAACGGTTTGACGATATACGCGTCCGCCCCTTGCTGCTGGCCCCAGAACTTGTCGCTTTCCTGGCCCTTGGAGGTACAGAGCATGACCGGGATACGTTTAAAACGATCGTCGTTTTTCAAATCCCGACAGGCCTGGAAGCCGTTCCGGCCCGGCATGACCACGTCCAGGACGACCAGATCGGGCTTGTCGGCGGCGAGCTTGTCCTCCAGCTTCTCCGTGTTCATGTAGGAAGTCACCGTATGGCCTGCGGATTTCAAAATGCCTTCAATCAGTTGCAGTTCTGCGTACACGTCGTCGACTACCACGATCTTACTCATCGCCGTACTTGCCTCCTTCGATCTGCCGGCTTAACCGTTTTAGGAGAAATAGAATTTTCCTTGTCTGTGGCCAAATTGACCTGCCCTGTCCGCCAAAGTCAGGGGCACGCAAGCAGACAGCATGGTAGTGAACTCGCAGGGTCTTGTCAAGGCGTTAACCGCCCAGCCGGGCGGTCGAGTTCACTTGAACAATCAGCCACATATGGTGTCCAAGAAGCCACGCCGGCGACTTCGCGGCAGCGTCTTGACAACTTCGACAACGATGGTGTTTAGTGAGCGCGACGCAGGAAAATGATTATGGACGCTGGTTCCCTCATCACCGCCGTCGAGCAATTGCTGGGCCCTATCAAGGACTCCTATAGCCAGCAAGCCGCCGCCCGGTCCCAAAGTGTCAAGCCGCCGTCGGTGGCGGTCCGGCAGTACGAATCCGCCGTCTACGCCTTTCGCGACCAGCGCCTGCCGGGCGAAATCAAGGGCGTCAGCGCGCTGCTGGTCGAATCCCTGGACTCGTTCGAAGCGGGGCGTATCTTGGAAGCGGCCAGGTGCGTGATGCAGGCGATCGAACAGTTCGAAGGAGCCGGCAAGGAAGCCGCCGTGTCGCTCACGGAAGAACAGTCCACCAAGCTCGGCCAGTTCAGGAGCACGTTCTTTAAATTGATCAATCCCGGTCCCGAGCTCAGCCCGCAGGAAATCACCAAAAAGCGCACGACGGCTCAGAGCCAGTGGTAGGCCTGTTCGAGCGCAAGGGATGTAATGGCCAAGATTGAATTCGTCGGGACTGTCCAGTTCTGGCCGAACGGCGCGCGGGGCAACCCTGTCGCCCTCTTTCTGGAAAAGGCGGAGAGCGGAGAGTGCCGCATCGGCGCGAGGTTGCCGGACTGGCGGCACGTTGTGGGAATCGGCGCGACCGTCAACAAGGCCGCCGGCAACTATGAGCTGAACCTGAAGGCAGCTGCGCCCGCCGACGGTGCCTATGAGGGACCCTACTGGAATGCCGGCATCAAGGCTGAGAAACCGGCTCCGCCGAAGCCCGCGGCTGCGGCACCATCCGCAGCGGGAGAGGGCCCCGTAGACGCCCCTCCCGTACCCACTGGCACGCCGCCGTCCCCCTCTGCATGAACGACACACTCCGCATGACCTGTCCCCGTTGTGCCACGGTGAATCCTCGGGAAGCGCTCTACTGCAATAAGTGCGGGGAACAGCTCCAATCGGCTTCGATCGCCGCGCCGTCTCTCATCGCCGAACTCGCCCTCTGGCGGCAGTTCATTGGCCCTCGGGCCGACGCGTACCTGGAACGGTTCAGGACATTTCGCGAAAGAACGCAGGAGGGGTTCGTCCCGACCTGGCACTGGCCGACCTTTCTTTTGATTGGGGATGCATGGCTCTGGTATCTCTACCGTAAGATGTACCTCCATGCGACGGTCTTTCTCATCGGCGGGCTCTTGCCTGTGTTTCTGGGAGCGGGCCTTGTTGGAGTCATCATCTGGAACATCTTTGCAGCGGCGTCGGCGAACTATCTGTACTACATGCATGTCAAACTGTCCCTGGCCATGATCGAACAACGCGCCGGGCTCGATCAGGAAGCGCGCGCTCACCTGATTCACGATGCCGGCGGCATCCAGCCCTACGTCTGGTGGCTGGGGATCGGCATGGCGGCTCTGAAAATTGCCTTTGTCTTTGGGATCATGGACGCGCCGGTCCCCGTCACGCCGCCGTCGAACGGCAGCCCCGCTTGACCGCACCTCCATAAGGCGTCTCCGCATCGGCGCTATCCGCTATGTGCTACAATGCTCGTTGAAAGGTTATGCCTCCTTCGATACATCCGGTTCATCTCATCACGGTCCTGCGGCAGAAATCCCTGACGCCCGCCATCGTGTTCCTGACCTCGCGCCGGTCCTGTGATGAGGCGCTCCAGGCGTTCGAGCATACGACCGATCCCTTGCCCGACGGCCGGCAGGACGCCATCACGGAGGTCCTGCGCGAGCTCACGGCCGCCTATCCGAGCATCCAGGACCATCCGTTGCGCCCGACGGTCACGACGTACGGCGTGGCCGCCCATCATGCCGGCCACCTGCCGTCCTGGAAGATCGCCATCGAGGAGCTCATGCGGCGCGGCTGTCTTGACGCCGTGTTCGCCACCACCACGCTCGCGGCGGGCGTGGACTTTCCCGCCCGCACCGTCGTTCTCACGCAATCCGGTGTACGCCGCGATCAGGATTTTTCTGATCTCACCGTGGCGGAGGTCTCCCAAATTTCCGGGCGGGCCGGCCGCCGCAGCAAGGACAGCGTGGGGTTCGCCATCGTCACCCCCTCTCCATATATGGATCTGGGCGTCCTGACGCGCGGCCTGACGGGCCGTTCCGAGCCGGTGGACAGCCAGTTCATCATCAGCTACCCCATGGTGCTGAACCTGCTCAAGGCGCACCCCGTGGACCACATCCAGTCGATTCTTGCGAAGAGCTTTGCGCAGTATCAGATGAACGCCCAGGCCGCGACGCTGGAGCATCGCATCGACAAGCTCCACGCCAAACTGGAGTCGTATCAGCCGCGCGAGTGCTCCGACTGGCTGACGCAGTGGAGCGCCTACGACCATGCCACGCGCCAGGCGACCCAGAAGCTCCAGACCCGGCGCCACCATCCGCCGGAAGTCCGCGCCCGCCTCCCGTTCCTGACGCCCGGGCGCCTGGTGACCTTTCCCCGCTTCCGCGGCGTGGTCCTGCGGCGCTATCGCAGCAAGGGGCAGCACCACGAGATGGTGACGGTCCTCCGCAACGGCGGCACGGTGGCCGAATGCGTCGTTGCGGACATCAGCGGCGTGGCTGACCGCACGTTCGATTTTGCGCCGGCGCCCGCGTTTCCATGGGCGGCGCCCGAGGCGCTGTCCTGGCTGACCCAACAACTCGGCGATCTGCCCAAGCAGGTACCCGCGATCAATATGCCCGAACCGGCCCTGGACGAGGAGGCGGGGGAGTTGGTGAAGAGCCTCGGCGATCTCTTCCCATGTCCCACCTGCCCATGCCGGCCGACCTGCACCAAGGAGTTCAAGGCCGCGAATACGGTGAAGCAGGAATGGATGCACCACACGAGGACCGTCCAGTCGCTTCGCACCGGGCTCTGGCACAAGTTCCAGGAACGCGCCGACACGCTCCAGGATTTGGGCTACCTGGACCACGCGCACAAGCTGACGGACGACGGCGAATGGGCCCGGCTGATCCGGATCGATTTTTCGCTCCTCATCACCGAGTTGATCCGCGCACACGCCTTTCAGGCGGTCACTCCCGGGGCGTTGGCAGGAATCATGGCGTGCATCTCCTACGAAAACGATCGGCCCGGGTCGTTTCCCCGTATCAGTGCCGCGCTGGCCGGCCTCGTCGCCACGACGCGCCGCATGGCGGACTCGCTGGCGCCACACGACGATCCGCCGCTGCTGCGGGCCGATGTGGGCGGTCTTGCCGAACGGTGGGTCGGAGAAACGACCGTGACCTGGGTGCAGCTCTGCCGGTCCACGTCGATGGCCGAGGGCGACATCTATCGTCTGCTGTCCCGGACCCTCGAGTATCTCTCGCAGGTTCACCAACTGCAGGCCACGCATCCCGACTTGGCATCCATCGCGGCGGAGGCCCTGAGCCGCATCCGCCGCGGCGTGCTGGAGGAATTGCCGTGACCCGTGACGAACTCGAGCGCGCGCTGGCCGAACTCCCCTTCCGGTTGTTGCGCCGTCTGACTCGGTCGATCGCCGGTCCTCCGGCAATGCGGATGGGCAAGCGTCGCCTCATCCATATAATCATGGCGGAGGCGGAAACCAACCGGGAACGGATCGAGGCGGCGATCCGGACGCATCAGGCGGAGCAGCAGGCCGTCGCCGCCGTTTCTCCCGCGCCGGCCGCCGCGGCATCCGATCCCAAAGCCGGGAAACCGGCCGACCTCGGCTCGTTCCTGGAAGGGATCGGCGTACCGGAGCCGCGCCCCTTCGTGCCGGACGACTGGCAGGTGGAGGCGGTAGACGCGCTGGAGCGGGGCGACGTGATCGTGAGCGTCCCGACTGGCAGCGGCAAGACCTATGTGGCGGTCGAGGCGACGCGCCGCGCCATGTACGAAGATCGGACCGTCGTCTATACCTCGCCGTTGAAGGCCCTGTCGAACACGAAATTCACGGAGTTCACCAAGATCTTCGGGCCGGAGTTCGTCGGCATCATCACCGGTGACCGGCGGGACAATCCCACCGCTCCAATCCTGATCATGACCACGGAAATCCTTCGGAACCTGCTGTACGACGCGGCAGGCGGTGAAATCGACGTCCGCCTGGACACGCTCGGTCTCGTCATTCTCGACGAGAGTCAATTCCTGGCCGATCCGGAGCGCGGCGTCGTCTGGGAAGAAACGATCATCTTCTGCCCGTCCCAGGCGCGGCTCCTCCTCCTATCGGCGTCCATCGGCAATCCCCAGGAGCTGGCCGCGTGGCTGACCAGCATCCGCCCGAATCCCTGCCACCTCGTCCGCCACCAACGTCGCTCGGTGCCGCTGCGCGCCGGGTACCTGCACCCGAACGGCAAGCTGACCCCGCTGTTTCGTACGGTCGCCATGCCGCCGTCGCCCTCGCAGGCCGTCCTCCATCCGGAGGCCAAGCGGCTGTTCACCATGTACGAAGAAGACACCCTTTATACCGGCAGGCGTTCCGGATGACACGCCAGCAATTCTTCTCTGTCTGTTTTTTCGCGATCCTGCTGGTTCTGCTGTACCAGATCGCCGTCATCTTCAGCCCGTTTCTGCGTCCGGTGCTGTGGGCCGTGATTCTTGCACACGTCGCCTTTCCCCTGCACGACCGTCTGACCGCCTTGCTCAAGGGACGCGAGGTCGCCGCCGCAATGCTGTTGACGTTGGGAATCATGGCGCTCGTCGTCGCGCCCATGGTCTTTTTTACGTTTTTGCTCGTTCAGGAAGCCGGCAATGCGTATGATGACGTCAATACGTGGGTCCAAACCGGCGGGGTGAAGCGATTGCCTGACACGCTCTCCAAGGTCCCGCTTCTCGGAGGCGTGCGCGCCCAGCAACAGCTCACGAAGCTCATCGGGACCAAGGGAAACCTTGACGCGTTCTTTTTGCAAAGCGCAAAGGCCCTGAGCGGATTTATCGTCGACCAGCTCACCGGCCTGGCCAAAAACGCTTTTATGCTGGCGGTCAACTCCCTCGTGATCATTGTCACGACGTTCTTTTTCTTCAAAGACGGAAAACGGCTCGTGAAGAGTCTCTATCAAATTACCCCTCTGGAGGAGGCGCACAAGGAAAAGATCTTCTCGCGTCTAGACCAGACGATCAAAGCGGTGGTCAAGGGAATTGTCATTACGGCGATCGTGCAAGGCCTGCTTGCAGGGCTCGCCTATGCGGTCCTGGACGTGCCGTTTCCGGTCTTCCTGACGGCTCTCACCATTGTCCTCGCGCCGCTTCCGTTCGGCGGCACGGCCTTGGTCTGGGGGCCTGCGGCCCTCTACCTGTTCTGGGCTGGGCCGACGTGGAAAGGGATCGCCATGCTGGCGTGGGGGGCGGGCGTGGTGACGACCGTGGACAACGTGCTGCGGCCGCTGCTGATCGGTCAAGGGGCCAAGCTTCCGGTGCTCTTCCTCTTCTTCAGCATCCTCGGCGGCCTCGCGGCCTACGGGCTGATCGGGCTTTTCCTCGGCCCGATCCTGCTGGCCATCCTCCTCACCACCATCCAGATCTATCGTGAAGACTATCTGAGCGAGCAGCGGCCCCCCGGTTAGGATTTCGGGCAGGCGGCCTGGGGGGGCGCGGCGTCCGACGGCGGGTCGCCGTAAATGTGCTCGGCGAGGCTCTTGGCCAGCGCGGAAGAGACTTCCTGTTGGAGCGACTTGAGGGCGCGGCCGGAGGCTTCCGGAATGGTCAGATGCCCCTCGCGGCCGGAACGGGCTACGCTGCCGAGCATCCGCTGATCTCCCTGATTCACGATGACGAAATCGGCGCACCACCGGATATACCGGAACCGCGGATCCGGAAGATCTGCCGGCCAGAGCCGCGCCTCCCCCTTCACCAGCAAATCCGCACTCGCCACATTTCCCGACGCGTCGCGCGCCGTCACCGGCAGGCCTTCGCGCGCCAAGCCTTCCATCACGGCTTGCCGGACAGCCTCGGCCTGGTCTCCTTTCACCTCAACGGCGACGACGACGCTCTCATGCAGGAGTTTCTCCCATTCGCCGGTCAGCCCCGCGACGGAATAGTCGGCGGCGATCCCCCGACCGCCGGCGACCACGCGTAAATCGCTGTTGTACGTGTCCCGCGCAATCAACGTCCGGATCGCGCGCCGCAGTCCACGGACCTTGAGGTATTTATCCGTTGCCGCCCGCGCCTCTTTCACGTCCCGGCCGATCGCCTCGTCCAACTCCGCGATCTTACTCCTCAACGAGGACTGCGCCGCCGCGCGGTTCATCACCGCCAACGCCGAATTGAGTCCGGTCTTGGCGTCGCGCCACGTCTCGGCGATCTTCACGTTCTCCAGCAGCTTGTCGGTGGAGACTTTCGTCACCGAGTCCAGCGTCAGCCGGCGCTCAGTCTGGACGTTTCCCCTGGTTTCAAGCGTCAGGTAGGACTCCCAGTCTTTCGCCTGGCTCGTGACCTCTGCCTTGAAAATCCGGGACACCGCGGCGTACGCGCGCTCCTCCGCCGCGGGCTTGGAGTCCGCCTGCCCGACGCCGATCAGGAATTGCTCGTCGGGATAGGCCGTCGCTTTCGTCCCCTCGACCCAGTCCGGAACCTTGGGCGCGCTGGCGCAGGCGACGACCAGAAGGGCGATGGCGGCAGGAAACAATCTTCGCATCATTGCAGCACCCGCGTGCTGACGAACCGTTTGCCTTGTTCGGGGACGACAACGTCCCGCATCGTCTGTGACGCGACCACCCCTCCGGATAGCCCGATATGCCGAAGCTCCACGTCGTACGTCCCAGGCGGAACCTTCAGCCTGCCGACGTAGATGCGGTCCGGAAGCGTTGCCCAGCTGCGTTTGTCCGCCTCCTCCGACGCAATGGCAAAGATGTGCACCAGCGCGCCCGCCACGGCCCCGGCAAGCGCTCCCGTCTCCTTGTCCCCGACGGCACCGCGCACCCCCGCCCGGACGGCTTCCGCCAGCGCATATTTCCATGCCGCGCGGGCCACCGCTTTCACCGCCGTTCTGAAGAGCCGCTCTTCCAGGTCCTTCGCGGCGATCGCCGTGACGTTTTCCATCAGCGCGGAGCGGCTCGTAAAGCGGGCGCCCCCGCCGGTGATGACCGCTTCGGTGTAGGCGACGCCCGATGGGCGCGGTACGAACCGGGGGACCGCCACCCTGACGACGCGCCCGGTCAGCCCATACAGAATGCTTTCCGCCGCGCGGTGGTCGCCGGAATAATTCCGGTCGTATCGTTTCGTCGCCAGCACCATGCCGAGCGCTTCGGGACTGAACGGGATGTCCACAAAGACGTCGCGCTTGAGGGGCGCATGGCCCGCATAGGTGATGAAGACGACTTCGCCCAGGCTCCGGGCGGCCCTCTCCGACAGCCATGTGATCCCCTCGAACGCGTGCTTGTATTCTTCGTGCTCCGGCGTCAGGCCCACGGCTTCGGACACGCGCAAAAGGTCCTGGCGGAGCATGTCGGGTACGGGAGTGCCGTAGGCCTGCCGGTATTGATCGAAGGCGTCGAAGGCCAGCCGGTACGCGACGAAGGCGTTGCTGAAGTCCCCCGTGGTCTCGTACAGCACTCCGCTCAGGTATCGGGCCAGGGCGTCCTTGCTGTAGGTCATGCGCTTCTGGTTTCTATCGGCCAGGACCGTGAGCTTGTGGTCCACCTTGCGCGCCTCGACCAGCGCATCGTCCCAGAGCCCCAGATGAACATAATTGATGGCCATGAGAACGTTGAGCAGGACTTTCTCGAACTCCTCGCCCTCGTACGGCAGGGCCTTGTCCGACGTGAAAAAGGATTCGAGTTCCGACCGGATTCGCAGCGTGTAGAAGTCTTCGGACAGCGCTTCGGCCCGCGACAGCGAATCATTGCTGTCCGTGTATTGGCCGGCCAGGTGCTGGACCATGCCTTTATCCATGAGGTAGAGCACCGTGCTTTGCGTCCCGTAGACGTTCCGCGCCGCCTCAACGGCGGCAACGGCCTCGGCGGGATTGCCGTCCCGAAGGGCTCCATCGATGCGCGCATAGGGCAGCACCGAAGTCCCGCAGGCGGATGTCGAAGCGAGAACGATAAGGAGAAACAGGATTGGATGTCTGGACAAGCCGAACAGCCGCGTCAAAAGATGACGCGTTTCCGTTCCACGACTTTCTTGATCTTCTTCTGACCGTACCAGGACTTGACGTTGTTGGAGATGTCCACCATCTCGAGGTCCACCTGGTAGAAGATCGCTTTGGTGCCCTCGGCTTCGTCCTCGATCGTGCTGATGGAGCCCCGCAGGAGGTAGTCCGCGCCGATTTCCTTGCCGGGCGGCTTCTGGGTGGACTCGAGGGCGTTGGCCGCCTGCTCGCGACGCTCCTCGCGGATCTCCTCCCGCTGGCCCTTGGCCGCCACGAACGTGACCCGGCCCGAGTTGGTCAGCTCCCGTTCTAGATCGCTGATGAAGGTCTGCACGTTGATGTGCTCGTGGCTACGGTTCGTCACCGTGCCCACGACCACAACGGGCGGTTTTTTATTTACGCTGGTGTAGTTCTGCAGCCAGGGACGGTCCAGGGCCTCCTTGATCATCGCCTCGGCGACCTGCTGTGAGTCGGTATCGTTCCACCGCCCGCTCAGATCGGTGACGGTCGCCGCGTCCACGCGCGACACCGAGGTGGAGGCGCAGCCGCCGGAGAACGCGAGGGCTGCGGCCAACGCAGCTCCGATGAACGCCCGGCGGTTACCGATTGCCACGTGTCTCTTCTTCCTGTTGCAACCGTTCGAACGCCTGCTCGGCGTTCTTCCGCACATAGTCCCGCGTCTGCGCATTGAGCTCTTTCATCTGGCCGACTTGTTCCTTGAAGGTTTCGAGGTCCATTTTGGCGAGCGAATAGATGGTCTTGCCGGTCTTTTCCTCTTTTTCCCAGCGGTCTACGACCACAACGCCGGAAAGGTTGGTGCTCACGAAGGTCTTGAGGGCGCGCTCGATATTCTGCTCCTCGCTGGATTTCGTAAAATCGCCGGCCGTCGTGGACACGGCATAGTCCCGCATCAGATACGCCGTGTAGGTGTCCATGTACTTGGCGAGATCGGCCCGTGCCCGGTTGTCGGCCGCCTCCCGCGCCAGGGGCTCGTTCTTGACGCCGACGACGCCTCCTACGCCGTAGAAAGCCTTGCTGTTCTTCTCGTTCATGTACCCGCCGCCCTTTTCCACCCACTTGGGCGTACTCGCGCAGGCGGCCAGCAGCATCGCCGCGCCGGCGGTTATGACGACCATCAAGGCCCATTTCATCGCGCCTTGGAACCTCATGGCAGGCCCTCCTTCATCACTCAAAAAGGCTAACATGCAGTCCACCCCCTGTCAAGAAAACCAGGCGGTCTGGACCTCTACTTGTATCAGTTAGACACGGCAGGAAGTAAAAGGTAAAATGGGTGCGTAAGCTACGGAAAGTTTTGGAAAGGAACGTCATGGAGCAGGCCAAGGAAATCAGGATCGAAGACGGCATTGTCTACATCACCAGCCTCTACCTGCAGGATCCCCAGGCGGCCGCGATCCTGGCGGAATACCCGGAGAGTCGGTGGCCGGAAATGACCAGGCGCGCGCTTAAGATCGGCCTTAACTACATGAAGGGCGGCGCAGACTGATATGGAAGAAAAAGTCGACAGCTTCCAAAAGGTCACCGCGGTCTTTCATCCATCGGCTGAAACGCTCGACAAGGCCTGGATCAAGGACTACGACAAGGCCTATGCGGCGTCCATCAAGGACGTCCCTGGGTTCTGGGAGAAGGCGGCGCAGGAACTGGAATGGTTTTCGCCGTGGACGCAGGTCCTTCAGTGGGACTATCCCTGGGCCAAGTGGTTCCTCGGCGCCAAGTGCAACATCACACACAACTGCCTGGACCGGCACTGCAAGACCTGGCGCAGGAACAAGGCGGCCCTGATCTGGGTCGGCGAGAACGACCGCGAGCGCATCTTCACCTACGGCGAGTTGTACCGACAAGTCTGCCGCTGCGCCAATGCCCTGAAGGCTCTGGGCATCCGCAAAGGCGACCGGGTGGCCATCTACCTCCCCAAGATTCCCGAGCAGACCGTAGCCATGCTGGCTTGCGCCCGCATCGGCGCCATCCATACCGTCGTCTATTCCGGATTCAGCGCGCCCGCGCTGGCCAGCCGGATTGATGACAGCCGGCCCCGGGTGATCATCACGGCCGACGTCGGCTATGATCGCGGGAAAGTCGTGCCCCTCAAGCCGGTCGTGGATGAGGCCGTCGCAAACTCCTCCTCCATTGAGACGGTCGTCGTCGTGCGGCGTCAGAAACCCGGTGTCGCGCTGGCCGGCCCCAAAGAGATCGATTGGAACGACTGGCTGAAGGGTCAAAAGGCGGTCTGCCCTTCCGAGGTGATGGACGCCGAGGACCCGCTCTATTTCCTCTATACGTCCGGCACGACAGGTAAACCCAAGGGCGTCCAACACGTGCACGGCGGCTACATGGTCGGCACGTACCTGACGACGAAACTCGTCTTCGACCTCAAGGACGACGACGTCTACTTCTGCGTGGCCGATCCAGGCTGGGTCACAGGGCACAGTTATATCGTCTATGGGCCGCTGCTGAACGGCGCGACGGTCTTAATGGCGGAAGGCAAGCCCGATTATCCCAATCCAGGCCGCTGGTGGGATCTGATCGAGCGCTATGGTGTCAATGTCTTCTACACCACTCCGACGGCGATCCGCCTCCTGATGAAATACGGGGAAGAGTGGCCCAAGAAGTATGACCTGGGCAGCCTGCGCATCCTGGGATCGGTCGGCGAGCCGATCAATCCGGAAGCCTGGCTGTGGTTCCATCGCGTCACCGGCGGCAAGCTCCCGATCATGGACACCTGGTGGCAGACCGAAACCGGCGCGATTCTCGTCACGCCTCTCCCCTGCACCAAGCTCAAGCCAGGGTCGGCGGCCAGGCCCTTTCTCGGCATCGAAGCCGACGTGGTGGACCGGGAAGGCAAACCGCTCCCCCCTAATGCCGGAGGCTTCGCAGTGATCAAGAAGCCCTGGCCCTCCATGATGCGGACGATCTACAAGGACCCGGATCGGTACAAGGTCTACTGGAACACCATCCCCGGATGCTACACGGCGGGGGACGTGTGCCGGAAGGACGAGGACGGCTACTTCTTTTTCATGGGCCGGGCCGACGACGTGATCAAGGTCGCCGGCAACCGGATCGGGACGGCCGAAGTCGAAAGTGCCCTGGTCAGCCACCAGGCGGTGGCCGAAGCGGCCGTCATCGGCAAGCCCCACAAAACGGCCGGAGAATCCATCAAGGCTTTCATAATTTTAAAGCAAAACTTTAAAGAATCGCATGAACTCATCCAACAATTAAAGGATCATGTCAAGCACGAGCTTGGTAAGATCGCCGTCCCACAGGAGATTGAGATCGTTTCCAGCCTCCCCAAGACCCGCTCGGGCAAGATCATGCGCCGGGTGCTTAAGGCCAAGGAACTCGGCCAGAACCCCGGCGACATCTCGACACTGGAAGATTAAACGTTACTGCTTTACGCGTTTGAGCGTAATGAGGGCGATTTCCGGCCGACAGAGGAACCGGATGGGCAGGATGCTCGTCCCCACCCCCCGTGTCACGTACATCTGCGCGTTAATCCCGTAAAACCAGCCGGAATCGTAGCCCTCGCTGCCGGCCGGCAGCCAGAGTGCGCCGAAGCCCGGCAGGCGAACCTGTCCCCCATGGGTATGCCCGGCCAGCACCAGATCGAACCTGGTGAGGTCGGCCTTCATGAACATTTGCGGAGCATGCGTCAGCAGGATCGCAAACGGCGTCCGCTGCGTGCCGCGTAACGCGTCGCCTAGATTGTCAGAGCCGGTGAAGGGATCGTCCACCCCGACCATCGTCAGAGTATCCAGCTTTGTCCCGATCCGGCCCCATTCGTTGACGAGCAGAGCGACACCAGCGTCGGAAAAGAATTTCCGGACCGCCTTGTCGCTTGCAGCGGGAGGATACCAATGATCGTGATTGCCGAGCACCGCCCAGATACCAAAGGCGGGCTTCTGCTGGCGAAGGTCCTCGAGAAAACGGCGGATCGCGGACGGATCGCTCCCCTCCAGCGTGAAGTCGCCCGTGACGGCGATCACGCCGGGCTTGGCCTCGGCCAGCTTTTCCAGCGCGCGCCGCTCGCGGGCACCATACCCACGCATGTGCAGGTCCGACAGATGCGCCACGACCAGACCGTCGAATTCCTCTGGTAGGTTCTTGAACCAGGCCTCGTGCCTGGTAACCTCGATCCAGTTCGGCTCGATGACCCAGACGTAAAGCAGGAGCAGTTGGAAGACGGCCAGGGAGATGACGAATCTATAGCTGATCCGCGAGGAGAACGCTGTCACGGATGGTCAAAGAGACCCAACTGCATCTCCTCGGCTTTGGTGAAGGGAATCGGATAGTTTTCCGTGAAACAGGCGTTGCAGTACCGCTCCCCGTCGCCGGGCGCAGCGGCCAGAAGCCCTTCCAGGCTCAGGTAGGCGAGCGAATCGGCGGTGATGTACTTGCGGATCTCCTCGATCGTATGCGTCGCGCCGATCAGTTCCTTTTTGGTCGGGGTATCGATCCCGTAGAAGCAGGGCGACAGGACCGGCGGCGAGGAAATCCGCATGTGCACTTCCTTCGCCCCCGCGTGGCGGAGCATTTTCACGATCTTACGGCTCGTCGTGCCGCGTACGATGGAATCGTCCACCACGACCACCCGCTTGCCGTCTAGGACCTCCGGCACGGCATTCAGCTTGACCTTGACTCCAAAGTGGCGGATGCGTTGCTCGGGCTCGATAAAGGTCCGGCCCACGTAATGGTTGCGGATCAGGCCCTGTTCGAAGGGGATATGCGCCGCTTCGGCGTAGCCGAGCGCGGCCGGTACACCGGAGTCCGGGACTGCGATGACCATGTCGGCCGGCACCTGGGACTCCTTTGCCAATTGGCGGCCCAGCGCCCGCCGGGCTGAATAGACGTTGCTCCCGTAGATCTTACTGTCAGGGCGGGCGAAGTAAATATGCTCGAAGATGCACATCGCCGGTTTGACCTTGGGGAAGGGATGAAAGGACTGAAGACCCTTCTCGTCCACGTAGATCAACTCGCCCGGCTCGATATCGCGGACTGTCTCGGCGCCGATGAGATCAAAAGCGCAGGTTTCGGACGCCACGACCCAGGCGTCCTTGACTCTGCCCAGGCACAACGGCCGGAAGCCCCACGGGTCGCGCGCCGCCACCATGCCGTTATCCGTCAGCAGCGTGATCGAGAACGCCCCGCGCACCTGGTGCAGCGCGTCGAAAATCCGGTCCAGCAAAAGGCTCTGGCGGGATTGCGCAATGAGATGGACGATCACTTCGCTGTCGGTCGTGGACTGGAAGATCGCGCCGTAGGCTTCGAGCTCATTGCGGAGCATCTGCGCGTTGATCAGGTTGCCGTTGTGGGCCAGGGCCAGGTTGCCGAAGGCGAAGTTGACGACGAGCGGCTGGGCGTTCTTGAGATCGCTGGAGCCGGCCGTGGAGTACCGGTTATGCCCGATCGCCGAACGGCCGGGCAGACGCTTCAGTCGGTCCTTGGTAAAGACGTCGGCCACCAGCCCCATGGCTTTTTCCACGTGGAACTGGGCGCCGTCGTTGGAGACGATGCCAGAGCTTTCCTGGCCGCGATGCTGGAGGGCGTAAAGACCAAGATAGGTGAGGTTGGCCGCCTCCTTGTGCCCGTGCACGCCGAAGACAGCGCACTCATCGTGGAACTTGTCGGGAGTGATCAGGGTGCTGATCCCGCTCATGCTGGTCCTTGTTCAGCCTCCCGAGGAGATTCTATGGCCGACCGGAGGGCTCCTCGCCAGATTATATCAAGATCACGGCACGGACGCTCAATCCACACGTTCGCCCGGCCTCGATCGTCGCGGATGGATACCGTCAGCTTTCGCCCCCCGACGAATCCCAGCACCGACAGCGGGACTGTGAACTGGGCGGCCAGCGCTTTCACGGCATCGAGATCCCCGGATTTCACGGACAGGATAATGCGGGACTGGGACTCGCCGAACAGGAGGCTGTCCCTGCGGAGGCCCTTGGCGTCGAGCGTGACTTCCGCCCCCAGCGGGCCGGTCGGCGCGGACATGCAACATTCGGCGAGCGCGACAGCCAAGCCTCCTTCCGAACAGTCATGCGCAGATTGGACGAGCCCCTGCTCGATCGCCTTCAATGCGAGAGCTTGCAGCGCAACCTCCCGATCGAGATTGAGCACGGGGGGCGTTCCCTGCTCCCGGTGGTGGACGGTTCGCAGATACTCCGTCCCCCCGAGGTCCTCACCGGTCTCCCCCAGCAGCACAACCGCGTCGCCCTCGGCCTTGAACCCCTGCGAAACGGCATGGGCGACATTCTCGATCAGTCCGACCATCCCGATGATCGGGGTCGGATAGATGGACAACCCGCGGGTTTCATTATAGAAGCTTACATTCCCGCTCACCACCGGAATCTTTAAGGCGTTGCAGGCGTCGGCAATTCCCTCGACGGCGAGGATGAACTGCCACATGATGTCCGGGCGCTCCGGGTTGCCGAAATTGAGGCAATCGGTCAGGGCCAGAGGGCGGGCGCCGGAGCAGACGAGATTGCGCGCGGCTTCGGCGACGGCGATGCCCGCGCCGATGTATGGATTGAGCAGGCAGTACAGACTGTTGCAGTCCGCCGTCACGGCCAAGGCCCTGTCCGTTCCCTTGATCCGCAGGACTGCCGCGTCCGATCCCGGTCTGAGCAGGGTGTTGGTCTGGACCATGTGGTCATACTGCTCAAAGACCCAGCCTTTGTGGGCGATCGTGGGAGAAGCCAGGAGCGTGTCGAGCACGGCATGGCAATCTTTCGGCTCGGGGACCAGCTCGAACGGCAGGGACTGCAAGTGATCCTGATACGGAGGCGCCGCTGCCGGCCGCTCGTACTTGGGCGCATCGTCCGCCAGCGCGCGCGCGGGGACTTCGGCCACAACGCCGCCCTTGTCTTTGACCCGGAGAAACCCGTCTCCCGTGACACGGCCGACGACGGCGGCATCCACGTCCCACTTCTTGCAAATGTCCAGCACCTCCCCTTCCCGTCCGGGCTTCGCCACGAGCAGCATCCGTTCCTGCGATTCCGAGAGCAGCACCTCGTACGGCGTCATACTCGGCTCGCGTCGCGGCACGTTGGTCAGTTCCAGCTCGATGCCGGTGCCGGCGCGCGACGCCATCTCGCAAGAGGAACTGGTCAACCCGGCGGCGCCCATGTCCTGGATGCCGACCAGGACATCTTTCTCCATGAGCTCGAGGCACGCTTCCAACAGAAGCTTTTCGGTGAACGGATCGCCCACCTGTACGGTCGGCCGTTTGGATTCCGATCCTTCATCGAAGGCATCTGAAGCCATCGTCGCGCCATGGATGCCGTCGCGGCCCGTTTTGGACCCGATGTAGAGCACCGGGTTGCCGACGCCGGAGGCGCGTCCGCGGAAGATCCGGTCCTTTCGGGCAATGCCGAGGCACAAAGCGTTCACGAGCGGGTTGTGGTTGTAAATCTCGTTGAAATAGACTTCGCCGCCGACCGTCGGCACACCCATGCAGTTGCCGTAGCCGGCGATGCCGGCGACCACCCCACTGAAGAGGTAGCGGTTTTTCGGATTACTCAGTGGGCCGAACCGCAGAGAATCCAGCAGAGCAATCGGCCGCGCGCCCATCGTAAAGATGTCGCGAAGAATGCCCCCGACGCCGGTCGCCGCGCCTTGGTAGGGCTCAATGAACGAGGGATGGTTGTGGCTCTCCATCTTGAAGACCGCGACGAGGCCGTCCCCGATGTCTACCACGCCGGCGTTCTCGCCGGGTCCCTGGACGACCTGCGGGCCTTCCGTGGGGAGCTTCTTGAGGAAAGTCCGGGAACTTTTGTAGGAGCAATGCTCGCTCCACATCACCGAAAACATCCCGAGCTCGGTCAAGTTCGGCTCCCGTCCCAGGATGGAGGCGATCTTCCCGTACTCCTCCTCCGTCAACCCATGCTGGGCAATGAGGTCTTTTGCGATCATCTACGACGCCATGACCGGCTTTGGGGAGAACCGCCCGCTCTTGATGGAGTCGAGCACCGACAGTAGGATCAGGCGGCCGTCTTCGTTGCCGAGGAGCATTTCGGCGGAGCGCTCCGGATGCGGCATCAGGCCGAGCACGTTGCCGGCGGCGTTCGTGATGCCGGCAACGTTGTCGAGTGCGCCGTTGGGATTGGCTTCTGGGGTAACTGTACCGCCGGATGTGCAATAGCGAAGGAGGACCTGTTTGTTTGCGTTGAGTTTGGAGAGCGTACCCTGGTCTGTGTAATAGTTCCCTTCGGCGTGGGCGATGGGCAGGGTCAAGACCTGGCTTGGCCGGCAGCGGCTGGTGAACGGTGTTGCGGAATTTTCGACCCGCACATGGACGTCTCGGCAGATAAAAGAAAGCGATCGGTTGCGCAGCATGGCGCCCGGCAAAAGCCCCGCCTCCAGCAAAATCTGGAACCCGTTGCAGATGCCGAGCACCAATCCCCCGGCCTCGGCGAACGTGGTCACGGCCGCCATGACAGGTGAGAACCGGGCGATCGCGCCGGTGCGGAGATAGTCGCCGTAGGAAAACCCGCCGGGAATGATGACGGCGTCCACTTGCGGGAGGGTCGTTTCCTTGTGCCAGACGAACTCAGCCTTGGCGCCCATGACCTGCGTGACCGCGTGATGACAATCGCGGTCACAGTTGGAGCCCGGAAAGACGAGTACCCCAATGCGATAGGGCGAGTCAGCCAAGTCAGTCCACCAGCTCGATCCGGTAGTCCTCGATAATCGTGTTGGCCAGAAGCCGCTCGCACATGGCCTTCACCTCGGCCTCGGCGCCCGCCCGATCGTTCGTGGCCATATCAAGCTCGATCAGCTTGCCCATCCGTACGTCCTTCACTCCGGTATAGCCGAGCGAACCCAATGCGTGGAGGACGGCCTGTCCCTGGGGATCCAGAATGCCGCGCTTCAGGGTGACAGAGACTTTCGCCTTCACGAATGCGTTCGCCCTCTTTTCACCCGGGGCGCGCCGCTTGCGCCGAAGACCCGCTTGAAGATCGCCGGCACGTGCCGGGTGTAGGCTTTGGGATCGAAACAGGCGCCGATGGCGCCGGTCGTCAGGTGCCGGGTGACAAACGGGTCCTTTTCGACCAAGTCCCGGAACGGCGTCCTCCCCTGCCAGGCTGCCATTGCCAGGCGCTGCACGGCTTCGTACGCCTGGACACGCGGAGCCCCTTCCCTGACCAGTTCCAGCATCAGGCGCTGGGAGTAAATGAGTCCGCCGGTCAGTTCGATGTTCCGCCGCATCCGGTCCGGATAGACGACCAACTTCGCCATGAGATCGGTAAACCGGGCCAGCATGAAATCGATCAGGATCGTGCTGTCCGGAATGATCACACGCTCGACCGAGGAATGGCTGATGTCGCGCTCATGCCAGAGGGCGATGTTCTCCATCGCCGCCAGGCTGTTCGCGCGGACCAGACGGGCGAGGCCGCAGAGATTCTCAGACACGATCGGGTTCCGCTTGTGCGGCATCGCGGAGGAACCCTTCTGTCCCGGCGTGAACGGCTCCTCGGCTTCCAGCACTTCCGTCCGCTGGAGATGGCGGATCTCCGTGGCGAACTTCTCGATGCTGCTCGCCAGGAGGGCCAGCGCCGTCAGGTACGCGGCGTGGCGGTCGCGCTGGACGATCTGATTGGAGGCCGGCGCCACGCCAAGCCCCAGCTTCTTACAGACATAGGCTTCGACATCCGGTGCAAGGTGCGCGAACGTTCCCATGGCCCCGGAGATCTTGCCGCAGGCGATCGTCGCGCGCGCGGCACGGAACCGGTCGCGGTGGCGCTTCGTCTCGTCATACCAGATCGCCAGCTTGGCTCCGAACGTAATGGGCTCACCGTGGATGCCGTGGGAGCGGCCGATCATGAGCGTGTCGCGGTGCTCCCAGGCGCGTACGTGCAGCACGGTGAGCAGGCGCTCAATGTCTTCCAGGATCGCGTCCGCCGCCTCGACCATCAGGACCGCCAGCGAGGTGTCGAGAATGTCGGAGGAGGTCAGCCCCATGTGTAGGTACCGGGCCGACGGCCCAACCTGTTCCGAAATCGACTCGATGAAGGCAATAACGTCGTGTTTGGTCACCCGCTCCAGTTCGTCGATGCGGGCCGGATTGACGCGCGCCTTGGCCCGGATCTGCCGGACGGCGGAAGCAGGCACCAGCCCCTTTTTCGCCAGGGCGTTGCAGGCAAGGAGTTCCACCTGGAGCCAGGTCTCGTATTTTCGCGTGGGTTCCCAGATGGCCCTGAGATGGGGCCTGGAGTAGCGGTCAATCATGGGCCACCGACGGCATCGCCTCCTTGGCCTTGGCTTGCAGGCGGGGATCGTCGCGGAGGATGTGGTCCAGGATGCCGTTGACGAACGCCCCGGATTGCTCGTCGCCGAACAGCTTGACGATGTCAATGGCTTCGTTCAGCGTGACGCGACCGGGGATGTCCGGCATGTACAGCAGCTCGTGCACCGCAACGCGCAAAACAGTGCGATCGGTGATGGCCATACGGGACACGGTCCAGTGTTCCGCGCTATGGGCGATCAAACGATCCAACTCGTCGGCATGTTCAATCACACCGTCAATGAGTTGGTCGGCAAATGCCTTGACCTCAGGATGAACCTTGTTCTGTTCCCAGAAGTCATTCATCCATTCCGACGTGTCGTGGTGAACGTCCCACTGATAGAGGACTTGGACGGCCAGTTCGCGTCCCTTGCGGCGGAAGCTCATCACATCCTCTTGCGGGCGGCATGCCGCGCCGCCCCCGGAAGTTTTGCCAGCCGCTTCATGAGATTGGCCATTTCGATCGCCGTCACGGCCGCTTCGTAACCCCTGTTGGTTTTCCCCATTCCCGATCGGGCGTTCGCTTGCGCGTCGGTGTTCGTGGTCAGCACGCCGAAGATGACCGGCAGTCCAAAGTCGTAGGCCACTTGGGCGATCCCGTGGCTGACCTGGGCGCTGATGTAGTCGAAATGCGGCGTCTCTCCGCGGATGACCGCACCGAGACAGATCAAAGCATCATAGCGGCGCGAGCGTGCCAGCTTGGACGCGACCAGCGGAATCTCGAACGCGCCCGGCACGGTGACCACATCGATCGTCTCATCGCGGGCCCCGCTCATCCGCAAGGCGTCGAGCGCGCCTTCCAGGAGCCGCTTCGTGACGTCCTCGTTGAACCGGCTGCGGATGATCCCGAATCGCAGTCCCGATGCCGCGCCCGCGCCTTCGATCATCGTGGGCACGTTAAACCTTGTCCAGGAGGTGACCCAGCTTGGCCTTCTTCGTCTGCAGGTAGCGAATGTTCGTGGCCTGGGGCGGAACCTCAATCGGCACGCGCTCGACCACCTTGAGTCCGTACCCTTCCACGCCGACGATCTTTCTCGGGTTGTTGGTGATGAGCCGGATTTTGTGCAGCCCCAGCCCCACCAGAATCTGCGCGCCCACCCCGTAGTCGCGAAGGTCCGCCTTGAAGCCGAGCGCAAGGTTGGCTTCGACGGTATCCTTCCCCTCGTCCTGGAGCTTGTAGGCGCGCAGCTTGTTTACGAGCCCGATGCCCCGTCCCTCCTGGTTCAGGTACAGCAGTACGCCCTGCCCAGCCTTTTCGATCATCTGCATCGCCCGATGGAGCTGCTCGCGGCAGTCGCAGCGGAGGGACCCGAGGACGTCCGACGTGAGGCACCCGGAGTGGACACGGACGAGCACCTCGTCGTTCAGCCTGATGGCGCCTTTGACCAGCGCCACATGGGCGCCGTGGTCGAGCTCGTTTTCGAAGACGTGCGCCGTGAACTCGCCGAAGATCGTGGGTAGCTTGGCCTGCGCAATTTCGCGCACGAAAGTCTCCCGCTGCATGCGATACTCGATCAGGTCCTTGATCGTCACGAGCTTGAGACGGTGGCGTTGGGCGATCTCCTGCAGCTGCGGCACACGGGCCATGGTCCCGTCTTCGTTCATGATCTCGCAAAGCATCCCCGCCGGCAAAAGGCCCGCGAGCCTGGCCAGGTCCACCGAGCCTTCGGTCTGGCCAGCGCGTTTGAGGACGCCCCCTTTGTCGGCCCTGAGCGGAAAGATATGGCCGGGCTTGGCCAGGTCGGTCGGCTTGGTCTTGGGATCGATGGCGGTCTGGATCGTCACGGCCCGGTCCTTGGCCGAGATGCCGGTGGTGATTCCGCGACGCGCATCAATTGAGACCGTAAAGGCGGTGCCGAAGGCGGCCGTGTTTTCGGTAACCATCGGCGGCAATTGGAGTTCCTCCACGCGCTCGGGAGTCAGCGCGACACAAATGAGACCGCGCCCGTGGGTGGCCATGAAGTTGACGGCCTCGGGCGTGACCTTCTCGGCCGCCATGACGAAGTCGCCTTCGTTTTCGCGGTCTTCATCATCCACCAGGATGACCATGCGGCCCTTTTTAATGTCCGCGATCGCGCTTTGGATGGAATCGAACTTCATGGGCAATAGTGTACTCTTTTTACGGCTGAAATTAAAGGGAGAAGCGTCCTCCCATTACGCGCGGCTGAGGCGCGGACGCCAGAACAATGTCATGGCCGGCACGATCAGGACGCAGACTGCCGCAAAAACGGCGAAGCCGGTCGCATAGGTGCCAGTGAGGTCTTTGAACAATCCCAACGCCGAAGGTAAAAAGAAGCCCCCGATTCCGCCCGCCGCCCCGACCAGACCCGACACCGCTCCGATCTCCCGCCGAAACCGCTGGGGCACGACCTGGAAAATCACGCCGTTTCCCATGCCGAGGCCGGCCATTGCCAGAAAGACTGCGATCAGCGCAATCGGAAAAGGCAGCAACAGCGACGTCACCCCAACCAATAGGGCGATCAGAGGATAGAGAAATGAAAGCACGCGCGGGCCGCCCAGATGGTCGGCGACAAACCCGCCCACTGGACGGGAGAAGCTCCCTGCCAAGGCACACGCCGCCGCCATCATTCCGGCCTCGATGCGCGACAGCCCGTACTGGTCGAAGAAAAAGATACTGAGATAACTGCTGAGGCCCACGAAACCGCCGAACGTGATGGAGTACAGAAGACAAAACCAATACGTGTCGGGCTCACGCAGGAGCCGGCTGTAATCCATGCGGTGATCAGCGGTGCTATCCTGGGGCCCATGATCCCTCGCCAGCATCCAATACGCCGCGGCTGTTGCAAGCACGAAAGGAATCATGGCGCCGAACACCGCATGCCAACCCAGATTCACGGCCAGGAGCGGCGCCAGCGCAATGCTGAAGATCGCCCCGCTGTTGCCCGAGCCGGCCACCCCCATCGCCAGTCCCTGATGCGCCAAAGGGTAAGCCCGGCTGGCCAATGGAAGCGACACGGCGAAGCTGGCGCCCGCAACTCCCAAAAGCAGGCCGACCGCGATCATCTGGGAGAAAGTCCCTGCGGCCAGCCAGGCCCATGCGAGCGGGATCGACGCCACGAGCATGCTGATGAAACCGATCCGACGAGGCCCCAACCGATCCGAGAGGAGTCCGACCCCGACCCGGAAGAACGACCCGCCCAACAGAGGAATCGCCACCATGAACCCCTTTTGCGTGGCGGTCAGGCCGAAGTCTTCGGCAATGAAGACGCCCAGCGCGCCGACGAGCACCCATGCCATGAAGCTGACTTCGAAGTGGAGCCAGGCCGCCAGAAGCGAAGGCCAGTGGCCGCTGCGCAACGCGTTCAGGATTGGCACGGAGGGGTTATACCGTACACTGCACGTATCCGCAAGGCACGAGTTCTTTGGTACCAGTCCGGGTATTCCTATATAATAGGTAGCTAACCTGGATGGCGCGAGCGATGAGTGACCGGTCGAAAGAGACGCCCGGGGTTTCAGAACCCGAGGTCCTTGAGGACGTGGACGCCGATGAGGCGGTCGTGGAGGAGGTGGATGAGTCCGCCTTCGCGATCCCGGAGCCCGCGGTTGAGCACTCAGACACCGCGCTGGTTCCGTACGACCCGCTGCAGCGGTATCTGGCCGAGGTCCGCCGATATCCGTTCCTCACCAAGGAAGAAGAGCTGCGCCTGTTTCACGACTTTCAGACCACCGGCAATCGCGAATCGGCGGTCAAGCTGATCTTGTCCAATTTGCGCGTTGCCGTCGCCATCGCGGCCGAATACCTGCATTCGGGCGCCGACTACCTGGATTTGATCCAGGAAGGCAATGTCGGTCTCATGCAGGCCATCCGGAAATTCGATCCCGCAAAAGGCTCCCGTTTTTACTCGTACGCCGCCTGGTGGGTACGTGCCTACATCCTTCGGTACTTGCTCAACACGTACAGGATGGTCAAGATCGGAACGACCCAGGATCAGCGCAAGCTCTTTTATAACCTCAACAAGGAAAAACGCAAACTGGAGCGCGAAGGGTTCGCCCCGGATACAAAACTGCTCGCAGACCGGCTGAACGTTCGCGAGCGCGACGTGATCGAGATGGGTCAACGTCTCGGCAGCTGGGATCTCTCCCTCGACGCGCCGCTGGGGCCCGACCAGGATGGGACCCTGATGGACGTCCTGCCCTCGCAGGCGACGCCGGCTGACGAAAGCCTGGCACATGCCGAATTGCGCGAGCTGTTTCGGAGGAAGCTGGCGGAATTTGCGGCCACCCTTGATGACCGGTACGCCGACATCCTCCGCAACCGTATCCTGTCGGAAACGCCCCTCACGCTGGATGACATCGGCAAGAAGTACGACATCTCTCGCGAGCGCGCCCGCCAACTGGAGGAGAAAATCATCAAGCGGTTGCGGGACTTCATGAAGAAAGAGGTCAAGGATTTCGAATTGTTGAAACCGTAGCGAACGACGGGAAACTCGTCAGGCAGATGCACGCCGACCAAGGAGGGCCAAACATGAAACAGTTCGCCTTAGGACTCACCGTCGGGTTTTTGCTGGGCCTCGCGGGAGCCGGACTCGCCGCCGTAAAAGTTTCCGGAGACGATGACTATCTGAAGGGCTGGGAAGTCGTCGTCAAGGGGAAAAAGGCCTGCACCGATCCTTTCGTCCGGGTGACCTCCAAAGAGATTGAATGCATTTAGCCGGCAGCCCAACCGACAAGTTCTTCGCATCGTAGTTTACGGGGAAGGGTAATCAGCGCCGCTTTTGGCGTTTGCGGCTTCACAACGACCTTGCCGCTACAATGCCTGATTCCCTTCCTCGCCCGTGCGGATCCGGATGACTTCGTCCAGACTGCATACGAAGATTTTTCCGTCTCCTGTACTGCCGGTTCTGGCAACCCGCATGATCGTTTCGACCACCTTATCCTTGAGCGCATCGGAAACAATCAGCTTGATCTCAGTCTTGGGTATGAATTCCACCATATACTCGGTACCGCGATAGGACTCTTTGTGTCCCTTCTGACGGCCAAACCCGCGAACCTCGGACACCGTCATGCCGACGACGCCGATTTCGATTAGAGCGTCCTTGAGTTCCTCAAGCTTGAACGGCCTGATGATCGCTTCAATCTTTTTCATCGATGCGCACCTCTAGAACTCCTTGTACGGCAGCCACTTGCCGTTCATGGTGATTCAGAAGCAAAAGGGCGCCAGTCTGAAAAGACTGGCGCCCTTGCCAGAAATTCTGACCGTCAGCAGGATCGGCGATGATCCTCCCTCCCGAAAACGCCACGATGCGCGCTGCGGAAAGGTTCCTGTGCTTTTTCCTTACAGAGCGCGGTCCCCTGTTTCTCCGGTTCGGATCCGGATGACATCGCCCAGGTTCGTCACAAAAATCTTCCCGTCCCCAATGCTGCCGGTCTTGGCCTTCTGCATGATCGTTTCGACAACCTTCTGCACAAGATTCTCAGCCACGACCACTTCGATCTTGGTTTTGGGGACGAACTCCACGTTATACTCGGCACCGCGGTAGGACTCTTTCTGCCCCTTTTGGCGACCGTATCCGCGGACTTCAGTGACGGTCATGCCGTAGATCCCGACCTCAGTCAGGGCGTCTTTCACTTCTTCGAGCTTAAAGGGCTTGATTATTGCTTCGATTTTTTTCATTGGTGCAAGCCTCCCATGTCATCAGTGGGGCCGTTGTCCAAGTGTCACGTATGCCGGCGGACTTAGCCTTTTGAGTAAGCCCGCTCTTCGTGTTGGCTCAGGTCCAACCCCATCTGTTCCTCTTCGTCGCTCACGCGCAGTCCCATCGTCCAATCGACGATCTTGAGGATGACGAGCGTTCCGAAGAATGCCAAGGCCCACGAAGCCAATACTGCTACGAGCTGAATCCAGACTTGGCCGGGGTTCCCGAAGAAAAACCCATCCGCACCGCCCGAATTGATCAGCTTTGACGCAAACAGGCCGGTCGCCAGTGCGCCCCATGTGCCGCCGATCCCATGCACACCGAAGGCATCCAAGGAATCATCGTAGCCTAAGCGGGTCTTCACCACGCATGCCGTGTAGCAGAATATGCCAGCCCCCGCTCCGATGATGATGGAGGAGAGCGGTCCCACAAACCCGGACGCGGGCGTAATCGCCACCAAACCGGCCACGGCTCCACTGGCTGCTCCTAGGACGGTGGGCTTCCCACGATAGATCCACTCAGCCACCATCCAGGCCAGCGCAGCGGCTGCCGTGGCCGTGTTGGTCACCACAAACGCGCTGGTCGCAAGGGCCCCCGCCGCCACCGCACTGCCGGCGTTGAATCCGAACCAGCCGAACCAGAGCATGGAGGCGCCTAGCACTGTCATCGGAAGATTGTGCGGGGCCATGTTCTCTTTTCCGTATCCTCGCCTCTTCCCGAGGACAAAGGCGCAGGCCAAGGCCGAGACACCCGAGCTGATATGCACCACGGTCCCGCCGGCGAAGTCCAGCGCCCCCTTCCCACCATTCGTACCGAGCCAGCCCCCTTTGGCCCACACCCAGTGCGCGAGGGGATCGTAAATGAAGGTGGCCCAGAGGAGCGCAAAGACCAGGAAACTGCTGAATTTCATCCGTTCGGCGAAGGCGCCGGTGATAAGCGCCACCGTGATCACCGCAAACATGGCCTGGAAGATCATATAGGCCTGGTGCGGAATTGTCGCCGCATAGTCTGGATTGGGCTTATCCATGGCGACGTCGTTCAAACCAAACCATTCCAGACCTCCGATGAGGCCCCCTCCATGGTCCGGCCCAAAGGCGAGGCTGTAGCCCCACAGCACCCATTGGACGCTGATGAGACAGAGGATAATGAAGCTCTGCATGATGGTCCCCAATGCATTCTTTTCCCGAACCATTCCTCCGTAAAACAAGGCCAAGCCGGGAGCGGTCATTGCCAGGACCAGTGCGGTGGAAGTCAGCACCCACGCCGTATCCCCCGTATCGATCTTAGGCGGCGGAGCCGGAGTTGCAGCCGGCGGAGCGGCCGCGGACGCAGGCGGCGATTCAGCCCCAGTCTGGGCCAGTGCGAGGCTGCCCATGGCGGCAGGCATCGCGAGCATGATCATGCTCAGCGTCACGAGCACATACGGAATCAGCTTGAAACGTTGGAAGACCTTCATCTTCTCCTCCTCGCGTTCGGTCGAATAAAAAAAGGGCACCAATCCCTACAGACTGGCGCCCTTGCCAGGAATCCTTCGAACCAGGGTCTGCTTCGACCCCGTCAGCCTCCGGAAACACCGCATTGTGTTTCCGGAAGGCTCCGTGACTATGTCGTTACCGCTCGCTTCTATCCATTCCCCGCTTACACATCGTAATAGAGGAAGAACTCGTAGGGATGCGGCCGAATCCGCACAGTATCAACTTCTTTGTCCCGCTTGTAGTTCAACCAAGTCTCGATCACGTCTTTCGTGAAGACGTTCCCTTTCAAGAGGAAGGCATGATCTTTTTCCAGATTGCGGAGCGATTCATCCAAACTGCCCGGCATCTTCTTGATCTTCGCCGCTTCATCCGGTTCAAGATCATACATGTCTTTGTCTTCCGGGCGACCGGGATCGATCTTGTTCTCGATTCCATCGAGGCCGGCCATCAACATGGCGGCGAAGGCATAGTAGGGATTGGTGGCAGGGTCCGGGAAGCGGACCTCGATGCGTTTGGCCTTCGGATTCGGGGTATACATCGGAATGCGAATACCCGCGCTGCGATTGCGGCTGGAATACGCGAGGTTCACCGGCGCCTCAAAGCCCGGCGTGAGCCGCTTGTAGGAATTCGTCGTCGGATTGGTGATCGCAGCCAGGGCGGGCGCATGCTTCAGGATGCCGCCGATATACCAGAGACACAGCTGCGAGGTCCCGGCGTATTCTTTGCCGGCGAACAACGGCTTCCCCTCCTTCCAGATGCTCTGATGGGTATGCATGCCGGAGCCGTTATCGCCGAAAAGCGGCTTCGGCATGAAGGTTACGGTCTTCCCATGGCGCCGGGCAACATTCTTGACGATGTATTTGTACATCATCATCTTATCGGCCATGTTCACGAGCGAGTCATATCGCAGATCGATTTCAGCCTGGCCGGCCGTCGCGACCTCGTGGTGCTGCTTTTCGACCATGATGCCGATCTTTTGCATCTCGAGGCACATCTCGCTTCGGATGTCCATCTGCGTGTCCACAGGCGCGACCGGGTAATATCCTTCCTTGTGCCGGGGTTTGTTGCCCAGATTAGGCCCCGTCTGATCCAAGTTGATTTCCCGGCCGGAGTTCCAGATCCCTTCCTCCGAATCGATAAAGTAGTAACCGCTATTGCTCGTCTGATCGAAGCGCGCGGAATCGAAAATGAAGAATTCGGCTTCCGGCCCCCAGTAAGAAACATCGCCGACTTTGGTGGACTTCAGATATTGTTCGGCTTTCTGGGCCACATATCGAGGATCACGGCTGTATGTTTCGCGGGTAATGGGGTCGACGACATTGCAGATCATACTCAGCGTGGGGACCGTGGTGAAGGGATCAAGGACTGCCGTCGAGGGATCCGGTACGGCCATCATGTCACTGTTGTTGATCGCCTGCCAACCGCGGATCGAAGAACCGTCCAGACCGGACCCTTCGGTAAAGACCGTGTCCGTCAATTCTTCAATCGGAAATGTGAAGTGCTGCCAGGTACCGGGCAAATCGACGAATTTGAAGTCCACCATTACGACTTTGTTTTTCTTTGCAAATTCAAGCACTTCTTTCGCCGTCATAATCCCCTCCTTTAGGATTTAAGCCTGTATCATTTCTGCTGGGCACTGGCCCGGCGCACTATCTGGCGCGTCGACTGCGCCTCCCCGAGAAATCCCTCAATCCTGGTCGTTATTTCTTCGCAGATCAGCTTGCACCGGCCGAGATCGGCGATCTTGACGCCGGTCCGGTCCGTGACATAGAAGACGTCGACGACCTGGTCTAGCTTGGTCGAAATCCTGGCCGCATGGACAGACAGGCCAAGGTCGAAAATCGCATGCGTGATGACGTAGAGCAGGCCTTGCCGGTCATCGGCGAACACGTCGATAATCGTGTACCGGTCAGAGGTGTCGTTGTCCACCTGGACCACCGTCGGTTCGCGAAGGGGGACTCCCTGGCGCGCCCGGCCGAAACGGGTGGCCTCCTGCAAAAGATCTTCCACCGAGTAGCGCCTTTCCAGCACGCCAACGATGGCGCCGCTGATCTCTCTGAAGCGGCGGTCGCGGATGTCTTCGAGGCAATCCGGATCCGCCACGCGGAAGACGTCCACGACCACCCCGTCAGTCAGGGTCACGATCTGGGCGTCCAGAATCTGCACCCCCTTGGCCGCCAGGACACCGGCGATTTTTGAAAAAATACCAGGCGTCAGACTATCGTTGGTGTATACCGTGTACTCGGTCGCACCCAGCGTTTGATCGTATTGCGCGTCCACCAGTGCGGGCGCATTGGCAAGCTTGGCAAGCCACTCCAGATGCGTAACGAGCCGTTCGACCGGCATGGCCGAGAGATAATGGTCCGGCCACGCGTTCAATTGCCGGGTGAGCCAGGCTGCGGGATAGCGCGGTTCCAGCCGGGCCAGCGCGGCCTGGCGGATCGTTTGGGCGCGCGCGCTGCCCTCGTATGCCGTTTCGGTTTCATCCCCTCCCGCGAGTTCCGCATGCGTCTTTAAAAAGAGATCGCCCAGCAGCGTGTCCTTCCAGGGCGTCATAACTCCCGGCCCGACTGCCGAGATATCGGCCGCAGTCAGGACGAACAGCATCTTCAGCGCTTCCGGTGTACCGACCTGACGGGCAAACCTCAGCACGACTTTCTCGTCTGAGGAATCACGGCGGAATGCGGTGTTGGCCATCAGCAGATGCTGACGGACGAGAAACACCAGAAGTTGGGTTTCGTGTTCACTCAGGCCCAGGAGGTTGGCCACGTCCAGGGCGATCCGCTCTCCGATCAGACTGTGATCCTCCTCCTGCCCCTTGCCGACATCGTGAAGCAGCACGGCCAGGTGCAGGAGGTCTTTACGTCTGATTTCACGATAGACCTTGCCCACCAGACCCTTTCCAGAGCCAAGTTCCTCCGCCTGGCTGACGGCCAAAAGGCTGTGCTGGTCGACTGTGTACTTGTGGTAGGCATTGAACTGCATGAGGCCTCGGACCGTCCCGAACGCTGGGACGATCCTTTCCAACAGGCAGGCGCGATGCATTGCAGCCAGGGTCTCCGCGACGCGTCCAGGCCCGGACAGAATGGCAAGGAACCATCGCCTTGCTGTGTCGTTTCGAAATGCCCCATCCGGCACGGCAGCGATGCGGTCGGGAAGTTCCTGGACAACGTCGTCGGCCACGTTCAAGCCGTGCATTTGGGCCAGGTGAAAGAGCCGCAGGATTCGTCCGCTATCAGACAGCGCGTCGGCCCGAAGCTCAGGCGGCACCGTGATGTCATTCCGCGTCAGTGCGAAGTAGCGCTCGATTCGCCGTGCCGGGAGCCATGCGGCAAGACGTTGCCAGGCCGTACGCTGCATCGCCTGCGACACGAACCGCGCGGTGAGATCGCAAATCCGAGTCGAATGACGGTAGTACTGCTGCATGAACTGCTCGACCGCCAGGAGATGCGGCAGGTCCTTGAACCCACGCAGGCCGGCGATACGGATCTGTTCATCAAACGTCAGAATATCCTGAGCGCGAAGCGCATAGAAGTGGAGGTCGTTCCGTACCCGCCAGAGAAACTCCTGAGCTTCCCAGAGAGCTGTGGCGTCCCCGGCACTCAGCAAACCGCCCGCCGTGAGCTCCTCGAACGACCACGTGCCGTACCGGGCCATGGCAGTCCATTTGAGCAGGTGCAGGTCTCTCAGCCCTCCTCTTCCCTTTTTAAGGTTCGGCTCAAGAAGAAAATTAGTCGAGCCGTACCGGCTATATTCCTGCTGCCGTTCCTCAAGCTTTCTGCCAACATACTCCCGCACGCCCTTCCCGGAGACCGCGACACGATAGTCCCGCGTGAATTCAGTGCAGAGATCCCGGTCCCCCGCCAGCCAACGGGCCTCCATTAAAGCCGTGCGCACGGTGAGATCCGACCGTCCCATCTCCAGGCAATCCGCGATCGTTCGCAGGCTGTGCCCGACCTGAAACCCGAGATCCCAGAGTGTGTGCAGGATCGCCGTGGACAACGCGCCGGCTTTCTGCTTCTGGCGAGGGGCATAGAGAAACATGAGGTCAATATCCGAGTACGGCGACAGCTCACGCCGTCCGTAGCCACCGAGGGCCACGAGGGCGACGCCGGACTGATCGGGCGTCCCGTTTGTTCCAAGGCTTGATCGGTAGAGATCCAGCAGGATCCCATCCGCCAGGTCGGTCAGCGCGGTCACGATCTCCACGCCGGTCGCACCGCGCATGTGCGCCGCCGCAATCGCCTGCCGGCGGGCATCAAGGGTTTCCCTGGTCCATTGACGGCCGGTCGCCCGGCTGAGCACCGATTCCATCATAAGCATTACAGCGCGCGGTCTCCGCTCTCTCCTGTCCGGATACGCACGACTCCTTCGAGATTGGACACAAAAATCTTCCCATCTCCGATGCTCCCGGTCTTGGCGGTACGGATGATCGTTTCGACCACCTTGTCGGCCACGGCATCGGAGACCACGACTTCGATCTTGGTTTTCGGCACAAACTCGATCGTGTACTCGGTGCCGCGATAAGCTTCCTTGTGCCCCTTCTGGCGGCCGAATCCCCGGACTTCCGAGACCGTCATGCCGAAAACCCCCAACTCGGTCAACGCATCCTTCACTTCCTCAAGCTTGAACGGCTTAATGATCGCATCGATTTTTTTCATACACCTGCTCCCTTCTATACCCCACCGCAATTCAGCAGGTTCATTAGGCGGGTCTCGCTCAGGCCATCGCTGTGGCTCGCCCTTACCAGCAAACCATCATAGCCCAACCCTCTCTTCCACACAACCATGCTTCGGCAGGCCCCGTGCCAGAGAAAACCAGGACACGCTCTCTGGCACGGGTTGCGCCTGTCTATCTTGGATATCGCGCTGTCATACCGTTCTCAGAGGTTGATGTCCAATTGAACAGTCCATTTCCACTGGCCGTTGATGACGTGGTCGTTGAACCAAACCGGACCTGTCAGGAGGCTGATGTCCTTCGTAAAGAAGTGGTACATGCCGAATCCGCCCCCCCCGATGTAGTTCTTCCCGCTGGCGTAGTCAGCTGCGAACATCCACTTGTTGTACTCGTTGCCCGCCTTGTCCTTGACCGGCCAGAAGCCGTAGTCGTAGCCGACCATTACGCCGGCATTCTGATGGGCGTCACTTGAAGAAGTTCCGCCTTGACCGGGAGCGCATGCGAACCCGCTCATGGGCGAGGCCCCCGGCTTACAACCATTTTTATTCATCAAGACCGATCCGGGATTCCCGTAATAGCCGCCGCCATGGATCCTCCCGAACGGTCCGAGCGTCTTCCCTACCAGGAAGTCCACGATATCCATGTTTGACACTTGGGATTTCGTTCCCACATTGAAAATGCCCAGGTTGAAGGCCGGGAACCAGCTCCCGAAAAACGCGCCCTCAGGGGTTCCTATTTTTGCATTGAACAACCCGCTGTGTGCCATGGACCGGAGTGCCGGGTGGGCAAAAACGCCCGGCGCGAGATAGTCAATGCCCATTTCCATGTTGATCTTTTCAAAGGGTAAGACACCCACAGTCAAGCCAATATCGGTAGGTAAAGCCATCGCCTGTCCATGGTCTATATCCCCTTGTGTCTGCGACAACCGAAAATAGTTGTCCACTCCGATGTGCCAGACGTTAAAGCCCTGGATGTCAGACGTGGCCGGCGTCCAATAAGTTGTGGAAGGCGTGGCAAAAACAGTCCCTGTCAGGACGAGGGACAAAAGCAATACGGGAATTGCGATGCGTCCAAGTTGTTTCATGGCAGTGTCGCCTCCTTTTTGAATTCAGCAGCCGTGACCGACTTCTTGTTACCGGCGACACCATCGTCCTCCCCGCACTCCATTGTGCGAGCAACACGCTCAATAACTGCGATAGCGATTCGTGATCGGCATGCGCCGATCCTTCCCCAGCGCCCGGTGCGTGATCTTGACGCCCGGCGGCGACTGGCGGCGCTTGTATTCGCTGCCGTCCACCAATGCCATGACTTTTTCGATCGTCTGCCGGCCAAATCCGGCGGCGAGTAGATCGGTCTTCCCTTGATCCTCTTCGACATACCCGCGAATAATCGGATCCAGCACCTCATACGGCGGCAGGGAATCTTGATCCTTCTGGTTAGGACGCAACTCGGCCGTCGGCGGACGGGTAAAGACCCGCTTGGGAATCACGGGGCCGGCCTCACGCCCGTTCCGCCACCGGGCGAGTTCGTAGACCAATGTCTTGGGTACGTCCTTGATAGCCGCGAATCCGCCGGCCATATCGCCGTACAGCGTGGCGTACCCGACGCTCATTTCGCTCTTGTTCCCTGTCGTCAGGACGAGCCACCCGTATTTGTTGGACAATGCCATCAAGAGATTCCCGCGAATTCTCGCTTGCAGGTTTTCCTCGGTCACGTCCGGATTCCGCCCTTTGAAAACGGACGCCAACAGCGTGGTGTAGGCATGAAAAACCGGTGTAATGGGCAAACTATGGAACCGGATCCCAAGATGGCGGGCCAAGGCGAGAGCATCCTCACGGCTCTCTATGGAAGAGTAAGGAGACGGCATGAACACGCCGACGACATTGCGCGCGCCCAATGCATCCACGGCAAGGACGGCGGTCAACGCCGAGTCTATACCTCCGCTCAGCCCCAACACCGCCTTCTGGAACCCATTTTTTCTGGCATAATCGCTGATACCCAGCACGAGCGCCTTATAGACTTCCTCTAAAGGAGACGGCACGGCAGGAATGCCTCCATGCACCAGACTGCGGCGCACAGGACGGTACCGCGAGGAGACGACGACCCTGTCGACGACAACCCCCTTGCGTTCGAGAAGCCGCCGATCGCGCCTCCGGCGCGTGTCATGCAAGCGGGCGCGCGATACGGCGTCGACATCCACATCGGCGACCACCAGGTCCTCCTCAAACGCCCGGCCACGCGCAACGATGCCGCCGCTTTGATCCACCACCAGGCTGTTTCCGTCGAACACCAGCTCGTCTTGTCCTCCAACCAGGTTGGCGTACACCACCACCACCAGATTGTCCATGGCGCGGGTGGCCAGCATCTCCTCTCGAACGCGCAGTTTGCCCCTATGGTAGGGCGACGCGCTGATGTTGATGATCACCTCCGCGTCCCCGACCAGCGATTGTACGCGTGTCGGGCCTTCCGGGAACCAGATGTCTTCACAAATGTTAAAGCCGATGGTGACGCCGTTCAGAACGACCGTAGTCGATCGGGTGCCGGCCTGGAAGTAGCGATTCTCATCGAAAACCCCGTAGTTCGGAAGATAGGTCTTGCGCTGCGTGGCCACGACCCGTCCGCCGTAAATGAATGCCGCGGCGTTATACACGTCGTCGTGGCGGTCGACGAAGCCCACTACGGCGGCAATCCCCTTCTTCACCTTTCGGGCGGTCCGTTCCAAAACGGCGAGGTTGTCGGCAATGAATTGGGAGCGTAACAGGAGGTCTTCCGGAGGATATCCCGTCAATGTCAACTCGGGAAACACGACCAGGTCGGCGCCTGCCTCGCGGGCCACGGAAACCCCCCGAAGCACGCGCGCCGCATTTCCGTCAAGATCACCGACGGTCGTGTTGATCTGGGCCAGAGCGATCCGCAATAACCTCATCGCGTCATATCACCCTCAACAAAACGTCCTCTCGCCGCCTATCCCAAAGAGGAAACAGCAAGAGGACGTCATCGTCCACAAACAGAAGCGGCGTCTTTCCCCTTAAAGGCTAGGAGCCACCTTTTCTTGTGCTCCTAAAGGGAAAGACGCCGTCGTCAGCTAGCACAACAACGTGCTATGGTGTGCGTTATAGCAAAAGCCCCTTGGGGCTGTCAATAGATTTCTGGTCCCTGGGCATCAGCCAATTCTGCACCCTGGTATCAATCTGGATTCTAATATCGGATCAAGAGCTTGCAGCATTTTTGATCGCACGCCGAGAAACCTGCCCTGGCGCCTTTGCCTACGACTATTACCTCTGGAACCGCTTGATTGCTCTCCAACGCCACATTGCGTAGAGCACAGGGATCACTAGCAGCGTGAGGATGGTCGCGCTGACCATGCCGCCGATCATCGGCGCCGCGATGCGCTTCATCACGTCCGCGCCGGTGCCTGTGGTCCACATGATCGGCAGCAGTCCGCCCATGATCGCCGCCACGGTCATGATCACGGGCCGCACTCGTTGCACGGCGCCTTCCAGGATGGCCTCGCGCAGGTCTTGCGGCGTGGTCATCCGGCCTTCGCGCACGCGCCGTTCATACGCCTCGTCCAGGTACACCAACATGACGACGCCGGTTTCCGCCGCCACGCCGGCGAGCGCAATGATGCCTACCCAGACCGCCACGCTCAGGTTGTAGCCCAGTAGGTATAGCAGCCAAACGGCCCCGATCACGGCAAACGGAACCGACAGGAGCACGATCAGCGACTTCGCGAGGGACCGAAAATTCAGATACAGGAGCAACACGATCAGACCCAGCGTCACAGGCACCACGAGCTTCATCCGTTCTTCAGCCCGGACGAGATGCTCGTACTGTCCCGTCCATTTGAGCGTGTACCCTGCCGGAAGCGTGACTCGTTCCCCGACGGCCCGCCGGGCGTCTTCCACATAGCTCCGCAGGTCCCGCCCGATAACCGAAACCGACACCAAGCCGGCCAGCGCTCCGCTTTCGTCGGAGATGGAGGACGGCCCTTTCGTCCGCACCACGTCGGCCACCTGTTTGAGCGGGACTTGCGCCCCCGAAGGGGTTGGGATCAGCACACGCTGGAACCGCGTCGGGTCGTCTCGCAGCTCGCGCTTGTAGCGGACACTCACGGTGTACCGCTCGCGTCCTTCGACGGTCGTCGTCACCGGTTCGCCGCCGATGGCCGAGGTGATGACGGCCTGTACGTCGCCGACCGTCAGGCCATAGCGGGCCGCTTCACGCCGGTTTACGATCACGTCCAGGTAGTACCCCTCGTTCAACCGCTCCGCAAACGCGCTGCGCGTGCCGGACACGGAGGCCAGCACCTGCTCGATCTGTTTCCCGATGTCTTCGATGGTCTTCAGGTCGGGTCCCAGCACCTTGACGCCGACCGGACTTCGCACGCCGGTCGTGATCATCTCGGTGCGGGTCTGGATCGGCATCCACCAGATATTGGGAAAGCCTGGAATCCTCAGCTTCGCGTCCATCTCGTCGAGCAGCCGGTCCCAGGTCATGCCGAGTCGCCACTGCGTCTCCGGCTTGAGCGTCACCGTGATTTCCGCCATGCCGGTGAAGGCGGGATCCGTGGCGGTCTGCGCCTTGCCCATCTTGCCGAACACCCGCTCGACTTCCGGGAACTCTTTGAGCAAGCGGTCCTGCACCTGCAGGACCTTGACGGACTCCGGGATCGAAAGGCCCGGGACCGTGGTCGGCATGTACAGGATCGTGCCTTCATCCAGCGGCGGCATGAACTCCGCCCCTAATCGGGTGAACACCGGCACGGTCGCCGCGAGGGCGCCCAGCGCCGCGAGCACCGTGAGCCACCGGACGCGCAGCACACCGGACAAGATGGGTCGGTAGAGCGTGATCAACAGCCAATTCAACGGATTCCGCGTTTCCGCCCTGATGCGGCCGCGGATCAGGCCGATCATCAGCACCGGGGCCAGCGTGACCGAGAGCGCCGTGGCAAACACCATGGAAAAGGTCTTGGTGTAGGCCAAGGGCGCGAACAAGCGCCCCTCCTGAGCTTCCAAAGCAAAGATCGGCAGGAACGACACGGCAATTATCAATAACGAGAAGAATAAGGGGCGGCCGACCCCCTTCGCGGCGGCGATGATGGTTTCAATCCGGTCGGCTCCGGGGTTTTGCTCCAGCCGCTTGTGGGCGTTTTCAACCATGACGATGGCGGCGTCCACCATGGCCCCGATGGCGATGGCGATCCCGCCGAGGGACATGATGTTCGAGGTCACCTTCAGATAGGCCATTGGGATGAACGAGAGCAGGACCGCAACCGGCAACACCAAAATCGCCACGAGGGCGCTCCGGAAGTGAAAAAGGAACACCACCGTCACGAGGCTGACGATGAGACTCTCCTCCACCAGTTTCTCGCGCAGCACCGCGATGGCCCGCAGAATGAGATCCGAACGGTCGTAGGTGGGGACGATGCGAACACCGGGCGGCAATGAGGTCTTGACCTCCTCCAGTTTGGCCTTCACCCGGTTGATCACATTGAGGGCGTTCTCCCCGAATCGCATGACCACGATGCCCCCGACGGTCTGCCCCTTCCCATCCAACTCGGCGATGCCCCTCCGCTGGTCCGGCCCCAGTTGCACGCGCCCGATGTCACGAATCAGGATCGGCGTGCCCCGTCGATCCACCCCGACTGGGATCGTCTCGATGTCCTCCACGGAGCGCAGGTAGCCACGGCCCCTGACGACATACTCCGTGCCGGCCATCTCCAACACGCGGGCCCCAACTTCCGCATTGCTGTTGCGGACAGCCTCAATCACGGTCTTGATCGGCATGCGATACGCGGCCAGCGTATTCGGGTCCACCTCGATCTGATACTGCTTGACGAAGCCGCCCACAGACGCGACCTCGGCCACGCCGGGCACGCTCTCCAGTTCGTAGCGCAGATACCAGTCCTGGAGGCTCCGGAGCTGCGCCAGATCATGCCGGCCGGACTCGTCCACCAGGGCATACTGATAGACCCATCCCACGCCCGTGGCATCCGGGCCCAACGTCGGCGTCACGCCCTCCGGGAGCTTCCCGGCCAGCTTCTGCATGTATTCCAGGACGCGGCTGCGCGCCCAGTAGAGGTCGGTCTGGTCCTGGAAGATCACATACACGTAGGAGAACCCGTATTCCGACGCACCCCGGACCAATTTGACCTGCGGCGCGGCCAGCATTGAGGTCACGATTGGATAGGTGATCTGATCTTCGACCAAGGTCGGGCTGCGGCCTGGCCACTCGGTGTAGATGATCACCTGGACATCCGAGAGGTCCGGGATCGCATCCAGCGGGACTGCAAACACCGCCCACACTCCGCTGGCAGCCAGCAACAACACAAAGAGGATCACTAGAAATGGGTTGCGGGCGCTCGTTTCGATGAGTCGTGTGATCATGACTTACATGCCCATGCCGCCGACCTGCAGCCGAAACTTCTCGCTGATGGACGGCTTTCCAGGAATCGTCACGTTCGCGGTCACGTCCCATGTGCCGCCCATCCCGAGCATCGCCTTGCCTTCATAGACGCCGTCCTTGGTATGCGCCGCCTGCGCTTTGGAGTCGATCATTCCAGGCATCGGCATGGTGTAAACGAACAGCACCTGCGCATTCGTCACTGGCTTGCCAGCCTGGTCCGTCACCTTCAGGCGCAGCACATTCTCGCCCGCTTTCGGCACCTCCGACGCCGTACTCAGGGTTAACACATAACCGGACACCTTCAGCGTCTCAGAGACCAACTTGGCCGGAGTGGACATGCCGGGCATATCTTTCATGCCTTCCATACCCTGCATTCCCTCCATGCCTTCCATCTTTTTCTCGTAGGCGCCGCGCATCTGCCAGTCAGCCATCCCCAGTTGGCCCATCATGGCCTGCATGCTTCCGGCGGAGGCGAGCTTGCTCTCGGCATCCAGCAGGAAATTGGCCGAGGTCACGACCCGGTCTCCCTCCTTGACGCCTTCCAGGACTTCGATTCGGTCCTGGCCTTGACGACCCAACTTGACTGGCGTTGGCATGTAGATCCCTTGCCCGAGATCACGGAACACCAGTTGCCGAAGACCAGTATCCAGCACGGCCTCCTTCGGCACGGCGAGCCGCTTCTGCGTATCGATCTGCAACGTGACCGTGCCGTACATGCCCGGCTTCAGTTTCAGCCCTGGATTGGGGAATTCCACCCGCACGCGGACTGTCCGTGCCTGTTCGTTCAAGTAGGGATAGATGTAGATCACCTTTCCCCGGAAGGTTTCCCCCGGGTAGGCTTCGAAAGTGACCGCGGCTGGTTGGTTGAGCTTCACCGAGGGCATCTCATATTCGTAGACGTCGGCAGCGATCCAGACGGTCGAGAGATCAGCCAACTCATAGAGCGTCGTATTGGGTTCAACATATTTGCCTGGGAGTGCTTCACGCTTGAGCACAATCCCTCTGGACGGCGCATACACAGTGAGGACCGGCTCCGCTTTCACACGACGCTCGAGGGCCGCGATCTGTTCATCGGTCAAATTCCAGAGTTTGAGCCGTTCCCGGGCGCTGGCCACCAGCACAGCCGCACCTTCTTTGGCTTCGGGTACCGGACTGCCGCTGACCTGAGCCTGCACTTTCAACGCCAACAAGTATTCATCCTGTGTCGCCAATAGATCAGGAGAATAGAGGGTAAAGAGCGGTTCGCCCTTGCGGACCGGCCTCCCGACTGAATCGACAAACACCTCTTGGATCCAGCCAAGGACTCGCAAGTTCACATGCGTGAGTTTCCGCTCGTCGTAGTCCACAATCCCGACCGCCCGGATCTCTTGCTGCAAAGAGGCGTACCCGACCGGCGCGCTGCGGACTCCGATCAACTGGCGGGTGCCTGCCGGAATGGCGATCGCCCCCGGCGGCGCCGCTGGCATGCCTTTCATTCCCTGCATGCCTTTCATGTCCATTTCTTTCCTGGGCATGTCCTTCATAGGCGTCTGCTTTATGCCGGACATGTCGCCCATCATCATTTGGGCCGCCCAGAAGCCACTGACAACTCCGACAAGCACACCGGCCATAGCGACACTGATCAGCGCGATTCTCCATCTGATTACTGTATTCATCGGTTGTTCCTCCTTCACGGACGTCCACTCAGATCCACACCGACCGCTCGCTCGAGCTCGGCCATCCGCTGTTCGGATTCGGTCAACGCCCGGTAATAGGCGAGTTGAAAGTCTTTGATCACCCGCTCGGCGTCCAGCAAGGTCAGAAACTCCGCCTTGCTCGTCTGGTAGCCGATCCGAGCGGACTCGAGTGTCTGCTGCGCCTGCGGCAGTACGGTGGTTTTGTAGAGCATGACCATCTTCTCTGCCGCCTCGATCTTGGCCAGAAGATCCTTCACTTCGAAGAGGATCTGGTTCTGCAAGGCCTGAAAGGCCGCTCTGGCCGAATCCGCATTGGACGCCGCTTCCCGGATGCCCGCCTCATATTTGGGCTTGGTCCAGAAGGAAAACGGGAGGCTCATGGTGACCATCCCCCCAAAACCGTCCCGTGCGCCAAAATTTTGATACCGGTCGAAGCTCACGCTGAAATCCGGGTACAACTGTTTGTGCGCCAGCGCCGTGGCCGTCTGGCTCTTGGCAATGTCGAGGTCCAAGACTCGCAACTCGGGACGGTTCAGCATCGCCCGTTGGTACAGCTCGTCGAGCGTCAGCCGCGTCTTGTTCGCGTCGGGTCCGGCCGGCTCGACGGGCTCGCCGAGCGGAGTCTCGGGGGCGTGCCCCAAGAAAAGGTTGAGCTTGGCCTTGGCGGTCTCGCGCTGCTGCTCCAACACCGGCAGCTCGTTGGACAGCTTCGACAGCTCCACCGTGGATTTAAGCACGTCTACCTGCGTCCCCTTCCCGGCCCGAAACCGCGCATTGGTGATTTCAAAGAATTCTTTCAAGAGATCGATCTGACGGTGGTGCACCTCGATCGCCTTGTGCGCGAGAAAAACCTCGTAGTAGGCGTTCTTGGCCTGCGCGGCCACTTCACGCTCCTTGGCGTTGAGCAGCGCAGCCGCCATCTCGGCCTCTTTGACCGCCAGGCTTTCCTTGAGGCCGCGCTTGCCAGGATAGGGGAAGCGCTGCGACAGGCCGAAGATCGTGTTGGCCGACGCGTCGGGGTAGAGCCGGTTGGGATAGTTGAACAGCTCGACCTTGAACTCGGGATCGTCCAAAGACGCCACCTGTGGCGCACGCTCCTGGGCGGCTTTCCACCGATGCCGGGCCGCCTGGATCTCGGGATTCCGTTCGAGGGCCTCGGCAACTACAGCCTCAAGTTGGAGTGGTGGTTCGCCGACCGCCCCAGCAGAGGGAATGGGCCCGAATCCAATCGCTGAAAACACAAGTGCAATGAGCACACAATGACGCACACACATGGCCGACCTCCGAAGCAAAGAAGTCCACGAGGGCCCCTGCGGGACCCGGATAGAGTCAGCTTGTGCGGCGGATCAGATGCGGAGGATCGAAATCAGAGAGAGAGGGTCGCGGTCAAGAAAGGGAGGATTCCATGAGAAAGAATGCAGACGAGACAGAACCGACTCGGAAATCGGGATCGAAACCTGCTCGTCCACAACCACCTGCACGTGGCCATCAGGGAGCGGTTGGGCTGCAGAAAACGCCTGGACGACAAGAGCCTTAAAGGCATCGCAGGCGTCTCGGACGGGCTGCTCCTTCGGCATCGTGCAGTCGCTTTTCTTCGCCACGTCCACGCCACCATACAACGGAAGCAAACAAGCATAGGCATTGAACGAGAGAGATAGATAGAAGAGGGCTAAGGAGAGTGCGAGAAGCGAACGTCTCATATTCGAAATCGTATCATGAACGAGCGTCATGCGCAAGTTATGAAGAAGAGTACGGTGGACCTGCCACGTAAATCGCTGTTACGCCTTCATCGGCGTCATTTTCCGGCCACCCGTTTGTCGAGTTCCCCGGCGAGCAAGATAGCCTCGGCGATCTCTCGCATTGAGCGCCGCGTGTCCATGCTCTGGCGCTGCATGATCCGAAACGCTTCCTCCTCCACAATGTGCTTGCTTCGCATGAGCTGGCCCTTGGCGCGCTCGACCAGCTTGCGCACTTCAAGCGCTTCCTGCATTTCGAATGACTTCTCCATCAGGCTTGTATTTTCGATCGTGATCGCCGCTTGGTTCGCCACCGCCTGCAACACTTTGATTTCCTCGGCGGTAAACAGATGCTCGTGCGCCGTGTAGCTGTTGATGACCCCAATCGGCTTGTCTTTGACCAGCATGGGAACCGACAACAGCGAGCAGAGCCCTTCCTTACGCGCCAAATCCGGGTACATATAGCCGGGGTCTTTGGTGACATCCAGAACCGCGATGGGTCGTCGATCCTTGAGCACGCGGCCGCTGATGCTCTGCCCGACTTTCAGGTTAGGTTTTCGACGATAGCTCTCGCTAAGGCTTTGGGTGGCCACAATGCGAAGCTCATCGCGCTCTGAGTCCAACAGCATGATCGAGCAGATCGCCGACCCCATCATCTCCGCCGTCATGGTCACCAGGAGATGTAAAACTTCTTCCAGCAGACGCCCAGACGTGATTGTCGCGCTGACCCGGGAAAGCGTTTCGACCTGACGGGCTTTTTGAGTGATTTCCGCATGAAGCCTCGCGGTTTCGATCGCGCCCCCGACCTGACGCCCCATCGTGGTCATAAGCGCCACTTCATCGGGAAGGTGCCGGTGGAGTTTTTTATGCTGGACGTTGATAACTCCGATCACCTCCCGTTTGGCGATGATGGGAACGGAGAGAAAGGCCTGATGGCGATCTTCCGGGAGGTTGTGGAACACCTTGAACCGGGGATCGTCGCTGGCATTGCTGGCGATTGCAACGTGTCTCCCCTGTTGTGCAACCCATCCGGTGATCCCTTCACCCAGGCCCAAGCGGATGCGGCCGATCAATTTGGGATGGGGATTTTTGGACGCCCTGAGGACGAGCTCGTCGCGGCGGGGACTGAGGAGATAGATGAGGCACGAGTCCGCCTTGGTAACTTCCGTTGCGACCTCGACGATATCATGCAGAACGGCATCAAGATCGAGGTTTCCGCTGACCGTCTCGCTGACTCGATGCAGAATCTCGGCTTCCCGTGTTTTGTCGCGGAGGGTCCGCTGCAAAGCGGCGACTGACACCCGATTGTTCTGCTTCATCCCGGCAACGCTCCCCTCGCGCAGGGGCACTATAACACGGGGAGAGGATCAGGTTCCAGACTGCCGCGTTCCGAGGATTCGCCGGATGTGGGATTCTTCAACGGGCTGGACGGACACGTGGCCAATGCGCTCAGGCAAAACAAAGTGGATGCGTTGATCCTGGACTTTTTTATCCTGCCTCATCGCACGAAGAAGCGCAGGTGTCGAAATCACGGGCAGCCGGTCAGGGAGGCCGGCCTTGTGCACAAGACCGCGGATGCGCCCAGTGATATGCATTTCCGCCAGGCCAAGATGCGCGGCCAATCGTGCGGCAATGACCATGCCTATGGCAACGGCCTCCCCATGCTTGTAACGCCGATACTTCGTGACCGTTTCCAAGGCATGGCCCAACGTATGTCCGAAATTCAGGATGCGCCGCCGGTCACCTTCTCGTTCATCTTCGGACACAATCGCCGCCTTAATGGCTGAGGACGTCAGGATGAGCCGGTGGACAACCGCCGGATCAAGGTCGAGAATCCGGTTCATATTGTCCTCCAGAAAGGCAAAAAACCCGGCGTCCGCGATCACCCCGTATTTGATGACTTCCGCCAACCCGGCACGGTACTCGCGGGCAGAGAGCGTCCGAAGAACCCCAGGATCGCTCAATACCAATTGGGGCTGATAGAACGAGCCGATAAGGTTCTTGCCCAGCGGATGGTTGACGCCTGTCTTTCCGCCGATACTGGAATCGACCTGCGCGACGAGGGTCGTCGGCACCTGCACGAAAGGAATGCCGCGCAAATAAACGGAAGCCGCAAAACCGGCGAGGTCGCCGATGACCCCGCCCCCCAATGCAAGGAGCACGCTTTTTCGTTCACACCGGCGGCGGACAAGCTCATCGAGGATGGCGGACACCCACTTTAGCGACTTGGTGCGTTCGCCGTCCGGCAGACACAAAATGTTCGTCCGGAATCCTGCGCCTTTGAGGCCGCGCAATAATCGGGCGCCGTAGAGCCGCTTAACCACAGCATTCGTGACGACTACGGCATCAGCGCCTGTTGTGAGGGGGCGCAGCAGTTCTCCGGCCCCGTCAATCAGTCCTTCCTGGATGAGGACATCATAGCCCCGATCGGCGAGGTCCACGCGTACGCGATCAGGTTGCGGCAAGGAACGGCGGTTCTCTAGAGAATCGGATTTCATCGGATACAGCAAGACGGATACGGCATGAACGAAGTTCGTGAATGCTGCGTCAGAACTGTTTGACGTACGCCTGGTAGGAGTCGTAATTGCGTCGCATCTCGTCCAGCGTATCGCCACCGAATTTTTCGATTAGCGCGGCGGCGATTTCGTACGCCACCACGGCCTCTCCCACCACGCCTGCCGCCGGCACCGTACAAATATCGGATCGTTCGATGGTGGCTTCAAGCGGCTTTTTCGTCTGTATATCCACGCTTTTCTTGGGGGAATAGAGCGTGGCAATGGGCTTCATCGCGGTTCTCAATACAATCGGCTGGCCGTTGGTGATGCCTCCCTCCAAACCACCAGCGTTGTTGCTGCCTCGTATGAATCCTGTCTTCTGCTCATAAAAAATTTCGTCATGCACTTCAGAGCCGAACTTTCGGGCCGCATCAAACCCCATGCCCACTTCGACCCCCTTCATCGCCTGGATGCTCATCAGCGCCATGGCCAACCTGCCGGTCAGACGGCGGTCCCATTGCGCATAACTGCCGAGCCCAAGCGGAGGATTGCTTACGATCACTTCAAAGATGCCTCCCAGCGTATCGCCCTTATGCTTGGCCTCACGGATTCGCTCCACCATCAGTGCCGAACTCTTTGCTTCGGGACAGCGTACTTCAGATTCTTCCGCCTGTTGGAAGGCCTGTTCCGTCGTCAACCCTTCCAAGGAAGCCTGTACTCCACCGATCTCAACGGTATAGCTGTAGACGCGCATCCCGAATTCAGCCAGGAGCCTCTTCGCAACGCCTCCCACCGCCACACGGATGGCCGTCTCGCGAGCGCTGGCCTTCTCCAGGACGTTGCGGATGTCGCGGTGGTTATATTTGATCGCGCCGACCAGATCGGCATGGCCCGGGCGCGGGCAGGTGACGACTTTTTCCGTGACCGGGGGACCCGGTTCGGGCGCCATGACCGCTTTCCAGTTTTCCCAGTCCCTATTCGCAACGTGCAACGTGATCGGCGTGCCGAGAGTCTTCCCCTTGCGGACGCCGGACAAAAATTCAACGTGATCCTGCTCGATCCGCATGCGGCCACCACGGCCATAGCCTTTTTGCCGTCTGGAGAGGTCTCGATTGATGTCGTCAGCGGTCAGAGGCAGGCCGGAGGGGACCCCTTCCAGGACGGCGATGAGACCTTTCCCGTGGGATTCCCCCCCGTTCAGATACCGCAACATAGGGGGACAGTACCCTACTTGCGGCTAATCTTTCAAGATCGTCGGCGTAACGAAGACCAGCAATTCGGTTTGCTGCACGGAGATCGCTTCGGTTTTGAAGAGCCATCCCAGGAACGGGATTCGATTGAACCACGGGACGCCGGACGTATTATCATTTCTCGTTTCTTCGAAAATCCCGCCGAGCACGGTGGTTTCTCCGTCACGGAGAAGAATTTCCGTCGTCGCCTCCTTCTTGTCGATCGTGGGGCCCGCCGCAGTCGATCCCGAACCGAGAGAATTCTTTGTTGCTTTAATCTCAAGCCTTACCGTATTCGCATGCAAAATGACATGCGGCGTCACGTTCAACGTCAGTGTGGCGTCGACGAACGTTGTTTGCGTGCCCTGGAGCGATGTCGTCTGGTACGGAATTTGGCTCCCTTGCTCGATTTTGGCCGGCTTGTTGTCAAGGGTAATGATCTTGGGCGAAGAGACGACTTTGCTCAACCCCAACGACTCGCCGGCCGACAGACGCATGTCGAGTGTGCTGCTCGTACCCAGGAACCTGCCGACGAGCAACCCGAACGTACTCGTGCCGGCTCCAGCCGCAGGAAGATTGACCAGGAAGTCGCTCGTCTGGGAAAAAGCGGCTCCCCCCGATACGCCCAGGTTAGTCGTAATCGGCCCTCCACCCGACCCGCCCTTTAGTGAACTGATTCCCCATTGGACGCCGAGCCCGCGCGCGAAGGTTTTGCCCGCTTGAACGATCCGGGCTTCGATCTGCACCTGCGGCGTCCGTTGGTCAAGATCACGCACGATCTTCTCAACCTTGGCGATATTGTCCGCAATGTCGCGCACGACCAATGAATTCGTCCGGCTGTCAATTTTGATCTCGCCCCGCGTGCTCAGATTACTCTTCGCTACGTCGACCGACTTTGCGGCGTCCGCGTAGTTCAAGTACATGATGCGTGTGACGAGATCTTCAGCTTTGAGATTCGCATCCTTGGCCTTCACCGCCTCGTCTCGCAGCCTGGTGATATTTGTAAGGGTGTCGATCCACAGGATATTGCCTTCCCGGATCTGGCCGAGATTGTTCAATTTCAGAATCAAATCCAGCGCCTGATCCCACGGGACATTGAGCAGTTTGAGGGTGACTTTGGCCCTCACGCTTTCGCCAACGACCATATTGAGGCCGCTCACATCTGCGATCAATCTTAAGACGCTGCTGATCTCGGCGTCCTGGAAGTCCAGCGAAATGCGTTTTCCTGGAAAGCGTTCACCGCCTGCCGCCGCTCCGCTATCCACCGAATCGCCAGCCTTTGGTTGGGCCAGCGGCGGCAACGGATCCAACGACTTCAATCTTTCCGGGACAGGAACAGGCACACTCTTGCGGCGGTTCTCCATTGCCGGCTTTTCCGCCGTTGCAGGGGCGCTCTGCGTAGATGCCATTGCTTCCTGAGTGCCCGGCAAGGACACTCGATCGGACAGCGTCACGCGGAGCTGTGAACCATTTTTTTCGATCGTATACGGAACGGCTCGTTCAAGATCCAGCACCAGCCTCAACTTAGGCTGTGGCAGCTGGTGCATTCCGATTCTGATTTGGCGCACCATGTGGTGACCGATAGGAATCGCATGCCGCTTCGTTCCGTTGACAACCCCCGGCAGATCAAGAATGAGACGATTGCCGTCAAGGCGCATAACTTGGTAGCTCAGATCTCCGTCGCCCGTGATTACAATCACCAGGCCCTCGTCCTGGCGTTGAATATCAATAGCCGTTAATGTCTTCGCGGGGCCCAAAGGTTGTGAAGGCGTCACCTCCATTGGCACAGACGCTGGAGTGGTGATTTCCGCCGCCTTTGCCGCCGGAGTCGGCTCGCTCGCCGGTTTAGGCGTTTCCGCCTGGATAGCCTGCACATCCACCGCGCGCTCAACAGGCGAGGCTTCGGCTTGAGCGGCTGGCGGCGGCTCGGAACCTGTCGGACTCACCAAGGCTTCAGTCTGGGCACAGCCTTGTCCCAACCCCAAAGCCAATGTTCCCGCCAGGAGCACCCACAGGCGAGGAGATTGCGTTTTCATTAGCTCACCTCTTTTGGACGCAGAAGGAGTTCGACTTCCTTCGTGCTTTTGTTGCCCATGACGTCAATGCTCGGCTCAGATACGATGATGGCTTTATCAGTGATTGTCGTGATGACGCCATTATTCGTCCCCATGAGCATGCCTTCCTTCACCGTATAACCTTTCCCGTCCGGTGTTTGAACCAAGCCGTAATAGCCGTATCCTCCCCACATAATACCCAGCAGTTTTAAATCGCTGATCTGGACCCGTTGCAGCGGAGGCATTTCGGCTCTCGTTTTGTCGACCTTGACCAGGCGGGTAAGGGAAAGGAACGGATCCCGCCGGCTCTTCGGATCGTACGTGTATCCCTCCGTTGATTCCACCAACGCAGGCGCGTTGACGGTTGCTGGCGAAGCTGTCGTCGGCGCTTTCAGCGGCGCTGGCGCCCCTGTACCGGCGGCCGGTTTCGGCGATTCCTTTGCCCTTTCACCTGCTTGAACAGGCGGTACAGGCATTGCGGGCGCGATTGGCGCCGTTGCGGGTTGCCCCCCCACCGACTTAGACGCGCCGGCAGCCGGAGCAGCCGGCGTCGCAGGGCTTGCACCTGTTTGTGCTGGCGCGCCAAGTGCGGGACCGGTCGTTGCGGCTGGCCCTGCGGGTTTCGCGCCAGGCTGTCCTGGAGCCGGTTTCGGCGGCGGCGCGGCGGGTTTCGGCTCCTCCCCCATGAAAAGGGACATCGCGACCAAAATCTGTTCACTACTCGAGCCCGATTGCGCTGCCGCGGTCGAAACAGAGACGCCTCCAATCAATTCGAGACCTCCCGCAAGTAACACAATGCCCAATACGACTCGCATTTGCAGCACCTTCATGACTTCTGCTCTTCGCTCCTATTTCACAGGCGGTTTGGCCGCGGCGGCAGCGGGGGGTGCAATCGGAGCCGACGGGGACGCAAAAGCCGTAATCTGGAATGTGGCTTGAACCGACACGCGATCTCTTTCCACTTTTCCGGATCCCATTTGGATTTTACTGACATTAATGATCCGAGGAAGCTTGCTAATGCGATCAAAAAACAGCGCCAGGGTATGGTAGCCCCCGGTCATTACGACATCCGCAGGCAGCCTCACAAAGAGCTTGGAAGCGTCTTCTTGGCGGCTGCCTGGTTTCCAACTCTTCAGGCTGAGTCCGATTCGCGTTCCCAGATCAGAAAGCTGTTTGAGAAGCGTCGCCGCTTCCGATTCCGGGGGAAGATGGTCTTGGTTCTTGGCAAGCTGTATTTCCAGTTCGGCATTCAACTGCTTGAGTGCCGCAAGATTCTTCACCTTCTCTTTATTGATTGTGATTTCCTTGTCGAGCTTCTCGACTTCTGTTCTTAAAGTCTGAATGACCTGTTGCTGTGGGTCTTCGACAAGGTAATAAAATCCCGCCCCGATGCCGGCCAACAGGAGAACCAGAAGGGCAATCTTCTGGTTCATGGGGATAGCTTTGAATGCGGCTATGTTGGGCATTTGAAGTGCCATATGCTAACCCTTTACCGTCATACTGATTCTAAACGAGTAGACGGTTACGCCGTCTTCCTGCCCTTGCACGCTCTCCTGCAGAGTCACGGATAAAAAATAATTCGACTGCTGAAGGTTCTTGATGAACTCGACAATGTCGTCATTGGTCAAGGCCTTTCCCACTACCATGACCTGCGTGTCGCCTTCCATGCTCGTCAACCAGACCTTCACAGGATCAAGACCCTGGCTCAGATAATCGAGAAGCCGGACCGGACCGCCTTGATTCTTTCTGAGTTGCTCGATGACCCGGATTTTATCTTCCAGTAAGCGTTTCTTCTTCTCGTAGCCTTCGACTTCCTCGACCTGCTTCTTTAAGGCATCAAGTTCTTTCGTCTTCGTCGCTTTCGCTTGAGTCTGAAAAGTGACTTCATCCACAAGCATCTGCCACCGATATCCGCACGCCCCCAAAAAGATCAGGATGACTCCCAGCCCGACTCCGAGCTGCATCATCGCCTCGTCAGCCGGGGTTTTGGCTTTCTTGGCCGCGCGCTTGACCGGCAGAAGATTGATTTTAATCAACGGTCGCCCTCCCGGCGAAGAGCCAGACCGACCACTACTGCCGCATCCGGCGCCACCTCTGCCAGCTCTTCTGGACTCATTTTGAGACCCGTGGCATCCAACTTCACAAAAGGATTCGCCACTGACGTCTCAATACCCACCTGCTCCGAAATCCGTGCTGGCAAGCTCTTGATCTTCGAGCATCCGCCGCACACGACAATACGCGCGATCTCATCGTCCGGCGATGTCGTGCGAAAGTAATCGAAGGAACGGCCTATTTCAGTTGCCACTTCCATATCAACAGCAGCAATTGCCTCATTGAGAGCAGCCTCATTCACACCCGGATAGCGTCCCTTTTTGGCCGCTTCCGAATCATCAAGACTTAAGCCAAGATCTTGCTGAATGCGCTCCGAGTAACGGTTTCCCCCGATCGTGATATCGCGCGTGAACACCGAAATACCGCCTTTTAGAACGTTGATATTCATCACGCTCGCTCCGATGTTGACAAGAGCGGTCAGTTCAGCAGGAACGATGTCGTAATTGGCACAGTACATATTCTCAATTGCGAAAGCATCAACGTCCACAACCTTTGGGGTCAAGCCCGCTTCGCGGACGGCATTAGCGTAATCGTTCAGTTTGTCTTTTTTGGTGGCGACCAACAAGACTTCCATTTCTGCCTGGCCTTCGCCGCGTTGTTCTTCCTGTGTCAGGATATGGAAATCAAGGTAGACATCGTTAATATCAAATGGAATGTACTGCTCGGCCTCAAATTTGATCTGTTTCTCTAATTCTTCTTCCGGCATATGCGGAAGGGCGATTTTTTTAACAATCACGGAAGTGCCTGATATGGACAAAGCGACGTCCTTAATTTTCAGCTTCTGCTCACCGGCCAACTCTTTGATTGCCGTCACAACACCGAGCCCATCCATGATCGCCCCATCAACGATCATCTCAGCCGGCAGCGATTTCATGCCGAATCGTTCGATCTTCAGCTTCCCTTTGGCCTCCTTGAGTTGCAAGGCCTTGACGGAGCCGGACCCTATATCCAATCCGAGCAAGTATTCTTTCGAACCAAATCCAAACACTGCGTGACCCTGTCCTTCCTACGTCTAGTTAGACGCACGTCTCCGAATGATTCGCTTGATCTCTTCAAGGTTCGTAGTGGTATACAGGCGCCAATTTCTCCAATCCCGCGGCGGCGTTGAAATCAGCCCCTCACGTTCCCATCGAAATAAGGTCGCCTTAGAAATATCAAACAAGTGACACACTTCGAGCGTCGAAAATCGACGGGGACGAGGAGAGGATTTCCGGCTCGCATGGCGGGCGCCGGAAAGTTTCTTTTTCACCTCGACGGCTTTCATATGGGCCATACTCCGTTTGCCGCACGCATCCTGACTCTAAAGTGTCTTAAGTATAGTTAATATAATTTTAATGTCAAGAATTTTTTCTCCTAATGTTTTCAATGATTTCCCCCATCCATGCCGCCGCCGTTCAGCACATAAAACAGTGCACGAGACATCTTGACTGTTGCCAGATACAACCCAGAAGAAATGAATCGCGCGGGAGGGAGAGTATCGATCAGTATGCGCGCTTGCGTCGGCTTGCTGGAGGAATGTTCAGCTCCATCCGATACTTGGCAACTGTCCGCCTGGCGAGAATGACGTTTTGAGCCGTGAGGCGAGCAACGATCTCCTGGTCCTTCAGAGGCCGCTGGTCGTCCTCTTCATCGACCATCTTCCGAATTATTTCGCGAACCGCCACCGAAGACAAGTCGGTCAGACCTTCCTGGGAACGGGGAATGCTCGTATTAAAGAAAAATTTCAGTTCGAAAATGCCCTGTGAGCAATGGAGATATTTATTGGATGTCACGCGACTGATCGTGGATTCATGCATCGCAACGTCTTCCGCGACATCCCGCAAAACCATCGGCCGCAAGTATTGGATGCCGTGCTCGAAGAATGGTTCTTGGACCTTCACGATGCTTTCGACAACCCGCACAATCGTTTTGTTGCGCTGTTCAATACTCCGTATAAGCCACTGGGCAGATCGAAGTTTTTCATCCAGGAACGCTCTCGTGGCGTCCGATGGGTCCCGCCGACCGGCCAAAAATCTTCGATAGGATGAGCTGATCCGGAACCGCGGCATGCCATCATCATTCAGCATCACCACCCAATTCCCATCCGATTTCACAACGTATACATCAGGAATTATTGGATGATTGTCGGCGGTAAAAAACGGGCGCCCCGGCTTGGGCTCGAGCCCTTCAATAACCTTCGTGGCATGGACCACTGCATCAACAGAGACGCCGAGAGTTTTAGCAATCGCCGGATACCGCTTGCGCTCCAAATCCGCAAGATGGTTCCGGATGATCGCGTCAGCTAGAGATCCACCCAACCCCAATTGTTCGATCTGAGTCAGCAAGCACTCCCGGAGGTCGCGCGCAGCAACCCCGACGGGGTCAAAAGCCTGAATGACTTTGAGAACGTGCACTGCCTGCGAGAGTGGCACTCCTGATTCGGCCGCCAGTTCTTCCAGTGGGATGCGTAGATAACCGTCCTCGTCAAGATTGCCGATGATGGCCTTGCTGATTTCCTGCTCACTCTTCTCGAGCGGAGAGAGCGCCAACTGCCATAGCAGATGATCCTCAAGCGACGCGGTTTTCGCCGTCGTCTGTTCGAACGAAGGCAGTTCGTCGCGCCCGTTTCGTGGGGTCTCAATATCTCCCCATTTCCGATCATCGTCAAAATACTCGTCCCAGGAACCTGATAAGTCGTTTCCACCGACCTCTTCCCCTCCCGCCCCCGCCGGAGTGGCGTCCTCCTCTCGGCCTTCACTTTTTATTGTCTCGGGCGTTTCCTCTGCCGCTTCCGACTCGGCATCTCCGTCTTCGAGTTCAGACCCTGCTTCTTCGAGCATGGGATTTTCTTCCATCTGCTGAGTGAGCGCCTCCTGCAATTCCAGGCGCGACAGTTGCAACAGCTTGATCGCCTGCTGTAACTGCGGCGTCATGATGAGCCGTTGCGACAGTCGTAAGTCGAGTCTTGGCTGCATGGTCTACGTCTCAGCTACAGGCGGAATCCCTCTCCCAGATACACCTCGCGTGCTCGACGGCTGTTCACAAGATGCGCGGGAGGCCCTTCCTCAAGGATCTCACCGTTATTGATGATATACGCGCGGTCCGTAATGGAAAGGGTCTGCTGGACATTATGATCGGTAATCAGAATCCCAATGCCTCGCCCTTTCAGTCCTCGGATAATCGCTTGAATGTCACCGACCGCGATGGGATCTATTCCGGCGAACGGCTCGTCTAACATCAGGAAATGAGGCCGCGTCACCAGAGCCCTGGCGATCTCCACGCGACGACGTTCCCCGCCTGAAAGAGTGAACGCTTTACTTTTTCTCACGTGGTCAAGCCCAAGGTCCCGGATGGCTGTTTCCATCCGTTCCTCGCGCTGGTCCTTGCGCAAATCCACCAATTCCAAAATCGCAACCAGGTTTTGCTCAACGGTCATGCGACGGAAGACCGACGATTCCTGAGGCAAATATCCGATGCCGCGCCGTGCACGTTGATACATCGGCAGGTGCGTGATCCTTTCCATGCCTAGGAATACGTCTCCCCCATCCGGCATCGTGAGGCCCACCATCACATCGAATGCCGTCGTTTTCCCTGCCCCATTCGGTCCAAGAAGCCCGACAATCTCACCGGACTGTACAGCCAAACTCACATCCTTGACGACACATCGACCGCGGTAGCTTTTTTGTAGTCCCTTCGACTCAAACGTCAGGGCTTCCTGCCCACCACTCAAGATTCCAGGAAAATCGCTCACCGCGGTTTGGATTCCGCATCATTGATGACCACACGACTTCCCTCAACAACGCTCCGGTCTTCTTTTAAAAACATGGTCATCTTCGTGCCCGTCACGTGATAGCCCTCTTCCCAAGCTTCCGGGTTTTCCGTCAGGACAAGCATATCGTCGCGCTGGTGATAGACTGCCTTTCTCGATTTGGCTTTCTTGGCTCCCTTTTGCAGCACGACATTGCCGGTCGCATCGATCTGAGAAACCGCCCGATTCCCGAATGTGGGTAGCTCCGTTGTGGTCGCTTGCGTTTGCGCCGCGGCCTTTCCAGACTTGGGCGAGGGAGTGGAAGGGGATTCGCCTACGAAATGGACGACCATCTGGTCTGCATACATGACAAAATCGCCTTTTGTCATCACCACTTTACCTTCAAAGAGTGCCGTATTTTCCTGATTTTTGAACACGAGCGACTGTGCGGTAATGATGATTTCGGGAGGAGCCGGCGATTGCGCAGGCGGGGGCGCCGCCAAGGCCAACGCGCTACCGACGAGGAGAAAACCGCTAGTGAATCCCCACGCGGACATTGCGGCGGACCCTCATTTCTTGTGTGGTGAGAAACGCATCCAGGCCTTGCCCTGTGATTTCCAACCTGGGGCCCTTGATCGTGACTGGTTCATCTGTCCAAACTCGATGTTTCTGATTATCCCAGGTGAACCGAGTTGTATAAATCGTATACCCGCTATTGAGGACCAAGGCAAGATCCCCGATTTTCTTGCTGATGACAAAATCTTTGGACAAAGTGCTGATCGTCCCATCGTCTCCCGTGACTGTCATGACAACACCATCAGGACCCATCAGCGTGACCTGCACAGCATCGCTGAGCACGGCTTTGGCATCGGCGTCAAAAACCTGGGCCTGTTTGGCTTGAATTTTCCAATCAACGAGGCCGTCTCTGCTCTGCACAAATGAAAACCCTTGCACGCCGGCATCCGCCGTTTGCGGGAGCGCTGGTGCAGCAACTTGCGGAATCCGATGAGAGGGTCCGCCCACGATAAAAATCAGAAGGGTTGCCAGCACAGCAAAAATGATGCCTAGTAGCCCGACTTTGGCAACATGCTGAAAGGACAACGTGGATTTAGCCGTCATACGGCCGACTATAGCACACCATTTTAATATGAGTAAAGACGGGGCCGCCTGCCTCTTCGGGCCTGTCACCGTCAGAACCGAAGGCGTGTGGGAGTGAACGAACTCCGCGCTGGCTAGTTTACGCGTGAGCAGCCATAGGGGTCTTGGACTGGGGCGATTCGGCCTTGGTCGAGCTGCCGCCCGTGTCTTTCTGATCGGCGGGCTGCCCCTTCCCAAGGTCTTTCTTATCTGCCGGACGGCCGACCAACTCTATGACGACCATCGGTGCCGCATCCCCCACTCGCCGGCGAGTCTTGATAAGCCGCGTATACCCGCCTTTCCGTTCCGAGAAGCGTCCTGCAATCTCCTTGAAGAGCTTGGCGACGATGGACTTTGTTCGAATGTACGCGGCGGCGCGGCGCCTGGCATACAGACTTCCGTTTTTGCCGAGCGTGATCATGCGGTCGGCCAAAACGCGGATCTCTTTGGCTTTGGCGCCGGTGGTCTCAATCCTTTCATGCTCCAATAGAGACGTCACCAGACTCCGAAATAGTGCCATCCTATGATGTGTATTCCGGCCGAGTTGACGGCCGCTTTTCCGATGTCGCATATTCCGATCTACTCCTCTCGCTTCTCCGCCGCCACGGCTTGCGGGAGGTGGTCCATCTTCATGCCCAGGCTCAGTCCCATTTCCGCAAGAATTTCCTTGATCTCGTTGAGGGATTTCTTGCCGAAGTTCTTGGTCCGCAGCATATCGGATTCGGTCTTCTGAACGAGATCCGCGATCGTTTTGATGTTGGCGTTTTTCAAGCAATTGGCCGCTCGGACCGACAGCTCCAGCTCATTCACGCTGCGGAGAAGATTCTTGTTTATCTCAGTGATTGTCTCCTGGGCGGCAGGCTGCGTAATCGTCTCTTCCATGTCCTTGACGTTGATGAAGATATCCAAGTGCCCGCGGACGATCAATGCTGCGGCCGACAGCGCATCTTCAGGGGAAATGCTCCCATCGGTCCAGATTTCGAGAATCACCTTGTCATAATCGGTCATACGTCCGACACGGGCGTTCTCCACAAGATAGTTCACGCGAGTGACCGGCGAATAAATAGCGTCCACGGGAATCACGCCGATCGGCATGCCTTCTTCCTTGTTCCGATCCGCAGGGACATATCCCCGTCCGCGCTTGACAACGATCTCCATATCCAACGTCGTGCCTTTATCAAGCGTCGCGATATGAAGTTCCGGCGTCAATATCTCGATATCGGCATCGTGCTCGATATCCCCAGCCTTCGCCACTCCGGCACCTTTCTTTCGAAAATGGACCGTTTTGGGCTTATCGGAATGGAGCTTGAATCGGACCTTCTTGATGTTGAGAATAATATCGGTGACGTCCTCGGTGATGCCTGGAATCGTGGAAAATTCATGCAGGACGCCTTCGATTTTGACGGAAACGACGGCGGCGCCGGAAAGAGACGACAAGAGTACCCGGCGCAAGGAATTACCAACGGTCATGCCGAACCCACGCTCAAAAGGTTCGGCGGTAAACCGCCCGTAGGTCGCCGTCAAGCTTTCCTTGTCGACTTCAACTTTCGTCGGGATCTGAAAATCTCGCATACCCTTCAACATACTGGCTCCCTTTTCACCGGTTTATAAAAGGAACTGCGCTCCCACGGTACGGTTCCACGCCGGTGTCACGCGCACGTTACCTCGAATAGAGATCCACCACCAACTGCTCATTGACGGGTAAGGGAATTTCATCCTTGGTCGGAAGCCCCCGCACCGTCGCTTTGAAATTAGCCTTATCCAAATCCAGCCATGCTGGAATGCCACGTCCCTCCGCAGCATCAAGCGCAGCAATAATCGGCACGACGGTCCGGCTCCGTTCCTTCACCTCAATTACATCGCCTTCCCGAACCAGGAACGAAGGTCGGTTGACCTTGCGTCCGTTCACACGATAATGGCCATGATTCACAAACAGTCTGGCTTCCTTGCGGGATGCCGCAAATCCGATCCGGTACACCACGTTATCCAGACGCCGCTCGAGCATACGGAGCAGATTCTCGCCCGTAATACCCTCTTGCCGCTCGGCCTTGGTGAACGTTCCACGAAACTGACGCTCTAGGATGCCGTAAATGCGCTTTAGCTTCTGCTTTTCGCGAAGCTGCGCACTATACTCAGATACGCGCTGACGACCCTGCCCATGCTGCCCGGGCGGGTACGCGCGACGCTCTACGGCGCATTTTTCGGTCATGCAGCGGGAGCCCTTCAAAAAGAGCTTAACGCCTTCTCGACGGCACAACCGACACACGGGTCCACGATATTTAGCCACAGTAGTTTCTCCCAACCTCGCTTGCACATGCCGCCGCTTCGCTCGAAAACCGGCGGATCTTCAATGCCATTTTCCCCTTACACTCTCCGCCGTTTCGGTGGCCGGCATCCGTTATGGGGGATCGGCGTGACATCCCGAATCATGTTGATCCGAAGACCGGCCGACTGAAGCGCACGAATAGCGGATTCGCGACCTGCGCCGGGCCCCTTGACGTACACATCGATCTGGCGCATCCCGCACTCGATCGCCTTCTTTGCCGCCACTTCCCCCGCTCGAGTAGCCGCAAACGGCGTGCTTTTCCGGGACCCTTTGAAGCCCTGATTCCCGGCGCTGGCCCACACGACCGTGTTGCCCCCCATATCCGTGATGGTCACGATGGTGTTATTGAACGAGGCTTGAATGTGCGCGACCCCGCTTTGAACGATTTTCTTTTCTCGCTTCTTTCCTTTTTTCACACCCATGCGCTCGACTCCTTCACCCGACCTTCAATGTCTTCCGCGCTTTGCCCTGGCCCTTGGGCCCTTTCCGGGTTCTTGCATTTGTCTTCGTTCGCTGCCCCCTGACCGGCAGCCCCTTGCGATGCCTGAGTCCGCGGTACGATCCGATGTCGATGAGCCGTTTGATATTCATCGACACTTCTTTACGAAGGTCCCCTTCTACTTTGTTCTCCCGTTCAATGATTTCGCGCAGCTTCACGATCTCATCCTCGCGCAGATCTTTCACACGTGTAGCCGGCGCCACGCCGCTTTTAGCAAGAATCTGTCGGGCTAGAGACCTCCCAATCCCAAAAATATAGGTCAGGCCGACATGGACCTGCTTATCCCTGGGAAGATCGACGCCGGCGATGCGAGCCATGAGCTTCTCCTATCCTTGGCGCTGCTTATGTCGAGGGTTCGGACACAGCACCCGCAACACGCCGCGCCGTCGTATAACTTTACACTTCGAGCAGATAAGCTTGACCGATGATTTGACTTTCATGACTTTCCCAACGCCCCCCGTCTACTTAAAGCGGTACGTGATCCTGCCGCGAGTGAGATCGTAGGGCGACAGCTCCACGGTCACCTTGTCGCCTGGCAGGATTCTGATAAAATGCATCCGCATCTTTCCTGAAATATGGGCAAGCACTTTATGCCCGTTATCCAATTCGACCCGGAACATGGCGTTGGGAAGCGTTTCGGCGACGGTTCCCTGAACCTCGATGACATCTTCTTTCGCCATAGCTCCGACTATTCCGTTTCTCACAGCTTGGTCAAAATTCTCGGCCCTGCCTCAGTGACCACAATGGTATGTTCAAAGTGAGCCGACAGGCTGCCGTCCCGGGTCACCGCCGTCCACCCATCTGCAAGGTGTGCAGTTTCCGGACGACCCAGATTGACCATGGGCTCGATAGCCAACGTCATCCCCGGCTTCAAACGGGGCCCTTTCCCCGGCTCGCCGTAGTTTGGCACTTGCGGCTCTTCGTGAAGTTTCCGTCCGATTCCATGCCCGACAAATTCCGTCACGACGGAAAAACTGGCTGCTTCTGCATGCGTCTGTACGGCATGAGAAATATCAGAAATGCGATTGCCGACGACAGCTTGAGCGATCCCCTTGTGCAGGGCTTCCTCCGTCACCTGTAAGAGACGGCGCGCTTGCTCCGTGATGGCGCCAACCGGAACCGTGATCGCCGCATCTCCATAATATCCGTCCATGACGACGCCGACATCCAAACCGACGATGTCCCCCTCTTTCAATACGCGACCAGATGGAATCCCGTGAACAACCGCCTCGTTCACCGACACGCACAGCGTATGACGGTAGACCTGGTCGCGGACCTGATACCCTTTAAACGCCGGCCGTCCACCCCGATCCAAAATGAATTTTTCTGCAAACCCATCGAGCTCGCCCGTCGTGACTCCCGGCTTGATCTGGTGCCGGAGGGCTTCCAAGACTTCGGCCACAATACGCGAGGCCCGACTCATCTTGTCGATTTCGTCGGGCGACTTCAATTCAATGCCGGTCATCACGCCCCTGCCAACCCCAGCACCTTGCGTAACCGACGGTAGACTTCGTTAATGTCACCCGTCGAATCCACGCGTCGCAGCAAGCCCTGTTGCTGATAGTACGCAACCAGAGGACTGGTCTGCTGGTCAAATACCTTGAGCCGGGCCTCTACCGTTTCCGACTTGTCGTCCGCTCGCTGCACCAGCGCCCCGCCACACTTGTCGCAACGCCCTTCCTTCTTGGGCCGATCGTGTTCGATATGATAGACCGTCTGGCATGACGGGCAACTGCGTCGTCCCGACAGGCGTTTGATAATTTCGGCATTCGGAACGTCGAAACTGACCACATGATCGAGACCCGGGGTTCCCGTCTCCCGAAACATCCGATCGAGCGCCTCAGCCTGCGCGACGGTTCTGGGGAAACCATCCAAAATGTACCCGCGGGAACATCCTGGACTCGTCAGTTTTTCCCGCGCAAGCCCGATCACAACATCATCCGGAACTAGCTTCCCCGACTCCATGAACCCTTTGGCCTGCAGGCCGAGGGGCGTGCCTTGCTTGACGGATTCCCGGAGAATCTCCCCGGTCGAGACTTGGGGAATCCGCTCCTGCGCGGCCAAGCGCTGGGCTTGTGTCCCCTTTCCGACTCCGGGCGCACCGAAAAATACCAGCCGCATGGCTCTACCCGCTTCGTCCTTTCAGGCGTCCTTTGGCCAGAAACCCCTCATAATTGCGCATGAGCATATGCGATTCGATTTGCTGCGCGGTATCCAGCCCAACGCCGACGGTGATCAACAGCGAGGTCCCCCCAAAATAGAACGGAACGCCGAGTTTGTAGATCAAGATCTCGGGAATGATGCAGACGCCCGCGAGATAGAGCGATCCGGCGAACGTGACGCGATTGAGTACCCGATAAATATAATCGGATGTGCGTTGGCCCGGCCGAATACCCGGAATAAATCCTCCATATTTTTTCATATTGTCAGAAATGTCCACGGGATTCAGTACGACCGCCGTATAGAAATAGCAAAAAAAGACGATCAGGCTGACGTACAGGATCGTATAGGTGACGGACCCGGGGGCCAGCATGGAGCCCACATTCTGCACCCAGGGAATCTGGACGAACCCCGCAATCGTAGCCGGAAACGCGATAATGGACGAAGCGAAAATCGGCGGAATCACACCAGCGGTGTTGATCTTGAGCGGGATATGCGTGCTCTGTCCGCCGAACACACGCCGCCCTACCACACGCTTCGCGTATTGGACCGGAATCTTTCGTCGGCCGGTTTCCAAGAATACGATGGCCGCGATCACGCTGACCATTCCCGCAATGAGCGCAATCAGCCAAAATCCCGTCAGTTGCCCGACTTCGAACAATTGGTACGTTTCCACCACCGCATGCGGCAGGCGCGCCACGATCCCCGCAAAAATGATCAGGGAGATGCCGTTGCCGATACCGCGTTCGGTGATCTGCTCGCCCAGCCACATGAGGAACGCAGTGCCGGCCGTCAGAGTCAGCATCGTCATAAGGCGAAATCCCCACCCGGGAGACTGCACGAAGGCCCCACGATTCATATTTTCCAACCCGACGGCAATGCCGAACGATTGGATCAATCCGATCCCGATCGTTCCGAATCGCGTGTATTGGACAATCTTTTTTCGTCCGCGTTCTCCTTCTTTGGCCAGCTTTGTCAGGTGGGGAATCACCACCGTCAGCAGCTGGAGAATGATCGACGCGCTGATGTACGGCATGATGCCGAGCGCGAAAATCGTCAGGCGCGAAAGAGCTCCCCCGGAAAAGATATCGAGAAAGCCGAGCAGCGCGCCGCCTTCCTTCAGCAGAAACTTCCCGAGTTCATCGTTATTGATACCTGGGGTCGGGATGTGCGCCCCGATGCGGTAGACGGCCAACATCCCCAGCGTAAACAGAATCCGATTACGCAGTTCCGGAATATTAAAAACATTCTTGATGTTGGTGATCAGCCGCTCAAGCACTGCCTAATACCTCTGCCCTCCCCCCAGCGGCTTGAATCTTTGCAATCGCTGACGCGCTGAATCGGTGCGCCTTGATATAGAGCGGACGGGAAGGCGTCCCTTCACCCAACACTTTGATTTGGGACGCGCGGCTCCGCACGAGACCAGCCTGGATCAACGTTTCCGGCGTCACGTCCTGAACGTCTTTGAGCCGGTTCAGGTCCCGGATATTGACCACCGCCCATTCCTGCTTGAAAATATTCGTAAAGCCGCGCTTCGGCACGCGCCGCTTGAGCGGCATCTGCCCTCCCTCGAACCCAGGCCGTTTCCCGCCTCCAGACCTGGCCTTGAGGCCTTTATGCCCTCGCGTCGCCGTTTTGCCATGCCCGGAACCGATCCCCCGCCCGATCCGTTTCCGGCGTGTCCTCGCTCCCCGCGCAGGCTTCAGTTCGTGAAGTTTCATCTGGCCGCTTTCCCGGCTTCCCGAACATCCAGAAGGTACGACAGTTTGTGCACCAATCCCTTCACCTGAGGCGTGGCGGGACGAATGACCGTATGCCGGATTCGACGAAGGCCGAGTCCGAGTAAAACGATCCGATGCGCCCTAGGCGTCCCGATCGGGCTCCGAACCAAAGTGATCGCAAGCTTGCCTGTAGATTTGGCCTGCGCCGCCATCATTTACCCCGCCTGCTCAACAAAGGACTTGCGAACACGCAGCACTTCCTCCGGATCGCGCAACTGATTCAGTCCATCAAGAGTCGCCTGCACGACGTTGAATGGGTTGCCCCGCCCTAACGTTTTCGCCACGATGTTGTGGATGCCCGACAGCTCAATGACGGCCCGAACCGCCCCCCCGGCGACGATCCCCGTTCCCGCAGACGCCGGCTTGAGCATCACATGCTCGGCGCCGAAGTGCCCGCGAACCTCGTGTGGAATGGTGCCATTTTTAATCGATACGCGGACGAGTTTTTTCTTGGCATGCTGGACGGCCTTGGAGATGGCCTCGGGCACCTCCGCCGCTTTCCCCTTGCCGATCCCGACCCAGCCCTGCTCATCCCCCACGACCACCAATGCGGTGAAGTTAAACCGTTTCCCGCCTTTCACCACTTTGGCCACGCGGTTGATATAGACGACCTTGTCTTTCAGATTCAGTTCATCTGGATTGACTTTCACGGTCAGCCTCGCTCCCTTCTAAAACTTCAGTCCCTTTTCACGAGAGGCTTCGGCCAACGCCTTGATGCGCCCATGGAACCGATACCCGCCCCGGTCGAACACCATCGCCTTCAGGTTGGCCTTCAACGCCCGTTCGGCGACCAACCGGCCGACGGCCGTGGCGGCGGCCAGGTTTGCTCCCGCCTTCAGCTTGCCTCGGATCTCTTTATCCAAAGTCGACGCGCTTACCAACGTCCTTCCAGTGGTATCATCAATTACCTGCGCATAGAGATGCGCGTTGCTCCTGAAGACATTCAGTCGCGGACGATCCGGCGTCCCATAGACGCGGAGCCTGACCCGCTGATGCCGACGTCCCCGGCTGCGTTCCCGTTTGCTCACATCCAACATGGTCAGCCTATTTCCCGGTCTTGCCTTCCTTACGGATTAGAATTTCGCCGGCGTACTTGATGCCTTTGGCTTTGTACACATCTGGTTTCTTCAACGCGCGAATGTTCGCGGCCGTCTGGCCGACCAGCGCTTTATCCCTCCCTTTGATCATCACAATCGTTTGCTTGTCCACCTTCGCGTCAATGCCCTCCGGAAGAGGAAATTCGATGGCATGGGTATAGCCCAGGCTGAAACTGATGGTCCGTCCCGACAGATTTGCCTTGTAGCCCACGCCGCTAATCTCCAGGGTCCGTTCGAACCCTTCGGTCACGCCTTGAACCATGTTGCGGATCTCGTTGCGAATGAGGCCGTGGAGCGCGCGTTGATGCCGCCCTTCGGAAACCCGACGGACCTCCACTTGTTTATTCGTCACCGCAACGGCGATTTCGGGAGGAACCACCCGCAGCAAGCTGCCCAACGGTCCCTTCACCGAGATTCGCTGGCCGTCAGCTTTGACCTCAACCTTGTCCGGAATCGGTACGGGTTTTCTGCCAATACGTGACATCGTGACCCTGTCGGTTTACCAGACGTAGCATACGACTTCGCCGCCGGTCATCTGCGCGCGCGAGTCGGTTCCCGTCATTACCCCTTTGGGTGTCGAGAGGATGGTGATTCCCATCCCCCCTCTCACATTCGGAATGCGCGAACGCCGGACGTACACCCGTTTGCCCGGCCTGCTGATCCGGCGAATTCCGGTAATCATGGGAACTTCGTCCTCTTGATACCGGAGATGCAAACGGAGCACCGGATGCCCGTCTGCAGTCATGCGATCGACAGACTGGATAAACCCTTCCTTCTGCAGAACGCGGGCGATCTCAACTTTCAGCTTCGACGCCGGCATCTGCACCACGGCGTGCCGGCGCCGGGTAGCATTGGAAATGCGGTTGAACATATCGGCCAACGGATCGGTCATTGCCATAGCATCACCAGCTTGATTTCATAATGCCGGGAATTTCTCCCCGGAGGCTGAGGAATCGAAAGCAAATGCGGCAGAGCTTGAACTTGCGGAGGAACCCTCTAACCCGGCCGCAATTGGGACATCGGTTATACGCCCGAGTTGTGAACTTCGGGGTCTTTTTAACTTTTAATCGCAGCGCCAAGCGGGACACAGTTCTGAAACCTCCTGTCAGATCAGGTTCGATAGGGAATGCCCATGTGTTTCAAGAGCGCCTTCCCTTCATCATTGGTGGCGGCGGTCGTGACAATCGTGATGTCCATCCCGTGGATGGACTCCACCGCATCATATTTGATTTCCGGAAAGATCAACTGCTCCTTCAGCCCCAGCGTGTAATTGCCGCGTCCGTCGAACGATTTCGGCGACACCCCCTTGAAGTCGCGAATGCGAGGGAGGGCAACGGTGATCAGGCGGTCTAAAAACTCATGCATGCGACGGCCACGCAGCGTGACCTTGGCTCCGATCGGGAGCCCTTTCCTGAGTTTGAAATTGGCGATGGCCTTGCGCGCTCTCGTCACCACCGGACGCTGCCCTGTGATAATCCCCAGTTCCTTCACCGCAGCATCCAGCAACTTGACGTTCTGGGTCGCCTCCCCCATACCGACGTTGAGCACAATGCACTCGAGCCGCGGCACCTGCATGCGATTGCCGTATGAGAACTCTTTCATCAGTGCTGGAACGACTTTTTTCTGATAATGCTCCTGGAGCCTGACCGGACCTTTCGGTTCAGGCGCGGCCTTGACCGGCTTGCCTTCGGGCTTCGGCGTCGGTTTGGGATCGGGCTTCGCGACCGGCTTTTTCTCGGGTTTCGCCACCGTTACGTCCGTTCCGGAGACTCGATCAGCTGCTGGCATTTCTTGCACACGCGGACGCGGGACCCGTCAGCCATCGTCTTCGATCCCACCCGCACCGGTTTGAGGCACGTCGCGCAATAAATCATCACGTTGGAAAGGTGAATCGGCGCTTCCCGCTCGAGAATGCCGCCCTGCCGGTTTTGCTGGTTTGGTTTTGTGTGCCGTTTGATGATATTGATCTTCTCTATCGTCACTTTCTGTGCACATCGCGACACCGAAAGGACTTTCCCTGATTTTCCGCGATCCTTCCCGGCAATCACAACGACCATATCCCCTTTACGCACCACACACTTGGGAGGCTCTGCAAGGGCACTGTTGGCGCTCAGCCACCCGCTTCTCCGCATCACAGCACCTCCGGCGCGAGCGAGATGATCTTCATGTATTTTTTCCAGCGCAGCTCGCGGGCCACGGGCCCGAAGATCCGGGTCCCCACCGGTTCTCCCTGGGCATTGATCAGCACGCAGGCATTGCGGTCAAACTTGATGTATGAACCGTCATCCCGCCGGAATCCCTTGGTCGTTCGGACGACGACCGCCTTGCTGATATCTCCTTTTTTGACGGTCGCTTGTGGAATCGCCTCTTTGACCGTCACCATGATGACATCACCGAGACCCCCGTACCGACGCTTGGTGCCGCCGAATACATGAAAGCACATGACTTTTTTCGCGCCTGAGTTATCGGCCACATCCAACCTAGAATAGATTTGAATCATCGCGCCCTGGCTTTTTCCACGACTTCCAAAACCCGGAAGTGTTTATCCTTGCTCAGCGGGCGAGTCTCCGCCAGCTTCACGCGGTCACCGATTTGGCATTCATTTTTTTCATCATGCGCCTTCAGCCGTGTGACACGGCGAAGCACCTTGCCATAGCGGCCATGGCGGACCAGCCGCTTCACAACCACGACAACAGTTTTTTGCATTTTGTTGCTCACCACTTCCCCAACAAACTCGCGGCGGTGAGCGCGCTCAGCCTGTCCTGCGTGATTCATGTTTTCCCTGCCGCACTTTGCACGGCCCCGCCTTTCTGTTTTTCGCGGAGGATCGTCTTGACACGGGCGATTTCTCGGCGCGTGTGTTTGATTTTCGCCGGACTTTCAACACGGCCGGCTACAAATTGGAAGCGCAAGTTGAACAGTTCCTTTTTCAGGTCCCGCGCCTTTTCCTCCAATTCCACGTCCGTCAGATTGCGGAGATTCTTCACATGGAGCGCACGTGTCTCCATTACGCTCCTCCGCGCATGACAAAGCAGGTCGCAACGGGAAGCTTGTGCGCGGCCAGTCGGAGGGCTTCTTTGGCGACATCCAGCGTCATGCCATCCATTTCATAAAGAATCCGGCCCGGCCTGACCACCGCCACCCAATACTCGGGATTGCCTTTCCCTTTCCCCATACGTGTTTCGGCCGGCTTCTTGGTGATGGGCTTGTCAGGAAAGATCCGTACCCATACACGCCCCCCACGCTTGACGTGACGGGTCATGGCAATGCGAGCCGCCTCGATCTGTCGGTTCGTGATCCAGCCGGGTTCGAGCGCCTTGAGCCCATATTCTCCCAACGTGACTTGCGAGCCGCGGTAGGCTTTACCCCGCATGCGGCCTTTATGCATTTTTCGATGCTTGACCTTTTTAGGAGCGAGCACGTCAGCCTCCTACCGCCGTCCCATCTCGCCTTCGCCCTTGCCGTGCTGCACGGCGGGAAGGATTTCGCCTTTGTAGATCCACGCCTTGATACCGATCTGCCCCATGGTCGTATGCGCCTCAGCAAACCCATAGTCCACATCGGCGCGAAGCGTATGCAAGGGAACACGGCCCTGCAGATACCACTCAGTCCGCGCGATTTCGGCCCCCGCCAGCCTGCCAGAGCACCGGATTTTGATGCCTTGGGCGCCCAGCCGAAGGGCCGAGGCCACACTGCGCTTCATGGCCCGGCGAAACGCCACACGTTTTTCGAGTTGCACGGCAATATTTTCAGTGACTAATTGCGCATCCAGTTCGGGCTTCTTGATTTCTTTGATCGTGATGTACACTTGACGGCTCAAGGTCTTTTCGAGGTCAGCCTTGAGCTTATCCACCTCGGCTCCTTTGCGCCCAATAATGATGCCGGGCCTGGCCGTATGGATGATGACCGTGACCTGATCGCCGGAACGCTCAATCTCGACTTTCGAAACGCCCGCATGATAGAGCCGGCTCTTGACCATCTTGCGGACACGGATATCTTCGTGAAGCAGTTTGGCGTAATCACGATCGGCGTACCAACGGGAACTCCATGGCTTGACATAGCCAAGCCGCAATCCGACCGGATGTGATTTCTGGCCCATACGGATTAGTCCTTTGCTTTTTTCCCGGCCCTGGCTTCAACCGGCGCCACGGCGATCGTGATATGGCTCATTCGCTTGTGGATCGAAAACGCACGCCCTTGCGCACGCGGCTGAAACCGTTTGAGCGTCGGGCCGACATCCACATAAGCCTGACTCACACGTAAGTCTTCCGCGCCGCCGATCTCTTTGCCGGCCTGTTGCCCATTGGCTACCGCGGACAGCAGCACTTTTTCGACTACCCGCGCGGCCGCGCGAGGAGTGAATTTCAATAACGCCAGCGCGTCATTGACGTCGCACCCCCGGATCAAATCGACCACCGGGCGGGCTTTTCGGGGCGACACCCGCACATACCGCAACGTCGCACTCGCTTCAGCCATACCGATCCTGATCCTACTTCAGCGCCACGGCTTTTTCGCTCTTGACGGCGCCATGACCTTTGAAAAAGCGGGTGGGAGCGAACTCACCCAATTTATGCCCGACCATATTCTCAGTGATATAAATCGGGATGAACTTTTTGCCGTTATGAATGGCCAGCGTGTGCCCGATCATCTCGGGGACGATCGTGGAACGACGCGACCACGTCTTGAGAATTTTCTTCTCTCCACCGGTATTCATCTGCTCGATCCGGCTCAACAACCTGGCATCGATAAAAGGGCCTTTAGCAACTGACCGTGGCATAGGTATCCTTCAGTTAAGCCTGAACTGTCCTACTTCTTCCGTCGCGAGATGATAAACTTCCCGGTCCGTTTGGTCCGTCTGGTTTTATACCCTTTGGTTTTTTGGCCCCAGGGCGTCACCGGATGCGGATTGCCTGCGCCTGACTTCCCTTCGCCGCCGCCATGCGGATGGTCGACCGGATTCATGGCCACCCCACGAACGTGCGGCCGGCGCCCTTTCCACCGCTGCCGTCCCGCCTTGCCGACCGTCACGTTTTCATGATCAGCGTTCCCAACCTGGCCCACTGTCGCTTGGCAGGCCGCGAGGATCTTCCGCATCTCGCCTGACTTCAGGCGTACCTGGACATAGAGTCCGTCTCTCCCCATCACTTGAGCGGAGGCCCCCGCTCCTCGGATCAGCTGCCCTCCCCGGCCGGGTTTCAATTCGATGTTATGGACGATGGTCCCCGTCGGCATATTGAGCAGGGGAAGCGCATTGCCCACTCGAACTTCCGCGTTCGCACCTGACTGCAAGACGTCTCCGACGCTCAACCCATCAGGGGCCAGAATGTACCGCTTTTCCCCGTCGGCATAATGCAACAACGCAATCCTGGCCGACCGGTAGGGATCGTATTCGAGGGAGCGCACCCGCGCTGCGATGCCCGGCTTGTCTCGCTTGAAGTCCACCCGCCGGTACATCCGCTTATGTCCGCCGCCACGAAAGCGCACGGATATCCGGCCCTGGCTGTTTCGCCCACCGGAACTTTTGATGTATTCCAGCAACGTCTTTTCAGGCTTGCCAGCCGTCAGCCCCTCGTTGGTCAGCACCGTCATCTGACGGCGCCCGGGAGAGGTTGGACGAAAATTCTTGATGCCCATCAGACGCCCTCGAAGAACTCCAGCTTTTCACCCGGTTTCAATGTCACGATGGCTTTTTTCCAGTCCGGTTTTTTGCCCGCCATCCGTCCGATTCGGCGGGTCTTCCCGCCGATGTTCATCACGCTAACTTTTTCGACTTTAACGTTCAGCGATCGCTCCGTTGCCTTCTTAATCTCAACCTTATTGGCGTCGGCCCGAACAAGAAGACCAATCTTACGCTGGCTTTCGCGCATTTCCGTCAATTTTTCGGTCAGGAGCGGACGGACGATGATATCGAACGCATTGCGGGTCATGCCCAGGCCTCCTCCAATCTCGCCAAATCCCGCCGCGCCACCAAAACGGTGTTATGGATAAGCAGATCACGAACATTGATCCGTTCCGGAGAGACGACGGTCACTTGCGGCAAATTCTCGGCGGCACGGCGGAGCCGGTCCTGGTCCTCTCCCGCGACAATCAACGTCCTTCCGCCCAAGCCAAGCACCTTGAGGATCGTCGTCAGTGATTTGGTTTTCCCGTCTGACTCGGGAAAGTCTTCCAAAACCAGAAGGCTCCCTTCCAGAACCTTGGCGGAAAGGGCGGCCCGCACCGCCACCCGTGCCTTGCCCTTCGGCATGGCATACCCATAGTCCCGCGGGAGCGGTCCAAAGACGATCCCGCCGTGACGCCATACCGGCGAGCGGATGGAACCCGCCCGAGCCCGGCCGGTATGCTTCTGCTTATACGGTTTCTTTCCGGTTCCGCTGACCAAACCACGTGTTTTGGTGGACGCCGTGCCTTGACGCTGGCCCGCCTGCTGCAGCAGGACAACCTCATGCAGGACCGGCCCATTCACTTCAGTCCCGAAAACCTCCGAACGAAGTTCAACCGCTCCTACTTTCCGGCGATTCAGGTCAACGACATCGATCGTAGGCATAGCGGCCTGGTTCCTAAGAAGCTTTCTTCGACTTCCGGATGACGACAAGGCTCCCTCGCGCGCCAGGAACCGAGCCACGAATAAAAATGAGCTGTTCCTCCGGCCGCACATCGACAACTTGAAGCGCCTGGGTCGTCACCCGCACACTTCCCATGTGCCCGGCCATCCGCATGTTTTTCCAGACACGCGACGGCGAGGAACTGCTGCCGATCGATCCCGGTGCCCGATGAAACATCGATCCGTGCGACTCGGGGCCGCCGCGAAAGTGGTGTCGTTTCATCACGCCCTGAAAACCTTTGCCCTTCGACACGCCCGTGACGTCCACGAGTTCGCCTTTAGCGAAAAGGCTCACCGTAATCGTCGAGCCGATCGGCGTGTCGCCGGAAGCACGAAATTCACACGCATGCCTGAAGACAGGAAGATTGGCTTTGGCGAAATGCCCTTTGGACGGCTTCGACGCTTTCCGGTCCGGCAATTCCCGAAAGGCCAACTGCACGGCGGCATACCCGTCTCGTTCCGGCGTCTTCACTTGTGACACTCGACAGGGACCAGCCTCGATTACCGTGACCGGCACCGTGCGGCCGCCGTCGAGGAAGAGCTGGGTCATTCCCAGTTTTTGGCCCAGCAACCCGTTGGTCACAGCTTGATCTCCACGTCCACGCCGGCCGCCAGGTTGAGCTTCATCAACGCATCCATGGTCTCAGGCGTGGGCTCCATGATATCCATCAGCCGCTTGTAAGTTCGGAGCTCAAACTGCTCGCGGGATTTCTTGTCCGCATGAGTCGAACGTTGAACGGTCCATTTATTAATGCGGGTAGGCAACGGAATCGGCCCGACGACCTTGGCACCCGTGCGTTTGACGGTCTCGACGATCTCCGCGACCGACTGGTCGAGGACCCGATAGTCAAAGCTTTTGAGCCTGATGCGAATCCGCTGATCGAGCTTAATCGCCATTGCACATGGATCCTTCCCGTTACGCCAGGATTTCGGTGACGATGCCGGAGCCGACGGTCTTGCCGCCCTCGCGCACGGCGAACCGCAGCCCCTGGTCCATCGCGATCGGCG
>CAYYLQ010000012.1:0-72655 GCA_964472655.1 uncultured Nitrospirales bacterium
TCGAGCCGGCGCCCGGCGTCAAGGTGGCCCGCATCGTGAACCTTGCCGACGATCTGGCGCTGGCGCTCAAGGCGATCAGCATCCGCATCGTCGCGCCCATCCCGGGGAAGTCGGTGGTCGGCATCGAAGTGCCGAACCCGCGGCGCGAGGACGTGACTCTGAAGGAGATCGTCCTGAGCGAGTCCTACAAGGCGTCGCGGTCGCCCTTGAAGCTCGCGCTCGGGAAGGACATCTTCGGGACGCCCATCGTCGCCGACTTGCGTGGGATGCCGCACCTTCTCGTCGCGGGTGCGACGGGATCGGGCAAAAGCGTCGGGCTCAACACCATGATCCTGAGCATCCTCTTCTCGGCGCGGCCGGACGAGGTGAAGTTTCTGATGATCGACCCCAAGATGCTCGAGCTCACCATGTACGAGGGGATCGCCCACCTGTGGCGGCCGGTCATCACGGAGCCCAAAGCCGCCGCACGCGGGCTCATGCTGGCCGTCAAGGAAATGGATCGCCGCTACAAGCTGATGGCGGAATATGGGGCCCGCAACATTGACGCCTACAACCGCATTGTGGCGGACACGCAGGGCGTGGCGCCGCCTCAATCCGTCGACATTCCGACGGAGGCCGACGTCATCGCCGGAACGGAGCCTGAGCCGACGTATCTGTCCGAAGAAGATCGGCTGTCAGCCGGTGAAACAACGGAGTCCGCCGGCCAGGACCGCAAGACGCCCCCGACGCCGCTGCCGTACCTGATCATCGCCATCGACGAGCTGGCGGACCTGATGATGGTGGCGTCCAAGGAAGTGGAAGATTCCATCGCCCGGCTGGCCCAGATGGCCCGGGCCGCTGGCATCCACCTCATCCTGGCGACGCAGCGGCCTTCCGTGGATGTCCTGACTGGCCTCATCAAGGCGAACTTCCCGGCGCGCATCGCCTTCCAGGTGGCGTCGAAGACCGATTCCCGGACCATCCTCGACCAGAACGGCGCGGACCAGTTGCTGGGCCGCGGCGATATGCTGTATCTCGCGACTGGCACGGGCAAGCTGACCCGCGTGCACGGCGCCTATGTCCCGGACGGGGACCTCAAGAAGGTCGTGGACTTCGTCAAGGGCCAGGGCGGGCCGGCGTATAGCGAAGAAGCGGTCACGGCGGAAACGGAAGAGCGGGGTGACTCCGGCGAGCGCGACGAGATGTACGAGCAGGCCAAGGAGATCGTCATCGGCACCGGCCAGGCGTCGGCGTCCTTCCTGCAGCGCCGGATGCGCATCGGTTATCCCCGCGCCGCCCGCATGATCGAGATGATGGAGCAGGACGGCATCGTCGGGGGCATGGCGCGGGACGGCCGCCGGGAGGTGCTGGTCAAGCGCGTTGGTGTGGACGAAGGCCCATGACCCGGCGCCCGTTCGCCCGGAGGCTCGCCCTGACGGCGGTCCTGATCGGCGGCGCCTGCCTGGCCGGACCCGCGCTGGCCGGCGATCCCGTCAAGGACCTGGTGAAGAAGGTCGAGGCCCGCTACCGGAAGACCGCCGACCTCACCGCCGAGTTCGCGCAGACCACGTCCGTCAGAGGCTTTGCGTCCGCCATTAAATCGGCCGGCCGGGTCTACCTCAAGCGCCCCGGCAAGCTCCGGTGGGATTACCTGGAGCCCACGCTTGAGCAGATCTTCGTGGAGAACGACAAGGTCCAGTTCTACATTCCCGAGCACAAACAGGTTCTGAACGGGTTGCTCTCCAAGATGGCCAACTCGCAGGCTCCGCTCCAGCTTCTCCAGGGTATCGGCCGGCTGGACGAGCACTATCTGGTCGCGTTGACTCCGGAGCGGGCCAAGGGCAACGGCGGGCTCCCGCTCCTGAGCCTCACGCTTCCGGATGGCGGGCCCGACCAACCGCGCATCGTCGTCGAGGTGGACGCGTCGACGCACTATCTCAAGCGGGTCGAACTGCACGACGTCAGCGGGAACGTCTCAACGTTCACGTTCAGCGCGATCAAGGCGAACACCGGCCTTAAGGACGACCTGTTCGTGTTCGCCGTACCTCAGGGCGTGGAAGTCATCCCCGCGCCCACGCTGGCCCCGCCATAGGCGATCGGCAATGCCCTGGACCGCCAAATGGATTGCCGCCATCGTCGGGACGTTCGTTCTCCTGGTCATTGCCGACCGCATCTGGTACGTGCAGGAGATGAAGGCCCTGGCAAGCGCGCTCGGCGTGGAGTGGTCGAAGATCGAACGGCGCGGCACGTTCCCGTACGAGCACTATAAAAAAGTGGTGCACTACGGCATGACGCGGGAAGAAGCGCACAAGATCCTGGCCCATTACGCCAGCGTGGAGGAGAAGCAGTATGGCCAGTACCTGTACGAGACCTTTTACTATCGGTTCGGAACCCTGAGCCGGCACGGCGTCAGGGTCGAGTACGATCAATTTGGCCGCGTCCGCAAGGTCGACGACGCCCCGCCGGTCCCTCCCCAGGATTTTTCAAAGTAATACTCAGTACACAAGTTAACCGAAGGCTATTTGACACTTAATTTTCATATGGTTATACTCATGCGGTATGTTTTCAAGACTGGCTGCCAAGGACCGGATCTGGATTCTCCTCATTGCGTGGATCCTATTCATCGGGCTCGGTGTGGCCGACACTTTTGATTTGTCAGACGACATTGTATTGCCGACAGCGCTCGAGCAGCCGGCGCTCGCTCCCGCGTCCGCAGACGAGCGGAAACCGCACACCTTCGTCCTTACCGTCTTTCTCGATAGAGGCGACTTTCATCTGCTGTCGCTGATACGTGAGAGTGATGTCTCACCTTTCTTCTCAATTCCATTCACTCGTGGCGATACCCCGCTTTATCAGCGTACCTCTGTTTTCCGCATCTGATTTTCACGCTGTGTAAGGTCTAGTGGGCGAGCAGACTTCAGCCACTCGTGGCCATCTGTTCTGGTGTCGGTTATCGTTTCGAGGAGTCCTATGATCGATTTTTCCAATACCCGCGCGAGGAGGCTGCGTGCCTGGCTTGGCTGCGCAGCGATCGCAACGGCGCTGCTGTGCGGCAGCGTCGGGCAGACGCAGCCCGTCCCCGCGCCGGCGTCCGACAAAGAGATGCTGACGCTGACCGTGAATGAGGCGATGGCGTTGTTTTTGAGTCGGAACCTGGATCTCTTGATGGCCCAGTACGGGATTGACTCCGCAAAGGGTCTCGAAGTGACCGCGAAGTTGTTTCCCAATCCCAATCTCAGCGTCGACCTTACGGGCTCTACGACGCAGTCTTTCCACGATGTCGGTGGAGTGTCCTTTCGGGTGGACCAGCTGTTCGAACTGGCCGGGAAGCGTGGTTATCGGCAGGAAAGCGCACGGTTCGGCGTCCAGTCGGCTGAAGCGGTCTTTGCGGACGCAGTGCGCGCGCTCGGCTTTGCCGTCAAGGACGCCTTCTACCACGTCCTTCAGGCAAAACAAAAACTGGACCTTGCGAAGCAGAACAGCTCGAACTTTGCCGAGGTGGTTAAGATCAACGACATCCGGTTCAAGAAAGGGGCCATTCCGGAGGTCGATTTGATCAAGCTTCGGGTCCAGCTTGTGGATTTTCAAAACCAAGTCATCACGGCCACTCAGGACTATTTAGCGGCCCAGAACACCCTGAAAGGCTTGCTGGTTGTGCGACCTCATGTGGAGCTGTCGCTTAAGGGCGAACTGGAGTACAAGCTACAGGAGCTTGCGCTTGATATACTGAAGACCGATGCGCTGATGTCGCGTCCGGACGTCTTGGCCAAGACGCGGAACGTTTCTCAGAAGGACGCGAATCTGAAACTGGCACGGGCGTTCCGGGTGCCCGACGTGACGGTGGGAGCGGATGCGGCCGCTCAGGGTCCCCAGGGACCGAATTCGCCCCACCAGTATGGGTTCGGACTCAGTGTGCCGCTGCCGCTGTTCAATCGCAACCAGGGCGGCATCCTGCAGGCCGAAGCCGATCTTAAGACCGCCCAAGCTGATTTTGACAAGACTCGGTTGCAGGTTGAAATCGACGTTGAAAATGCGTACCGTGATTTCACGCAGACCCAGATGCTGGTTCAGGCCTACCGCGGGGGCGTTGTGAATGACGCCAAGGAAGCCAGGGATATCGCGACGAAAGCGTACCAGCGTGGGGGCACCACAATCCTGGATGTACTCGATGCGTTTCGGACTTTCAATACAACCATGCAGGGGTATATCGATGCGCTCTATGCCTATCAGCGCAGCCTGCTGGAGATCGATGCGGCGGTTGGGCGGGAGGTAACCAAGTGAGGACGCGTGCGGCGTTGCTGCTGGTCCTCGTCCTGGCGCTCGCGGCCAGCGGCTGCGGCGAAGGCGGGAAGACCGAGGCCGTGCAGCCGGCCGGCAAGCCCAAGCCGAACGGAGAGGCGAGCCCAGCTCCCGAATCCCACCAGCAGATCGTCGTCCAGGCCGCCCAGCTCAAGCCGATCGCCGGCGACCTGGCGCTTCCCGGCAAGGTCCAGTACAGCGAGGACCGGTTTGCCAGGATCTCCTCGCCGCTCGTTGGACGAGTCACGGACGTGCGCGCGAAGCTCGGCGAGAAGGTGGCCGCGGGGCAGGTCCTGCTGAGCATCGACAGTGCCGATATCGGCGCGGCCTATTCCGATTACGTCAAAGCGGAATCGGACCTGCAACTTGCCACCCGCAACTACGAACTGGCCAAGGATCTCTACGAGAACAAGGCCCTGTCCAAAAAAGACCTGGTGCAGGCGGAAAACGACTTTTTCAAGGCTCGGGCCGAAAACAAGCGGGCGCGGGAACGGCTGCTGGCGCTCAAAGTGCCGGCCGCCGAACTGGACAAGCCGCGGAGCGAGCAGCGGATTACCGCGCGTTTCGACCTGAAGTCGCCTCTCGATGGCACCGTGGTCGAGCGGTCTGTCACCGTCGGGCAGATGGTGGGCACCGACCCGGCGCAGATGCTCTACACGATCGCCGACCTGAGCGTGCTGCAAATCGTGGCCGAGGTCTACGAACGGGACCTGAGCCGCGTGGCGAAAGGAACGACCGTCTCAGTCACGGTCGAAGCCTATCCCGACGAGATGTTCGCCGGGACGATCGTCTACGTCGGGGATGTGGTGGACCCCGCCACGCGGACCATCAAGGTCCGTTGCAACGTCACGAACCCGAACCTCAAACTCAAGCCTGAGATGTTCGCACGGGTCCGCCTCAAGATCGGGCCGGGGAACCCGGTGCTGGTCCTCCCCAGGGAAGCCGTGCTGGAGGTGGGGGGGCAGGAGTTCGTGTTCGTGCAGGCCGCCGACGGTCGGTACGTGCGGCGGCCCGTGGTGACCGGCGTGGCCTCCGGCGAGACCGTGCAGATCCGGCAAGGACTGGAGCCCGGCGAGCGGGTCGTCGTCAAGGGAGCACTCCTGCTCAAGGGAGAGCAAGAGAAAGGATAGATGGTCGCCAAGATCGTCGAACTCGCCCTCAGCGAGCGGGTCTTCGTCCTGACGCTGGGGGTGGTCCTCCTCGTCGGCGGGCTCTACGCGTTCCACGTTCTCGACGTCGTGGCCTACCCGGACCCCTCGCCGCCGATGGTCGAGGTGATCACCCAATATCCCGGCTGGTCGGCCGAGGAGATCGAGCGACAGATCACCATTCCCTTGGAAACGGTGCTGAACGGCACACCGGGGCTGACCGATCTCCGTTCCATTTCGATCTTCGGCCTCAGCGACATCAAGGTCTACTTCGACTTCAAGACGGACTACTACTTCGACCGCCAGGAAGTCCTGAACCGGCTCCAACTCGTCAACCTGCCGAACGGGGTTCTGTCCCAGCTTTCCCCCTGGTCCGCCGTCGCGGAGATCTACCGCTACGAACTGGTCGGTCCGCGGGAGCTGTCGCTCAGCGACCTGAAAGCCATTCAGGACTGGCAACTCCAGCGCAAGTTCAAGCAGGTCCGGGGCGTGATCGACGTCACGGCCTATGGGGGAACGACGAAGGAATACCACGTGGACGTGGACCCGCGGAGCCTGACCCAGTACAACGTGACGCTGGGGCAAGTCCTCAATGCGCTGAGCAACAGCAATGCGAATGTGGGGGGCAACTATCTGACGATCGGGCCGCAGAGCTTCAACGTCCGCGGGGTCGGCCTGATTCGTGACCTCGACGACATCGAGGACGTCGTCGTAGCCGAGAAGACCGGCGCGCCGATCTACGTCAAGAACGTCGCCAAGGTCTCAGTCGGCAAGCGGGTGCGGCTGGGCAAGGTCGGCATCGACGACCGCGACGATGTGCTCGAGGGAGTCGTCCTGCTCCAGCGGGGCGCCAAGGCCATTCCGACGCTGGAACGTGTCAGGAAGAAAATCGAACAATTGAATAATGGGCAACTCCCGCCGGGCGTTCAGATCAAGGCGTTTTACGACCGGACGGACCTGATCCAGATCACGATCAGGACCGTACTCGAAATTCTCGCCGGCGGCATGATTCTGGTATTTATGATTTTGTTCGTCTTTCTGGGCCACATGCGCGCCGCCCTCATCGTGGCGTTGACGGTGCCGATGGCGCTCCTCTTCACCTTCTCGATGATGGTGAGCGTGGGCGAGTCGGCGAACCTCATCTCGCTCGGCGCAATCGACTTCGGGATCATCGTGGACGCGGCCCTGATTATGGTCGAGGCGATCTTCCTCCAACTCAGCCACCAGACAGCGCAGCTCCGCCCCTCCCAGATGACCATCGTGCGGGCGGCGCGGCACGTCGGCCGGCCGATTTTCTTTTCGACGCTCATCATCCTGGTCGCGTTCGTCCCGTTGTTTACGATGACCGGTGTGCCGGGGAAGATCTTTGCCCCGATGTCGGTGACATACGGATTCGCCCTTCTGGGGGCGCTCCTGATCGCCGTCACGCTGTCTCCCGTTCTGTGCCTGCTTCTGCTGAAGCCGCCGCTGCGCGAGGGAGACACGCGGTTCGTCGCCTGGCTTAAACGGAGATACCTGCAGGTGCTCCGGCTGGCCATGGCGCGCGGGTGGCTGACGGTCGCGCTGGCCGTTGGCTTGTTTGCCGTCGCCCTGGCGGCATTGCCGCTCATCGGCGGCGAGTTCATGCCGGCGCTGGAAGAGGGCAACCTCTGGGTCCGTGCCACGATGCCGGTGGATATCTCATTCGATGAGGCGGCCCGGATCACCACCGAGATCCGCGGAGTCTTTCGCGCCCATCCGTCCGTCCAGTCCGTCGCGTCCCAGCTCGGTCGTCCCGACGACGGGACCGATCCCACGAGCTTCTTCAACGCGGAGTTTTTCGTCAACCTCAAGTCGCGGGAAGACTGGCCGCCGGGTCTCGACAAGGAAGGGATCATCCGTCAGATCGAAGAGAGACTGAAGGTCTTCCCCGGCATCACGTTCAATTTCTCGCAAGCCATCCAGGACAACGTGGAAGAGGCCATGTCCGGCGTCAAGGGCGAAAACTCCATCAAACTGTTCGGTCGGGAACTGGCGCAACTCGAGTCCACGGCCCTTCAAATTGAGAGAGTCATGAAGCCCATCCGCGGCGTTAGAGACCTGGGCGTCTTCCGCCTGCTGGGCCAGCCCAACCTGTTGATTGAAGTGGACCGGAACGCGTGCGCGCGCTACGGTGTGCTGGTGGCGGACGTGAACGCCGTCGTGCAGGCGGCGATCGGCGGACAGGCGGTCACGCAGGTCCTCGAAGGCGAGCGCCGGTTCGATCTGGTCATCAGGTTCCTGCCGCAGTACCGGCAGGATGTCGAGGCGATCAGCGAGATTCAGGTCAGCACGCCGGACGGCCCGCGCATCCCCCTCAAGCAGCTCGCGAAGATCTCCACCCAGACGGGCGCATTCATCATCTATCGCGAAAACAACGAGCGGTACATCCCCATCAAATTCAGCGTGCGAAACCGGGATTTGCAGAGCACGGTGCGCGAAGTCTTGGCCAGCATCCAGGCAACGGTTCCGCTGCCCGAAGGTCTGCGGTTCGAAATCGCCGGCCAGTACGATCAGCTCCAGGACGAGCGGCGCCGCCTGTCGGTCATCGTGCCCGTGATTCTGCTTGCGATCCTGTTCCTGCTCTACCTGACATTCGACTCCTTCAAGGACGCCTTTCTGGTGATGGCCACCGTGCCGTTCGCGTTCGTCGGTGCGATCTTCTCTCTGGTCCTTACGGGCACGCACTTCAGCATCTCGGCGGCGGTGGGCATCATCTCACTGCTGGGCGTGGCGATCCTCGGAGGCGTGCTGCTGATCTCGCGCATCGACGAGCTGTTGCGGGAGGGAGCCCGGGTCGAGGAGGCGATCATGAGCGCGGCGGAATCGCAGATGCGGCCCATTTTGATGGCGACGCTCGGGGCCGCGATCGGTCTCCTGCCCGCTGCCGTGTCAACCGGAATAGGCGCCCAGGCCCAGCAGCCGCTCGCCCGGGTGGTCGTAGGCGGGATGATCACGGCGGCCGTGCTGATCCTGGTCGTGCTGCCGGTGCTCTATTCGATGTTCGGTCCGAGGCCCAGGTCGAGCCGGGAGGCGGGTTTCCCGCCGGATGAGCCGCCGTTGAAATCGAAGGCAGGGGAACATGTGGTTTAAGCGCTGGCTGCTCGGTCACCCCCTGAAGACGACTCAGGCCGCCCACGAACGGCTGTCCAATCCCATCGCGTTAGCGGTTTTTTCCTCCGATCCGCTCTCGTCCGTCGCTTACGCCACTGAAGAAATTCTCCTCGTCCTGGTCCTCGCGGGAACAGCCGCCCTGCACTACTCCATCGGGATCAGCCTCGTGATCGTCGGATTGGTGGCCATTCTCACGGCGTCCTATCGGCAGACGATTTACGCCTATCCCTCGGGAGGAGGGGCCTTTGTCGTGGCGAAGGCCAACCTCGGGGAAGCGCCAGGGTTGGTCGCCGCCGCGGCGCTGCTGATTGACTATGTGCTGACCGTCGCGGTGAGCGTCGCGGCTGGAATCGACGCGATTACGTCCGCGGTGCCGGAGCTGCATGAGCATCGCGTAGGGTTGGGCCTGCTGGCGATCGCCATCTTGACCTGGGGCAACCTGCGGGGCGTTCGCGAATCAGGCAAGATCTTCGCCCTGCCGACGTATATGTTCGTCGGCGGTCTGGGTCTGGTCATCATTGCCGGCCTGGGGCGGGCGCTCTTCGGCGCTCCGGCGGAACAGACCCTGCCGTCCGTTCCGGCCGTGGAAGGGCTCACCCTGTTTTTGCTGCTCCGCGCATTCTCCTCCGGCTGCACCGCCTTGACCGGCATTGAAGCGATCTCGAACGGCGTGCCGGCCTTTCGGGACCCGGCGTCCAAGAATGCCTCGACCACCATGATCTGGATGGCCTGTATGTTAGGGGGCCTGTTTTTCGGCCTCACGATCCTGGCCCATATCTACGGGCTCGTGCCGCGCGAGAACGAGACCCTGATCTCTCAGATCGCACGAATCGCGCTCGGCGGGGGCGCCCTGTATTATTTCATGCAGGTCGCGACGATGCTGATCCTGATCCTGGCGGCGAACACGAGCTACAACGGGTTCCCCCGCCTGGCTTCCCTGCTGGCTCAGGACAGCTTTCTGCCGCACCAGATGCGCAGTGTCGGTGACCGGTTGGCCTTCTCGAACGGGATTTTCATCCTGGGGGGGAGCGCGGCGCTCCTGCTGATCATCTTCCAAGGCGACACGCACGCGTTGATCCCTCTCTATGCCATCGGAGTCTTTCTTTCGTTCACGCTCTCGCAGGCGGGCATGGTCCGGCATTGGCAGGACCGGAAAGGCCGCGGCTGGCGGAAGAAGTTCTCAATCAATCTGGCCGGAGCCGTTGCGACCGGCGTGGCCACGGTGGTCCTGGCCGTCACCAAATTCACGCACGGTGCCTGGGTGGTGATCTTTCTGATCCCGCTCCTCATCGGCATGTTCAAGAAAATCCAATGGCATTACAAGATGGCCGACTGGCAGCTGGCGTTGACCATGTACGAGCGGCCGAAGAACCCGCCGCCGAACATCGTCGTGATGCCGATCGGCAGTGTCAATCGCGCGGTCGTCATTGCCATGGACTACGTCCGGCAGCGGGCGCAGGACATCCGCGTGGTCCATGTGGACGTCGATTCCGACGAAACGGCCAAGGTCAAAGAAGACTGGGAAAAGTGGGGCATGGGCCTGCCCCTCGTGATCCTGCCCTCCCCGTATCGGTCATTCCTGACGCCGTTGCTCGACTACATCGAAAAAGTCCGCGAGGAGAACCCCGGCGGGTGGGTCACGGTGGCGCTGGCGGAGGTCCTGCCGGCGCGCTGGTGGGAGAACCTGCTGCATAACCAGCATGCCTTGCTGATCAAGGCGGCGGTGCTCTTCAAATTCCGCGTTATCGTCACCGACGTTCCCTATCATTTGGGACCGTATTAGCCTCTTTCGCATTCCCTGCACAGGGTGGTAGAGTAGGGGCCTTTCGTGAAGGAGGCTCCCGTGATGCATCGTCTTCTTGTGATCGTTCCCGGATTGGCCCTGTGCGTCGCGCTGGGGCTTGGGGCGCTTGGTTCCGCGCAGGCCGCGCAGACTTCGAAAAAGAGCAAACAGCCGCCGGCGCTCGCCGCCGCGCAGCGTTACGCCGAGGCCGTTGCGTCGGGCGACCGTGTCGCGGCGGGTCGCCTGGACTTCGCCTGTCAGTTTGAAATGGTCGCCAGGAGCGACAAGCCGCTGGCGACGTTCCCCCCCGACGCCGACCCGATCTATGCCGCATGCTGGGACCGGCTGACGAAGGCCCACGAAACGGCGATTCAACAGCAGGACCTGGGCGTGAACGCTCTGTGGCCGGGCAAGGGGACTCTGGTGTTCTTCAGAGAGGACCTTGCCGAATACGCACCGTCTTTTTTCGTGATGGATCAACTGGGGCTCTCGCCTCCCGGCGGCGGCCTCAGGGTCGAGCCCGTCGCCAGCGCGCCCCTTCCGGCCGCATCCTTCAGGATCCGTGAAAAGGAGGGGCTCGTCGCCGCGCCGGCTTCGCGCGTCGTGCTGTCGGTGACGTACAAAGACCCCTTAACGTCTCCGGTCACCTATGCGCCCAGCGAGGACAACGTGGCCAGGGGGACGAAAAGAGCGCGGTTGGCGTTGCAGGGCGTGACCGTCAAGTGGGTGGTGCTGACGGGGCTCCGAAAGCTCGGCTTTCCCGGCGATGCCGCCGTGCTCAATCTGCCGGTGACGGGCGCCGACGGCGCCGCCGTTCCGTTCGTGACCGAGAGAGGCGGCTACCAGCACGACACGCGCCGGTGGTGGAATCCGGCCGACATCTCCGGCACGTTGACCGCCGCCATTGGCCGTATCGGACAGTACCCGGAGCAGCGCGACCGCGTGGCGATGCTCAACCGGATTCTGCTCATTGACCCCGCCAAGTCAGAGGCCTTATCCCTGCTCGCCAACGAAATGTACCAGACCCTCTTGGCCCTGGGGGCCGCCGCCCACAAAGTGCCCCTCGACGATGCGGTCTTGGCCGTCCGGTTCAATGAGCTGTATTGGAACACGGTGGCGCAGACGACCAGGATGGAGATTGCGGAACCTTCTTTCCTAGCCCAACGCGGCCAGCTGATGCCAGCGGATTTCCTTTACCGGATGCTGTCGGCCAGGGAAGCGCTGGCCCGGTCGGCCCCCGAGGACCGCGAAAACCGGCTGAAGCTGGGCATAGGCTACCGCTGGAACCGGGACCATGAGAACGCGATCGCCGTGCACGAGCAGCTCGTGAAGGAGCTCCCGTCGGAGCGGTCCGCCCTCCGCGTGCGTGCCTTGCTGGAGCTGGCTTGGTCGCGGATCGCCAAGGTGGAGTGGAGCCGGCGGCTCGATGACCCGGGCATCCGGACTGCATATCGAGAGGCGGAGGAAGCCTTCCAGCTGGCGGAGAGCCCGCTGGACAAATTCACGGCCGCGTATGCCATGGCCTACAGCTGGGCGTTCACCCCGGGCCGCGACAACAAGAAGATGCTGGAGCTGCTGACCGAGGCGCGGCGCTGGTACCGGCAGGTGCCCGGCGCCTCGCAGGACTCCTGGCAGTTCCTGCTCCTGAACGACACGCTCAAGGGCATCACCAGAGCCGACCCGTCCTTCCAGTCCCTGTTTGTGTCGTCGTAACTGTAGAGTCTAATGGTGCAGGTGTTTGAGGGTGGAGGCCATGAGGACGATGAAGATGCCGAACCAGAAGGCCGCGCGGAGGAAGGGAATGCCCTCGGGGTCCGCCTCTTCACCCTCGGCCGTGCCCTTCTCCTCGGGCGCTGGCGGAAACATGATGTTGTAGAGGAACAGCGTCATGATGCACATGACAAAGAACAGCTTGACGCCGAGTGCGATCAAATACGGGTTGGTGAACCCTTCGCCGTTGACCGCCTTCATCAGCTTGTTGACGTAGGCGATGTTGATCCCGCCGGTGACCAGGATGATCAGCATGAGGCCGCCGATGATCCGCTGGTACTTCTGGTAGATGGCGTTGGCGAGCGGCTTGACGAGCTCGCCCGGCACCGATTTCCGCAACGCCGGCACGACCGCCATCATCAGCAGGCCCAGCCCGCCGATCCAGAGGATGGCCGACATCAGGTGGAGCCAGTGGTTCACGATGGGAATCCACTGGTTGACGAATGCGTCGATGAACTTGTCCATCAGAATTTGAAGACCGGCTTCTCGTTGCCGAAGCGCGCCTTGCGGAGCTCCTCCATGAACTCGGGCGTGATCACGGTCAGGCCGCGTTCCCGGGCCTTGGCCTCGACGCTCTTCTTGACCATCGCCTGCATGAAGTAGGGGATGCGCTTGAAGCGCGCCGTGGCCTCGTCGTCCCAGCGCAGTTCGAACATTCCCGGCGTCTCGTCCACGCCGATCTCGTGGACCTTGATCTTGGGTCCGCCCTTCGGCTGGTAGAGGCACCATTCGTCGGCGTCGAGCCAGTCGCCGTGATCGGCATAGGGCCGGGCGCGGCAGCCGCCGCAGATGTCGGAGTACTCGCAGTCGGCGCACTTGCCCTTGAGCTTCGGCTCGCGGAAGGAATCGAACACCTCCGAACGCTCCCACAGGTCCACGAAGCTGATCTCCCGCACGTTGCCCGCGCTCAGCGGCATGTAGGGACAGGGTGTGAGGTTGCCCTCCGGCGTCACGCGCGCGTAGTTCGTGCCGGCGAGACAGCCGCCGCCCATGTAGCCGGTGGCCTTGGTGATCGGGGAATTAGGGTCGCGCTCGTAGGCGATGCGCTTGAAGTGCGGCGCGCAACGGGCGCGCACCAGCATGTCCGGGTACTGCTTCTGCTGGTCCACGAGGTACGTCAGCACCTCCTCGTACTGCTGGGGCGTGATGTCCGTCATCTCCTCGCCGCGGCCGGTGCAGACCAGGAAGAACAGATTGAGCACCCGCGCGCCCAGTTGATGGGTGAAGGCGACCATCTCGGGCACTTCGCGGTAGTTCATCGGCGAGACGCTGAAGTGGACCTGGAACTGGAGCCCGTGGCGCTTGCAGGCTTCGATGCCGGCCATCGTGCGCGCCCATGCGCCAGGCAGCCCTCGGAAGGCGTCGTGCTTGGCCGGGTCCGTGGAGTCGATGCTGATGCCCATGCCCATCACGCCGATCTCGACCAGCTCCTTGGCCAGCGCGTCGTCGATCAGCATCCCGTTGGTGCCGAACACCACCATGAAGCCGAGCGAGACGGCATGCCGCGCGATGTCCTTGATGTCGGGGCGGGTCAGCGGCTCGCCGCCGGTGATGACGACGATGGAATGTTTGTTCACCACCGCCATCTGGTTCAGGAGTGTGAAGACCTCCGGCGTCGTCAGTTCGTCGGCCGCGCCGGACGCCCGCGTCGTCGCGTCGAGGTAGCAGTGCCCACAACGCAGGTTGCAGCGTTTGGTGAGGTTCAGGGCGATGAGATACGGCTTCCAGTCGTTCTGCGGCGTCGGCTTCCGCCCGGCCGGCAGGAGGCCGGGCCGGTCCACGTACCGCAGGGGAATCGGATTGATGAGCTGGAGGGTCTCGTTCACGACGGCTTGTTGCCGATCAAACTCTCGATGATGTCCTTGAGGTTGCCGGTCTTCATGGCCTCTTCCATGTAGCCCTTGGCCTGCTCGATCCCCTCTTCCGCGATCTCGTGGGTGATCGTCGTCGCGGCGATCTTCGCGGCGTGCTTCTCGATCAGGGCTTTCGTGCAGTCGCGCATGTAGCCGGCGGGCGCGCGCTCCAGACGGGCCACGGCGTCGGCGGTCCAGGTGTAGAGGGAGGAGGCCGGTTTGGATTCGGCCGGCGCCGCCTTCTGCTCGGCAGGGGGAAACGCGCCGGTGCCCTTGTTGGCGAAGATCGGGGTGTACTCCTCGCTGGCCGCCTCGTCGATGTGGGGCTTGGCGTACTCCAGCGTGATCGTCGTCATACCCATCTTGCGGGCCGTCTTCTCGATCTTGGCCTTGGCGCGGCGCCGCTGGAATCCGGCCGGAACCGCGCGGATCGCCTCCTTCGCGTCCTTCGTCCATTGCATCGGCACGTCGTCGTAGGCCAGCTCGGTCTCGAGCACGCCTTCGGTCTTGGCGGCCGCTTCGAACATGCTCTTGTCGATCAGCTTGAATTTGCCGCCTGCCGCCTTGCAGATCGGGCATGCGACCGGCTGGTCGCCCTTGGCCGTATAGCCGCACCCGCCGCACAGGTAGTAGTTTTGCTTCATCCGGTCGAGGTAGGCCTGCGTGCCGGGGCTGACGGCCGGTTTCTCTTCCACGATGCCGCTCATCATGCCCGACAGGGTGGAGCCGATCATGTCGCGGGCCACGCCCTCGTCGGCCTTCATCTTGTTGCGGTCGATGCCCTGCTCGTCGAGCGTGGAGCCAAGCTGCTTCATGGCCTCCATGGCGCCCTTGGGGAGAATGTGCCCGACGGCCGCGTCCACCACCGAGTTGCTGATGATCGTATGGCCCTTCTCGATCGCGTAGCGGTGAATGGCGGTCTTGGCCACGCCGCGGGCGAACACGGGGATCTTCTCCATCCGCCGCAGGGCTTCCTCGGTCCAGGCGATGGTGTATTCGGCCTGCTGGTCGATCGGCGGCACGTACTTCTTGTTGGAGATCATCACGTGGCACTCGGACATCCGGAGCAGATTTTCGGCGTTCGAGCCGATGTCCATGTCCTCGTCGCTGTGGACGCCGATGCGGCCCATCACGAGCATCCAGGGCTTCTCCCGGCGGACGAACTGGAGGACCTTCTCGAAGGCCTTGCCGTCGAGGAGCGTCGTCTTGATGTCCTGGCCCTCGGCCTGGGCGATCTCGCGGGCGATGTCCAGGTGCGCCTGGTAGATCTTGGCCAGTCCGCTGTCGATGATCTCCTCGTGCAGCTTCTCCTGTTCCTTGAAGCGGAAGACCTTGCCGGCTTCCTCGTTGAGGACGCCGGAGATGCTGTGGAAGGCGGCGTAGTGGAAATAGGGATCGAAGGCGGAGATGGCCTCCACCGGTTTGTTCATGGCCTTGCCGAGCGCCAGCGCGGTCTTGAGGCCGCCGAAGGAATAGTGGCTGCCGTCCAGCGCGACCACGATGGAGCCGCCGTTCATCGGGTGGGTGTTCTTGATGATGAGCATGTCCGACGTGCGCACGCGGCGGACGACGCGCTCGGTGACGCCCCCGATGACGCTGTCCTTGACGGCGCCGACGCCCAGGGCGCCCATGATGACGAGGTCGTAGGCGTTGGTGTTGATGTCCTCGACGAGGACCTTGAAGTTGCGGCCTTCCAGGGACCGGCGTTCGACCGGAATGTTCGCTTCGGCAGTCTTCTTGTCCACGATGTCGAGGTAGGAGTCGGTGATGATCTGGAGGCCGCGGGTGATCAGCGAATCGTGGATCTGACGCTGCCGCTCCAACTCGTTCTCGTCGTGGTATTCCTCGGGGAGGCCCGCTTCCATCTGCTTGAAGCGTTTGTCGTGCATCTTGGCCGCATACACGTGGCTGCCCACGAGTTTGGCCCCGAAGGTTTTGGCCAACGAGACTCCGACGTCCAGCGCCATGTTGGAGTAGTCGGAGTTGTCAACCGGGACGTAGATCGTCTTGTACATACCGTCTCCTTACCGAAACACCCGGCTGGGCCGCCGCAGTAGGAAAATTAGGGAAAGCGAGGGCGTATCCTAACACCGGAATTTGAGCGATTGCAACAGTTTTCCTGGGTCAATGGACCTGATTTCCCGCCGATTTGCGGGAACTGAGAATCTCGTCCAGGGTCAGCAGGACGTCTCTGCCGGAGTTCAGTTCCACCCCGCGCAGGAGATTCTCGTCGGCGTAGTGACTTTCACACCCTCCCGCCCCGGACTCTATTGCACCCGCCCGCCCCGAGCCTGCCAAGACAGGCTCTTTTCCCGTGGGACGAGTCCTTTTCCCGGTCCCCCAGGGACGCGGGTCGCGGCTGCCCGTGCGAGGACCCTGCTTCCGATTCCACGCGGCCAGACAGGCCTTGCCGATCAGCTTGTTGAGCGGGGCGGGGTTGTACAGCAGCTTCCGGATGCTGGCCGGGTTGAGCATCAGCGGGTTATAGCCAGACGTCAGATAGCCTTCTTCCAACAGCCGGTGCTCGAGGTCGGTGTTGGGCTGGATGCCGAGGAAGAACATCATGGGGAAGACCCGTTCCTCACCCAAAAGAGCTACGACCTTCTTGTAGGATTCAATGGAGTCCCGGAGCGTCGCTTCCGTTTCGTCCGGCGCGTTGAGCGAGTAGTTCAGGATGATCTTGCCCTTGAAGCCCGCCTCGGCCAGGTAGCGGCAGCCGTCGTAGAGGCGGTCCAGCATGAAGCCCATGTGCAGGCCGTTCAGGACCTCCTGCGAGCCGGAGGTGATGGCGACTTCCAGGTCGCCGACGCCGGAGCGGACCATGAGTTTGGCGAAGTCCGCGGTGATGAGCGACGTGCGGATGTAGCCGGACCATTCGAGCTCCAGCTTGTCGGCGATGATTCGCTCCATGATCTCGGTGCATTGGGGGTAGGAGGCCTTGCCGGTGATGAACTGGGCGTCGGTGAACCAGAACCGCCGCGTGCCCCACCGGTGATAATGCTCCGAGATGTCCTTGACGACCAGCGCAGCCGGGCGGTAGCGGACAGACTTGCCTTCGAGGTACGGGTAGAGACAGAAGGCGCAATCATACGGGCACCCGCGCTTGCTCTGCACGCCGATGCAGTCATTTGTATAAGTCATGTATTGAGGAAAGATGGTCGTGAGGTAGGGCAGGTCTATGGATTGGTCGGTGAGGTCCCTGTAGCTTTGCCCCATGCCCTTGATCGTCTTCCCGTTCTGTCGCGTGATGAAGCGCTCGCCGTCGAGAGGTTTGCCTTCGACGACTTTCAGCACGGCCTCTTCGCCTTCGCCGAGAATGCCGATCGTGCCCTCCGGCAGCTTTTCGATGAGCTGGTCGGCGAAGGCGCCGAAGGCCCCGCCGCCGATCATGATCTGCGCGTCGGGGCAGGTCTTGCGGATCAGCCAGGCGTGCGCGAGGTTGGCCCGGATGCCGGAGTAGTACTGGTAGAGCGATTTGACACCGGAGAGCGAGGCGGCGAGTTTCTTGAACGGATTGTTTGAGTAGTAGAAGGTGAAGGCCTGCTCCAGCGAGGCGTCCCCTTCGTGCGGCGAGAAGATCTGGATGTCGCGCCAGGAGAAGCAGACGAGGTCGGGGCGGAAGGCCTCGGCGGTCTCGCGGACGACCTGCGCGCGCTCGCCGGGCGGGACCTGCGACAGGTCGAGGATGCGCTGGCGGACTTCCGGGTGGCGCTTGTGGATGTAGTCCGCCAGATAGGTGCAGCCGACCGGGTAGATCTGCTTGCAGGGCAGGAAGATGTAGAGGATGCTGGTCATTTGATTGCGACGTGGATGGCGACGATGCCGCCGCTCAGGTTGTGATAGTCGACTTGCTTGAATCCTGTTTCGCGCATCAGACGCGCCAGGTCTTCCTGATTGGGAAAGGTGCGGATCGAGGCGGGCAAGTATTGATAGACGCCGGTTGTGTCGCCGGACACTCTGGTCCCGATCCATGGCAGCAGGGTGAAGGAGTACCAGTCGTACAGTCGCCGGAGCCAGCTCACGACGGGACGCGAGAATTCCAGGCAGATGAGGCGGCCTCCGGGTTTCAGCACGCGCTTGATCTCCTGGAGGGCCTGCGACAGATCGGCGACGTTCCTCATGCAGAAGCCGGTTGTCACGGCGTCGAACGAGGCGTCTGGCACGCACAAGCGCTCGGCATTAGCCTGTACGCACACGATCTGGCGCTGCAATGTCGCCGCTCGCACCTTCTCCACTCCGATCGCCAGCATGGGTTTGTTCAAATCGGCCGCGATGATCCGGGCTTTCCCGCCAAGATGTTGCGCCGTCAGCAGAGCGAGGTCAGCGGTACCGGCTCCGACGTCCAGTACACTGCAGTCGTTAGGCGAGAGAAAGCCGACTGCCTTGCGTTTCCAGGAGTGATGCAGGCCGAGGCTTAGCAGCGAATTGTTCAGGTCGTAGTAGCGAGCGATCGACGAGAACATCCGTTGAACGGCCTGCTCCTTCTCCGAGCCTGCCCCCGCCGGCGCCGCCTGCGTCTGTTCTTCCACTGTCAACATGGAAGCGCCATCGTATCACCCGCTGAAGACGCCGGGCAAGCAAATGAAATCTATGGTGTTTTGAAAAATCCTTTGCAGGATCTTTTGGGGCTATGCATAATGCCTCCCTTTGGGAGGGGGGACATGCCTGCAAAGAAGTTCCCTTATGCCAAAATAAAAAAGGCATACGTCCAGCCAAGTGTAAGGGGTCGAATTGAAGCCTTATTTCTTGATAATGTGAGGAAGATTGTTACGCGCGAACAAATACTGCAGGTCGCAAAGGATCCCAATACAGGCAAAATTCCTGAGAATTGGCATCAACGTTTATCCGAATTAAGAACAGATTCTGGTTATACAATACTCTCCTCTAGGGACACACCTGATCTGAAAGTCAGCGAATATGTTTTAAGGAGCAAGAAGAAACGAAAAACCGCTGGTCGGAGGCTTCAAATCAGTCAATCGGCCTGGAAAGTAGTTTTACTGCGCGCCAACCAAAGATGCGAATGGACTGAAAGAGGTTTAGTGTGTGGGCTAGCGGAAGGAGAACAAGATCCAATTGGAGGCGGAACTGTAAGGTTAACCCCTGATCATAAACAGCCGCATTCTGTTAATCCTAATCCCAATCCGGATATACCAGATGATTGGCAGGCATTATGCGGACGCCATCAGGTAATGAAAAAGAACTATTGGGATGATTCTACAGGCTGGCTCAATGTGTTAGCTATAATCCAGGCAGCATCAGCAAAAGAAAAATTAAGAGTCTATACATTTCTCAAAAAATACTTTAAGGGACTCTAGGATTACCTCTGCCTTCTGAGTCCGAGGCGCTTTTCGGTTAACTGAATATATTCCTCAGAACAGTCGCAGAGAATGGCGCGCCGGTTTAGTAGCCTGCAAACTTCTCCCGTTGTTCCTGAGCCGCACATTGGATCGAACACTAGGTCATCTGGTTTCGTCGTCATCAAGATAAGAGGCTCAAAAACCTTTATCGGTTTTTGAGCTGGATGACCTGTCTGTTCAGCACGCCCAACGAAGCCAATATTTAAAGGCACTTCTATCACGCTTGGAGGCCCTGGCATATAACGCAGTTTTCCTTCATTTAGTTTCTGTGTCTGCGCCCCATTCAGAAAATGTTCTGGATACAATTTGGCATCATTTTTAGCCAGGTGAAGACAGGTATATTGTGCGGAACGCCACCCTCGGATTACTGAAGGACAATTCTTGTAGTACCAGGTTAACCAAGCTACTAGATTAAAACCAGCGGGCAAGCGGCTCAGTATTTCATAAACGATCTCTGGAAACCCCCAAAGGAAAATGTGGTCTGAAAACTCTGCAGTCTTCGAGACCACCGCAGATAACCATTCGATATAATTTTTTTGAACCCCACCTACTCCCTTGTTATACCAGGGATCAAGAATAGTAGCGGTAACAGGCTTTTGAATTTGGGAGAGAGCTTTTATTACATCCTGAGGCGGAAGGATTAGAATTTGATTGGAGGATTTGCGTTGTTTTTTCATCCAGAAACTCTGTTGTGATGTAACTATAGGCGTTAAAGGCATCTGAGTCAATTACCTCCATGTGCGGAAGCCGATGCGGCGGGGTGGGGTGCTTAGGTTCGAATCGTCCGACTGAGATCGGTTGGTTTGGCTCCTAGGACGAGAAGCGAGCTAACCAGCAGGTCCATCGAGACGGACGGATCGCTCGCTTCCATCTTGGCTACTCTGGACTGGCTGGAACGCAGGCGTTTTGCGAGGTCAACCTGCGAAAGGCCGTGCCGTTGGCGGCGCTCGCGAAGGCTGCGGCTCAAGGAGAGCTTCAACTCGATGAGCGCGGCGTCGGCATCCGACAAGCCCAGAAACTCCTGCACCGAGCCGACAGCCCATCCGGCCGCTTTGAGTTTCTCGCGCTTGCTCTTTTTCACGCCGTCGGCCCTTGCCAAATACTATATGTCAAATTTGACATAATGTCAATCGTCATCTTTTCGGCATCGCAATATTCCTTTTGACACGTAGTTGCCGGCAAAGGTTACTTTCGGCAGGACTACTGGCGGAAGCAGATGCGAGCTATTCCTTGACTTCCCAGTGAGGATTCCAGGCGATTTCCCAGAGGTGGCCGTCTAAATCCTGGAAGTACCCGGCGTAGCCTCCCCAGAAGCGATCGTGCGCAGGGTCGGTGATCGTGGCGCCTGCTTTGGCGGCCTGCGCCATGACCGCATCGACTTCCTGTTTGGATTTGACGTTATGGCCGAGGGAGAATTCCGTCGGGCTTGGCGGACTCACGGCGATCTTGGCGTCCTTGGCTAGGGATTTTTTAGGCCACAGCGCCAGGATCAAATCGTCGTTCATTTCAAAGAAGACGACGGCACCGTCCTCGAATTCCGTGCCGATGATCCCTTCCGTCGCCAGGCCCATCCCGTCGCGGTAAAAAGCCAGCGACTTTTCCAAATCCCTGACGCCCAACGTGATGAGTTTAATCCGCGGTTTCATAGCCTCCTCCGGAGCCGCCGCCTGGGGCTTGTGGCCTTGCGTGGCCTCAGCTTAGAATGACGCATTATGCCTGATCCTCGATCCATCGTCATCAAGGGCGCGCGGGAGCACAACCTCAAGAACCTCGACCTGGCGATCCCCCGCGACCAGCTCGTCGTGATCACCGGGCTGTCCGGCTCCGGCAAATCCTCGCTCGCCTTCGACACGATCTACGCCGAGGGCCAGCGCCGCTATGTCGAATCGCTCTCGGCCTACGCCCGCCAGTTCCTCGAACAGATGGACAAGCCCGACGTGGACTCCATCGAAGGGCTCTCGCCGGCCATCGCCATCGAACAGAAGACCACGTCGCGCAACCCCCGCTCCACCGTGGGGACCGTCACCGAGATCTACGACTATCTCCGGCTGCTCTTCGCCCGCATCGGCAAGCCACACTGCCCCCAGTGCGGCGATCCCATCACGGCCCAGACGGTTCAGCAAATGGTGGACGCGCTGATGGCCCTGCCGTCAGGCTCGAAGCTCTCGATCCTGGCGCCCATCGTGCGCGACCGCAAGGGTGAGTATCGCAAGGAACTTCAAGATTCGCGCCGCAGCGGGTTCATCCGCGCGCGGGTGGACGGCAAGCCGCACGACCTCGCGGACGAGATTGCGCTGGACAAGCAGAAGAAACACACGATCGAGATCGTGGTGGACCGTGTCGTCCTCAAGGACGACGAGCCGACGATGCGCCGGCTGGCGGATTCGCTCGAGATCGCGCTCAAGCAGGCCCACGGCCTGGTTGTGATCGATCTGGACGGGAAGAAAGACCTCATCTACAGCGAGAAGCTGGCCTGCGTGCGCTGCGGCTTCAGCTATTCGGAATTGACGCCGCGCCTCTTTTCCTTCAACAGCCCCCACGGTGCCTGTCCCGCCTGCGACGGGCTCGGCCACGAGCCGCCCAGAGGCTGTCCGGTGTTCGATGAGGATGACGCATATGAAGAAGAGGACTACGGGTCGCTGACGCTCTGTTCCATCTGCAAGGGCGACCGCCTGAAACCCGAAAGCCTCTCGGTCCTGATCGACCGCAAGTCCATCGCCGCGGTCACGCGGCTGTCCATCCGGGACGCGGCCGGGTTCTTCCAGAAACTGAAGCTCACAGAGCGCGAACAGTTCATCGCGCACCGCATCCTGAAAGAGATCCGGGAGCGCCTGGGCTTTCTCATCAACGTCGGCCTGGACTACCTGACGTTGGATCGGGCCGCGGCCACGCTCTCTGGCGGCGAAGGCCAGCGCATCCGCCTGGCCACGCAGATCGGGTCCGGGCTGGTCGGTGTCCTCTATATCCTGGATGAGCCGTCCATCGGGCTGCACCAGCGGGACAACAAGCGGCTGCTCGACACGTTGCTCCGGCTGCGCGATCTCGGCAATACGGTGATCGTGGTCGAGCATGACGCCGAGACCATGCGGCACGCGGATTACATTCTCGACCTCGGCCCAGGCCCAGGCGTGCACGGGGGCTTCGTTGTCGCCAAAGGTTCGCCGGCCGAGGTCATGGCCAGCACGGAATCGCTGACCGGACAGTACCTGCGCGGGGATATGAACATCACGCTCCCGCACCGGGCGCGGCAGGCCGGCCGCGCCCTCACCGTCGTGAGCGCCAAAGAGCACAACCTCAAGAATGTGACGGTGAAGATTCCGCTGGGCCTGCTGACCTGCGTGACTGGCGTGTCGGGGTCTGGCAAGAGCACCCTGCTCTTCGACGTCCTCTACCGGAGCCTACGCGAGCTGCTCTATGGCGAAAAAGTGCGCGGTGTGCCCAAGCGGCCGTGGATCGCAGGCTGCTCGGACATCAAGGGCATCGAGCACATCGACAAGATCGTCAACATCGATCAGTCGCCGATCGGGCGCACGCCGCGCTCCAACCCGGCGACCTACACCGGCCTGTTCACCTACATCCGCGACCTCTTTGCGAGCCTGCCCGAGTCGCGGGTGCGCGGCTACAAAGCGGGACGCTACTCGTTCAACGTGAAGGGCGGGCGCTGCGAAGCCTGCGGGGGCGACGGCATGATCAAGATCGAGATGCACTTCCTGCCGGACGTCTACGTGACCTGCGAAGTCTGCAAGGGCCGGCGCTACAACCGGGAGACGCTCGACGTGCGCCACAAGGAGAAGAGCATCGCCGACGTCCTGGACATGACTGTCGAGGAAGCGCTGGCCTTCTTCCAGCACCTGCCGCTCATCAAGGCCAAGCTGGCGACGCTCAACGACGTGGGGCTCGGCTACATCAAGCTCGGCCAGTCGGCCACGACGCTGTCGGGAGGCGAAGCGCAGCGGGTGAAGCTGTCACGCGAACTGTCGAAGCGGGCGACCGGCCGCACCCTCTATATCCTGGATGAGCCCACCACCGGCCTGCACTTTGCGGACATTCAGAAGCTGCTCGAGGTGCTCAATCGCCTGGTGGAGTCCGGCAACAGCGTCGTGGTGATCGAGCACAACCTCGACGTGATTCGCAACGCCGACTGGATCATCGATCTGGGGCCGGAAGGCGGAGACCGCGGCGGCGAGATCGTCGCCGTCGGCCCACCCAAAGAAGTGGCGGGCGTCAAGGCCTCCCATACCGGAGGCGTGTTGCGCGGGCGTTAGATTACAGCTTGTTTTCGATGGCGTAACGGACCATCTGCGCCACGTTTCGGATGCCCAGTCGGCGGCCGATGTTGACGCGATGGGTTTCTGCCGTGCGGGGGCTGATGCCCAGTTTTTCGCCGATCTCTCGGCTGGTGTAGCCATGGGCCACCAGGCTCAACACTTGGCGTTCCCGCGGGGTCAGACGGGGAGTCACTCTCCGTGCGTGTCTCATATCTGCTGCGTGGGCGTTATATTTGGCTTTCCCGGTCCTGCGTGCGGCCATGATGTGAATGAACCTCCTTGGTCCTGAACGTATGATACCTGCATCATAGCCTGATCGTCGGGAAAACTGCAACCCATGGAAACCCCGAGCATAATTTTATTTTTTACCTTTGATGACATGGCGTGTCTCAAGAAGTATAGAGAATGACGCAGGCGGGCGAGGACGGGATGGCGGAGTCGGATTACCAGTTGTTGGACCGCTACGGCGCCGGCGACGAGGCGGCCTTCGAAGAGCTGGTCAAGCGCCATCAGAAGACCATCTACGATCTGGCATACCGGATGCTGGAGAGCCATGCCGACGCGGCGGATCTGGCGCAGAAGACGTTCGTACAGGCGTTTTTGCATCACCGGTCCTTCAGGCGCGAGTCGAGCTTCCGCACCTGGCTCTATCAGATCGGCATGAACCTCTGCCGCAACGCCATTCGCGATCGGGCGCGCCGGATGCACGAGGACATCCAGGAACTACCGCTGGCGGACCCACGGGACATCTTTGCGGAGGTCGCCGGCGCCGAGCTTCAAGATATCCTGGGCCGCGCGATCCGGACTCTGCCGACGCGGCAACGGGAAGCCCTGGTGCTGCGGGTCTATCACAACCACGCCTTCGCGGAAATCGGGACGATCATGAGCTGCTCCGAAGGGACCGCGAAGGCCAATTACCATCACGCGGTGGACAGGCTCCGCCGCGTCCTGGTGGCGGGCGAGGGATGACTATGACGTGCACTGAGATCAAGGAATTGACTGTGCCGTATCTCGAGCTGGATTTGGAGCCGTCGCGGGTGCGGGCCGTCACGGCTCATCTGGAGGAGTGCGCGGGGTGTCGCGCCGAAATGGAGGCGGTCCGACAGGTCCTGGTCAGGGTGAAGGGCGTGGCGGTGCCGGACCCTGGCGACCGGTTCTGGAACGAATTTCCCGGGCGGGTTCGCCTGGAGTTGGCGCGTGAACGTTCCCCCATCCCATCTTGGCAGTGGACGGGAATAGCGGGGTGGCCGATGGCCCTTGCGGCGTCGGTCCTGCTGCTCATCGGCGCCTGGTCTCTCAAGGGACTGTTCGAGCAGGGGCCGGCGCCGTCCGGACAGTCCGGGGCGAATATTCCGCAAGCTGTGGAGCTGTCGAGTCTGGGCGATGCGGGCTGGGAGGCATCCTGGGAGGATGATCCCGATACGGTTTTGGCCGAGATGGCATCTCGCCTGGACCGGCGGACCGTGGAGCAATTGTTCCGGGATATCTAAGGGGAGAAACTATGTGCCGAAACGTTTGGCATCAGAGTAGCCTGTCGGTTGTGCTGGTTGTCGCGCTGTCGGCTCCAGCAGGCGCGCAGGAGATGGAGCGGCCGGGCGGCCCCAAGCCGACACCGCCGGTCATGGAAGAGCTGGACCGCATGACGGCTCCGGACCGCGGCGGCAAGGATGTGGAGGAACGCATCCGGCAGTTCGAAACCCAAAGGAGAGAGAAGCTGCTGCAAGCCTTGCAACTGGACGAGGCCACCCATTCCAGGCTCAACCAACGGCTGGAGCAGCTGGACCGGAAGGGGGAGGACCTGCGACGTCAACGGAAGGAAGCGATTCAGGCTTTGCGGGAACAGGCCAAGGGTCTGCGCAACGAGATGCGCCGGGGGCCACGGAACGGCGGCAGGCGGGGCCAGGAGGAAGCGCCGCCGTCTGCCGGAGGCAGTCCGGCCGATAGCGGGGCGCTGAAGCAAGCCTTGGAACGGGTCTATGTGGTGGAAGATTCCATGGCAGGCTTGCGGCGGGAGCGCCTGCAAGTGGCGCGCGACTTGCTGACGCCCGAGCAGCAAGCGAAGTTCCTCCTCTTTAGCGCGAGGTTTCGAAAAGAGATGCAGGAGCGGATGCTGCGGGAACGGCCCTAAACCCTCGTTTGACCCCTCTTCCGTGGTTCTGCTAGGCTCCTCGCATGTGGCGGTTTTTCGTCCTCGGCGTCCTGCTGGCCATCGTGTACTTCATGGTGCGAAGCGCCCTGCGCGGCTTGTTGGGACGGGATAAAGAAGGTGCGCGGTCGGTGGGGTCATCGGGGAGTCCGGCCGACATGATCCAAGACCCGGTCTGCGGCATGTTCGTGCCGAGGGAGGGCGCGTTCTTTCTCCAGCAGGGCGACCGGACGTACTTCTTTTGCAGCGAAACCTGCCGCGCCAACTATCAGAAGAAGCTCAGCTCGGCGTAGCCCGTCAGCAGCCGGACGAATAGTTGTAGTCGTCCAGCTTGCCGTCCTTGTCGAAGAACAGCTCGATCTCGCACTGGTGGGGATTGATGCCGCCGAGGATCCGGGCGGTGCCGCCGGCAATGCGATAGTAGGTCCATTTTTCGCCGCCCCAGAAGCGCTTCGAGGTGCCGGAAGGCTTGCCCCATTCCTTCTCGAACCACTCCTTGGCTTCGTGGCGCTGAGCCGCCGGCTTGAGGGACTGGTCCAAGTAGGGATTGCTCGCGCACCCGACCGTGAGCGCCGCGAGTCCCAAGATCATCGCCCAACGTTTCATAAATGACCTCGTGTTCGTGTTTGCAATGACCGCAGTGTTCTCCTAGAATACCACAAATATCCCATTCTGCCTGACCCTCATGGAGGACGACCACCCATGCTTATCTTCTTAGACACCGGAAACACGAAAGAGATAAAAGAGGCCGCCGGCTGGGGCGTGCTGGACGGCGTCACGACCAACCCGTCCCTGGTGGCCAAGGAAGGGCGCAGTTTCAAGGACCTGCTCGTGGAAATCTGCTCCATCGTGGACGGGCCGATCAGCGCGGAAGTCGTCAGCGTCGAGGCCGGCGCGATGATCAAGGAAGGCAAGGACCTGGCGAAGATTCACAAGAACATCGTGGTGAAGGTCCCGCTGATTCCCGAGGGGCTCAAAGCCTGCAAGGCCCTGGCCTCCGAGGGGATCAAGGTCAACGTCACCCTCTGCTTCTCGCCGACCCAGGCCCTGCTGGCGGCCAAGGCCGGCGCCTGGTGCGTCAGCCCATTCGTCGGGCGGCTGGACGACATCAGCGAGCACGGGATGGGGCTCATCCAGGACATCGTGACCATCTACCGAAATTATCAATACAAGACCAAGGTGCTGGTCGCCAGCGTGCGCCACCCGCAGCATGTGGTGGAGGCCGCCAGGATCGGCGGCGACATCTGCACGATGCCGTTCGCCGTGTACAAGCAGCTCGTGCAGCACCCGCTGACCGACAGCGGCCTCAAGAAGTTCCTGTCGGACTGGGAAAAACAGAACGTCCCCAAAGGCTAACGGCGGGCCCCGCCGGTTGTGATTGCTTGGACCGGAAGGAAAACGGTCGAGGGCGTCGCCTATGTGGCGGCGGTTCTCGACCTGGGCGTTCGCGCCTTTCGCGAACTCTTCTCGCTCGCGCGGCGTGGGCGGGGGGAAGCCTTCCGAGTCATCGCCAGCCAGATCCTGTTCACCGGCGTCGATGCACTGCCGGTCGTCGGCGCGATTGCTCTGATGCTGGGCCTCATCATCATCATCCAGGCCGGGATCACGCTCCCGCAGGTCGGAGCGGGCGCCTTTCTCGCCAAGATCATCGAGTTGACGGTGGTCCATGAGCTGGGCCCGCTCATTACGGCTTTCATCGTGATCTGGCGGTCAGGGACTGCCATCTGCACGGAGTTGGGTAACATGCAGGTCGGCCAGGAGATCGCCGCGCTCGAGGCGATGGGCATCAGCCTGATCCGCTTCCTGGTGATGCCGCGCGTGGCCGGAATGATCGTGGCCATGGTCTGCTTGACGATCTATTTCGACTTCATCGCGATCGTGGGCGGGTTCCTGGTAGCCAAGGTCCACCTCACCATTCCCGTCCTGGTCTACCTGGAGGAGATTCAGGATGCGCTCACGGTTTCCGACGTCCTGATCACCGTCATCAAGAGCGTCCTGTTCGGATTCACCATCGCCGTCATCTGCTGCCATCACGGGCTCTCCGTCGTGGGCGCCACCACCGAGGTGCCCCAGCAGACGACGCGGGCGATGCTCAACACGGTCACCGTTTGCCTGGTCCTCGACATCATCGTGTCGGTCGGCTTTTACCTGTGACCATGGCGGAAGCGGTGATCACATTGGACCGCGTTTCGGCGAGCGAAGGGAAGCAGACGCCCGTCGAGGACATCAGCTTGACCGTACAGCGGGGCGAGGCCGTCGCCCTGGTTGGGCCCAATGCGTCGGGCAAGGGCCTCGTGCTCAGGCTCTGCGCGGGACTGGAGGAACCCGCGTCCGGAACGGTGCGGGTGCTGGAAGTGGACCCGGCCCGCGCGACGGAAGAGCAGCGCCTGGCGCTGCGCCAGCGGGTGGGATTCGTCTTTGCCAAACCCGCGCTGATCAGCAACATGACTGTCTTCGACAACGTCGCGCTCCCGCTTCGCTATCATGCCGTCTTTCCGGAGATCGAGCTCCGCGAACGGGTACTGACGCGCTTGGCGGAGTGCGGCGTGGACGCCTTTCGCGACCGGATGCCGGCCGACTTGGCGTTGGGTGATGCGCGCCAGGCGGCGATCGCACGGGCCATGGTGATGGACCCGGATCTCCTGTGCGTGGAAGAGGTGCTGGTCGGATTGGACGCCGATGATCTCATCCGCGTCCGCAAACTCCTGGAGCGCTACCGACGGGAACGGGGGCTGACGATCGTCACCACGATCAACGCGCCCACCGGTCTGTTCCGCATGATGGACCGCCTGGCCCTCATCCGGGACGGCCGTCTCGTGGCCGTGTGCCCGCCGGCCGAGGCGCCGCTGGTGGTTGATCCGATGGTGCAGGATTTTTTTGGATCCCAGTAAAGGAGAAACAGCCATGCATTACTCTCACCGCCTCTCGCAGACCCGTCTCCATCAGATCGTTGGCTGGTTTGTGCTGGTGCCGATCCTTGTCCTCGTCGGCGTGCTGGTGCTGGTGGCCCAAAGCGAGAACCTGTTCGAAGAAAAATATCACGTGACCACCCTTTTCAGTGAAAGCTTCGGCTTGAAGCCCGGCAAGCCGGTGATGCTCTTGGGGATCCAGATCGGCAAGGTCACTAAGGTCGAGGTGACCGCGCAGAACGACGCCGAGGTGACCATGGAGATACTGAAGAAGTATCAGGACAAGATCCGGCAAAACTCCGTCGCAAAGACCGGCAAGTCCGGAGGCTTCGTGGGCGAGCCGCAGGTCGAGATCACGGTGGGCAACAAGAGCAAACCGGTTGTCGAGGAGGGAGGGCACATCGAAGCGGAGGAACCGTTCAACATCGCCGACTTCATGACCGAGGTCAAGCCGCTGGTGGAGACCGTCAAGAGGACGCTCGTCCGGGTGGAAGAGATCACCCAGGACGTGCATGCGACGGTGAAGACCGGCAACGAGACTCTCGGCCACGTGCGGGAGGCGTCCACCCGGCTGCCCGCCGTGCTGGAGAACGTGAAGGAAACGACGGCGACGATCCGCGAAGCCGCGCTGAGCACGGCCGAACAGCTCCCGGCCATCGTGGCCGGCGTGCGCGTGAGTGTGGATCGGGCCGGCGAGGCGGCGAAGGACGTGAGGACCGCGACCGCCAAGCTGCCGGCGCTCGTCGAGTCGGTTCAGGGCTCCGCGGACAACGTCAAGGCGATCACGGGCGATCTCCGGAGCACGGTCCATCAGGATATGTCGCCGCTGGTGCGGTCGGCGCAGGATATGGTGGACGATGTCGGCGAGGTTGTGACCGGCGCGAAAAAAACCTTCCCGGTCAGTGTCTTCGCGGCCAAGGGGCGCGCGGCGCGGGCAGAGGAGCGGGCCGCCGTCGTGCCCAGGAGTCTACGCGCCGATGAGGTGGGCAAGGAATGAGACGAGCCGCGCCGGTCATCCTGCTGCTCGCGCTCCTGGCGGGCGGGTGCGTCGGCGGCGCCGCGGGTCCCGAACTGCCCCCGCTGGCCTCGAAGGTCCGGGACCTCCGTGATAAGGGGCACCTCGCGCTGGCCCGCGGGGATGTGGCGCGGGCCGGGATGATCTTTGATGAGGCGCGACGTCTGGCGGAGAGCCTGGACGACCGGTCTGGCCTTGCCGTGGCGCTCAACGATTTAGGCACGGTGGCGGCTCTCCAAGGCGAGTATCCCGCGGCGGCCGAATTCCATCGCCGGGCCTATGGGATTGCGGTGGAGATCGGCGATCAGGCGCTTGCCGTCGAGGGTCTTAGCTATCGCGGGCAGGCGGCGCATCTTATGGGGGATCCCGCGGCGGCGCTCGGCCATTACTCGCAGGCGCTCGCCCTTGCCCGCGAGATCAAGGATCGCCGGGGCGAGGCCGTTGTTCTGAACAACCTGGGTCTGCTCCAACAGGCGCGCGGCGAGCTGGACCGGGCGGAGCAGAGCTTTCAGCAGGCCCTGGCGATCAACACCGACCTCGCCGAGCGGCGAGCCATGGCCAGCAACCACAGCAACCTCGGCGCGCTGTCGGAGAAGCGGGGCCGCCGCGCCGAGGCCCGCAGCCGCTATGAGCAGGCGCTGACTCTCGACAAGGAGACGGAGAGCCGTCCGGCGATCGAGGCCGACCTTGTCAACCTCGGCCGGCTCTCGGAAGAGGAAAATCATTCGGAAGAGGCCGTGGGCTTTTACGAGCGCGCCTACCGCGGCTACCTCGCGCTGAATCACGTTCAGAAGGCGATGGATGCCGGGAAGCGTCTGGTCCGGGCCGCGAAGGCCGCCGGGAGAGACGCCGTTGCCGCGGCCTACCAGGCCGAACTGAACGCCCTGAGCCCGCAACCCTAGGCCCGGACAATTCTGTCCGGCCACGTCCTTCGCACTATCTCCCCCTGTTCATTTTCGAACGGAGTTCCATGCCCCTCACGCGGAAGGCCTGGCCAGGCTTTCCGTTCTTGGTCAACGCATAGACAGGTTCGGGGCTGGCACCGCCCTTGCTATGTCTTTACCTATAGGCGCCCCTTGCGGTGCCGCCAAGGGAATACACAACAAGGTATCAACATGGAAACGGTGAGCGTGATGGTGGTGATCTTCCTGCTAGGCGGGTTCCTTCGCCGCTTGAGCGGCGACCGCGACCGGGCGCGCCGGTTGGGGCCCGGAATGCCGGCCAGCTTTCTGTATTTCACGGGAAGGCGGTTGGTGATCTCCAAGCGCACCCATGCACATCCGCCGGAGGAATAGGGAGGAAGGGATATGGAGAAAATGGAGCCGATCAACAGGGCTGGAGGGACGATGGTTCGCGAGCGTCGGAAGGCGCGGCGCTACCACCTTCTGACGCGCGTGGATATCCTCGCGGCCGGTGACGCCAACGTCTATTGGGGGAGCATGAGCAACCTGAGCTGGACCGGCGTAGCTCTCTGCGCCAAGCAGTACCTGAAACCGGGCCAGACGGTCACGATCCGCTTCCGGTTCCACGGTGAGGAGGGATGCGAAACGACGGAATCGCTGACCGCGCAGGTCATCTGGCGGAACGGCGACAACACGGGGCTGGAATTCGCTCCGCCGCTGACCACCGGTTCCCCCACGCTGCGGCAGGCGTCGTTTCTTGTCGAGTATCTCATGATGAAGGAATCGTGACGGTCATCGGCAGGGTCGAGGCGCACCTTAATCCTGAGACGGGTCGCGTTGAGGCGCCTCCACGGGGGAGGCCGCTTTCTCTTCCTTGGCGTCTCCGGGGTGGAGGCCGTGTTTCCTGAGCAGCTTGTAGAAGTCGGCGCGGTACCGGCCGGCGATCTGGGCGGCGCGCGAGACGTTGCCGCCGGTCAGTTGTAAGACTTCCTTCAGGTATTCCCGCTCGAAATCCTCCCGGGCCTCGGTGAGAGGCTTCACCTGGTTCTCCGCAGGCTGGCTGACGGCAGGAAGCAGATCGGCCGTGATCATGTCCTGCGTGGAGAGGACCACAGCTTTTTCAATCGTGTTCTCCAGCTCGCGGACGTTGCCGGGCCAGCGGTGGAGCATCAGCTTCTGCATGGCCTCCGGCAAAAACCCCCGGATGTCCTTGCGCATCCGTTTGGTGCTCTGTTTCAGAAAATGCTGGGCCAGCGGCGGAACATCGTCCCGCCGTTCCCGGAGTGGAGGGACAACCAGCGGAACGACCTGGATCCGATAGTAGAGATCCTCCCGGAACGTCCCGGCCCGGACCGCCTGTTCGAGATCCTTGTTCGTCGCGATGATGATCCGGGCGTCGATCTTCGTCGGGCGCTCGGCGCCGACCTCCAGGACTTCGCGTTCCTGGAGGGCGCGAAGGAGCTTGGCCTGCAGGGCCAGGGGCATTTCGCTGACCTCGTCCAAGAAGAGAGTCCCCCCGGCGGCGCTCTGAAAGAGCCCGCGTTTCGCATACTGGGCGCCGGTGAACGCCCCCTTGACGTGACCGAAGAGTTCGCTCTCGAAGAGGGTTTCCGGGATAGCGCTGCAGTTCAGCGCGACGAACGGTCCCCGCGCCCGCGGGCTGTTGCAGTGGATCACGCGGGCGATCACTTCCTTGCCGGTGCCGGTCTCGCCGGAGAGGCAGACCGTGGCGTCGGTCTCGGCGATGCGCGCGACCTGTTGGAGCAGGGTCCGCATCTTGGCGCTTCGGGCCACCACGTTTTCCAGTCCATAGAGTTCCGCGACCAGCGAGCGGAGCCGCTCGATCTCGCGGCTCATCCGTTGCTGAGCCAGGGCCTTCCCGATCACGATCTTGAACTCCCTGTCGTCGAAGGGCTTCGTGAGATAGCCGTAAGCCCCTTTTTGCATGGCCTCGACGGCATTGGGGATGCTCCCATGGGCGGTGAGGATCAGGATCGGCAGGGACGGATGGATGAGCAGGAGTTCCTCCATGACCGTCAACCCATCCCGGTCCGGGAGCCGGAGGTCGGTGACGGCCAGGTCGAAGACCTCCCGCTTGGCGACGTCGATGGCCTCTTCGCCGGTCGCGCAGGCGGTGACGGCGAAGCCCATGGCCGTCAGGCGCATCTTGAGGAGCTGGAGCAGGCCCTGATCATCGTCCACTACGAGTATGCGTTCCTGTGCCATCGGTATCCTCAAGGATGACTGTCTTTGTCGGCCGCGGACGGCATTCTGGTCGGCGGCCGCGTGGGCCGGCTCTTTTCTTTCATTTCCTGATCGATCCGTTTCAGCGCATCAAGCTGTTGCGTCAATTCTTCCACCTTTTTGTCCCGCGCCTTCACCTCGCGTTGGAACACCAGAGCCGACGAGAACTCCAGATCCAGCAAGTCACGAACGAGGCGGTCCGTGGCCTCGGCGAACGCACTATGCTGCGCGAAAAAGATCGGAGGATTTTGCAAGAACTGCAGCCAGAACTGGCTTGAAGCGGCCAGGCGGCTTTGGGGAGCCACGGCGATGACGTCCTGGAAGTGCTTGGCCGCGACCGTTTGGTCTTCGTACAGGGCCACCAGCGCGCGGGTGAAGTGCGCGCGGTCACAGATGTGGGTTTCGGCGCAGGCGGCCAGCGAGGCGTCCTGCTCGCGGGCCAGGGCCTGGTAGCGCTGAGCGTCGCGCGGGTCCAGGCTGAAGAGAGGAGCGGACGGAATAGGATGGCTCCGCAGCGGCGCGCAGGCTCCCGTGCTGGCGATGAGCGCCAACAGGAACCCTCCGATCCATGGTCCCTCGAGTCTCATGCGTTGCCTCCCGAGCGCGCCAGGGGAAGGATGAAGCGAACCGCCGTGCCTTTGCCGAGGTCGCTTTCGACCCAAATCTGTCCCCCGTGCGCTTCGACCACTTTCTTGGCCAGCGCCAACCCGAGACCGCTGCCGGCCACGGCAGGCCGCGCTTGCATGCGTCCTTGGTAGAAACGCTCGAAGATATGGGGGAGGTCTTCGGCAGAAATCCCCGGCCCCGTATCCGACACGGAGATCCGGATGACGCCTGTCCTGGCGTCCGGCTCCATGTGGAGGTTGACCGTCGCCCCTTCCGGACTGAACTTGAGGGCGTTTGAAAGAAGATTGTCCAGAACCTGTTCGAGCCGGGGACCGTCGGCCGGAACCCACAATCGTCCGGGCGGAGTCTCGGTCAGGATCCGGATGCGCTTGCCCTCCGCCAACAGCCGGACCTTGTTCACCGAGGTCTCCGCAATACGCGTCAAGTCGGTGGGGGCGATCCGGTATTCCATCATCCCGGCTTCCATCTTCGAGAGATCGAGCAGGGTGGAGATCAAGTGGATCAATCGCTCGCTGCTGTCCATGATGATCCGGAGCGTCTCGCGCTGTTCCTGGCTCAGGGGGCCGGGCACCTCATCCAGAAGGAGTTGCGTGCCTTCCCGGATGGAGGCCAGCGGGGTGCGCAACTCATGGGAGACATGCGCCAGAAACTCGGCTTTCATGTCGTCCAGCTCCTGGAGTTTTCTGGCCAGCCCGTTCACGGTGTCCACCAGCTCTCGCAGGTCGTAGGGCGCGGCGACGTCCACGGACTGTCCGAACTGTCCCTGACCGATCCGTCGGATGTGCTCCTGCAGCTGACGCAAGGGATACAGAATGCTGTAGGTCGCGATGCCGGCCAGACCCAATCCGAGAAGGATGGCCGCGATCACGAGTTGTTGCGTCATGATTTCGGCGCGGGCCGACCGCGCACGAGAGTCACTGACAAGCGCGCCCACCCGTTCCTCGTGCAGGTTGACATAGGCGTCCAGCGCCGCGGTCATCCGGACCATGAGCGTGTCCCGCTGCACCTCGTAGCTGACCGGCTTGGGGTTGTGGCTGGAGCGTCGATCGGCCGCGCCGTGGAATAGAGTCTCGTATTCCTGGTGGAGTCGCTCGAGCCCTTTCAGGAGTCGCTGCGTGTCGGCGGCGGATTCCTGCTCCAGCAGGGCCGCAAGCGTCCGGCGAAAGTCCTCCGCTTCCCCGTCGAAATCGCCCAGAAAAATGGGATCGGGAACCGCCAGGTATTTCTTCTCGCTCCGGAGCTGGGTCATGAGACTGGCGAGGAGGCGCTTGGCGGTGTCAATGGCGGGGTAGTGATAGGAGACCAGTTCCGTGCTTAAGACCGTGAGTTGCTGGAGTTGGTTGAGCGCGTAGAAATTGACCCCCGCCATGACCGCGATGATGGCTAGGCAGCTGAGCGCCAATCGCCAGAAGATCGAAAGCTTCACCGAAGGCCTTCCTTTTTCGAAGGAAACCTTTGAATCAACCCGGCTAGTTTTCCCTACTGTAGGAGAATCCATACAGGACCAGTCAATTGTAAATCAATAAGATCCGGGTTTTCACGTGGAAACCCTGAATACAACGTCCTTCAGTGTACACCTTCCTGACGCCGGAATTGGGCTGACAATGTCCCCCATCATGTTTGAATGAGGGACATTTCTGCTATGGCCTCCGCCTTGCTCACAAGCAAAAAAGACGTATGCCAGGAGCCTGGTGAAGGTTCTGCCCGGGGGGTTAGCCGGCGACGGCATGAAAGAAATGAAGAGAAAGGAGGCTCTGCGATGAAGATACTCGTCGTCACACTGTTCAGCTTGGCGTTGGTGATGGGCCTGGTCGTTACATCCAGCCACGCTGCTTCACCCAACCAGACCGATCCGACCCTCGCCAAGTTTGTCGGCGGCACGGTTGAGGGGATTGATCCGATGCAGAAAATCGTCAGCGTCCAATCCGAAGAAAAAGGCGAAGTGCGGCTCCTCGCATTTACGGATGCCGAAATGGTGAAGGGACTGACCAAAGGGGATCGTGTGGTGATCGAGCTGGACGAGCGTGGCATGGCCAAGAAGATAGTCAAGGCAGAACCTTCTTCAAACGGCACGCCCGATTCGACGAAGAATTGAGCCGGCCCTTTGCAGAGCGAAAGGAGCGAATGATACCGGAGAACAGCTGGCACCCGTGGAGGATGACGACCGTCGGTCTGTTGCTGGTAGGCGCGACGGTCTTCGTGACCACGCTGGTGATGGGATACCGGAACAGTCTGCAGGAGGCCCCGACGCCACGGGCGACGATGCACTCGTCCGGCTCGGTCCGGAAGGCCTCGGTGCCGAGCCAGAGCGATGTGGATGCGTGCAAGGCTTACGCCCAGCAGCGCTCGGGGGCGGGGGGCGATACCGAATACCGGACCGCCTACCGTTCCTGCATGCGTCAGAAAGGGCACTGAAGGAGGTGAGGGAGCGTGGAACAATTGGTTGACGGGCTGCAACTCGTGGGCTTTTTAGTGGTGGGCGTAACCGTCCTCGCCGCCCTGGTGGCGGGCGTCATCTGTATCGCGGTCTTCCTGTACATGACCGATCGGAAGATCGTGATCGTCCAGGGCCAGCTGCGTCCCCATGAGACCGATGTGCCCGCTGAAATTCGATCGTGAGGCAGCGCGTTGATTGGCGCGGTCGTGGGGAGTCCCGTAAGCAAGGCTTTTGGAGGAATGAGATGGAGGACATAGGCGCGTTCTTTGTCTTCGCCGTTGCCATGGGCGTCGTCCTTCGCACGGCGGTCAGGGGCAAACGGACGCGACGGCGGGGGCCGGGAACGCCGGCCCGTTTCGTTCACTTCACGGGCCGGCGGCTCAGAATCATCACGCGAACCGACTGATGAGCTCGAGGAGGAAACCGATGCGAACGATGATGCGACGGACAGTGTTCGTGCAGGTGTTGATATGGACCTTGGCCGTGACGACCCTTCTGACCGGGATTGTTCCGCCGGACGCCCGGGCGATGCTGGCCCCGCCCACGGCGGCCGGTGAGCCGGGCGCCGGCCTGAATCGAGCCGTTGATCTCCAAACGGTGCAGAGCGCCTTGGAGACCAAAGTGGTCAGTCAACGATTGGCGGACTACGGCTTGAACCAGGAGGAGATCAGCGCGCGCGTGAATCGGTTGTCGGACGCCCAGTTACATCAACTGGCCACGCAAATCGACGCGATGATGCCCGCCGGTGATGCGGGCTTTGGCATCGTGATCGCGCTGCTGGTTATCGCGATTCTGGCAGTCATTCTGATCTATCTGCTGGACCACCGAATCGTGATCACGAAGTAGCGGCGACGACCACATCCACGATGCGAGGACGAACCATGTGTACAGGGCGCCGGGGGATCGGTCGAGGGGCGGCGAGGCTGAGCGTGAGCATATGGAGTCTCGTGATGGTCCTCGGGTGCGCGGGTCCGCCGCTTGCGGACCGCGCGACTGGCGTCCCGACGCAGTCTGAAGCGTCCGCCCACCGAGTCGCCGTGCCGTTCTTCCCGGACGATACGGACCAATGCGGGCCCGCGGTCCTTGCCAGCGTTCTGACCTATTGGGGTTTCAGAACCGACCCCGTGGCGTTGAAGGAAGAAATCTATCTGCCGCGGCTGAAGGGCACCCTGCCGCTTGATCTCCTGTTGGCCGCGCAGGCGCGAGGCCTTGAGGCCGAAATCTATGAAGGCGGGCTCAACGATCTGAAATCCGAACTGGAAGCCGGCCGTCCGCTGGTGGCGTTGCTGGACCTGGGATTCGCAATCTTTCCTCAAGGCCATTACGTGGTGGTGACCGGCTATGACGACCGGCGCCAGGGCGTGTACGTCCACTCGAGCCTGGAGCAGGACGTGTTTATTCCTTACGAGCGGTTCCTCCGGAGCTGGGACAAGACCGGCCGGTGGACCCTCCTGGTGTCGCCGCCTGAAAGCCGTCTTCGGAGTCACGCATGAGCAGACGAAGACCGTCGTGGGGGGGAGCGCTGCTGCTGATGGCTTTGCTGGGAAGCGTGCCGGCCTGTTCGAGCCTTCCACGGATTGTGATCCTGCACGATCCGTTGACGCCCCAAGAGCACGTGACGCTGGGGGAAGCGTATCAGGCGCAGGGCGATCGGGAGATGGCGGGGCGAGAATTCGCGATCGCGTTGCGTCAACGGCCGGAATACGTCCCGGCCCTCATCGGGATAGGCAACCTTTCGTTTGAACGGGAAGCGCTGGAAGAAGCCGAAGCGTTCTATCGGCGGGCTTTGGATGCCGCGCCTGATCATCCCGGCGCCAGCAATAACCTTGCGATGGTGTATCTGGCGCGCGGCGATCGGTTGGATGAGGCGGAACGGATGGCCCGCAACGCCTTGGAACGTGGAGGTTCCCTCCGACCCTATGCGCTGGATACCTTGGCTAGGATTTACATGCTGCAGGGACGCTACCGTGAGGCCCGGCGTGCTCTCACACTGGCCGAAGCGATAGTTCCTCCGGAAGACACCCATTTTCACCAGTGGCTGAGCCGGTCGCGCCGCGAACTGGCCGCCGTTTATCCGTCGGACGAATGAGGAGGGCACAAAGCATGGAGCCAGCGAGAAGGACCGTAGGGACAATGGTGGGCGAGCGTCGGAAGACGCGGGGCTACCACCTTCTGACGCGCGTGGATATTCTGGTGGCCGGTGATTCCAACGTTTATTGGGGGAGCATGAGCAACCTGAGCTGGACCGGCGTGGCTCTCTGCGCCAAGCAGTACCTGAAACCGGGCCGGACGGTCACAATCCGTTTTCGGTTCCATGGCGCGGAAGGACGCGAGGTGACGGAATCGCTGGCGGCGGAGGTCATTTGGCGGAACGGCGACAACACGGGCCTGGAATTCACCCCGCCGTTGGCCACCGGTTCTCCGGCTCTGCAGCAGGCACCGTTTCTTGTCGCACATCTCATGATGAAAGGAGCGTGACGAACGTGGATATGAATTTAACCATGGAGCGACCGAAGCTTTCGACCGTGCAGGAGGTAGCCACCTACTTGGCCGTCAACAAACGGACCGTCTATCGCCTGCTGAAAGACCGCCGGCTGCCTGCTTACAGAGTCGGCGGACAGTGGCGATTCAAGCTGGAGGTCATCGAAGACTGGATGCGCCGGCAGGGCGACCTGAAACACAGAAAGGCTCTCGCCAACGTTTGAAGTGCAAGTGCGACGGTCCGGGATAGAGCAGGAGAGTCGTGATGAAGTGCGCGCGGTCTATTGGAGTAGGGGCGTTGGTCGCCCTGTTAGGGGTCTGGTGCGGAGTGGCAGTGACGGCTAATGCGCTTGGGACGGAGAAACAGGACTGGCAACTCAGCTCGGCGTTGACGTATGAAAGCGGGACGTATGGGACGGGGACTCGGACGGAAACGTACTACGTCCCGTTTACGTTGAAGCGGTTCTTTGACCAGGCGGACCTCTCGCTGACCGTCCCCTTCCTGGCCATGCGGACGACGGGAGAGACGACCCTGGTCGACGGAAGACCGCAAAGAATCCGCCTGGGAAGAACCGGTTTGGCTCCGACGGGGACAGTGACCAAGGAAGGGTTGGGCGACACGGTACTCAAAGGCCGGTATTATGCCGTGGACGAGCACGGCTTGCTGCCGACCATCGCGCTGGTGGCCAAGGTCAAGTTCCCCACGGCGGATGAGTCCCAAGGATTGGGAACCGGCAAGTTCGATGAGGGCTTCGGCGTGGAGGTCAGCCGGCGGTTTCTTGAACGGTTCATCGGGTATTTTGATCTGAGCTACACGATCATCGGCAGTCCCGCCGGAGTCGACCTGAAAAATCAGACTACATACGACGTCGGCCTTGGCTATCAATGCACGCCCCAGGCGCTGGGCAGTCTCTTCTATGAAGAGCGCACCGCGCTCCTCGCCGGCACGCAGAACCCGCGCTCGTTGCTGGCCCTCTGGGACTATAAGCTGACGCCGAGCTTCAGGCTGAACGCGGTTGGAGAAATCGGCCTTTCATCGGGCGCGCCGGATTACGGCTTCACCGTCGGAGTGGCGATGCGCTTCTAATTGTGTCAGAATACCAACTCATGGATAGGTTATCGGGACGCGTCCTGTGTGTGTTGATTGCGGCAGCGCTGGTCTGCTCTTCTGCCCTGGCTCCGATCGCGGTGTCTTACGCCGCGGAGCAGAAGAAGGAGGGGGAAGAGTCGAAGAAGAATTTCGAAGAGACAAAGCGCGATCTGAAGAAGGCCGGCGAGAAGACCGAAAAGGCGATCTCGGAAGGGGCCAGCGCCGTGGCCCAAAAGGTCAAGAAAGCGTTCGAACGGGACCAGAAAAAGTAATCTTCCGCGGCGTTCTTCTCGCCCTTCTTGCGCTTACCGCCTGCGCGCCGCCATACCATGTTCTTACCAAGCAGGCCAACAGCCTGAGCGCCGCCTGTAACCAAGCCGTTGCGCGCTTTGCCGCCGCTCCCGGCAGCGGGACGCGTCAGGATGTCCTGGGTCAGCTCAAAGAGTTGAACGCGGCGCTGATCGAGACGGCGGGGTACGAGAAAGAAGCCCGGCGCACGAACTCCGTGGACCTCATTGACGCCAACCGCGCGTTCCGGGAAACGGGCCACGCGTGGGCGAGCTGTTCCCTCAAGTACAACAAGGTTCTCGTGGACATCGGAGGGCGTGAGGCGGCGCGGTACAACTACCAGGGATTGCTCGCTCGGCTCACCGCCCCCCAATTCGTCGCCGAGCGTCGCCTGGTTCAGGCGGCCCTCAACGAGCTCGGGCCAGCGCCTTCCTCGCCGTAGCGAAGATCGACTCGAACATCCGTTTCGTCAATTTCCCTGTAAACGTGTTTTGCTGCGATGGGTGGTACGACCCGATCAGCGTGACGCCCCACGGCAGGCGATGAACCCGCCCGTGCCCGAACGCCGGGAGCGGGCGCGGCACCGGACGGCCGAGTTCCCGGCACGCCTTCAGATAGCCCTCGAACGCGATCTTGCCCAGCGCGACTACCACGCATGCCCGACGCAGGAGCCGCAGCTCTTCCACGAGAAAAGGCCGGCAGCGGTCGAACTCCGCCGGGAGCGGTTTGTTTCCCGGAGGGGCGCAGCGGACCGTCGCCGTGATGTAGCAATCGATCAGCCGCATCCCGTCGTCCCGCGACACCGAGCGAGGCTGGTTGGCGAAACCTGCGGCATAGAGCGCGCGGTAGAGCCAGTCGCCGCTGCGGTCGCCCGTGAAGATTCTCCCGGTGCGGTTGCCGCCGTGCGCGGCCGGCGCGAGGCCGACGATCAACAGGCGAGCGTTCGCGTCGCCGAGCCCGGGCACGGGTTTCCCCCAGTAGTCCCAGTCGAGAAAGCGGCGCACTTTGACGCGGGCCGTTTCCTCGCAGTGGGCGACGAGACGCGGACATTGGCGGCACGCGGTGATGGTTTTTTGAAGCGCGGCCAGGCGGGACATCGACCGATTTTACCAGAATTGCCTTGCTCGCTCGGCGCAACCCCTGTAGAATTTCACCCAGATGCGGGAGGAGGAGGGAACGGTGCAATGAGCCATGAACGAACGAAGCAAGGAGCCCGATTTCTGCTGGCGGCCGGGTTGATCCTGGCCGTGCCGCTGGCGACCGATACCAGGAGCGATCAGTCCCCGCTTGCGGCGCCCGCCGCGGAGGCGCCTCAGCCGCCGCCTGCTCCCGCCACCCGCAGCTTGCAGGCCGGGACCAAGCTTTTCCTCAGCACGTACCGGCTCCCCGACAACATGACGTTCGCCGGCGCGCCCGTTCCGGTGGATGTCTGGCAGGTCCGGGAGCGGATCGAGTACGAGTTCTACCGTTTTCTTGAAGACGAGGGCGACAGCATCATCCTCGCTAAGCGGACCGGCCGGTGCTTTCCGCCCGCCGAGCGGCAACTGGCCGAGGCCGGGCTGCCGGACGACCTGAAGTATATTCTGCTGGTGGAGAGCAAATGCATCTCCGCCGCCTATTCGCGGGCCAAAGCCTCGGGCCCGTGGCAGTTCATTCCCTCGACCGGCCGGCTGTTCTCACTACAGAACAATCAATGGAAGGATGATCGCCGCAACCTGGAGCTCTCGACCGAGGCCGCCGTCAAGTACCTCAAAAAGCTGCATGACACCTTCGATGACTGGTATCTGGCCATGGCGGCCTACAATGCCGGCAACGTTCCCATTCTCAAGGCCATGCGCGAGCAGAAAGTCAAAGACTACTGGAAACTGCACTCTGTGACGGAGACGATGCGCTATGTCCCCCGCATCATTGCCAGCAAGGAGATATTCTCCCAGCCCGACAAATACCTGGGCATCGCCAAGGCCGACCTCTATTCTCCTCTGGACACCGAGGTAGTGACGGTCACCGTTAAGGAGAGCCAGCGTCACCTTGCGTCGGTCGCGGAGCAATACGGGTCGTACTTCCTGGAGCTGAAGTTGCTCAATCCCGAAATAAGGAAGGACTTCCTGCCCCGCGGGACCCATCGCATCAAAGTGCCCCGGCGGAGCGAAGAGTGTCCGACGCTCTGCTACAAGGCGGACGTGCCGCGCTGACCCTCCCTCCTGTACCTGTTCGCGCTGCATTGCGTGCCATCCTGCGGGCGGCGCTGGACGCCGCCGATCCGTCGGTCGCCATCCGCGGCGCGCTCTCCCTCAAACGCCATCGCCTCCTCGCGGCAGGGCTGGCCTATGACTTGCGCCGCATCCGTCGTGTGACGGTCGTCGGGGCCGGCAAGGCCGCCGCCCCCATGGTGCGGGCCGTCGCAGGGGTGCTTCGCGGGCGGCTCGATGCGGCCTTTGTCGTGACGTTCGGAACCGCGAAGGCCGGACCGACGTCGCGCGTGCAGGTCATTCAAGCTGGTCATCCGGTCCCCGACCGGCGCGGCCTGCGGGCAGCGCAACGGGTGCTGGAGATCGCATCGTCGCTCGGATCGGAGGATCTCCTGATCGTGCTGCTCTCCGGGGGCGCCTCCAGCCTGCTGCCTCTGCCGGATGAGGGGCTGACGCTGGCGGACAAGCAGCGCGTGACGCGCCTGCTGTTGCGCTCGGGCGCGACGATCGCCGAGCTGAATGCCGTCCGCAAGCACCTCTCCGCGATCAAGGGCGGGCGGCTCGCGGCTGCGACGCGCGCGCAGGTCCTGACGCTCATTCTCTCGGACGTCGGCGGGGATGATCTGGGCGTGATCGGGTCGGGTCCGACGGCGCCGGACCGGACCACCTTCCTTGATGCGGTCCGGATCATCCGCCGGTACGGACTCTGGAATCGCCTGCCGACGCCGGTGCGCATTCACCTGGTCGAAGGGCTGGCGGGCTGGCGGCCTGAGACGCCGAAACCGCGGAGCCGGGTTTTCCGGCGGGTCCAGCACGTGGTCGTCGGCAACAACCGGCTCGCGCTGGAGGCTGCGGCGAAGGCCGCCCGTGCGGCCGGCTATGAAAGCGTCCGCATCGAGGAGTTCGTGACCGGCGAGGCGTCCCTGGTCGGGCGCTGGATGGGGGAACTGGGGAAGAACCTTGCGAGCCGGACGGCGCTTCCCGGCCGAGTGTGCGTGCTTGCGGGTGGGGAACTCACCGTCACGGTACGAGGGTCGGGCAAGGGGGGCCGCGCGCAGGAGTTCGCGCTGGCGGCCGCGCTGGCAGTGCAAGGCTCGTCGGGTGTTTGGGCGGTGGGATTCGGCACCGATGGTCGTGATGGGCCGACGAGCGTGGCTGGCGCCGTCGTGGATGGGAACACGGTGGCGCGCGGCGCGAGCAAACGTCTCGGCGCCGCGTCGTACCTCAAGAAAAACGACAGTTACACTTTCTTCAGGAAGGTGGGAGGCCACATCAGGACCGGTCCTACCGGCACCAACGTCAACGACTTATACCTACTCTTCGTTCACCTGCCAAAACAGAAAACCAAGAGGCTTTAAATTGTCGGTGGAGTTGCTCATAATACGGCATCATCCAGTAGGGAGGGCATATCGTGGCGGAGACGGAAGACGCGACGAAGACAGAGACGTCGGTAGAGACGGCGAGCGATAAGGGAAAAGGCCTGATTGAAAGCCCCGGTGACAAGTGGTGGTGGGCGATCACGCTCGGCATCCTGCTGTGGATCGGGTTCTGCAGCGTGGCCGTGCTGATCTACTTATCGCGGCACTAGAGAATAGTCGCTCCGTTCCCGCCCGAGCATCGGCAGGTTAGAGCTTCTCTTCGCCCTTCAGATACTTGCGGAAACGGTCCATCAGCTCGGCGCCGAGGGTGCCGCCTTCCGGCTTCTTGGTGGTAGGGTCCTTGAAGTGCCGGCGGATCTCTTCCAGGCGCTTCTCGGCCTGCGGGTTGCCCTGGAGGCGTTTCGTCTTTTCGAGGGCTGTGTCGAAGGCGTCGAAAGTCAGCTCGTTGTAGCCGAATGAGCGTATGCGCTTGACCGCCTTCATCATCGCCTCGTTGCGGAACACCGTGAGGTGTTCGGAGTCGATCTCCTTAAGCCCCAGCTTGCGGGCGCGGCGCTCGGCAGCCTTGCGGATGCCGCTGCGGACGAAGTCGGGCGAGGTGAGCAGGCGCTTCCAGGCCTCGTCGCTCCAGGTGACGGGCGACAGCGGCGCGTCCCAGATGGCGGTCAGGGCCGCCTCGTCGATGACGGTGAGCCCCAGCTCGCGGGCCCGCTCTTCCGTGTCCCGCTTCACCATGTCCGCCACAAAGTCCATGGCGATGGGAGGCGACTGCGCGATCTTCTGCCGGAGCCGCGCCCGCGCGCCCTCCGACCAGGGCAGCGGAGCCGTCTCGTGCAATTTTTCGTCTCCGAGCGCTTCCACTTTCTGGAAGAGCTCGATGTTGACCTCCATGTGGCCACGCTCGCGCGCCACGTCCTCGGCGATCTGCCGGATCATGTGCCGCATGAATTCGGGGATGGTTTCCAGCCGCGCTTTGGCCTCGGCCGTCCAGGGAATGCGGCCGGCGGCCATGGCGCCCGCGGCCTCCTGCAGGCCGGCCGCGCCACCCATCTTGCCCATCATTTGGCTTTTGAATTGGGTGAGGATGTCTTCGGTGATCTCACGATAGCCCAACTCGCGCGCCTTCTTCTCGGCCAGCCGCTGCACCATACCCCGGAGGAAGGCGGGAGCCCGCTCCATGCGCTGGCGCGCGCCCTCGGTCCATACGATCTCCGCGGCGTCTTGCGCGTCCGCGGTCTTGGTTTCAGATTCTCCCACCGGGCGCCCTATCGGTTGACGATTTCCTTGAGTTCCTTGCCGGCCTTGAAGAAGGGGACGCGCTTGGCGGGAACGGAGACCGTCGTGCCGGTCTTCGGATTGCGCCCTTCCTTCATGCGGCGGTTGCGCAGGCGGAAGCTCCCGAAGCCGCGGATTTCGATCTTGTCGCCCTTGGCCAGCGCCGTCCGGATGCCGTTGAAGATGGTGTTGACGACCACCTCGGCCTGGCGCTTGGTCAGGGTGGGGACCTTCTCGGACAGATTTTCGATGAGCTGCGCTTTCGTCATGGGTTCGCCTCCTAAAACGCCAACAGGTATTTGAGATTGATGCCGGACGGGATGAGCGGGGAGACCTTCCCGTCGAAGATATTGCCGAGGAGATCGCGCAACGAGAAACGTTTGCGGATCTCGACCACACGAGGCTCGCCTGCGATCCCTCCCATTTTCCCGGCCAGCTTGATCGCGTCCTGCAGGTCGCCCAGTTCGTCCACGAGCTTGGCCGTCCTCGCCTGCCGCCCGGTGAAGATGCGGCCATCCGCCAGATCGCGCACCTGGTCCACTTTCAGGGCGCGCCCCGCGGCCACGGCTTGAATGAACTGGTCATGCACGTCGTCCAGCACGGTCTGCAGAATGGCGCGATCCTCCACGGACATGGTCCGGAACGGCGAGGCCAGGTCCTTGTGCTTTCCGCTCTTGATGACCACGCTCTGCACACCTACCTTCTCCAGCAGGCCCTGCACGTTGGCCAGTTCCATGATCACGCCGATGCTGCCCGTCAGCGTGCCGGGGTTGGCGACGATCCTGTCGGTCGCCGCGGCGATGTAATACCCGCCCGAAGCGGCCAGGTTGCCCATTGACGTTACGACCTTGATTTTCCCCTCGGCGCGCGCCTTGAGCACTTCCGAATAAATCTCCTGAGAGGGCACCACCCCGCCGCCCGGGCTGTCGATACGGAGCACGATGGCCTTGATATTGGGATTTTCCCGGAACCTCCGCAGTTCCTCGATCACGTCGCGGGAGTCGACGATGACCCCTTCGATCCGCACGACCGCGATTTTCTCCCCGCCGAGCCAAGCGTTGTCCAGCATAAGCGGGACCAGCGCGGACAACACGACGGCGGCAATGACCAGCACTCCGATCACGGCCAGAACGGTCCGGAATGTCCGTTTCTTCTCCACCCAGTCCGTTACTCCTCGTCCTTGTCTTCGTGCTTTTTGTTCTTGCGGGCCGCGCGGCCCAGGGATTGATCCACTTTGCCCTGGTTGGCGTGAAAGTCTTGCATCTGCTGGCGCTCGCTGTCGCGGTGGTGTTCCCGCAGGCTCAGCGCGATCTTTCGTTCATCGCGGTCGACCTTGATGATCTTCGCGTCGACGTTCTCGCCCACCTTGAACCGATCCTCCATCCTGGTAGCGGAATCCAGGCCCGTCTCGCTGACGTGAATGAGGCCTTCCACGCCGCCGTCGAGTTCCACGAAAATTCCGAAGTCGGTGAGTTTCGTAACCTTGCCGCGCGTCGGGTTGCCGACTTGGTGCATTGCGGGAATCTCATGCTCCCACGGATCGGGCGTGAGCTGCTTGTAGCCGAGCGAGAGCCGTTCTTTCTCCTTGTCGATCTTGAGGACCACCACCACCACCGGCTGGCCCTTTTTGAGGATTTCGGAGGGATGCTTCACGTGCTTGGTCCAGGACATGTCCGAAATGTGGATCAGGCCGTCCACGCCTTCGTCCAGGCCGATGAAGGCCCCGAAGTCCGTGAGGCTCTTGACCTTGCCCTCGATCTTGGTCCCGACGGGGTATTTCGTCTCCACCAGGTCCCAGGGATTCGGCGCCACCTGTTTCATGCCGAGGGAGATCTTGCGGGCGCCTTCATCCACGTTGAGCACCTGGGCGTCCACCTGCGCGCCGACCGACACGATCTTGGAGGGGTGCCGGACTTCGTGCGACCAGGTCATTTCGGAAACGTGCACCAGCCCTTCGACGCCCGGTTCCAGTTCGATGAAGGCGCCGTAGTCGGTCAGGCTTACGACGCGTCCCTTGATCCGGGTGCTGGCGGGGTATTTCGCGGCGACGCCCATCCAGGGGTCCGCGCTCTTCTGCTTCAGCCCCAGCGACACACGGCCGGTTTCGCGGTCGTACTTGAGGACCATCACCTCGACCCGATCGCCGACCATGAAGATCTCCGACGGGTGGCCGATGCGCCCCCAGGACATGTCGGTGATGTGCAGGAGCCCGTCGATGCCGCCGAGGTCCACGAAGGCGCCGTAATCGGTGATGTTCTTGACGGTGCCGTGCACGAGCTGGCCTTCCGTGAGATTCGCCAGGGTCCGCTGCCGGCGCTGGTCGCGCGACTCCTCGAGCAGGAGGCGGCGGGAGACGACCACGTTGCCGCGTCGCTGGTTGATCTTGATGATCTTCATGGGGAAGGACTTGCCGATCAGCTGTTCGGGGTCGCGGATCGGGTGGAGGTCGATCTGGGAACCGGGCAGGAAGGCCTTGACGCCGATGTCCACCATCATGCCGCCCTTGATGCGGCTGATGATCTTGCCCTCGACGATGGCTTCCTCGTTGAAGATCTTTTCGAGGTCTTCCCAGACCTTCATCTTGTCCGCTTTCTCCTTGGACAGGATGAGGTTCCCTTCGCTGTCTTCGCGCTCCTCGATGTAGACGGGCAGGCGGGTGCCGGGGGAAAGCGCGGCCAGTTCCTGCGGGGAGAACTCCTCGGTGGAGATGATGCCTTCCGATTTATAGCCGATGTCCACGACGATCTTATCTTTTTTGACCGAGATGACCGTCCCTTCGATGACCGATCCTTCCTCGAAATTCTGGAAGGTCTGCTCGTACAGCGAGGCCATGGCGGCCTTTTCCGCCGATCCTGATTTCATTTGTTCCAAGGTTTCCATTCGCGTTTTGATTCCTCCCGATTTATGACCTGACATACAGGACTACAGGGTTAAGGGTTAACTGCGTGCGGGCCGTCATGCGGGTGAAGGGGATGCGACCCCCTCCAGTGCCGCGATGCGGTCCATGATCTCCTGACTGATCTGCTGGTACACGTCCTTCTTCTTGCTCTCGCCGTCCAACTCCTTCAGGAGCGCCGCGAAATCCATCGGCGCTCCGTACGTCACCCGGATCGGCCGCAGCCGGATCCACTTGGCCCCTGGCGGCAGCACGTCGAACGTGCCCGCCAGGTAGGCGGGGACCACGGGACACCCTGTCGCCGCGACGATCATCCCGATGCCCGGCTTGCCGAGCTGGAGTTGCCCGTCCTCCGTGCGGCCTCCCTCCGGGTAGATGACGACCGCCCGTCCGGCCTTGATGCGGGTGATGGCTTCTTCGAACCCGCCGCGGTCCACGCGCTCCCGGCGGATCGGAATCCAGCCCAGGTAGCGCATCAGCCAGCCCACCGACCCGTCGAAGAGATCCATCCGGCCCATGAACGACGCCTGCCGGCGCATCCCGCATCCCAAAATCGGGATGTCGAGGTAGCTGGCGTGGTTCGCGGCGATCAGCACGCCCCCGGTCCTCGGGATGTGATGCTGCCCGGACACCTTCAAGCGAAACAGCGCCGTCGCACCCAGCCGGACGATGACCCACGTCACCCAGTAAAGCAACATCTCAGCGCAGGGCGGCTGCTTTGCGCTCGATGACGCGCGCCATCCGTTCGACGACTTCCTCGACCGTGAGCCGGCTCGTATCAATGAGCACGGCGTCCGGGGCAGCCGCCAGCGGAGCGGCCCCCCTGGTCCGATCGCGCCCGTCCCGAAGCTCCATCTCCCGGCGCGTCTCCGTCAAATTCGCCGGCCCGCCCGAGGCCGCGAGTTCTTCGTGGCGCCGGCGCGCCCGTTCCTGCGGCGCGGCCTCCAGGAAAAACTTCACCGGCGCATGGGGGAATACGCGCGTTCCCATGTCCCGGCCCTCGGCGACCATGCCGCGGACTCCCGGCTCTCGCCCGAAAGTCTGCTGCACCGGCAGCAGCCAGGCCCGCACGTCCGGCAGGGCAGCCACCTGAGAAGCCGCGCGACTCACCTCCGGCGTCCTCAACTCCGCCGTGAGGACGCGTCCATCCATTTCGACGCCCATCCCGCCGCCGGCCCGGGACGACACCTTCAGCGTCGTCTTTTCGCAGAGACGCCGTATGGCTGCCGGCTCTGTCGGATCGGTCCCTGTGGTCAGGGCCTTCCACGCGACGGCCCGGTAGAGGGCACCGGAGTCGAGATACGTGTAGCCGAGTCGAGAGGCGATCAGCTTGGCGACGGTGCTCTTGCCTACCCCGGAAGGGCCGTCAATCGCAACGACCATCGGCGGGGTTCTGTCGTCGCCCCCTTGCGGGGGCTTCGCGTCCCACGAAGTTGGTATTGTATTCATCCTTGCCCCGAGGGTGTCAATAACCCTCTCAATTTCTTGTCGAATTCCGGGAACGATGTCGCCACACAGGCCCTATCCTCGACCCGCGTTTTGCCGCGCGCCGCCAGCCCCGCGATCGTCATGGACATGGCCACCCGATGGTCACCGTGGCTCTGGCAGACGGCTCCTTTCAGGGGCCGGCCGCCGGCAATGCGCATGCCATCGGAGCGTTCTTCGATTTCGGCGCCCAGGCGGCGCAGCTCCGTGGCCATGGTCGCGATCCGGTCGCTCTCTTTGACGCGGAGTTCGCGCGCTCCCGAGATTACGGTTTCGCCCTCCGCGCAGGCGGCCGCGACACAGAGGATCGGAAACTCGTCGATTGTCTGCGGGATGCGGCTGGGTCCGATCGCAATCCCGCGGAGCGGCGCCGAGCGGACCCGCAGGTCCGCCACCGGCTCGCCGGCCTGCACGCGGGGATTCACCAGCTCGATCTTGGCGCCCATGTCCCGCAGCACATCCAAGATTCCCGTCCGCGTCGGGTTGACCCCCACGCCCGTGATCGTGACATCGGAGTTGGGCACCAGCGAAGCGCCGACGAGAAAAAACGCGGCCGCCGAGAGGTCGCCCGCCACGGCGATATCCTTGGCCGCGAACGGGTGCGGTCCGGTGAAGCTGACGGTGAGGCCGTGCCTAGTCAGCGGGATGCCGAGATAGTCGAAGAGGCGTTCCGTGTGGTCCCGCGAGAGGGCCGGCTCGGTCACGCTCGTCGCGCCCTTCGCGAAGAGGCCGGCCAGGAGCACGGACGATTTAACCTGTGCGCTGGCGATCGGGGACCGGTAGGCGATCCCCCGCAGGCGCGTCCCGGTGATGGCCAGCGGTGCGAGCTCGCCCCCCTGGCGGCCGGTGATCAATGCACCCATTTCGCGGAGCGGCCCGACCACACGGCCCATGGGACGCCGCCGAGTGGATTCGTCGCCGGTCAACATGGAAAAGAAATCCTGCCCGGCCAGCACGCCGGCGAGCAGGCGGATGCCCGTGCCGGAGTTCCCGCAGTCCACGATCGAGTCGGGTTCACGCAGGCCTCTGAGGCCCTTCCCCGCGACGCGCAGGCGGTCTGGTCCGATGTCGATCGAAACGCCCATCGCCCGGAACGCGGACGCGGTGTGCAGGCAGTCTTGGCCGTGGCAGTAGTTGGAGATCACGGCCTCGCCGTCCGCGAGCGCACTGAGGATGATCGCACGGTGCGTGATGGACTTGTCGCCCGGAACGGTCACTGTGCCGCGCAGGGCCATTACGTGATCTTCTCCCGCAGGTCTTTCGCCTGTGCAAACTCGCGGGCGAGGCCCTCGCCGTCGCCAGCCTTGACCAGCGCCTTGAGGCGTTCGAGACGCGCCCGGTAGATGTCGATCTGGCTCACGAGGTTGTCGCGGTTCCAGAGGCAGATGTCGCGCCACATCTCGGGCGACGAGGCGGCAACGCGGGTGATGTCCTTGTACCCCCCTCCGGAATAGAGTTGCAGGTCGAGGCCCGGCGTCTGCGTCTCCTGGATGGACGCCACGGCGTTCACCAACGCGAAGGCGGCTATGTGTGGCAGGTGGCTGATCGCGCCCAGCACGCGGTCGTGCAGGTCCGGCTCCATCTCCGTGATCCGCGCGCCGGTCGCTTCCCAGAGCCGGCGGACCAGGCTCAAGGCGGCGGGATCGGTCTTCGGGGTCGGCGTCAGGATGCAGAGAGCGCCGCGGTACAGTTCGAGGCTTGCCGCGCCCACGCCGGTCTTCTCTTTGCCGGCGATCGGATGTGCGCCGACCACCCGCGCGCCGGCCGGCGCGAGCGCTTCCATGCGCGACACCAGCGGGCCCTTGACGCTGCCGACGTCGGTGATCACGGCGCCGGCCGCCAACCTGGGCGCGCAGGTCTTCAGCGCCGCTTCGAAGGTGTCCACCGGTGTGGCCAGCACGAGCAGATCCGAGCCCGACGCCGCCTCTGCCAGGTCGGTCGTATAGCGGTCGATGGCTTTGAGTGCAACGGCCTTCTTGAGGTTCTCGATCCGCCGGCCGGTGCCGACGACGGCGCCGACGAGGCCCTGCTGCTTGCAGATCATCCCGAGGGAGCCGCCGATGAGGCCCACCCCGACGATGGTCATCTGCTTGAACAACATCCCCATCAGATCTCGCGCCCGACCGCCTCCGCGATTTTTTTCAGGTCCTTCATCAGCTCCTTGAACTTGGCAGGCTTGAGCGACTCCTCGCCGTCGCAGAGCGCGCACTCGGGGTTGGAATGGACTTCGATCAGCAGGCCGTCCGCGCCGGCCGCAATGGCGGCCTTGGCCATCGGCGCCACCAGCGCCCATTTGCCCGTGGCGTGGCTCGGGTCCACGATGACGGGGAGGTGCGACAGTTCCTTGAGGGTCGGCACGCACGAGAGGTCCAGCGTGTTGCGGTACTGGGACTCGAAGGTCCGGATGCCGCGCTCGCAGAACATCACGTTCTTATTGCCCCGCGACATGATGTATTCCGCTGACAGGAGCCATTCCTTGATCGTCGCCGAGAGGCCGCGCTTGAGCAGCACCGGCTTGTCGTACGCGCCGACTTCCTTCAGCAGCTCGAAGTTCTGCATGTTGCGCGCGCCGATCTGGATGATGTCCGTCTTCGCGAGAAAAAACTCGATGTCGCGCGGATCGAGGATCTCGCTGACGACGGGCAGGCCGGTCTGCCGCTTGGCCTCCGCCAGAAAGTCCAGGCCCTCGTTGCCGAGACCCTGGAAGGCGTACGGCGAGGTGCGGGGCTTGTACGCGCCGCCGCGGAGGATGTTGGCGCCGGCGGCCTTCACTTCCTGCGCGATCCCCACCGTCAGCTCTTTCTTCTCCACGGCGCAGGGGCCGGCCATGATCGCCAGCTTCTTGGCGCCGACCTTGACGCCGCTCACGTCGACGATCGTGTCGTCTTTCTTGAATTCGCGTCCCGCCAGTTTCCAGGGCGCCAGGATCGGCACCACGTCTTCGACTCCGGGGATCGCCCGGAACGGCTGGTTGGCGATCAGGCGGTCGTCGCCGATCACGCCGATGATGGCCCGCTCCTGCCCTTTGGACAGGTGCGGGGTCAGGCCCAGCTCCTTGATGCGGTCCATCACGTGGTCGATTTCTTTTGCGGTGGCATCGGGTTTCAACACGATAATCATGAACAGGATCTCCTTAAATCTTTATGAATGCAGCACTGCCTGGAGCGCTGTGATGAATCGTTCATTTTCCTGGGGCAAGCCGATCGTGACCCGGAGAAAGGCGCCTCCCAGGTGCCGGACGATGACACCTTGCCTGAGCAGGGCTTCGAACACGGCCTTGCCGTCTCGCTTCACGTTGAAGTAGAGGAAGTTGGCCTGGCTGGGGACGACGCGCAGCCCCAGGGCCTTCAGACGTTCCGTGAGGATGCCCAGGCCCTCGGTATTCAGTCGTCGGCTCTCGCGGACATGCTCCTCGTCACCAAGGGCGGCCAGCGCGGCCTTCTGGGCGAGGCTGTTGGTGTTGAACGGCGGGCGGATGCGGTTCAAGTGCTCGACGATCTCCGGCGTTGTCAGGCCGTAGCCGATCCGCAGGCCGGCCAGCCCGTAGATCTTCGAGAAAGTCCGCAGCAGCACGACGTTACGGCCGGACTTGAGGATTGCCAGGGTATCCGGGTAATCGGCGGCCGTCACGTATTCGTAGTAGGCTTCGTCGAAGACGACGATCACGTCGGGGGGGATCGCCTGCAGGAAGGCCGATACTTCGGCGGCCGTGACGTACGTGCCGGTCGGGTTGTTCGGGTTGCACACGAACACCAGCCGGGTCTTCTTGGTCACGGCCTTCGCCATGGCGGGCAGGTCGTGACGGAAATCTTTCAATGGCACCTGCACCAGCTTGCCGTGGGCGGCCGTGACGTCGATCTTATAGACGACGAAGCTGGGATCGGCCATCACCGCCTTGTCCCCCGGCTCCAGGAAGGCTTTGGTCAGCATGGTGATGATCTCGTCCGAGCCGTTGCCGAGAATGATCTGGTCCGGGGAAACCTTCCAGCGGTCCGCCAGGGCCCGGCGGAGGTAGTGGCCGCCGCCGTCCGGATAGCGGTGCAGGGTCTTCGCGGCTTCGTTCAGGACGGCCAGCGCCTTGGGCGACGGCCCGCGCGGGTTCTCGTTCGACGCCAGCTTGATCGAGCCGGTGATGCCGAACTCGCGCTCCAGTTCCTCGATCGGCTTGCCGGGCGAGTAGGGGGTGATACCGGCGATGTCGGGGCTGATTCGAATGGCCATGGGTGTCTCTCAGCCGTGCGCGGGATAGGAGCCCAGGATCTTGAAGAACAGACACCGGGATTTGAGCTCGGCCAGGGCTTTCTTGATCCGGTCTTCGTCCACGTGGCCCTCGATGTCGATGAAGAAGATGTATTCCCAGGCTTTGCGGCGCGACGGCCGCGATTCGATTTTGCTGAGGTTCACGCCGGAGGAAGCGAAGGGACGCAATAAATCGTAGAGAGCGCCGACCTTGTCCTTGACCGACAGCATGATGGAGGTCTTGTCCTTGCCGGTCCGCTCCGCGGGTTTGAGGGAGAGCACCAGGAACCGGGTGAAGTTGTTGATGTTGTCCTCGATCCGTGCCTTCAAGACCTTCAAGCCGTACAGCTGCCCCGCCAGTTCCGACGCGATGGCTGCGGCCGTGGGATCGTCGGCGCAGATCTCGGCCGCGCGGGCCGTGCTGTGCACTTCCGAGGTCGGCACGCCCGGCAGGTTGGTCTCCAGCCAATTCCGGCACTGGGCGATCGCGTGCGGGTGCGAGTAGATTTTCTTGATCGCGCTCAACGAGCCTGCCTTCGAGAGCAGGTGGTGCGAGACCTCCTGGAGCACCTCGCCGTAAATCTGGAGGTTGGAGTCGATGAACATGTCGAGGGTGTGGTTGACCACGCCTTCGGTAGAATTCTCGATCGGCACCACGCCGAAATCGGCCCGGCCCCGCTCGACCTCGTTGAAGACTTCCTTGATGGAGGTCATCGGCACGTACTGGGCCGACGAGCCGAATTTGCGGATGCAGGCCAGGTGCGTGAACGTGGCGGAGGGGCCCAGGTAGGCCACCTTCAGCGGCCCTTCCAGGGCCAGCGATCCGGACATGATCTCGCGGTACACGGCCCGCAGGGCGTCGCTGGGGAACGGGCCGGGATTGTTCTTGACGATCCGGTCGAGAATCTCGGCCTCACGGGCGGGCGTGTGCAGATTGGCCTGCGAGTCCTGGGCCTTCTTGAATTTGCCGATCTCGATGACGTAGCGGGCGCGTTCGTTCAGCAGACGAATGACCTCGTCATCGATCTTGTCGATTTCCTTGCGATAGCTCTGCAGCGACTTAGGGTCTTTCATGAAATCCGCCGTCCAAAAGGGAAAAAGCACTATACCGGACGGCGGCTAATTTTGCAAGGATTTCAACAGGTACTACGCCAGCAGGTCTTTTTGTTTGCCGAAGTGCTGAAACGCGAGGCGAGTGGAGACCCGGCCGCGGGAGCTCCGTTCAAGGTAGCCGGCCTGGATCAGGTAAGGTTCGTACACGTCTTCCACGGTGCCTTTGTCTTCCCCCATGGCTGCGGCGAGGGATTCGAGGCCCACCGGCCCACCGCCGAACTTCTCGATGATCGTCAGGAGCAGCTTGCGGTCCATGTCGTCGAAGCCGGCGCTGTCCACGCCGATCCAGGCCAGGGCCGCGTCGGCGATCTCGCGGGTAACGCGCCCGTCGGCCTTCACCTGGGCGAAGTCACGCACGCGCCGGAGGAGGCGGTTGGCGATGCGGGGCGTGCCGCGGGAGCGGCGGGCCACTTCGGCCGCGCCGGACTCGTCGATCACCATCTTCAGGATGCGGGCGGAGCGCCTGACGATGATCTCCAGTTCTTCCGGAGTGTAGAAGTCCAGCCGCTGGACCAAGCCGAACCGGTCTCTCAAGGGGGACGTGAGCGAGCCGGCGCGCGTTGTCGCCCCGACCAGCGTGAACCGAGGCAAATCGAGCTTGATCGTCCGGGAAGACGGTCCCTGGCCGATGATGAGGTCGAGCTGGTAATCCTCCATGGCGGGATAGAGCGCCTCCTCGACGGGAGCCGGCAGGCGGTGGATCTCGTCGATGAACAGCACGTCGCCCCGCTGGAGGTTCGTCAGGATGGCGGCGAGGTCGCCCGCGTGGTTCAGCACAATGCCGGAAGTGGATTGGATGGCCACGCCCATCTCCCTGGCGATGATGTGGGCAATGGTGGTTTTGCCGACGCCGGGCGGGCCGTAGAAGATGCAGTGGTCGAGTGCGTCGCCGCGCTGCTTCGCCGCGTCCATGCAAATGCGCAGCGATTCCTTCATCCGCGCCTGGCCGACGTACTCGTCGATCGTCTGCGGCCGCAGCGAGGCCTCGAAGCTCTTCTCATCGTCCGCCGGCTGCGTCGCGATGATGCGATCCGGGTGCTCAGGCATGGTCCGCTACTTCGCCAGTTCTTTCAGGGCCGAGCGGATGATATCGGGAAGGTGGGTCTCACCGTTGCGGCCGGCCAGCACCTGTTTGACGACGTCCTTCACGTCGCCGGCCTTGTAGCCGAGGTTCACGAGGGCCGAGAGAGCGTCGTCCATGAGTTTGCCGGAGGGCTCGGCGGCCTTCGCAGCGCGGTGATCGGCGGCCGCGCCCAGCTTGTCGACCTTGTCCTTGAGTTCCAGCGCCAGGCGCCCGGCCGACTTTTTGCCGATCCCCGGAACGGACGCCAACGTCTTCTGGTCGTCGTTGCGGACGGCCGCCGCGAGGTCGTCCACGCTCAGCGAGGAGATCACGCTCAAGGCCAGCTTGGGCCCGATGCCGGACACGCTGAGCAGCATCAGGAATGCGTCTTTCTCGCGTTGCGTGGAAAAGCCGAACAACTGGATGGCGTCCTCGCGGACGTGGGTATGGATGGTGAGAGAAACGGATTGATCGGCGTCGGGGAGCCGATAGTAGGTGCTGAGCGGGATCAGGACATCGTAGCCGACGCCCTGCACATCGATGACGACTCCTCCCGGGTGCTTTGATGCGAGGCGGCCGGTGAGCGAAGCGATCATCCTGCCGCCGCGACCTTCTCCATAATCTCTTCCGGAATGTCGAAGTTGGCGTGGACCTTCTGCACGTCGTCGTGGTCCTCCAGCGCGTCGATGAGCTTCAGCGTGTGCTCCGCGTTCTTTTCGTCCAGTTTGATGTAGTTCTCCGGGATGAAAGTGATCTCGGCCAGCGACGTCTGGATCTTGGCGTCGGCCAGGGCCTTCTTCACCGCTTCGAACTCGTGCGTGCCGGTGATGACTTCGTAGGTCTTCTCGTCCGTCTTCATGTCTTCGGCGCCGGCGTCCAGCGCCAGGCTCATGAGCTTGTCCTCGTCCACCTTGCCCTTTTCCACCACGAGCAGGCCCTTTTTATGGAACTGCCAGGAGACGGCGCCGGCCTCGGCCATGCTGCAGTTCTGCTTGGTGAAGAGGTTGCGGATCTCGGCCACCGTCCGGTTCCGGTTGTCGCTGGTAATGTCGATCAGCAGGGCGCAGCCCCCCGGGCCGTAGCCTTCCAACTGAAATTCTTCGTAGTGGACGCCCGGGAGCTCGCCGGTGCCGCGCTGGATCGCCTTCTTGAGGTTATCCCCCGGCATGTTGGCGTCTTTGGCCTTGAGGATCGCGAGTCTGAGGCGGGGGTTGCCGTTCGGGTCGCCGCCGCCGAGACGCGCGGCGATGGTGATTTCACGGATGATCTTGGTGAAGATTTTGCCGCGCTTGGCGTCTACAGACGCCTTGTGCCGCTTCGTGGTCGCCCAGTGACTATGGCCGCCCATGACCTCGCTCCTTCATGCTGTGAATGGTAGTTCATAATGATGTGAGAGTGGATTGTGACACAGGGTCAAAAGGGTGTCAATGCGAAGAAGCCAAGGGAAGCAGGGCAATCTGCAGAAGCTGACACTGACTTATTACCGTTTTTCGCGTTCCTGTCTACGGCGTTCCTTTCTGTTCATTGGTGCTGGCTTCGGCTCAGCTGGCGGCGGCCCAGCCTGGCTTCCCTGTACCACTATTTGATGCACCATGTTCACTTTTCTGCGACCGAGGTTGTTCTCGATTAACTTAGCCGCAGGGGTGAAATTGAGGGTGAGGTCGTAGGCGTGATAGACGCTCAATACGGCGTCCTGTAAATCAGCATCTTCCTCTAAGCGTCTTACTCGGAGCCCCTGGCCTCTAAGTTCAGGAAGGCGAATCGGTCTGGCATGGCTCCTGAAGCGATCATACGATTCCTCTGAGCCGAACCAATCCGCTATCTCGTTAGCTTTCTGTTGTCGGCCTTCCTCAGCAATTCCTAAGTCAGGATGCCTCAGCATGTATTGGGCGAGCCACTTCTCAACAACGTCGATCGAGAGCTGGACCTGTTGATTACAGAACTCTATTAGGCCGCCCGCATAGGACCGAAGAATTGGAGTCCACGCCGGCAACGCGCCGATATCGTTTTTGCACTCTTCTTTTGCTCTGGCAAAATCCCTTAGAATGGCGTGGGCTGGGGCTAGTCGCATTCCTTCGGGCGTTGGAACAAAGATTTGGGGGTCCGTGGGGCCTAGCTCCGAATGTTCTCCCATAACGATCTCGTCGCAACCCAGCGCCATCATCGTAGCAGCCGATTTCGCTTGTAAGGGCACAATTGCCCTGATGTCATCAAACTGTGTTCGGAGATATTCCATTATTTGTTCGGCGGCCTCCGCCGATCCACCTGGGCTGTGGAGGATCAGATCAAGTCTGCGCTCTTCAACCTGGTAGCAAACCTCCATAAATCCGTGAACGTCAGCGGTTTGAACTTCAATGCCGGGAGCACCCTGTTTTTGTAGCCAGCCACTTACGTATGCAATGACTGTCCGACCAGTTTTCTTTTGGAGGTTCTGCAAATACTTCAGGCGGAGGCCGTCCATGTCAGGCCCAAGCTGCGGACCGCGCTCCTGAGCACTGGCTTGTACCTCCTTAAGGATTTCTCCCCAAGTTGGCACGTTATTTTAGGAAGGGTTTGTAGAGTTGGAAACGTGCGAGGTGACAATCCCAGCCATCATTGCAGCACGGTACGACTGTTCGATGGACTCATAGATTTCCATCATTGTAGAAGCCGTGTCTGGAGTGGCCTGAGAAAGCAGTTCTTCCGGCAATTGTGTCTCACGGACAGGGACTGATTTGAGTCGTGTCTTCACTTGGTGTCCTCTTTGTGAGTTGAGGTATAACCCTAGCATAAGCCTGCGGGTAAGGGCAATAAGAAAGCTTAGGACAAGTTGATATGGTCTCTCATATGTAAGCTCGTGGTAAACATCAAGTTTTTGAGATTTCTAAACCGACTCCTACCCGGCTAGGGCCTTGCGGATTTCGCGGGCGGTGCGCGGGCCGACGCCGCCCACGCGCTGGAGATCGGCCTCGCTGGCGGCCGCCAGGGCCTCGACCGACCCAAAATAACGCAGCAGATCACGCCGCTTGGCCGGACCGACGCCCGCAATGTCGTCCAGCTTGGACGAGAGGAGCGCCCGGCTCCGCAGCTTCCGGTGATAGGTGATCGCGAACCGGTGCGACTCGTCGCGAATCCGTTGCAGGAGGTGCGTGGCCGGCGAGGACGGCCTCAGGATCACCGGGTTCTTCCGGCCGGGGAGAAAGATCCGTTCCTCCTTCTCGCCTTTCGCTTTGGCGAGCGCGATGATGTCGATCCGCGAGAGCCCCAGTTCCCGCAGGGCGTCCATGGCGGCGCCCAACTGCCCGATGCCGCCGTCGATCAGGATCAGGTCGGGGAGCGGCCGCTGATCCTCCTTGACACCGGAGTAATGGCGCAGGACCACCTCGCGCATGCTGGCGAAGTCGTCGGCGCCCTCGACGGTCTTGATGCGGAACTTGCGGTACTCCGAGCGTTTCGCCCCGCCGGCTTCCCAGACCACCATGGAGGCGACGCCCTGGTTGCCCTGGATGTTGGAGATGTCGAACCCTTCGATGCGGGCCGGCGCCTTTTTCAGGTGCAGCAGCTTCTGGAGTTCTTCCACGGCGGCGCGCGCCGTGGCTTCGTCGCGCAGGTGATCTTTCAAGGCGGCGGCGGCGTTCTCCTCCGCCAGCTGCACGAGGTGGTGCTTCGTCCCGCGCTCCGGCGCCAGGACCTGTACTTTTTCTCCTTTTTTCTCCGACAGCCACCGGCTGATGAGGTCGGCTTCCGGCAGCGCGAGCGGCAGCAGCACCTGTTTGGGCGGGAGGACATCCTTGTTGTAGAACTGCTCGATCACCGAGCGGACCAGTTCCTCATCGGGCTGTTCCTGCACCTGCCCCCAGTGGAAGTCTTTGCGGCCCACCAGCAGGCCGCCCCGCACGAACAGCAGCTGAATGTCCGCGGCCGTTCCGTCCCGGACCATGCCGACGACGTCCTGATCCACGATCTCGGTCTGGGCCACCCGCTGGCGCTCGAGGGTCCGTTCGATCTTGAAGATGCGGTCGCGCATGCGGGCGGCTTCCTCGAAGTCTTCGCGTCCGGCGGCCGAGTCCATCTGCGCGCGGTAGCCTTCAAGCAGCTCGGTGTCGCGGCCCTCGAGGAACATCCGCGCCTGCTTGACGATCTCGTGATACTCCTTGGAGGTCTGGTAGCCGACGCAGGGTCCCATGCAGCGCTTGATCTCGTACTCGATGCAGGGGCGCTCGGCCTTGCCGTCGATCTCGATCTCGCAGGTGGCAAGGGGAAACACCTTCCGGATGACGCGCAGGGTCTCCCGCAGCGCGCCTGCTGGGACGTACGGGCCGTAATAGAGCGCTCCATCGTTCTGCACTTTGCGCACGATGGTGAAGCGGGGAAAGGCCTCCTTGATCGGCAGGCGCAGGTAGGGGTAGTTCTTGTCGTCGCGCAGGATGACGTTGAAGCGCGGCCGGTGCCGCTTGATGAGGTTGTTCTCGAGGATCAGCGCTTCCAACTCGGACCGCGTGACCATGGTCTCCAAGTCCGTCACGTGCGTGACCAGGAGGCGGTTCTTCGGAGTGAGGTCCGCGCCTTTTTGAAAGTAGGATCGGACCCGGTCGGCCAGAACGTTGGCCTTGCCGATGTACAGGACCTCTCCGCCCTTGCCCTTCATCAGGTACACGCCGGGCTTCTCGGGAAGGCGTTCGAGCTTGGTAAGAAACGAAGTGGGCGTGGGAGGCGCGCTCTTAGCGGGCCCCCCTCCCGCTTGAATGCTATCCGACGGCATAAAACCTAGTGTAGACTAGAGGTCTCGGCTCGACAAGGGAGGCCAAGCGGGTGGGCGGACAATCGTGGCAAATCGGGCGAGTCTTCGGGATCCCGTTGCGTGTCCATGTCTCTTGGTTCCTGGTGTTCGCGCTCGTGGTGTGGTCGGGCCGGAGTTACTTTCCATACGTGCTGCCGCGGGCTCCCTCATGGGAATACTGGACGATGGGGGCGGTAGCGGCCCTGCTGCTGTTTGCCTCGGTGCTGGTGCACGAGCTCGGCCATTGCCTCGTCGCCATGCGGTACCGGATTCCGATCGCCCAGATCACGCTGTTCATCTTCGGCGGCATGGCGCAGATCAAGCGCGAGGCGCCGACGCCAAAGGCGGAGTTCCTCATCGCCATCGCGGGCCCGCTCGTGTCGGTCGCGCTCGGCTTCGGATTCTGGGGCCTCGCCGTTTTGCCCGAGGCGCCCCCCGCGTTGGTCGCCCTGTCGGAGCACCTCCGGAATATCAACCTGATGCTGGCGATCTTCAACCTCGTGCCGGGGTATCCGCTGGACGGGGGGCGCGTCCTCCGTGCGGGGCTCTGGGCCTGGTCCAAGAACTTTCACCAGGCCACGCGTTACTCGGCGCGCGTGGGGCAGGGGTTCGCCGTGCTGCTCATGCTCTTCGGGGTCTATGACGTGGTCGCGGGGCTGCAGATCGGCGGCGTGTGGTTTCTGCTGATCGGCGCCTTTCTCTACACGGCCGCCCACAGCACGTACCGCCAGATCTCGTTTCAGGAATCGCTCATCGGCCTCCGGGTGGGCGATGTCATGACGGCGGACGTCGTCGCACTGGAGGCGGCGTTGACTCTGGACGAGGCGGTCAACAACTACTTCCTGCGTTTGGGCTACGGGGGGTTCCCGGTGGTGGACGGCGGGCGGCTGGTGGGGATGCTCTCGCTCAAGGAGCTCAAGGCGATCCCGCGCGAGCAGTGGGGCGTCATAACTGTCGGCCAGGTGATGGTCCCCCACGGGTACCATGCGGAGATCCATCCGGACGAGCCGATCACCGCGGCCATGGAGCGCATCTTCCACGACGACCGCAGCCGGCTGGTCGTGATGGACGGCGACAAGGTGCTGGGCCTCGTCACGCGCTCCGGCATCGCGCGCTTCCTCGACCTCCGCCAGCGCTAACTTCTTCTACGCCCCTTCGTCGAGTGAGAGTATGCGGCGGTTGCCGTCGGCGTCCATCTGGACGGTCATGTGGATGGAGGTGCCGAGCTTCAGCTTCCGGAAGAAGTCCATCATGCCGGCGTCGCGCGGGAGCACTTTGAACATCATCTCGCGTTGATTGCGCAGGTCCCGCCAGCCGGTGCCGTCGTGGACGTGCGTCCAGTCGATCCAGATCGCATCTTCGTAGCCGTCAAAGGACCGTAGTCGGCCCACGATGCGGGTCGGCTTCTCGAATTTCATCTGCTGGATGACGTCTTCGAACTCTTTCGGCTGCTGTCCCGGCGGAAACGGTTGCGCGAGGGCTAGCGCGCCGACGAAGAAGAACATGCCGGCTGCGAACAGAAAGGGTTTCGTGGGAGCCATAAGGCTATTGTAAGCCTCTGCCCGCAGATGGTCGAGGCTATAGTCAGGATCAACAGAAGAAATTAGGGATACCGAAATTGAAGGTACTCGGCGAATTCTTGTTCGGTGAGTAGCTGCTTCTTCAGTCTCAGGTTAACCCACTTCAATCCTATGTTTAAGATGTAAAGGCCGAATGCTGTAACTGCCACGGCTTTTAGAACGCTCCAGCCACCCACCTCACCGCTACGTGTGATATCAGCCCAAAATACAAGCAGACCAACATAAACCATCAAAATTCCGTGATAGACGGAGATGCAAACTAACCAGCCCCACTTGAATGTCTTTAGCTTTTTCACATCGTGACCTTCCTCTGCGATCCAATTGTAAACATGGCGGTATCGAAGGGCTTGGTATAGGTACACGAGACTCGTTAAGAAGAGGATCATAAATTTAGGTTTCTGGGACAGCATAGCGAAATCAAGATTTATTGGCATAAGCAGGGTTTGGAAAACTATCGCACTAACTGCTAGCGTGAGAAATACTCTCCAGCCTCCTAGGTAAAGAAATACAAGCGGGCCGCCGAGGGCGAGAATTAGGGTTAGCGCCATGCTCTTTTTCTTAGAGATTCCTCGTTGGAGCTGTGACCCTTGCGAGGACTGGCTCAGGGGCTCAAAGTCCTTATCAGACATCGGAGTTTGTGTCCTCTAGCCTTTATCACTTGTCAAGGAGAGCGCCTTGGCAAGAATGATCTCCAGGGGAAGTATTGCGTTGCTTATTATCTCTTTATCATCACCAGATTCGGTTTTGCTTCCATGGACAAGGTTGCATCTAACGAGATACAAAAATTTACCAAGTGCTACCAATCTGTCAATAGACGAAGCCCCTTCCTTCCTAAGCATCTTCTGCAAATTGCTGCCTTCTTGATCGTCCCCTCTATGGGGGTTCTTCGCAGTTCGCTTGTCCATTCTTTGGATGGGTGGGCGTTTTGAGAAATAGTTCACCGCCTGCGAAAGAGCTTTTAGGATTTCCTTGGCAGTGCTCTCGTCAAATTTTCTGAGGAGGTGTGCGATCTGTTTTACTTCGCTGACGCGCTTTCCTTTGTCGTCCTTCAAGTCGTCTATAACTGCCTCAAGAAAATATAGAGCATTGAACCCGGAAAAGTAGAAGAAAAACTTGGCAAATGTATCTTCAGAAGCCTTGCCTTTAGAGAGCCAGCGCTTAGCTATGTTGGTCTGAAATGAAATTAAGTCGTTGAACATGTGTTGTCGATTTTGTTTCCTTGCATGGAGGAACCCCTCACCCTGGCCCTCTCCCGCAAGGGGCGAGGGGAAATGGAATTACTTCAACGGCAGGATGGCGCTTTGGGCGGCTTTGACGAGCGGGTCGGGGAAGACGCCGAGGACGATGACGCCGATGGCCGCGACGAGCAAGACTGCGATCGTTGCCGGCGAGGCCACGACCCGCACGTTGTGCCCCGGCGTGCCCGCCGTCTCGCCCGGTTCACGCATGTACATCACCATGACCACGCGCAGGTAGAAGTAGGCTGACACGGCGGCGAAGACGACCGCCAGCACCGCGAGGCCCGTCATGTTCGCGCCCACGGCCGCCATGAAGACGTAGAACTTGGCGATGAATCCTCCCGTCGGCGGGATGCCCGCGAGCGAGAACATGAAGAGCAGCATCACCAGTGCCGCCCATTTGTTCCGCCGGGCCAATCCGGTAAAGTCCTCGATCTCGTCTCCCTCCAGCCCACCGCGCCGCAGCATCGTCACTACGGCGAAGGCGCCCAGGTTCATGAAGGCGTAGATGGCCAGGTAGAGCATGACGCTGGCCGTGCCGAAGGCGTCGGCAACGATCAGGCCGATCAACGCGTAACCCGCGTGCGCGATGCTGGAGTAGGCCAGCATGCGCTTGATGTTGGTCTGGACGATCGCGACGACGTTGCCCAGGATCATGGTCGCCACGCAGACCGCGACGAGCAGCATCTGCCAGCTATCCTTCATCCCGCCCAGCGCCTCCAGAAAGACGCGGAGGAACGCCGCGAAGCTGGCGGCCTTGGACGCCACGGCCATGTAGGCCGTCACTGACGTGGGCGAACCCTCGTACACGTCCGGCGTCCACATGTGGAACGGGACCGCCGCGACCTTGAAGCCGAACCCCACAACCAGGAGCCCCATCGCCAGGAGGAGGATCGGATCGCCGGTCGGGAGCCCTGCGATGCCGTCCCGGATGCCCGCGAGCGTGGTGCTGCCGGTGCGGCCGAAGAGCAGCGAGATGCCGTAGAGGAGGATGCCGGAGGAGAACGAGCCCAGGATAAAGTATTTCGCCGCGGCCTCCAAAGGGCGCAGCTCGTACCGTTTGAAGCCGGCCATCACGTAGAGAGAGAGCGACATCAGCTCCAGGCCCAGGTAGATGACCAGCAAGTCCGTGCCCGACACCATCACCATCATGCCGGAGAGCGAGAGCAGGATGAAGGCGTAGAACTCCGGCAGGTCGATCTCCTCCAGTTTCAGGTGCGCCTTCGCCAGCAGGATGACAAGGCCCGAGACGGCGATCAGCAGCAGCTTCCAGAAGGTGCCGTACGCGTCCAGGACATAGAGCCCGCTGAACGCCGGGCGCGGCGAGCCGGTGAGGGGCCCCATGAACCAGTACTCCACTACGAAGGCCGCGCCCAGTACGGCCAGGCTGAAGTACGCCAGCCAGCCCTTGCGGTCCTGGGAGGTCAAGGGGTCGAGGACCAGCACCAGGCAGCCGCCCGCCATGACCAGCAACTCGGGCAGGATCGCAATCAGATCGGCCGTCGAGATGATCGTCATGGCAGGACCACTCCCCGGTCCATCACGTCGAAGATATGCGCGACGCTGGCGTGCATCGGTGTCAGGAAGGGATTCGGGAAGACGCCGATCCAGAAAATGAGAATGACAAGAGGCACCAGCGTGGCCATCTCGCACCAGTTCAAGTCGGGCAACTTCGCCGTCTTCTCATTCGGCACGCCGAACGCGATCCGCTGGACCATCCAGAGCAAATAGACCGCCGCGAGAATGATGCCGAGCGTGGCCAGCACCGCGACGGCCTTGTTGTAGATGAAGCTCCCCACCAGCACCAGGAACTCCCCGATGAAGCTGTTCGTGCCGGGGAGGCCGAGCGAGGAGAGGGCGAAAATCACCAGGCAGGTGGCGTAGCGGGGCATGGGCTTCGACAGGCCGCCGTTGTCCGTGATCTGCCGGCTGTGCGTACGCTCGTAGATGAGGCCCACGCAGAGGAACAGCCCGCCGGTCGTGATGCCGTGATTGAGCATCTGCAGGAGCGCGCCCTCGATGCCCTGGGTGTTGAACACGAAGATACCCAGCGTCACGAACCCCATGTGGCTCACGCTGGAGTAGGCGATCAACTTCTTGAGGTCGCTCTGGGCCAGGGCCATGTAGGCTCCGTAGAGGATGGCGATGATGGAGAGCGTCAGGACGATCGGCGTGAACCGCAGCGACGCATCGGGCAGCATCGGCAGGCTGAACCGCAGGAAGCCGTAGGCGCCCATCTTCAGGAGGACGCTGGCCAGGATCACGCTGCCGGCGGTCGGCGCCTCGACGTGCGCGTCCGGCAGCCAGGTATGGAAGGGGAACATGGGGACCTTGACCGCGAAGGCGACGAAGAAGGCCCAGAAGAGCCAGTCCTGGAGCGTTTCGCTATAGTGCGTGCGGCTCAGTGCCAGGATGTCGAAGGTCTCGCCGCCCTGGAAGTAGAGCACGATGATGGCGATCAGCAGCAGAAGGCTGCCGGCCAGGGTGTAGAGGAAGAACTTGATCGCGGCGTAGATGCGGTTGGGGCCGCCCCAGACGCCGATGAGGAGGTACATGGGGATCAGCATGGCCTCCCAGAAGACGTAGAAGAGCACGAAGTTGAGCGCGCAGAAGACGCCCACCAGCGCAGTCTCCATGACCAGCAGCGCGATCATGAACTCCCGCACGCGGTTCTTGATCGCGGTCCAGGAGCAGACCACGCAGATCGGCGTGAGCAGCGTCGTCAGGAGCACCAGCCACAGGCTGATCCCGTCGATGCCGACGGCGTAGCTGATCGGGGGCGCGGTGATCCACGGGACGACCTCGCCGAATTGCATCCGGTGTCCGGACGGGTCGAACCAGAGATAGAGCGGGAGCGACAGGATGAATTCGATGCCCGCCGTCCAGAAGGCGACGTGCTTGGTGGCCGCTTCCTCCGTGACGAAGGCCATCATCGCCACGCCCACGAGCGGCAGGGCGATCAGGAGCGTGAGCAGGTGCGGCAGGGCCGTCGTATTGAGGATGACGTCTTGCATCAGAACCACAGGTACAGGCCGAGTATCGCCACCGCCCCAAGGGCCATGGCCAGCGCGTAATGCTGGACCTGGCCGCTCTGGACGAGCCGCATGGCCTGTCCCCACCTCACAGTGGCGGAGGCCACGCCGTTCACCATCGCGTCGATCACCGCGACATCCACCCTGCGCCACAGACCGGTCGCGAGGTCCACCGTGGGTGTGACGACCGTCCGGTCATAGAGCTCGTCCACGTACCACTTGTTGAAGGAGAGGGCATAGGCCTGCTTCCACTTCTCGGCAAGCCGCTGGGACAGCCCCGGCGATTGCACATACACGACGTAGGCGGCGGCGATGCCGCCGATCCCCATCGCGACGGCGGCGAGCATGAGCAGGAGCGGGCCTTCGTGCGCCTCCATGCCTGCCGGGCCTTTCAAGACCGGCTCGATGAAGTGAGGGATGCCGAAGTAGCCGGCGACGACGGACAGAACGGCCAGGATGATCAACGGCACAGTCATCGTCGGAGATGGTTCGTGGATGTGGCCGGCATGGTGCGGCTCCACCCGCGACTCGCCCCAGAAGGCCACGAACACGAGGCGGAAACTGTAGAAGGCCGTCATGAACGCCGTGACCAGCCCGACGACCGCCAGCGTCTTGCCCAACGCGCCGGCTGCCCAGGCCCCCGCCAGAATTTCCTCCTTGCTGAAAAAGCCTGAGAATCCCGGGAAGCCGGCCAGGGCCAACGAGCCGATCACCATGGTCCAGTACGTCACCGGCAGCTTGTCCTTGAGTCCGCCCATGCGGCGCATATCCTGCTCGTGGTGCAGCGCGATGATGATCGAGCCGCAGCAGAGGAACAGGAGGGCCTTGAAGGCCCCGTGGGTCAGGAGGTGGTACATGCCGGCCGTGTAGGCCCCGAGGCCGCAGGCCATCATCATGTAGCCGAGCTGGCTGACGGTCGAATAGGCCACGACGCGCTTGATGTCGTTCTGGGTCAGGGCGATGGTCGCGGCGAAGATCGCAGTGAGACTGCCCGTCACGGCCACCACGTCCATCGCGCCGGGCGCCAGGTTATAGAGCGGCGCGAAGCGCGCCACCATGAAGACACCGGCGGTCACCATCGTGGCGGCGTGGATCAGGGCCGAGATCGGGGTGGGGCCTTCCATGGCGTCCGGCAGCCAGACGTGCAGCGGCACCTGGGCCGACTTGCCGACGGCGCCGGCGAACAGCAGGAGGCAGATCATCGTGAGCGTGGGCACCAGCCACTCGCCGCCGAGCGGCCTCAGGACGTTGATCGTCTGACTCTCCGCCAGGACCGCGTGGCCGAAGACCGCGTCATATTGCAGAGAGCCGAACGTGACGAAGATCAGCATGATGCCCAGGCCGAACCCGAAGTCGCCCACCCGGTTCACCACGAAGGCCTTGACCGCGGCGTCGCAGGCGGACTTGCGGTCGTACCAGTGTCCGATCAACAGGTAGGAGCAGAGGCCCACCGCCTCCCAGAATACGTAGAGCTGGAGGAAGTTGTCGGCCATCACGAGCATCAGCATCGAGAAGGTGAAGAGCGCGATGTAGCCGAAGAAGCGGGCGTAGCCTGGCTCGCCTCGCATGTAGCCGATGGTGTAGACGTGCACGAGCCCGCTGACGATGGTGACGAGGAGGAGCATGGCGGCCGTCAGCCGGTCGATGTAGAAACCGATGTTGACGTCGAAGGCGCCGGAGGTGATCCAGGAGTAGAGGGTCAGGCGGATGGGCTCGCCCGTTGCGATGTCCATGAACGTCGAGAGGGACAGGAGGAACGACAGGCCCACGGCCGGCACGGCGATCCAGTGCGCATGTTCTTTGATCCAGTAGCCGCACAAGCCGATCACCAGGAACGCGGCAAACGGCAGCAAGGGGATGAGCGCGTACTTCATACAATCATTACCATTTCATCAAGTTCAACTCGGCGACGTTCACGGTCGCCTTGCTTCTATAGAGCGCGATGATGATGGCGAGGCCGACCGCCACCTCCGCCGCCGCAACCGTGAGCGCGAAGAAGACGAACACCTGCCCCGCGATGTTGTCCAGATAGTACGAGAAGGCCACGAAGTTGATGTTCGTGGCGTTCAGCATCAGCTCGATGGAGAGCAGCAACATGATGATGTTCCGCCGGATCAGCACTCCGACGACGCCGGTGGTGAACACGATCGCGCTGAGGATCATGTAATAGGACAGGGGAATCATGACTATTTAGACTCCCTGAGGGGCCCGGGCTCTATGATCCCCTTCTTGGCCATGATGATGGCGCCGATCATGGCGACCAGGAGGATCAGCGAGGCCACTTCGAAGGGAAAGAGATACGTGGTGTAGAGCGCCTTCCCGACCGTTTCGGTATTGCCGACGGCGGCCGCCGCGGCCGCCTCGCCTGCGGCGGCGGCGGTGCGCGCCGGCTCCTCCGGCAGCGCCACTTTGCTGACGATGTAAATGACTTCCGCGAGCGCGAGCAGGCCGAGCCCCAGCCCCAGCTTCACTTGTTTTTGGTAGGAGTCGTCCTGCTGGAGGTTCAGGATCATCACGACGAAGAGGTACAACACGAGGATGGCGCCCGCGTATACGATCAGCTGGACCGCCGCCAGGAACTCGGCATGCAGGGTGACAAACAGGCCCGCGATGTGGAAGAACATCACCAGCAGCGCGATGACACTGTACACCGGGTTGCGTAGCGCGACCACGAGGAGGGCGCACAGAACGATAACGCTCCCGAAATAGAAGAAGGACAGGGTGGCCACGATCGCGCCGGGTCCCTATGAGGCTTTGGGAGGCAGGCTTTTGTGGCCGATGTTGAAGTAGGCCACGTTGGGATGCTGGAACGCCAGCTTCTTTTCGCGTTCCGCAAAGTTGCGGTCACCGAGCGCCAGCAATTGCGGCTTGTCGAGCCGGAGGTCTCGCTTGTTGTACCGGGCCCACTCGTACTCCTTCGTCATGGCCAGGGCGTCCACCGGGCAGGCGTCCACACAGAGGCCGCAAAAGAGACAGCGGGTCATGTCCATGTAGTATTCCTTGGCGTACCGTTTCATCGGCTCACCCTCGACCTCGGCGCTGATGACCGTGATGACGCGGGACGGGCAGGCGGCCTCGCAGAGGTCGCAGCCCACGCACTTCTCAACCCCGTCGTCGTACTTCAGTAGCGCGATCATCCCGCGGTAGGTGCCGGGCAGGTCCCGCTTCTCGTGGGGATACTGCAGGGTGATGGCCTTGCGGTTGCGGAGAATGATCCGCTGAATGAACACCGTGATCGTGGCCTTCATCCCGACCAGGATTTCATAGAAGGTGAACGTCTTGACCAGATCTGCGACGGCCATGGCAGTTCGCGCTCCTTCTTATCTGAGCCAGTACACGACGATCGACGTGATCACGATGTTCGCCAGCGCCAACGGCAGCATCACCTTCCACCCGAACCGCATGAGTTGGTCGTAGCGGAGGCGCGGCAGTGTGGCGCGGAGCCAGAAGAACAGGAACAGGAAAAAGTACACCTTCAAGGGGAACCAGAAAAAGGCGGCCTCGACCCACGCAAGGCCGGGAAAGCCCAGATACTCCACGATGAAGTGTGGGATCGGCGGCTGGTACCCGCCCAGGAACAGGACCGCCGCGATGCAGGACACCAGAATCATGTTCGCGTATTCCGCCATGAAGAAGAAGGCGAACCGCATCCCGCTGTATTCGGTCATCCAGCCGGCCACCAGCTCGCTGTCCGCCTCCGGCAGGTCGAAAGGGAGGCGGTTCGTCTCCGCGACGGCCGAGATCACATAGACGACGAAGGCGATGATCTGCAGCCCGCCGATGAGGTTCCAGTGCCAGAACCCGCCGGCCTGCTTCTCCGCGATCGTGACCAAGCTGAGCGAGCCCGACAGGATCAGGACGCCGATGATCGCCAGGCCGATGTTCAGCTCGTAGCTGATCACCTGCGCGGCCGAGCGGAGGCCGCCGAGCAGGGAGTACTTGTTGTTGGACGCCCAGCCTCCCAGAATGACGCCGTAGGCGCCGATGGAGGCGAAGGCCAGGATGTACAGGATGCCGATGTTGATGTCGCTGATGATGAACGGCTTGATCGTCGTGCCGAAGAGCGGGATTTCGATGTTGGGACCGTACGGGACGACCGCGAAGCCGATGAAGGCCGGCACGAGCGAGAGAATCGGGGCCAGCGAGAAGAGCAGCCAGTTCGCCCCGGCCGGGATGATGTCCTCCTTGAAGAAGAGCTTGATGCCGTCGGCGATCGGCTGGAGGATGCCGTAGGGGCCCACTTCCATCGGCCCCATGCGGTCCTGCATCCAGCTCAGCACCTTCCGCTCAGCCAGAGTGAGAATCGCCACAGTGATCAGGACAGTGACCATCACCACGGCGATCTTGGCCACCGACGCTCCGGCGAAGACCAGCGTATCCATCCGTTACTTCCCTCCCACCATCGTAGCGGAAAGGGGCCCCGCAGACGCCCCTCCCGTACCTACTTTTTCGATGGTCACGCGTGCTTGCTTGCAGTAGGGTACGCCGGTCACCGGATCAACGGACATGTTCAGGAGGGAAGCGAGCCCCTCGCGGAACGATTCGGGAAAGAACAGAGTGCCTTCCGGGATGCGGCCCAGCATCGTCACCGGGACCCTCGCCTCGCCGGTCGCCGACGTCAGCCGCACGCGATCGTCTTCCGTGATGCCCAGGCGCTGCGCGTCGGCCTGGTTCATGATGAGTTTGCCTTGCTGCTGCAGTTCCAGCAGGCCCTGGGCCTTGACGGACATCGCGCCCGAGTGGAACAGGGTCTGACCGACCGTCAGCGACCACCGATGCCCGTCGGCCCGCGGCTCTGTCCCAGCGCCGTAGCGGGTCGAGAGGTCTTCGGCGAATCCGGCGCTGACGTAGCGCTCGACCGCCTTGGCGTCCACCTTGGCCGGCTCGGCCGTTGCGCCCAGGACCCGGTAGCCGGGGATGACCGTGCGGATCTCCTTCAGGATTTCTTTCGCGTCGCCGTACTCCAGCGGGTAGCCCATCATCACGGAAAGAGCTGAGAGAATTTCCCAGTCCGGGCGGCTGTCGCCGACCGGCTCCAGCCCGGGACGGACCTTTTGGACGAAACCTTCGGAGTTGGTGAAGGTGCCGGTCTTCTCGGCATAGGAGCAGGCCGGCAGCACGACGTCGGCCAGCTTGGCGGTTTCCGTCAGGAAGAGTTCCTGCACCACGAGCAGGTCCAGTTTCTCCAGCGCTTCGGCGGCTCTTGCCGAAGCCGGCAGACTCCGCACCGGATTCTCGCCGACGATGATCATGGCCTTCAGCTTCCCGGAGCGGGCCGCATCCAGCATCTCCAGCAAGCGCATGCCTTGGGCGGCCGGCGGCTCGTCCTTCCACGCGCCTGCAAGCTGCGCGCGCGCGGCGGCGTCGCCCACCTCGGTCGGGCCGGGGAGATACTCCGCCGTGGCGCCCATTTCAATGGCGCCCTGCTCGTTGTTCTCTTCGGTGAGCGGGGCGAGGCCCCAACCCGGCTGGTCCATCTTGCCGATCAGCAGCAGGAAATCCAGGAGGTTGACGGCGGCCTCGTGGCCGCCCGGCGCCTGCAGCAAGTCCTGCCCGATCAGGATCACCCCGCGCCTTGCGCCCGCAAAGGTCTTCGCGATTGCGCGAAGCGTCGTCTCGTTCAAGCCGTCCGGGTACGGCACGGCCGTGGTCGCCGCGCGGACGCGCGACGCGAAGTCGCCGGCGCGCGCGGTGAGGCCGGCGTCCACGAGGTTCTCGTCGAAGACGGCCTTGACGAGTCCCCGCACGGCGGCGCCATGGCGGCCGACCGGGACTGCCGCATGCGTTGCCGACAGGTTCGCGATGTTGCTCGTCGTTTCGATCGACGGGACGAGCGTCTCGAGAGTGAGGAGTTGCGCGCCGTGCTTCTTGACGGCCTCTTTGACTTTCAACCCGACGATCGGGTTGGCGGCCGTGACCTGTGTGCCGATCAGCAACAGCGCGTCGGCCTGCACGATGTCCTCGTAGGAAACGGTCCAGCGGTTGGTGCCCTGCACGCGGCGCAGCGCCCGCGCGGCATTGACGTGTCCGTAGCGGGCCGTGCTGTCCAGATGGTTCGAGCCGATCGCCAGGCGCATGAACTTCTGGAAGAAATACAGGTCCTCGTTGGTGCAGCGGGCCGAGATCAGCCCGCCGATAGCCTCGGCGCCGTTCGACAGCTTCAACTGGGTCAGCCGTTCGGCAAGCAGGGGCAGCACCTCGTCCCAGGTCGCCGGGTGCAGTCGGCCGTCTGCCTGCCGCACGAACGGGGTCTCGAGCCGGTCGGGATGGTTGGCGTACTGGTAGCCGAAGAAACCCTTGGCACAGAGGTCGCCGTTGTTGCGGCCGTCGCCGTGGGCCGACATGACCTCGATGACCTTCTCGCCGCGCGTCTCGAGGATGAGCGAGCAGCCGTCGCCGCAGTAGCCGCACGTGGTGTCCGCCCGCTTCATCATCCAGGGCCGGAACTCGTACATCGAGAGCCGGCTCGTGATCGCGCCCACGGGGCAGATCTGCACGCAACCGCCGCAGAACTCGCAGTCCAGCGGGTGGCCGGCGAAGTGCGCGATCTCGGTCATCGTGCTGCGGTTGGCGTTGGCCAGCGCCTTGACGTCCATGATCTCATCGCAGTAGCGCACGCACCGGAGGCAGGAGACGCAGCGGTTCATCTCCTTCTCGATCAGCGGGCTGAAGAACTCCT
>CAYYLQ010000013.1:0-71254 GCA_964472655.1 uncultured Nitrospirales bacterium
CACATCGCGGCGATGGCGCCGGGGACGAACGTGGGCGCGGCCCATCCCGTGGCGATGGGGGGCGGTGAGATGGATGCAGTGATGAGGGCCAAGGTCGAGAACGATGCCGCGGCCTACATCAAATCCATCGCCGAGAAACGAGGACGGAATGTCCGGTGGGCCGAGGATGCGGTCCGCAAGAGCCTGTCGGTGACGGAGAAGGAGGCCTTGTCTCTGAAAGTCATTGATTTGGTCGCAGACGACGTACCCGCCCTGCTGGCGGCGGTGGATGGGCGGGAGGTCGTGACGGGGGCCGGCAAGGTCGTTCTCCATACCAAGGGAGCGCCGTTGAAGGAAACTCCCATGGGCTGGCGGCTCGAAACGCTGAAAGCCTTGAGCGACCCCAACATCGCGTTCATTCTGATGACCCTGGGAACGATCGGCTTGCTCGCGGAACTCTATAATCCCGGGGCGATCCTTCCCGGCATCGTCGGGGCCATCAGCCTCATTCTGGCCTTCTATTCGTTGCAGACCTTGCCCATCAATTATGCGGGCGTGCTGCTCATCATTCTGGGCGTCGTGCTGTTCATCCTCGAGATCAAGGTGGTGAGCTATGGATTGCTGAGCCTGGGGGGCGTTGCGGCGATGACCTTGGGAGCTCTCCTGCTCGTGAAGACCGATGTTCCCTTCATGAAAGTGTCCCTGTCGGTCATTCTCCCGACGGTGGTGATCTTCGGTGCCCTCCTGTTGACCATCACGTGGCTGGCCGTGAAGTCCCAGCTGCGCCGCCCCGTGACGGGAACGGAGAGCATGGTCGGGACGATCGCCGTCGCCAAGACCGACGTGGCTCCTCGCGGCAAGGTGTTTCTCCAGGGAGAACTCTGGGACGCCGTCAGCGAGGAACCGATCCATGAAGGCGAGGAAGCCGAGGTCAAAGCCGTGGCAGGCCTGACACTGACCGTGGGGCCGCGCCACAAGTAATCCACGAGAGGAGTTGTCGATGATGCCGTATCTCATTCCGCTGGTTTTCGTAGTCGCCGTGATCTACAACAGCATCAAGATCCTGATGGAGTACGAGCGCGGCGTAATTTTTTTCCTGGGGAAGTTCCAAGAGGTCAAGGGTCCCGGCCTCATCATCGTGTGGCCGGTCATTCAGAAGATGCTCCGGGTCAATCTCCAGACCGTCACGATGGACGTGCCGGCCCAGGACGTGATCACGCGCGACAACGTTTCGGTCAAGGTCAACGCCGTCATCTTCTTCCGCGTGGTCGACCCTCAGCGCGCGATCCTGGCCGTGCAGGATTATCTCTATTCGACCTCACAGATCGCCCAGACGACCCTGCGGAGCGTCCTGGGTCAGAGCCAACTGGACGAGCTGCTGTCGAAGCGGGAAGAGATCAACGTGGAACTCCAGCGGATCATCGACCAGCAGACCGAGCCCTGGGGCGTCAAGGTCACGGCCGTGGAAGTCAAGAACGTGGACCTGCCTCAGGAAATGCAACGAGCCATTGCCAAACAGGCGGAAGCCGAACGGGAGCGGCGGGCCAAGGTCATCCACGCCGAAGGGGAATTTCAGGCGGCCCAGAAGCTCTCGGAGGCCGCTGATGTCATCGCACGCAACCCTATCGCGTTGCAGCTCCGCTACTTGCAGACGTTGGTGGAAGTCGCGGCCGAGAAGAACTCGACGACGATCTTTCCCGTTCCAATCGACGTCATTTCGCCCTTCCTGCAAGCGATGAAGAAGTCCTGACCTTCCCACCGGCGATGGAGCAAACAATCATTCAGCAGGGAGTGGCCGCGAGGGTCTTGGACTGGGCCCGCGGGGGCCGGTACACGACCAAGCAGATCGTGGCTGGCGCTTTTCTGGGAATGATCCTGCTCGGCACGCTCTTGCTGATGCTCCCGTTCGCCACCACGGGACAGGGCGTCCGCTTCATCGACGCGCTCTTCACCATGACCTCGGCGGTCTGTGTGACGGGCTTGACCGTCCTGGATACCCCGAAGGACTTTACGCTCTTCGGCCAGGTGGTCATCCTGCTGGGCATGCAGCTGGGCGGGCTCGGCTACTCGGCGACCGCCACGCTTCTGCTGCTGGCCCTGGGCCGCCGCATCGGGCTGAAAGAGCGCATGATGATGATGGAGGTGCTGAACACCTTGAGCATGGAAGGCCTCGTGCGGTTCGTGAAAGTCATCGTCGCGATCACGCTCATCGTGGAAAGCGTCGGGGCACTGATCCTCACAGTCCGGTTTTCTTTCGACATGGACCTCTTGCGTGCCCTGTATCTCGGCATTTTCCATGCCGTCTCCGCCTTCAACAACGCGGGGTTTTCCCTGTTCTCCGAGAACCTGACTTTGGTAGCGTACCGGACGGACCTGACCGTCAACCTGACGGTCTCGACGCTGATCGTGCTGGGCGGGATTGGGTTCCTGGTGTACCGGGACATCCTGGACAACATCCGAGGGGTCCGGTTCCGTATTTCGACCCACACCAAGCTGGCCGTGCTGGTCTCGGTGTTGCTGATCGTCGGGGGCACGATAGGAATCTGGGCGTTTGAGGTTCAGAATGAAAAAACGCTGGCAGCGATGCCCGTCAGCGACCAGATCCTAACGGCGTACTTCCATTCCATCTCGGCCAGGACGGCGGGGTTCAATACCATCGACCTGAGTCTGGTGGCGACGCCCACCCTGTATTTTCTGATCCTGCTGATGATCATCGGCGCGTCCCCCGGCGGCACTGGAGGCGGGATCAAGACGACGACCTTCGGGATCATCTGTGCGTCGATTTGGGGGACGTTGAAAGGACGTGCCGACGTCATGATGTTCCACCGGCGGATTCCGCAGGAACTGGTGATGAAGTCATACGTCCTGTCGGCGCTGGCGCTTGCCCTCGTCACGGGCTTCACCATGCTCCTGTCGTATTCCGAGAATCAGTCGTTCCTGCAGCTCATGTTCGAAGTGGCGTCGGCGGCCGGCACTGTGGGCCTGTCCACCGGGAACGGCGGCGTGTTGAGCCTCTCCGCCCTGTTCAGCGACTTCGGCAAGGGGCTTATCATTGCGACCATGTTCTTGGGGAGACTGGGACCCCTCGCGGTCGGCCTGTTTGCGGTCAAGGGCCACGAAGACCTGCGGTATCGTTATGCTGAAGCAAGAGTGGTGCTGGGGTAGAATAGAAAGGGGATGCTATGAAACGTCAGGTGGCGGTGATCGGGCTGGGGCGCTTCGGCTACGGGGTGGCGGAAACGCTCGTCAGAGAGGGATGTGAGGTCTTGGCCATCGATACGGATCCGGAGAAAATCCAAGCCATCAGCGACCTGGCGACGTTCGCCGTCCAATGCGATGCGAGCGACGAGAAGGCGCTGAAGGCCGTCAGCGCGCAGAACGTGGATGTAGCCGTCGTGAGCATCGGAGAGAACATCGAGGCTAGCATCCTGATCGTCCAGACCTTGAAGGAGATGGGCATCAAGCAGATCATTGCCAAGGGGGTGACCGCCCAGCACGGCAAGATTCTGCAAAACCTTGGCGTGACCGAAGTCATCTTTCCGGAGCGCGATGCCGCCGTACGGTTGGCCCAGCGGCTCATTTCGCCGAACGTGCTGGAGTATCTCGAGCTGGCTCCGGGGTTCAGCGTGGAAGAGCTGGCCGTCCCGGATCATTTGTCCGGCCTCCGTCTCCGCGAAGCCCAGATCCGCGAGACCTACAATGTCAATATCATCGGGATTCGCAAGAAAGTATGTCGGATGGTCAAGGGGCGGATGACGACCGAAGAAGTGTTCAATGTGACCCCCTTGCTGGATGATGTCATCGAAAAAGGGGATATCTTGGTTCTCGTCGGCAAGCAGGAGGACCTGAATCGTCTGACCAAGTCCGAATAAAACCGGTTGAACCGCAAGGATTTCTCCGCTCTTCGCCCTTGATATTGCCACTTTCCCTGGTTACCTGAGAAAAATGGGATAAAATGTGGCCGATGAGTTTCCCGCCTGCGATCATGTTGGGTATGTTTTCAATGAGTTATGCAGGGCGGAGAGAAAAAGAACGCATTTTCAGACCATCCCATTTAGACGTCTGAGGGTATTCGCGTGTCCGTAAAGATGAAAGAAGAACCTGTGGTCGGAGTGGATCAAATGATGGACGACATGAAAGAAGACGACACGATGCTTGGCGAGGGCGTGGGCGACGAATCCGTTGATTTGGAGGACGAGACGCGGCTGGAAGAGGCTGCGGTGGTCACGGATGTGGGTGGACCCCGGGAGCCTGCGCCGGCCGGCGAGCATCTTGCTGAACTGGAAGGGCTGTACTTCCGATCGTTCGGTAAGAAAGCCTTACTGACCCGCGAGGGCGAGGTTGTCTTGGGCAAGCGCATAGAGGGGGGCGATCGCCAGGTTCGGCGTGCTCTCCGGACGGTCCTAACTGTGACCCGAGGGCTTCGCGCGACGGAAACAGTCAAAACCTGCCAGGCCGATCTCAAAGCGGTGCTGGGCGTCAGCGGGCTGTCGGCGACGGATCTTGAGAAGGGCCGCTGCGCCATCAAGAAGGTGGTGAAGGAGATCTGCGGAGCGAGTTGCCGGACGACGCCGAAAGCCAAGCAGGTGAAGGCCGCCCTGAAGCAATATCATGAAGGGTGGGCTGATCTGGAGAAGGCGAAGGACAAAATGGTCCTCTCCAATCTGCGTTTGGTCGTGGACATCGCCAAGCATTACAACGGACGCGGTTTGAGTCTCTTGGACTTGGTCCAGGAAGGCAATATCGGCCTGATGAAGGCGGCGGAGCGGTTTGACCACCGGCGCGGATTCAAGTTCAGCACCTACGCCACGTGGTGGATTCGGCAGGGCATCACGCGCGCCCTTGCCGACCAGTCGCGGACGATCCGTGTCCCCGTGCACATGACTGAAGCCTATCAACGGGTCACGAAGGCGACGAGGCGGTTGGCACAACGTCTCGGGCGGACCCCTTTGCTGGGGGAGGTGGCCGGCGTGGTCGACTCGACGAGCGACCGTGTCGCGCAGACGATCCAGGTCTTTCAGGACATCGTTTCGCTGGAATATCCGATCGGAGATGGGGAAACCCTGCTTGGGGATTTCATTCCCGATAAGGAGGCCCCGCAAGCCGACAGCCAGGTCGGGCTGAAGGAGATGACCCGCGAGGTCGCCAGGGCGCTGGGCGCGCTCAGCCCGCGGGAAGCGGCCGTGATCCGCCTTCGTTTCGGCATCGGCCAGGGAGAAGCGATGACGTTGGAAGAAGTCGGCCAGACCCTGGGCGTCACCCGCGAGCGAATCCGCCAGATCGAGGAGAAGGCCTTGATGAAATTGCGGGCTCCCGAATTTCAGCAGATCCTGCGACCTCTTCTGTAAACGCGCGCCCCGCCATGGCGGGGCGCGTCCCCTTCCTCCTTCTATCTAAATATGCGACAATACGAATGCCATAGGGAGAATGCGGATGGAACGGGTCGAGCCGGTTGGGGTGGTAGTCTTGCGCGGCGTCCTTCTACTCGGCCTTGTGTATCTCCCGGTTTCGGCATGGGCCGCGACCGACGCTCCCCCGAAGGCGCTCTCCGTCCCTGACGCAGTGGCGGAGGTCCTTCCCTCCGTCGTCAGCGTCATGGCGCACGGGCCGATCCGGGCTACCCCTTCTCAAGCCATTCCATCCGGCTCGGGGTCCGGTTTCATCATCTCTCCCGGGTATATCCTGACCTCCAATCACTTGGTGGCGGGCGCCACGCGTCTGGTGATCGGTCTTTACGACGGCCGGCTCGTTCCGGGGCGCGTGGTCGGGCGCGACTTTCTGACCGATCTGGCCGTCATCAAGGTCGAGATTGAGGGGCTGGTTCCGGCCAAGCTGGGCTCATCTTCCCGGCTGCGGATCGGGGAAACGGTCGTGGCCATCGGCAATCCGTTAGCCATCAAGGGCGGGGCGACGGTATCGGTAGGGGTCGTCAGCGCGCTCGATCGCGCCATTGTGCCCCCGACCGGTGAAACTCTCTACAGCCTGATTCAGTCCGATGCGGCCATCAATCCCGGCAACAGTGGAGGCCCCCTGGTGGATCTCTCGGGCCGGGTGGTGGGCATCAACATGGCGGTCGCGCCGGCCGCACAGAACATCAGTTATGCCATCGCCATCGACGAAGCTGTCCCCGTCGCGCAGTCTTTGATTGTGCGGGGCAACATGCTCAGGCCGCCGTTGGGCTTCGTTCCGGTCACGGTGACGTCCAGCATTGTGGCGTCATTCGGCTTGGATGCGGAGCGGGGAGTCCTGGTCCTCTGGGTCGAGTCCGGGGGGCCGGCGGCGGAGGCCGGACTTCGTGACGGTGACGTGATCACGGCCGTGGATGTCACCCAGGTTTATAATATGTCCGACCTCTGGCACGCTTTGCTCAAAAACGGGTCGGAACCTGTGGCCCGCCTTTCGGTGGTACGGAAGGCGACCCAGGAGAAAATTCTTCTCAGGCGACCGGTGGTCAAGTGATCGGCCATGTTCTTCATCTGGGGCTCACCGACTACCAGGACGCCTGCCGTCTCCAGGTGAATGTCCACCAGGCGCGAGCGGAGGACCGCATTGGCGATGCCTTGTTGCTGACCGAACATCTTCCGGTATATACGCTGGGACGTACGGCCCGCGCGGCGCATGTCGGTGCAGGAAGGGCTCGCGGGGCCATCAACGGAATTCCGGTTCGCGCCTCCGACCGGGGCGGGTCCATCACGTATCATGGGCCAGGACAAGTGGTAGGGTATCCCATTCTGAAGCTGCGGGACTATTGCGCGGGCCCCAAAGCCTATGTCGCATGCCTCGAAGAGACCGTGATCCGGGCGCTGGCCGAGTGCGGGGTGCCCTCAGGACGCCGCAGCGGGATGCCCGGAGTGTGGGTTGAGGATCGCAAGATCGCCGCGGTGGGGGTCCGAATCTCGCGTGGTGTGACGCGTCATGGTTTCGCGCTGAACGTCATGAACGACCTGAGTCCCTTTTCGGCCATCGTCCCCTGCGGGCTTGCCGGATGCGGCGTCACCTCGGTGGCGCGGGAGACGGGCGCCACCGTCGGGTTTGCTCAGGCGCTGAGAGCCGTGGTACGGGCTTTCCAGGAGGTGTTCGGCCTTGCCTTGGCTGAAGCGCGCGTCACGGAGGTCTGTGCGCACTGGAGTGTCGGAACGGCGAACGCGTCGTGCGCCGGAAACGGAGGAACATGAGATGAAGCCGCGTGATGTCATCAGATACCGGCTGCTGAATTACCTGATTGAGGCTCACGAGTCGCAGCTTATTTCCGCGAACGTCGCCATCCTCAACGAGATCGCGGAAGCCGATTGGGCGCAGGTCCGCGACGCCTTGAACGACCTGTTTCGGGGCGGCGATATCGTGCTGTCCAAGGATGGCCAGCCCTATCGAGTCGAAGTCAACGCGGGGTGGTTCTTTCACACGGACAACTTCCAGATCAAGGCGACGGTCCGCGGGCGGCGGGAGTACGCCAAGCTCCAGTTGGCGATGGAAAAAGAACGGGTCGCGCAGGAAGCCGAAGCGGCCAGCCTCCCGCCCGACGAACCGACCCACCAACAAGCCTGAGCTCGACCGTCATGACGAGCCTCTACCAGGAGCTGGAGACCTCGACGTTTCACCTGGCCGTCGCCCAATTCGAGGAGGCGGCTGAGCGACTTGGCCTCGACCTCAACCTCCGTGAACGTCTCAAGCTGCCGCAGCGGGCGCTGATCGTTTCCATCCCTATTCAGATGGATGACAAGAGCGTCAAGGTGTTCATGGGCTATCGCGTGCAGCACGATACAGCGCTGGGCCCTTCCAAGGGCGGGGTTCGCTTTCATCCCGATGTGAATCTGGGGGAAGTGGCGGCGCTGGCCATGTGGATGACGTGGAAGTGTGCCTTGGCGGGACTCCCCTACGGCGGAGCCAAGGGAGGAATCCGGGTGGCGCCCGAGAGATTGTCTTCGGCGGAACTGCAGCGACTCACTCGCCGCTATACCTCCGAAATACTCTCGCTTATCGGCCCGGAGAAAGACATTCCCGCGCCCGACGTCGGCACCAATGCGCAAGTGATGGCTTGGATGATGGATACGTACAGTCAGGCCATGGGCTACGCCGTCCCGGGCGTCGTGACGGGGAAGCCGCTGGCCATCGGCGGGAGCTTGGGTCGGGAGGATGCGACGGGCCGGGGGGTTACCGACGTCACCCTGGAGGCGTTACGCCATCTCGGGCTGGACATCGGCCGAGCTACGGTCGTCATCCAGGGTTTCGGGAATGTGGGCATGCATACGGCCCGGATCATGCACGAGGTGGGTGCGAAGGTCATCGCCGTCAGCGACGCCAAAGGCGGGGTATACAGCTCGCGCGGGCTCGATATTCCCACCCTCCATTCCCGCTATCTTCGCAATGTGCGACCGCTCCATGAGTGCGGTATAGGTGAGTTCATCTCCAACGAAGACCTTCTGGAACTCGAGTGCACGATTCTGGTGCCGGCCGCGTTGTCGGAGCAGATCACGGAGAAGAATGCGGCCAAGATCCGCTGCCGGATCCTGGCGGAGGGGGCGAACGGACCGACAACGATGGCCGCCGATCGCATTCTCGAAGGGAAAGGCGTCCTTGTGATTCCCGACATTCTGGCCAATTCCGGCGGCGTGATCGTGTCCTATTTTGAGTGGGTGCAGGACGTCCAGAAATATTTCTGGAAGGAGCAGGACATCAGGGAGCGCCTGCACGAGATCATCACAGCCGCGTTCCGCAGGACCCTTGAATTCTCGCAGGCCAAGAAGGTCAGCTTGCGGATGGCTGCGCTCATGAGCGGAATCGACAGGATCGGCCAAGCGCACCTGGCCCGCGGGCTCTATCCGTGAAGGAATTTCTCTTCAGTTTTATCGGCGTAGTCTGGTTTTCCATAGGACTCGGGTTGATCATTGCGCCGGCGTGGGCCATCGAGATCCTCGAACGGCTGGCCTCCGACGAATTCCGGCTGTTCGTGCTGATTCAGGCCGGGATGCTGCTCAGTCTCATTTTGGTGATCGGGACAGGCGGGTTGGCCTTCCGCATCGTCTGGATCGTGGTCGGGTGTCTGGGAATCGCCCTAGGACTGTTCCTGATCAGCGTTCCGCTCGGCCGGCGGGAAGCCTTCCTTGAGTGGTGGTTCAAACGGCCGTTCTGGGAGTATCGCGTGTGGGGTATCGTACTGGTGAGTCTGGCGACGACGCTCGCCTACGGAGTGAGCGCATTGTGAGCGCCGGTTCATGGCGGACGACATCCTGACGCTCTGGCGGGCGCACCGGGGGGCGGAGCTTCCCGACGTTCCTCGGGAAACCCGGGGGGAACTCTGGGTGCTGGACGAAGTCATCGGAGGGTGCGTGGCGTTCTACCTGAGCGGTGGAGGAACGCTGGACCCGCCGCGAGTCGCCATTCTGGAGGATTGCCGGGCTGATCTGGAGCGCCTGATGCCGGACCTCGAAGAAGCCGCCGCATCCTATTTCGGCCGGCTGGGCATGCTGGCGGGACTGCTCATTGAAACGTCGAAGAAGTCGGGAGAGCAAGGACCGTGAGGCTTCTGGGAATGGCGTTCTGAATGCTTGCATCTCATGGGCCGGTTGGTTACCATGGCCCGATTTTGAAATCCTACAACTTTTATAACGGGGGTGTGGCATGGCGACGTGGTTGAGCGGTCTGCGTGCGGCCGTCCGGGCGTGCGCATTGGTCATTCTGGTTGCGCCGGCGGTGGGCGCCGAGCCCTACGAATTGACCGAATCGGAGGTGATGGAGCTGGAAAAATTCAATCCCTCCGATGTCTCCCTATTCGGCATCAAACTGGGAGATTCCGAGGCGAAGGTCAAAGAAAAGCTCATCAAGATCAAGATCCCCGGTGTACGGGTGGATGTGCAGGATGTCTTCGTCATGCTGTTCGATAAACGCAGTCCCAGCAATGCGATGGCGGGAGTCAGGCTGATGGACGGCAAGGTGGATTATATTTTTATCACCCAGCGGTTCGCCCATCTGGCCGCAGGGGTCTTTCGCCTTGTGCTGCGGGGTGATGGAATCGACGAGGCCAGGAAGCTGCTCGGCAAAGAGGAGTTTACCGAGGACCAGACCACGTTCACCAAGTTGAATTACAAAGGAGGAGCGATGGTGATCCTCTTCTCCGGCCGCGACATCACGGTGGAGTTCAATGCGGGGGCCTGACGGAGACGAGTCAGCGTGAAGCTTCGACCGCCGCTTGGATGGGAGCGCGAAGGCCGTAGGCAATCAGTTCATGCGCGCGCCACCAGCGTTGGCGGGCATTGAGAAGGACGAGGAGGAGCTCTCTGTCGTCCCGCGTCACAACGGTGATCAAGCAGCGTCCGGCGCCACGCGTATAGCCGGTTTTCACGCCAATCACTCCATCCATGGTTCCCAGCAGGCGGTTGGTCGTCCGGGCGACATACGTCTTGCGTTGATCGGCGGTGCGGATGACCGCCGCCGGTTCTCGGACGATGGACGCGAAGGTTTCGTACCCCATAGCATATTCCGTCAGCAAAGCCAGCTCCTCGGCCGTGGAAAAGTGATTGGGCATGTCGAACCCGCAGGCATTCTGGAAATGGGTGCGGGTCAGCCCGATGGCCGCGGCCTTCTCGTTCATCTTTGCAACAAACGATTCCTCATCCCCGCTCACGTGCTCCACCGCGGCAAGGCAAGCATCGTTGGCCGAACGAATCAGCATAGCCTCCAGAAGGCCCCGCAGCGGAAGCACCTGGCCTGGCTTCAAGTGGAGCTTGATCTTATGGGCAGCTGCCGCCTGCCGGCTTACCGTCACCTGATCGTTCAGCGTGCCTTCCTCGAGAATCACGATGGCCGACATGATCTTGGTCAGGCTGGCGGGCGCCATGGACAGGTCGGCATTTTGCTCGAACAGAACTTCTCCTGTCCGTAGGTCTTTCAGCAGAATCCCTTCAGGCGGCAAAGACCGCCTCGGGGCCTTGCGCTTATAGATGGTCGGGGTTTTGACTTGCGCGGATTTTCCGTTGGACATGCGGTAGGTGTTCGCGGCGCGATCCGACGCGGCGCCCGAGGCATTGCCGGGAACGGGGAACAGGAGAAACGCCGCGCTGACGATCAGGCAAGCAACCTGACGGCAACGGGCGGCAGTCATGAAGGGATCGTAACTCTGAGGTTCAAATCCTTCACTCCCGCAGACAGCACTTGATGGAAGAACCGGAGCAAATCCGCGAGGTCCAGCCAGAATCCGCAGTTCAGACAGCGCGCGTACAGGCGGCGGCTATCCAGCGTGTAATGCCGCTCAAACATCATGCAGCCCTGGCATTTCAGACATGTCATGGCCGACACTCTGGCATGGCGTCCAGCCGGAGTCAAGCGAAAAGCGGTGATGAGGCGCGCTCATTTGATTCGGTTCATGATGAGGGCGATGCAGCCGGCCAGCAACCCCCCGCCGGTGATGGTGAGCACGAAATTGATGGCGCTTTTGTCGCCGCTGATCAGATCCTGCACGCCTCCCTGCACCATCAGCACCGCGAGCGTCATCGTCGCGCCGGTCAGGAACCACCAGAGGAATGTCTTCACACGCGGCCTCGCTGCTCCAATCTAGCGGTGCGGCTCTGGATTGTCAAGCCTACGGAATTCGCCTCAATTAGAAGGCACCAGGTGTGAGCGGGGATCTTTGGCCAGGAAGACCGACACGGTGTTGCCCAAGTTGTTCGCGGTGACCAAGCCTGGCCGCGGGTCCTGCGGCCCGAACGAGACGGCGGTGACGGCGAACGGAGCCGAGCCGGTCCGGTAGCTGCGAGGCGGCTGCCAGAACGTGCCGTCTCCCTTGCCGAGCAGCACGGACAGATCGCTCGACATGTTATTGGCGACGGCGACATCCGTCTTGCCGTCTCCGTCGAAGTCCTGGGTCACGGTTGAGATCGGGCCGGCGTTCGCGCCGAAGGACGTCCCTTGCGTGAATGTCCCATCGCCCTTGCCGAAGAAGACGCTGATGTCGTCCCGTTCCCCGTTGACAACGAGCAAATCCACGTGACGATCGCCGTTGAGGTCCAGAACCGACACGCTGAGCGGGCTATGACCGGTTTTGTAGGGGACCGGCGTCTGGAACGTGCCGTCTCCCTTTCCCAGGAACACCACGACGCTGTTGCTCATGGTACCACCGTGGGTGACTAAGAGGTCGGTCAGACCGTCCTCGTTGACGTCAGCGGCGGTGACGGAGGTCGGGGTATCGCCGTATTCATAGACGCCCTTTTCTAGGAAGCTGCCGTCTCCGCGCCCGAGCAGGATGAGCAATTTGTCGTTCCGGAGAGCCACGGCGAGGTCCGATTTGCCGTCCCGGTTGAAGTCCCCCACGGCCAGGCTGACCGGCGATTTGATCGCCGAATAGCTGTCTCCTTGGGTAAAGCGGCCGGTTCCATCCCCTAAGAGAATGGTCACGCGATGGTTGCCGGCGGTCGCCACGGCCAGATCGAGCTTGCCGTCTCCGTTGAAGTCGTGGAGGACCACGGCGCGGGGCTGTTCCGGGATCCGCAGGGTCATTGCGTCCTTGAAATTGCCGTCCCCGTTGCCGAGCAGGATGCTCAGCGAGTCGCCGCTGATGTTCGTCGTGACCAGATCGGCAAAGCGGTCGCCGTTCAGGTCGCCGGTGACGACGCTCGTCGGGTTCTTGCCGACCTCGATCGTCTTGTAGAGATAGAACAGATCGGGCGCTTGGTGGGATTCGCTTGGCGTACACGCGGTCCCCATCGCCAGAAGGAGCGCCGCCGAACACCAGCGGAGCGCGAAAGTGCAAATGGTCATGACGGGAACATTGTACGGCGTCGGCGAGGATGGCGCAACCCGGAGTTCCACGTCTTGCGCCGCCTATGCCCCTAGTATAGACTCGACTCATGCCGATGTCCTATGTCAATGAGATCGCGCAACACTCGGGGCGGGAAGCGACGGTGCGCGGGTGGCTCCGCCACAAGCGGGTCGGCGGGAAAATCGCGTTCTTGGTGGTGCGGGATGGGACGGGCGATATTCAAGCGGTTGTGAGCAAAGCGGCGGTCGGCGACGAGGCGTTTGCTCTGGCTGGCAAATTGACGCAGGAATCCTCCCTTCTTCTGACTGGGACCGTGCAAGCCGACGCGCGGGCGCTGGGGGGGTACGAGATGCACGTTTCCCGGCTGGAAGTGCTTCAGCTGGTTGAGGCGGAGTTCCCGATCCAGCCCAAAGAACACGGGACCGGTTTCTTGATGGAGCACCGGCATCTCTGGCTCCGGTCTCACCGGCAAGAGGCCGTCCTGCGGATTCGCCACGAGATCATCCGGGCGTGCCGCAACTTCTTCGACGACCGCGGCTTCATTCTGGCCGACACGCCGATCTTCACGCCCAACGCTTGCGAGGGGACCACGACGCTGTTCGAAACCGATTATTTCGGCGAGAAAGCCTACCTGACCCAGAGCGGGCAGCTCTACAACGAAGCGACGGCGGCGGCTTTCGGCAAAGTCTATTGCTTCGGGCCCACGTTCCGGGCCGAGAAATCCAAAACCCGCCGCCATCTGATGGAATTTTGGATGGTAGAGCCGGAGGTCGCTTTTGCGGAGCTCGCCGATGTGATGGCGCTGGCCGAGGAATTTCTCTGCCATATCGTGGCGAGGATATTGGAGCATCGCCGCGAGGATTTGAAGGCGTTGGAGCGCGACGTGAAGAAACTGGAGACCATCGTGCCTCCGTTCCCCCGGCTCACGTACGCCGAAGCAGTGGCGATTTTGCAGAAGAAGGGGAATCCGATCCGGCTCGGCGATGACTTCGGCGGCGATGAAGAGACGATTCTTTCGAATGAATTCGACCGTCCTGTGATCGTCCACCGCTATCCGACCGCGCTGAAGGCCTTTTACATGCAGAACGACCCGGAGAACCAAGGTCTCGCGCTGTGTATGGACGTGCTGGCGCCGGAAGGCTACGGCGAGATCATCGGGGGAGGCCAGCGCATCCATGAACGCGACAAGCTGCTGGCGCGTCTGAACGCGCACCATCTTCCGGAAGACGCCTTTAAATGGTACCTGGATCTGCGCACGTTCGGATCGGTTCCGCACGCCGGCTTCGGCATGGGCGTCGAGCGGGCGGTGGCGTGGGTCTGTGGCCTAGAGCACGTCCGTGAAACGATCCCCTTTCCCCGCATGCTCTACAAGATCTACCCGTAGCCAATTCGCCTCTCACAACTGGTCGTGGTAGGCTTCGTTACCAATCCCTAGGCAAGCCAGCTAGGATGCCATGATTTATCCACAGGCTGACGCCTTAGGGACGATTTTCCTATCCAATCAATAAACCATAAATTTTTCTTGACAATGCCTTATAGGAAGGTATACTTGCGCCAAATAGTGGGCGAAAGTGGGAATTTGTGGTTGAATAATATTGCAAGACAGTTAGGAAAAAATTAAGGCAAGGTTACATGGGTTCGTATCGATTACAGAGCCCGTCGACGATGCCGCACATGGCTGGAAGAAGTGATTCGTCTCTTCCGATCGGGTGCGGCATTTTCTTTCAGGGCCGATGACGATGGAGCCCCTTCGGGATTGCGGGCGAGAGCATGCACAGACCGGTTATGCTCGAAGAGGTGCTGGCGTGGCTGAGGCCGCAGGCCGGAGGAATATATCTTGACGGGACGGTCGGGGCGGGAGGGCACAGCCAGGCCATCCTTGCGGCCAGCGGGCCGGATAGCAGGATCATCGGGTTGGATCGCGATGCGGCCGCGGTGGAAGCAGCTCGGGAGAAGCTCTCGGCCTTCGGCGATCGGGCGTTGATCATGCAGGCGGGGTACCGGGGTGCCGCGGGGGCCGTGCGGGACGTGACAGCGTGCGGGATTGATGGCGCGCTGCTCGATCTCGGCGTGTCCTCCATGCAGTTGGACCAGGCCGCACGGGGGTTCAGTTTTACGGCGGAGGGGCCGCTCGACATGAGGATGGACCAGCGGGAATCGCTCACTGCCGCCGATCTGGTCAACCGCTTGCCCGAACAGGAATTGACGCGAATCCTGTTCGAATATGGGGAGGAGCGGTACGCGAGGCGCATCGCCCGGGCGATTATCCGGAGGAGGGAGCGAGATCCCATTCTGACGACTATGGCGCTGGTCGATGTGATCAGAGGAACGGTTCTGCCGTCCTACCTGCACGGCCGGCTCCACTTCGCCACGCGCACCTTTCAAGCCCTCCGGATCGCCACGAACCATGAACTCGAAGACCTCGGCTCATCGCTCCGGCTTGTGGCGGGGCTCCTGCGTCCCAGAGGCCGTTTCGTGGTGCTCTCGTTCCATTCATTGGAGGATCGCATCGTGAAGCACACGTTCCGGGCGTTGGCCAGCGGCGCGGATGCGGACTTCGCCGTTCTGACCAAACGTCCGCTCACGCCGTCCGAGAGAGAGTACGCGGAGAACCCGCGAGCCCGGAGCGCCAAGCTGCGCGTGCTCGAGCGCAGGGAGGACGCGGCATGAAATACCTGGTCGGAACGGTTCTGTTGGCGCTGGCTCTATCGGCGGTGTGGGTGAAAGTGGATATTTATCGGACTGGGTACGCGATTGCGGACCTCCAGACCAAAAAGAAGCAGGCGCAGCAGGAGCAGAAAGCTCTCCTGTTGGAGCTTGCCAGGCTGACGTCTCCCGAACAGGTCGAGCGTGTCGCCGTCAGCCAGCTCGGCATGGTCCGGCCCCGGTACAATCAGGTGGTGTTGGTGAAGGGCGTTGCGCCGCCGGCCTCTGAAGCGCCGGCCAGCCGCATCGTCCGCGCGGTGCATACCAATTAGGAAGCGGTAGCGGGGACTGCATGGTGGAAGAAGAAGAAGCAAGACGAAGACGTCTGATCGTGGCCGCGGTCCTGATTGGGCTGGGGTTTTTCATCGTCATAGGCCGTCTGTTCCACCTTCAAGTGCTGCGTGCGGAGGAGTTCACGCAGCTGGCCGATCGCCAGCACCAGAAGACGCTCGCGGTAGAAGCGGGGCGTGGAGCCATCTACGATCGGAGCGGTAAAATCTTAGCGATCAATATGGATGTGCCATCGGTCTTCGGCGCTCCGAAATATGTGTCGGATCCGCGGACGACGGCCGTCCGGCTCAGCCGCGTTCTGAAAACCGATGTGCGGCAGCTGGAGTCCAGGCTCAAGAGCGAGCGAGACTTCGTCTGGCTGGCGCGCCGGCTTGAACCGGAGCGGGCGGAAGGACTGCAAGGGCTGTCCCTGGACGGTATCGGAGTGATCCCGGAGGGCCGCCGCTTCTATCCCAAGGGCACCATGCTGTCCCACGTCCTTGGGTTTGCGAACATCGACAATCAGGGCCAGGAAGGTCTGGAGCGGCGATACGACGCCCAGCTTCGCGGCGAGCGCGGCCATCTTGTTGTGGAACGGGACGCCTTCGGCGGTTCCGTCTTTCCGAAGGAACTGAACTACGTCGCCCCGTCGCCGGGGAATGACCTCGTCCTCACGATAGACGAAGTCATCCAGTACGTCGCCGAACAGGAAATCGACGAAGTGGTCACGCGCACGCGGGCGGCCTCAGGGATCGCGATTGTGGTGGAGCCGAAGACCGGCGCGATCCTGGCCTTGGCGATGCGGCCGACGTTCAACCCGAACGCTCCCAAGGGAGACGCGAACCTGTGGCGGAACCGCGCCGTCAGCGACTCCTACGAACCAGGCTCGACGTTCAAGCTCATCGCCGCCGCGGCCGCGCTCGAAGAAAAACTGGCTACGCCGGACGAACTCATCTTCGGCGAGGACGGCCAGTTCGTAGTCGAGAACACCGTCGTGCATGACCACCACAAGAACGGCTGGATGACGTTTGCCCAGATCATCCAGAAGTCCAGCAACATCGGCATGATCAAGGTGGCCCAGCGTCTGGGGCCGGACAAGCTCGCCCGGTACGTCAACGCCTTCGGGTTCGGGCAGAAGACGGACGTGGATTTGAGCGGGGAACAGCGGGGGCTCACCAAGGAGCCGCAAGCCTGGGGCCGCCGCACGCTGGCCTCGATCGCCATGGGGCAGGAGATTGGCGTGACGCCGATGCAGTTGGTGATGGCGGTGTCGGCCATCGCGAACGGCGGGTCGCTCATGCGTCCCTTCGTGGTCTCGGAGGTCCGGACGCCCGCCGGAGAGACCGTCGCCCACGTCGAGCCGGTCGTCCGGCGCCGTTCCATCTCGGTGGAGACCGCCAGGATCATGACCGACATCCTGCGCGGCGCCGTATTGCCAGGCGGCACGGGCACGCTGGCGGCGGTGCCTGGATACGACGTGGCCGGCAAGACCGGCACCGCGCAGAAGACGGACCCGCTGACCGGCGGCTATTCGGCCACGCGGACGGTCAGCTCGTTTGCGGGCTTTCTTCCGGCGGACGATCCGAAGCTGTGCATCCTGGTGATGGTGGATGAACCGCAAACCGCCCATTGGGGCGGGACCGTGGCGGCGCCCGTCTTCCGGCGGATCGCGGCTCAAGCGGTTCGGCATCTCGGCATTCTGCCGAAAGCGGAGGAGAACCAGATTCTTGCGGCGCGATGAGACTGCGAGACTTAGTGAGACCGCTCGGCGAGATGGTCGCGCACGGCGATCTGGATCGGGAGATCACGGGGCTGACGGATGACTCGCGGCGGGTGTCTCCAGGAGAACTGTTCGTGGCGGTGAAGGGCACACAGTCGGACGGCCATCGGTACCTGAACCAGGCCCTGTCCGCGGGCGCGGGGGCGCTGGTTGTCGAAGCAGGACACGTGCCGGCCGGCACCCTGGATGCGCTCGGCGTGCCCGTCGTTGAGGTCCGCGATTCGCGGCATGTCCTGGGTGTCCTGGCCAGCCGTTTTCACGGCGAGCCATCGCAACGGCTCAAGTTGATCGGCGTGACCGGCACCAACGGCAAGACGACCACGACCTATCTCTGCAAATCCGTGCTGGAGGCCGCGGGCGCCAAGGTGGGCCTGGTCGGGACCGTGGCGTACCTGATCGGGAACGAACGGATCGAAGCGACCCACACGACGCCGGGCGCTGTGGAATTGCAGGGACTCTTCAGGAGGATGGTCGACGCCGCGGATGATGCGGCGGTGATGGAAGTCTCCTCCCACGCGCTCGCGCTTGATCGGACGGCGGGCTGCGAGTTCGGGACGGCGGTGTTCACCAATCTCACCCAGGATCATCTGGATTTCCATGCCGACATGGAAGACTACTTTCAAACGAAGCTGAGGCTCTTCGCGGGGCTCGGACCTGAAAGGCGAGCCGTCGTGAACATCGACGATTCCTATGGCGTCCGTGTCACGGCGGCGACCAGGGCGCACACCTGGACCTACGCCGTCGATAGGCCCGCCGACCTTCGCGCCGAGGATGTCCGGATCTCGCTGGAAGGAGTGCGGTTCACGGCGCGCACGCCGGTCGGAGCCGTCGCCCTCCGCTCTCCTTTGGTGGGGCGCCACAATGTCTACAATATTCTTGCAGCCGTCGGCGTCGGGTTGGAGCGGGGGATTGCTCTGCCGACGATCGCGGCGGGCGTCGCCAGCCTCACGAACGTGCCGGGACGGTTCGAACGGGTCGAGGCCGGCCAACCCTTCACGGTCGTCGTCGACTACGCGCATACCGAAGACGCCCTGTTCCGACTGCTTACCACGGCGGAGGCGGTCAAGACGGGGCGGATCATCACGGTGTTCGGCTGCGGCGGCGATCGGGACCGAAGCAAGCGGCCCAAGATGGGGCGGATCAGCGCGGTCTACAGCGACATCGTGGTGGTGACCTCCGACAACCCCCGAACCGAGGCCCCCGAGGCCATCATCGGCGAAGTGGTCCCCGGCGTTCAGGCCGGCTTGCGGGAGGCGGGTCGGGGCCGATACGTCGTCCAGGCGGACCGCCGCGCCGCGATCGAGGAGGCCGTGCGGATGGCGCAGCCGGGTGATCTGGTGCTGATCGCGGGGAAGGGCCACGAGACGTATCAGGTTATCGGAAAAAGCAAATACCCGTTCGACGATCGCGTAGTGGCGCGCGAGGCGATCGAGGCTCTGCAGCGATGACCGTCGCGCTGGAGCCAGCGGGATGTACGGAATCAACAACGGACGACACGGTGGCCCTCTTCACAGGCGCTGAAATAGCCGCGATCACCGAAGGCGTGCTCGCTCAGGGTTCGCCCGGAACGGCGATCCGGCGCGTGTGGACGGATTCGCGGACGGTCCGGCGTGGCGACCTCTTTGTGGCGTTGACCGGCGCGCGTTTCGATGGGCACCAGTTTGTCGCGGAGGCGCTCAAGAAAGGTGCCGTCGGGGCCCTTGTGCGGCGTGGATTCAAGCTCCCCGGAACGGCTCTCTTGATCGAGGTCAACGAGTCCCTCCGCGCGTTTCAGGAAGTGGCGCGCGCGTACCGGCGGCGGTTCGACATTCCGGTGGTGGCGGTCAGCGGGAGCAACGGCAAGACAACGACGAAGGACATGATCGCCGCCATCCTGGCCGAACGATTCGTGACGCTGAAGACTGAAGGCAATCTCAACAACCACATCGGAGTGCCGCAGACGCTGCTGCGCCTGGCGCCGCGCCATGAGGCGGCGGTCATTGAGATGGGCATCAGCAGGCCGGGGGAAATGGCGCGTCTCTGCGAGATCGCCGAGCCGACACACGGCGTGTTGACGAACATAGGCCCGACCCATTTGGAAACGCTCGGAGACGTGCGCACGGTGGCCCGCGCCAAAGGCGAGATGCTTGTCGCGCTGCCGCCCGACGGGACGGCCGTTCTCAATGCCGACGACGCTTTTTACGGCGAACTCTGCGCGCGGGTACGGGGACGCGTCCGCTCGTTCGGGTTTTCCGAGCGAGCCGATGTGCGGGCCCTTGACGTCGAGACGCGGGGGCCGTCCTCCACGATCCTGCGCGTCGGCGTGCGCGATCGCGCCCGCCCGTTTTCGGTCAGCCTGGCGGTCGCGGGCGCCCACAATGTCGCCAACGCGCTGGCCGCGGCGGCGGCGGGACTCGCCGTCGGGGTCGGCGAAGGCGCGATTCGTACGGGCCTCGCCCGCTATCGTCCGGCCAACATGCGCTCCGAGGTGCGCCGGTGGCGGGGCGTGACGGTGCTGAACGATTGCTACAACGCCAACCCGGCATCCATGCGGGCCGCTCTCCGGTGGTTGAGCGAGGTCAAGGGAACCGGCCGGGCGATTGCCGTGTTGGGCGACATGCTGGAACTCGGTGGAGAGACCCAGCAGGCCCATCGGGAGATCGGGGTGGAGGTGGTGCGCCTGGGGACCGACTATCTGTTGACGGTCGGAGCGTCGGCGGCCGGCATTGCGGAAGGCGCGCGCGGGGCAGGGATGCCGGCAGGCTGCGTGATCACGGCGCCGGACCATGGCGTCCTGGCCGGGCGGCTCCGGGGGATTCTTCGCAAGGGCGACGTGTTGCTCCTTAAGGGCTCGCGCGGGGCGCGGATGGAACGCGTGCTGGAGGCGCTGGGATAATGCTTTATCTTTTGCTCTACCCGCTCCATACGCAGTTCTCGATCTTCAACGTCTTCCGCTACCTGAGTTTCCGGATCATCTATGCCGCGCTCACGGCTTTTTTACTGGTGTTCGTCCTGGCGCCGCCGCTCATCCGCGAGTTGCAGAGCTACGGCATCGGGCAGAAGATCCGCGACGACGGTCCCAGCCGGCACCAGGTGAAAGGGGGGACTCCCACCATGGGCGGCGTACTGATTCTGTTCGCGGTGATCCTCGCGACGCTGCTCTGGACCGACTTGACAAGTCGCTACGTCTGGCTGGCGGTGTTCGCGATGATCAGCTTCGGCGCGGTCGGCTTCTGGGACGATTATCTCAAGACCGTCCGGGGCAGAAATCAGGGGCTGACGGCCGCGCAGAAGATCGTCGCGCAAGCCGTCGTCGCGCTCGGCATCGGCGCGTTGTTCTATTCCCTGCCGGCCTATTCCACGAAGCTGAGCGTGCCCTTCTTCAAGGCGTTCACCCCCGACATCGGGCTGTTTTACATTCCCTTCGCCGTCTTGGTCATCGTGGGGGCCTCCAATGCCGTCAATCTCACGGACGGGCTGGACGGGCTGGCCATCGGGCCGATCATGGTCGCCGCCATGGCCTATACGGTCGTGGCTTATGTATCGGGGCACAAAGTCTTTGCCGACTACCTCCTGATTCCCTACATCGAAGGCTCGGGAGAACTCGCGATCTTTACCGGGTCCATCGTCGGCGCCAGCCTGGGGTTCCTCTGGTTCAACACCTATCCGGCGTCGGTGTTCATGGGAGACGTGGGCTCGCTGCCGCTGGGCGCGGCGCTCGGCACCGTCGCGGTCATCAGCAAGCATGAGCTGCTGCTGGTGCTGGTCGGTGGCGTGTTCGTGATCGAGGCGCTTTCGGTGATCTTCCAGGTGGTGTCGTACAAATCGCGGGGCAAGCGGGTCTTTCTCATGGCGCCCATTCATCATCATTTCGAGCTGAAGGGCTGGGAAGAGCCCAAGGTGGTGGTGCGTCTGTGGATCATCGCCATGCTGCTGGCCTTGTTCAGTCTGAGCACGTTGAAGTTGCGATGAGTGTGATGATGAGCGAACAGACGTCGCTGGAAGTCGCCGGGAAGAGGGTCGCCGTCATTGGGCTGGGACGGAGCGGCCAGGCGGCGGTCCGTCTGCTCCAGCGTCTGGGCGCACACGTGACCGTCGCGGATCAGAAGCCGTCGTCGGATTTGACGGCCGCGTTGGGCGGACTTCCCACCGGAACGGTGGAGATTCACGGCGCCGGGGACTATGAATCGGCGCTGCACGGAGCGGAGGTCGTGGTAGTCAGCCCGGGTGTGCCGTTGACGCTCGATCCCCTTCGACGGGCGCATGCGTCCGGCGTGCGCATCATCGGGGAACTGGAACTCGCATCGCGCCATATCACGGGGAGGATTCTCGCGGTGACCGGGACGAACGGGAAAAGCACGACGGTGACGTGGATCGGCGAATTGCTGCGGGGCGCGGGCTACGATCCGTTCGTCGGCGGCAACCTGGGAACGCCGCTGGCAGAAGCGGCCCTGGCTTCGCTCGACGGCAAGGCCTGGGACCTCGTGGTTGCCGAAGTGTCCAGCTTTCAACTGGAGACGATCGAGACGTTTCGTCCCTGGATCGGAGCGATCCTGAACGTCACGCCGGACCATCTCGACCGCTATCCCTCCATGGAGACGTATGCCGCGGCCAAGCTGCGGCTGTTTGAAAATCAAGACGACGCGGACTATGCGGTCCGCAACGCCGATGATCTTTGGCTGTCGCGCTTGTCAGTGGTCTCGCGCGGCGCGCGGATCGAGTTCAGCCGGACCCGTGCGGTCGAGCGGGGGGTGCACTTGGACGGGGATGTGATTGTGTCGAATCTGTACGGGCGACGCGATGAAGTGTGCCGGGTAGGCGCATTACAGGTCAGGGGCGCGCACAACATTGAGAACGCGATGGCCGCCGCCGCCGTGGCCTCGCTCGCCGGCTGTCCCATGGAAGCCGTCACCCGGGGATTGCCAACCTTCCGCGGGCTGGAGCATGTCATGGAGGTCGTCCGCGTCCTGCGCGGCGTGGCTTACATCAACGATTCCAAGGGCACTAATGTGGATGCGACGATCAAAGCCCTGGAGAGCGTGCCGGCTCCCGTCATTCTGATCGCCGGCGGCAGGGAGAAGGGCGGCGAGTATCCGGGGCTGGCCGAGGCGGTCCGGCGCAAGGCCAAGCGGGTCATCCTGCTCGGCGAGGCGCGCGCCCGTCTGCGCAAGGTCCTGGCGGGAGCCTGCCCGCTCACGGAGGCCGCTACCCTGGCCGAGGCGGTTCGGGATGCGGCGGCGGCGGCGACTGCGGGCGATACCGTACTGCTGTCTCCGGCTTGCGCCAGCTTCGACATGTTCACAGACTATAAGGAGCGAGGACATCGGTTCAAGGAGTCGGTGCATGGGCTGGGCTGATCAACAGGCCATGACACTGCGCTGGCCGGACGCCGGCGTGGCCGAACGTCCCCGGCGCGGGGATCAAACCATCCTGTTGGTGACGCTTCTCCTCGTCGCCGTCGGTCTGGGCATGATTTACAGCGCGAGCGGTGTCATGGCCCACAAACGTTTCGGCGATGCCTCGTATTTTCTCAAACGGCAAATGCTCTGGCTCGTGGTCGGCCTGGTATGTCTGCTGGCCGTGGCGAGGACCGACCTGAACACGCTCCGGCGATGGGCGGTGCCGCTGCTGTTTCTGGGCCTGCTCGGGATCGTGCTGGTGCTGATCCCCGGCGTCGGCGTCACGGTCAAGGGCGCACGCCGCTGGCTGCGGATCGGCACGTGGACGATCCAGCCGTCCGAGCTGATGAAAGTGGGACTTCTCCTCTACATGGCGCATTACCTGGCGAAGAAAGGCTCCCGCCTCGACGATTTTTGGCGCGGTTTTATGCCGCCGCTGGTCGTGACCGGCGCGATCATCGGGCTCGTCCTGATCGAGCCGGACATGGGCACCGCCGCCGTGATTGGGCTGGTGACGCTGGGCTTGCTGTTCGCCGGGGGGGCGCGCCTGGGCCATCTGATGCTGATCGGTCTCGCGGTCCTGCCCGTGCTCTATCTGCTCGTCATGCGGGTGGCGTACCGCCGCCAGCGCATCTTGAGTTTCCTGGACCCCTGGAGCGACCCTACCGGATCGGGGTTCCAGGTGATCCAGTCGTTTCTCGCGCTGGGCAGCGGAGGCCTGTCCGGCGTAGGGCTGGGGGAGGGCCGGCAGAAGCTGTTCTATCTGCCGGAGCCGCACACCGATTTCGTGCTGTCGGCGCTCGGCGAGGAAGCGGGATTTCTGGGCACGATCGCGGTGCTGTTGCTGCTCGGGTGGTTCGTGGCGAGAGGCTTCGCGATCGCCCTGGAAGCCGACGATCCCTTCGCCCGGTATCTGGCCTTGGGCGTCAGCTTTTTTGTCGGCTTCCATACGTTGATCAACGTGGGGGTGATCACGGGGCTGCTGCCCACGAAGGGCTTGACGCTGCCGTTCCTGAGTTACGGGGGGTCGTCCCTGGTGGTCAACATGATCGGGACCGGGCTCCTCATCGCGGTTTCCCGGAACCGGCCGCCGATTTGATCGTCGGATGCGCGTGATCATTGCAGCCGGGGGCACCGGCGGCCATCTGTATCCGGGGGTGGCGTTGGCCCGCGAGTTCGAGCGGCAGAGGCCCGGCAGCGAGGCGATCTTTGTGGGAACGACGCGTGGATTGGAGACGAAAGTGGTGCCGAAAGAGGGCTTCGAATTGATTACGGTCGCGGCGCGGGGAGTCATGGGCAAAGGTACCGGCGGAGCGGTGCAAGGCCTGGCGATGGTTCCGCTCGGCGTCGCGCAGTGCCTTGCGGTCTGCCGGAAGCGGAGGCCCGACCTCGCGATCGGCGTCGGCGGCTATACGAGTCCGCCGCTGATCTTGGCGGCGTTTCTCCTGGGGATCAAGCGCGTCATCGTGGAGCCGAACGTTCATCCCGGCGTGGCCAATCGCGCGCTCTCGCCGATCGCGAACCTCATATTCGTGTCGTTCGCGGACACGGCCTCCTATTTCGGATCGGCTAAGACCCGGATCGTGGGCACGCCGATCCGCCGCGAGTTTCTGGAGGTGCCGGCTGGGGACTCTGAAGCAAAAGGCCTGACAGTACTGGTTCTCGGCGGCAGCCAGGGCGCCCGTTCTATCAACCGGGCGATGGTCGTGGCCTTGCCCGCGTTGATCGCCGCGCATCCCGGCCTGCGGGTGATCCATCAGACCGGCGAACGCGACTACGAAGATGTGGCCTCCGCCTACCGAAGTTACCGGACGGCAAATCAATCTCCCGCCCAGATCGAAGCCGTGCCGTTCCTCTACGACATGCCGCGCCGGTTCCGGCAGGCGGACCTGATCATCAGCCGGTCGGGTGCGACGACGGTGGCCGAGATCACGGCGTGCGGAAAGCCGGCCATCCTGGTTCCGTTTCCCCATGCCGTCCACGGGCACCAGGAATGGAACGCCCGCGTGCTGGAACGGGCCGGCGCGGCCCAGGTGATCGTGGACGCGCGTCTCTCCGGCGAGGCGCTGGCGAATGCGGTCTCGGCCCTGCTCGCGCGGCCCGACCGTTTGCGCGAGATGGCACGATGCAGCAAGTCATTGGGGCAGGCCGATGCGGCGGAGCGCATCGTGTCGGCATGCCGGGAGCTGGTGGGTGCGGGAGGGGCGTCCGCAGACGGGGCCCCCTCCCGTGGAATGGACTGACGTGCCGCGATGTTCAGGAAGATCCAGCATATCCATTTCGTCGGCATCGGTGGGGCCGGGATGAGCGGCATTGCGGAGGTGCTCTTGACCCTCGGCTATCACGTCACCGGATCGGACGTGCATGAATCCGAAACAGTCCAGAGGATCCGCGCGCTCGGCGGCACCGTCTTCATCGGGCATGACGCCGTGAACATCGGCTCCGCGCAGGTGGTCGTGATCTCCGCGGCGGTCTCCCCGACGAACCCCGAAGTCCTGGCCGCCAAGGCCAAGATCGTGCCGGTCATCCCGCGCGCCGAGATGCTGGCCGAGCTCATGCGGCTCAAATACGGCGTGGCCATCGCCGGCGCGCACGGCAAGACCACCACGACCTCGCTCGTCGCGAACGTGCTGGCGGAAGGCGGACTCGATCCCACGATCGTGATCGGAGGCAAGGTCAACGCGCTGGGCAGCCACGCGCGGCTGGGACGCGGCGATCTGTTGGTTGCCGAAGCGGACGAGAGCGACGGGTCGTTCATGAAGCTCTCACCGACCGTCGTGGTCGTGACCAACGTGGATCAGGAGCACCTGGACTACTACAAGACCATGGAGCGGCTCTGCGAGGCCTTCCTGGACTTCATCAACAAGGTTCCCTTCTACGGCTTGGCGGTCCTCTGCGCCGACGATCCGCATCTTGGCGCGCTCCTGCCCCGCGTGGCCAAGCGGTACCAGACGTATGGCTTGACGGCGGCGGCCGATCTGGTCGGCTCCGACATCGAACTCCACGTCGGCGTTGCGGAATTCTCGGCAAGTCTGCGCGGGGAGTCGCTGGGCCGGTTCCGCGTGGCGATGCCGGGCAAGCATAACGTCTGCAACGCGCTGGCGGCGATCGCCGTCGGCCTGGAACTGGGCGTGTCCATTCCGCACATCCGGCAGGCACTGGAGGGGTTCCGGGGAGTCGAGCGGCGATTCCAGATCCTGGGCGAGAAGGGCGGGATCATGGTAGTGGACGACTACGGGCACCATCCGACGGAGATCAAAGCGACGCTCGCCGCGGCCAAGAACGGTTGGGGCCGGCGCCTCGTGGTGCTCTTCCAGCCGCATCGGTTCACCCGGACGCGGGACTTGCTCAACGAATTCCCCCAGGCGTTCCGGCAGGCGGACCAGTTGTTTCTCACCGACATCTACCCGGCGGGAGAAGCGCCGATTCCCGGCGTGACCGGCGAGCGGCTCGCCGAAGCCGTCCGGGCGGCCGGAACGCCGCCGATGACCTATATCCCCCGGAAGGATCGGCTTGTCGAGGCGGTGATCCCGCATCTGAAGCCGGGCGACGTGGTGGTGGCGCTGGGGGCCGGCGATATCGGCCAGATCGGCCGGGCGCTCTACGAACGGTTGGGATGAGGAGAACGATCGGCATGAGCGAAATTCGGGCTGCGCTGACCGGGGTGAAGGGCGCAGTGCGGTTCCACGAACCGATGAAACGGCACACCTCCTTCCGGATCGGCGGCCCGGCGGATGCCTACATCGAGCCGGAGGACGAGGGCGCGTTGTGCCGTCTGATGGCGCAGGCGCGCAAGGCGAAGGTGCCCGTGTTCGTAATGGGCGGAACGAACCTCCTCGTCCGCGACGGCGGCATCAGAGGGATCGTGGTGCGCCTCACCAAACTCGACCGGATCGAAGAGCATGAGGGCGGACGCCTCTACGTTGAAGGCGGGGTCGGCATGCCGCGCCTGCTCAAGCATGCCCTGCAGCGCAAGCTTGCGGGGCTCGAGTTCGCGGCCGGCATTCCCGGGACCCTGGCCGGGTCCGTCGTCATGAACGCCGGGACGCGGCTGGGAGAGATGCAGGACGTTGTGGAGCGGGTGCGCATGGTGACGCCGGCCGGAGGGATCCGGGAACTGTCCGCCGATGAGGTGGGGTTCGAGTACCGTCGGACCCGACTTCCCAGAGGCATTGTGGTGGGGGCCTGGCTGCGGCTCCGATGGGATGCCCGATCCCGCATGGACTCGGTGGTCAAGGATTCGTTGCGGCGGCGAAAGGCCACCCAGCCGCTCGCGTTGCCGAATGCCGGCTGCGTCTTCAAGAATCCGGGCGGCGATCCGGCCGGCCTGCTGATCGAAACGGCCGGCCTGAAGGGCGCGCAGGTGGGTGACGCGCAGGTGTCCACCCTGCATGCCAACTTCATCATCAACCGCGGCCGCGCCACCGCGCGCGACGTCCTGTCGCTGATCCGGAAGGTCGGCCAGGCCGTCGAACGGACATCGGGGGTGACCTTGCAGCTCGAGGTCAGGATCGTGGGACAGGCGTGAAACTCCTCACCGCCAAGCGCGTCGCGGTGCTGATGGGCGGACAGTCCGCCGAGCACGAAATCTCCATCCGGAGCGGCCGGGCGGTGTGGACCGCCCTGATCCGGAAGGGATACGACGCGATCCCGCTTGAAGTGGATTCCTCCGTCGTCGCGCGCCTGCGGGAAGTCCGGGGCCAGATCGCCTTCATCGCCCTGCACGGCCCGGGCGGGGAGGACGGCACGATCCAGGGCCTGCTGGAAGTGCTCCGTATTCCCTACACCGGCTCGGGCGTGCAGGCCTGCGCCGTGGCGATGGACAAGGCGATGACCAAGGTCCTGCTGGAGGAGAGCGGAATTCCGGTCCCGCGCGGGTTTGTGCGGGAGCAGCACGCGCGCCGGAAGCCCTTGCCCCACGGCTTCAAGTTTCCGCTCGTCGTCAAGCCGGTCAGCCAGGGCTCGACGTTCGGGATCACGATCGTCCGCAAGCGCCGCGATCTGAATAAGGGTTTTGAAGCCGCGTTTGCCTACGGACCCACAGCTTTGATCGAGGAGTATATCGATGGTCGTGAGCTCACCGTCGGGATTCTGAACGACAAGCCGCTGCCCGTGGTCGAGATCATCCCCCGGAGCGGGTTTTACGATTTCGCGGCCAAGTACACCCCCGGCGCCAGCGTCTACAAAACGCCGGCCCCCTTGCCGAGCCGGACGACGAAACTGCTCCACGCACTCGCCCTGCAGGCCCATCACCGCCTCGGATGCAAAGGGGCGACCCGCGTAGATTTCAGGCTGGATCGGAAAGGGCATCCCTTTCTCCTGGAAATCAATACGGTGCCGGGGATGACCGAGACGAGCCTGTTGCCCATGGCGGCGAAGGCCGCGCGCCTGTCTTACGAGGACATGGTCGAGGCGATTCTGGAATCGGCGCTCGAGCGCGAGACCGGTTGGGCGCCGCGGAGGAATCGCGGATGATCAAACGCGTTCGACCGAACCGCAAACGGAATCCGGGCGCGTGGTCCCATCATCCGGGGAACGGCCTGCTGTTGCACATCGTGCTCGGGCTCATGCTCCTCGCGGCGGTCGGAGCCGGAGGCTGGTACGGCTGGCGGCAGGCGGGCCCGGAAGTGCTGGCCTGGGCGGATCAATTCTTCGAGATCAAGGTGGTGGAGATCACGAGGACGGAGCGGATCTCGCGGGATGATGTGCTTGCGATGCTCGATCTGGAACCGGGCCGCGGCCTGTTGCTGATCGATCTGGTGCAGGCGCAGCGATCCCTGGAGACGCATCCGTGGATCAGACGCGCCGTGGTCCGGCGGGTGTTTCCCGATACCCTCGTGGTGGAACTGGACGAGCGCGAACCGGTCGCCGTGCTGAGGACCGGGGCGGGCGGTCGTGAATTTCTGCTGGACCGCGACGGGACGCTCATCTCCGAGGGGGTGCCGGCGGCCGATGAAGGCCTGCCGATCCTGACGGGCGTGGATTACGCGGATGCGATTCTGGAGACCGGCGATACGGCGACGCGCGTCCGCTCGGGCATCGCGCTGGCCGGCCTGCTTGACCGGTCGGGTGTGGGGCGCACGGAAGTGGATCTTCGCCGGCCCGGAGACATGGTGGCCTACTACTCCGGGCTCCGGCTGCGGTTCGGCGAGGGAGACTTCGGGGACAAGGTGGACCGGTATCGTCAGGTGTCGGATCGCGTGATCGACCGCTGGGTCGCCCAAGCGAAGGCCGCGCCGGCGCGCCGGGTGGAGGTGGACCTCAGGTTCCAGGACAAGGTCATTGTGCGGGAAGGGAGGTGAGGCTGGGCGTGGCAAAACGAGACCACATCATCGTGGGATTGGACATCGGGACCACCAAGACGCGCGCGATCGTGACGGAAGTGCGCGGCACGGGTGAAGCCCATGTCATCGGCGTCGGGACCAGTCCCTCCCGGGGGCTCCGCAAGGGTATGGTCGTGAATATCGAGAGCACGGTCGACTCGATCCGCCAGGCCGTGGAAGACGCCGAGGTGATGTCGGGCACGCAGATCAACTCGGTGTACGTCGGCATCGCCGGCAGCCACATCAAAGGCGTCAATTCCGAAGCCGCGGTGGCCGTGAAAAGCGGCGAGGTTCTGCGGGGAGACATCTCGCGCGCGGTGAAAGCGGCACGGTCGTCCGCCCTCATCCAGCCCGACCACCGGGTGCTGCACGCGCTCCCGCGCGGTTTCATCCTGGACGAGCAGGACGGGATCAAGGATCCGACGGGCATGTCGGGGTCTCACCTGCGCGTCAACGTGCACATCATCACGGGCGCCGTGACGGCGATCCAGAATCTCGTCAAGAGCGTCGAGAAAGCGGGGCTCGACGTGATCGGCGTCATCCTGCAGCCGCTGGCTTCCAGCGAGGCCGTGCTCACGGACGACGAGCGGGAGCTGGGCGTGGCGATGGTGGACATGGGCGGCGGCACGACGGACCTGGCGATCTTTGCCGAGGGCAGCGTGATGCACACGGCCGTGATTCCGGTGGGCGGCAACCACTTCACCAACGACATCGCGATCGGCCTCAAGACGCCGGTTCCCGATGCGGAACGGATCAAGACGAAGTTCGGGTGCGCGATGGCCTCTCTCGTCAAGGACGATGAGATGATCGACGTCCCCAGCATGGGCGGACGGCCTGCGCGCTCGCTCTCCCGGCGGGTGCTGGCCGACGTGGTCGAGCCGCGCGCGGAAGAGATGTTCGATCTGGTGGCGCGGGAGATCAAACGGGCGGGCTATGAAGGGATCGTGGCGGGTGGCGTGGTAATCACCGGCGGCACTTCGATGATGCAGGGCATGACGGATATGGCGGAACGCGTGCTGGACCTGCCAGCGCGGCAGGGCGTCCCCAGCGGGGTCGGCGGCCTGCACCAGCAGGTGGACAACCCCATGTACGCGACGGGCGTCGGCCTGATCCTTCACGCCCTGCACCATCAGGACGATCTGGCGATGAACGGGCGACGGCACCGGCGCGGGCTGTGGCGGGCCGTCGAAGGGATGAAAGGGTGGTTCCGTGAATTCTTTTAAAATAGAAAAGGGGGGACAGCGCATGTTCCAGCTTGAAGAGAAAGATACAATCGCGGGCGCGAAGATCAAGGTGATCGGCGTGGGCGGCGGCGGCGGGAACGCCGTCAATACGATGATCGCGGCCGGCTTGGAGGGTGTCGAGTTCATCGCGGTCAACACGGACATGCAGGCCCTGGGCATTTCGCGGGCGCCGACGAAGATCCACATCGGCAAGAACGGACTCGGCGCCGGCGCGGATCCCGAGGTCGGGCGCGACGCGGCGCTCCAGGACGCCGACAAGATCCGCGACGTGCTCCAGGGGGCCGACATGGTGTTCATCACGGCGGGCATGGGCGGCGGGACCGGGACCGGCGGTGCGCCAATCATCGCCAGCATCGCCCGTGAGCTCAACGCGCTCACGGTGGCGGTCGTCACCAAGCCCTTTCTGTTCGAACTGGGCAAGCGGACGGCGCGGGCGGAAGAGGGCCTGCGGGAACTGCGGAAGCACGTGGACACCGTGATCGTGATTCCGAATCAACGCCTGCTGGGGATCGTGGATAAGACCACGCCGCTGAAGGAAGCGTTCAAAGTGGCCGACGACGTGCTCCGGCAGGCGATCAAAGGCATCGCCGACGTCATCACGACCCCGGGGCTCGTCAACGTGGATTTCGCGGACGTGCGCACGGTCATGGGCCACATGGGGCGCGCGGTGATGGGCATGGGCGTGGCGAACGGCGCCAACCGCGTCACCGAGGCCACGCAGCGGGCGATCTGCAGCCCGCTCCTCGAGGACGGCTCGATCGACGGCGCGCGCGGGGTACTGCTGAACATCACGGGCGGGCCGAGCCTGTCGCTCCATGAGCTGGACGAGGCCTCCTCGATCATCGCCCAGTCCGTGGACCCGGACGCCAACATCATCTTCGGCGCGGTGATCGACGAGCGGCTGGGCGAGGAAGTAGTCATCACCGTCATCGCCACAGGGTTCGAGCGCGATCAGTCGGCCGCCAAGCCGGCGCCCCGGCAGGCGTCGCTTCCGACGATCGCGTCCAAGGAAGCAGACGTGCGCGAGCTGCATCCTAAGCCGAAGCCGATGGACCGCCCGGCCTTCCTGCGGCGCGGCCCCGCGGCGCGCGATCTGGCGGAACGGTCTGACCGATCGGACCGGCCGATGCTGGCATCGGAAGATGAATGGGACGTGCCAACGTTCTTGCGCCGGCAAGCTGACTAGGGGGAGAGAACCATGCTCAGCACGCTCGATTCGATTATCACCGTGCCTCTCTTCGCCAAGGGGACCATCGGCGTCTGCCATTATTTCGGGACGAAGATCGCGCCCGGCCCGCCGGCGACCGCGATGGGCGGCCCGGCCGTCCGCGTGGTGACCGTCCGCCAGGTTCACGGAACCGACGTCCTGGTGCTCGACCGCAAAACGGCGGGATCGCGCGCCCTCGCCGGTGTGCCGGCCTCAGGGGGCCACGACGCCATCGTGACCAACCAACCGGGAGTCCTGGTCGCAATCGAGACGGCGGACTGCGTACCCATCCTGCTGCTGGACCCGTCCAAGGGCGTATACGCCGCCGTGCATGCCGGCTGGCGCGGCACGTTGGGGAGCATCGTGGAGAAAGCCGTGGCGGTGATGCAGAGCCGATTCGGGTGTCACGTCCGGTCGATCCGGGCGGCCATTGGGCCCTCGATCGGGGTCTGCTGCTACGAAGTCAATGGAACCGTGCTGACGCCGTTGAAGCGGGGCTTTCCCTATTGGGCGAATGTCGTGGAGAACGTGAAAGGGACGAAGGCCCATCTCGATCTGCGCGGCTTCAACCACCGTCAGTTGGAGGACGCGGGCATCAGCCCTGACAGGATCGAAACGGTGAACCTCTGCACGGCCTGCCACCCGGACCTTTTTTACTCGTACCGCCGGGACGGTGCGAGGACGGGCCGCATGATGAGCGGCATCGGGCTGACCGCCGTCCTGTCCTGACAAATCCGGTCCCCATTGCGTACAATGGAGCGATACGGGGTCGGGCATGATAGACGCGGGGGAGAGGGGGAGACGAGCCGCCGGTGAACTCAAGGAACGGCTGGATGCGGTGCGGGCGCGGATCGAACGGGCCGCCCGTCGCGCCGGTCGGGATCCCGGCGCTGTCACACTCGTCGCTGCGTCGAAGACCGTTCCCGTCGAGCGCCTGGCGGAGGCGGTGGCCTGCGGGTGCCGGATATTCGGCGAGAACCGTGTCCAAGAGGCACTGGCCAAGATCGAGGCCATGAAGGAATATTCCGAAATCGAATGGCATCTCATTGGGCCGCTCCAGCCCAACAAGGTGAAGCATGCGGTCGGCCGGTTTGCGTTGCTCCATGCCGTGGATCGGCTGGATGTGGCCGAGCGCCTGAATCGCGCGGCGAGGGAGCGCGGGATTACCCAGCGTGCCCTGCTGGAGGTGAACGTGGCGGGCGAGCAGACGAAGCATGGATTCCGGCCCGACGACCTGAAAAGCGCGGCTGAGCGGATGGGGACGTTCGAAGGGCTTCGAGTCCTTGGATTGATGGCGGTCCCGCCGCCGACAGACAAGCCAGAAGACACGCGGCCCTATTTCCGGCGCCTGCGTGTTCTGGCGGAAGAGGTGGCGGCCCTAGGGCTACCGGGTGTCTCGATGCAGGAACTGTCCATGGGCATGTCGTCGGATTTTGAAGTGGCGATCGAAGAGGGGGCCACGCTGGTCCGGGTCGGGACGGCGCTGTTCGGGCCGCGTCCTGTACACTAAGGGAGAGCATGCTCAAACTCGCGATTATCGGCGGCGGCAACATGGGGGAGGCCCTCGCGGCCGGCCTGTTGGCGGACGGCGTCGTGACGCCGTCCGGGCTCTGGGTCACGGATGTCGCGGCCGACCGGCTCGAGGCGTTGAGCCAGCGCTATGCCGTCAGGACCGGCGGCGACAACGGCGAGGCGGCGTCCTGGGCGGGTGTGGTCGTCCTGGCGGTCAAGCCCCAGGTAATGGATCGGGTCCTTGACGAGCTCAAGGATCGTCTCTCCAAGCAAACGCTGATCGTTTCGATCGCGGCCGGTATTCCATTGTCGCGGATCGCGGCGCGGCTGGGCGGGACACGCAAGCTGGTGCGCGTGATGCCCAACCAGCCCTGTCTCATCCGCGCCGGGGCGTCGGCCGTGGCCGTCGCGCCGTCCGTGTCCCCGGAGGAGCGGGCCCAGGCCGTGCGCTTGTTTGAAGCGCTGGGGAAAGTGGTCGTTGTTGAGGAGCGGTTGATGGACGCGGTCACCGGTCTCAGCGGCAGCGGCCCGGCTTATGTCTTCCAGGTGATCGAAGCGCTGGCGGACGGGGGCGTCAAGATGGGATTGCCGCGGGAGACCGCGTTGACGCTGGCGGCCCAGACCGTGTTCGGCGCGGCCAAGCAATTGATCGAGACGGGGGAGCACCCGGCGCGCCTGAAGGACAAGGTGGCCTCGCCCGGCGGGACGACCATCGCGGGTCTGCACGCGCTGGAAACGGGCGGCGTCCGGTCGGCGCTGATCGCGGCCGTCGAGGCGGCGACGAAACGGTCGGAAGAACTCGGCCTGGGCTGATGTTCGTCGCGGGTAATTTCCTGACGGCCCTGGCGATGGTCCTGCACATGCTCCTGCAGGCCTACATCTGGGTGGTGATCATCCGGGCGCTGATCAGCTGGGTGAACCCGGATCCGTGGAATCCGATCGTCCAGATGCTGAACCGGCTGACCGATCCGCTGCTGGAGCCGATCCGGCGCCGGATGTTCCGGATGATGGGGTATGGAGGCATGGGCATCGATATTTCGCCGCTGATTCTGATCGCGGGAATCTATTTTCTGGATTTCTTTCTGGTGGAGACGTTAAATGACATCGGAAGGAGGCTCCGATAGGCCATGAAAATCACGCCGCTGGACATTCAACAGAGGGAGTTCAAAGGGAGGTTCCGGGGGTACGACCGCGAAGAGGTCCAGGCCTTTCTGCGATCCGTCTCCCAGAGCGTCGAGGAGATGTTCAAGGAAAACGCCCTGCACAAGGAGCGGGCCGACAAGCTGTACCAGGAGGTCGTCGAACTGCGCAAGAAGGAGACGAGTCTCAACGAGCTGCTTGTGACCACGCAGACGATGGCGGAGTCTCTCAAGGAGACGGCGCGCAAGGAGGCCGATCTGATCCTGCGCGAAGCGGAGATGAAGGCCGAGGATCTTCTGAAGAGCGCCCACGTGGACTTCCGGACGCTCCAGCGGGACATTCTGGATCTGCGCAAGGAGCGGGTGCTGGCGCTGGAGAAGCTGCGGTCCATGCTGCAGTCTTTCTCCAAGGTGATCCAGATGGAGGAGATGGACGTGAACTCCCTGATGGGCGAAGGCTCCGTCAAAGATATCGCCGGTGGGCGGTAAGGCGGCCGCCCGGCCGCAGGCCACCCTGTCCGTCCGCGTCCAGCCCCGGGCCTCCCGCAACGAGGTGGCGGGCCTGCTCGGTGCAACCCTCAAGCTCCGATTGACGGCGCCTCCGGTCGAGGGCGAAGCCAACGACGCCTGTCTCGCCTTTCTCGCCAAGCTCCTCGATGTTCCTCAGGCGCACATCGAAATTCTCAAAGGCGCCCGCTCCCGCACCAAACTCATCCGCATCACCGGTTTGACGCAAGTGGAAGTCAGCGCCCGACTCGCGAAAAATGGCTGATCCGATCGCTCAGAAGATGCAGGAGGGGGTGGACCAGGGGGTTTTCCCCGGCGGGGTGCTGCTGGTGGAGCACAAGGGGCAGACAGTCCACCACGCGGCGTACGGGTCCGCGTGCTTGCTGCCGGAGCGTGAGCCGGCGACCGTGGACACGATCTATGATCTGGCCTCTCTGACCAAGCCGATTACAACCGTGACGGCCGTTGCGTTTCTTGCGGCCACCGCCAGGCTCGGCCTGGACGATCCGCTGGAGCGGTTCGTCCCTGAGCTGACGCAGGATGACTTGCGGCGGGCGACGATCCGCCATCTCCTGACGCATACGTCGGGCCTTCCCGCATGGCGTCCGCTGTATGAGCTGATTGCACCGGACGGCAAGCGGTTGAGAGAGAAGCCGTTGTCGGTCAGACGGGCCGCCGTCTACGACGCCATTCATCGCGAGCCCTTGGTCGAGACCGTGGGCCGCCGCTGCCTCTACAGCGATCTGGGGTTCATCCTGCTCGGCGAGATCGTGGAGCGGATCGTGAAACAGGAGTGGGCGGCCTTCTGCCACGGCGTGGTGTTTCCCGGGCTCGGCGCACGGGGCCTGTTCTACATGAGCGAAGACGGTCCCACGGGCGCTGTGTCAGTTGCGGGACGGCGGATCGCCGCGACGGAACAGGACGACTGGCGCGGGCGGATGATCCGGGGCGAGGTCCATGACGAGAACACGGCGGTGATGGGCGGCGTGTCCGCTCACGCCGGCCTGTTCGGGACGGCCGACGCGGTGACGCGGGCCGTGCGGCCGTGGCTGGCGGCGGTGCGGGGCGAGGCGTCGCCGGTTCCCGCGTCGTGGGCGAAGGCATTCGTGCGGAAACAGACGATCGATCCCGACGGCAGTTGGGCGCTGGGCTGGGATACGCCTTCCACGGGACCGGGAAGTACGCCGTCATCGTCGGGATCGTACTTCTCGCCGGCCTCGTTCGGGCACCTCGGCTACGCGGGGACGTCGGTGTGGATCGACCCAGACCGCGAGCTCATCGTCGTGCTGCTGACGAACCGTGTGCACCCGACGCGCAAGAACGACCGGATACGGGCCTTCCGCCCGGCCATCCACGACGCGATCTTTCAGACGGTGGTGAAGTAGGAACGAAGGTGGCGTGGGAGGGGCATCTGCGGGGCCCCCTTCCACTACGATGGGTCGGGATAGTTCACCCAGGCTTCTTTTTCCGCGTAGTACTTCTTGCCGCGAAAATTCAACCTCGTCCGCAGGCGCGAGAACCCCAATTTCTGGAGCTGGCCGGCCAGGTGCCGAAGGGTTTCGGCGATAGTCGGGAGGGACGGGGCCTCGGCCGATACGGATTCGTATTGGACCTTGGCCGTATAGCCGGTCGCGGTGCGTGTGATCGGGACGATGCGGCTGAAAGAGCGTCCCGGCGGGTCATTGCCCTCGATCTGGTGCTTCTCGATGACGGTGTTTTTCTGGAAGATCAGCGGCGACGAGGCAGCCATGGGGCGGATTATACTGGCCGCCGAGAGGGAAAGCAAACGCCGTCACGCGACCATATTCGGAGCGGCCGGCTGGCCCAGGGGAAGTTGGGTGATCATCTCGGGAGGCACGGCGTAGAGATCGGTTTCCTCTCCAATGCCCTTGAGGGTCGCCGTCTTGCCCGGCAGATCGGGGGGCAGCACACCGCAGTTTTTGGCCAGCGCGTAGGCCCGGCGGGACAAGAGCAGTCCGCCGGGTTCGGCGGCGCTCTCCAGGCGCTGCGCCTTGTTCACCTCAGGCCCGATCACGGTGTAGTCCCAGAGATACTCGGTGCCCAGGTTTCCGACCGTCACGAAGCCGGTGTTGATGCCGATGCGGATCAGGTGGGCTTCCTGGCCTTGGCTGAGCCACCGCAGGTTGAGCTCGGTCATTTTTTTCTGCATGAGGAGGCCTGCATGCACGGCGTTGGCTGCGTGGCGTTGCACGCGGGCTTCCTCCACGTCTTCGCCTCCGCCTTCCGGTTCCGCATCGCCGAAAAACGCCATGATGCCGTCACCCATGTATTTGTCGAGCGTGCCCCCGTGCGTGCGGAGAATGACGGTCATGGCTGTCAGGTAGTCCCGCAGCACCCGCTGAATCTGTAGGGGATCGGAGCGCTTGCAGAAGGTCGAGAACCCGCGAATGTCCGCGAAGAAGATGGTGAGTTCCCGGGTGTGGCCAGCCAGCATGCCGGGAATGCGCCGGGGGTTCTCACGGATCATTTTGATGGTCTGGGGCGGGAGAAAGCCTCCGAGGACGGACTGAAAGCGCATCCGGTCCCGGTCCACAAGAAACGCGCGCGTCGTGAGCAGAAGGACGAGGCCGATGGTCATGGCCAGGATCGGCTGCACTGCCGGCAGGATGAGTCCCCCCTTGAAGGCTTCTTTCAGCGTGAACACGTAAGCGCCCATCATGGCGAGGTAGGTGGGGATGATCACCGATGGCCCGCCCGCGAGGGCCGCTCCCGTCAGGAGCACGACCGGAACGCCCAGGCTCAAGGCAGTCTCGGTCGGCGTTGCGTTCCGCAGGAACTGCCGCTGCAACAGCATGTTGAGCAGATGGAGGTGGATCTCGCTGGTGGGGAAATCGCCTTCGAACGGCATCGCCACGCGGTCGCCCGACCCCGTCGTGAGGTTGGAGACCACCACCGTTTTGTCTTTGAGGAGAGCGAGCGTCTTGGCCCGGCCCTTTTCCGACCGCATCTGACCAAGGAGCCAGCTGTAGGGATAGTGGACGAAGCGGGTCCCCCATGGGCCCGCATAGTTGATCCAGGCGCGCCCTTCGGCATCGATGGGGATGACGACGTCATCCCCTGCACGGGGCTTGAAGCGGATCTCCCGGCCGCGCTCGATCCGCATCGATGCGGGGTCGGCCTTCAGATAGCGCAATGCCGCAGCCAGGGACAACGACGGGACGAATCCCCCCTGCACGCGATAGATGAGTGGAACCCTTCGCAGAACTCCATCCCGATCGGACGTGCGCTGGATGTGTCCGAGACCGGCGGCTGTCTCGACCAGGCCTGGCAGGGGCAGCGTCAGCTCTCCGACCGCCGGGAGTTCCCCGAAGCCGCGGACGTCCGCCCGCAACAAGTGGCGGGGCGCGGGGAAGCGCGCGATGTCGGCGGGGTTCCCTTCCCGCACCGGTCTGAAAACGAGGGGATAGATGACGGAGCCGGCGCGACGGGTCGCGTCTATCAAGGCCCTATCCTCTTCCGGGCGGGAAGACGGGTGGTTGAACAACAGATCCATCATTACCGTTCGCGCCCCGGCTTTTTTGAGAAATTCGATGACCTGCGCATGGACGCGGCGGTCCCAGGGCCAGCGGCCGAGCCCGTAGTCGCGCGCGGCGCGGTCGTCATAATCAATGGCCGCCAGAACATGAGACTGGGGCTCCTCGGGATTCCGTGCCACGGGAATCAAGGGCCGGATTTGGAACCGCAGGTCCACCGTCCACAGCTCGATCGGCTCGAACAGCGCTGGCCAGGCCAGTTCAAGCAACAAGGGGAATGCGACGGCGACGAGGCTGGAGGCGGCGAGGACGGCGACATCTGTCCATCGCCAATCCCGGTGCAGGGAAAACATGCGCATGGTCGGCGGCGCTAGCCTCCCGATCCTCCTGCGGTGGCCGGCGGTTTCGAGGGAAGCGGCGGGGAAGAGGGATCTTCCGGCGATTGCCGGGCGGGACTGGGTTTTTTCTCTTGACGCTCCGGGTTCGCCGGTTGCCGGTTTTCAACGGGTGGCGATCCCGCTTTGCCGGAGGAGGCGCTGTTGCCGAACAACGCGCAGCCTGCGAGCTGAATCAGGGCGCCGCAGAGAAGAAAACAGAGGACTCGGTTCAGAGGAAGGCCTCCTTAATGACGTTAGCCTCCCGAACCGCCGATGGCCGGTGGCTTTGCCGGGGTGGGCGGCTCCGATGTCTCATCAGTGGGCGTCCGGTTTGGGGCGGGCTTCTTGTTGCCCACCGTCTGGGGCTTCTTATCTTTCCGTTCAGGGGCAACTGATTGCCCGGTTTGGATGGAAGGCTCCTTGGAGGATTCCTTTTTGGACGATTCCTTTGAAGGGGCAGGATCGCCGGAAGTCCCGCCGGTGGCGCAGCTCGCCAGCAGCGGTAGCATGAGGCTTATCAACAGTATACGGGCTAAACGATGGAAGCAGAATGTTGTCATCGGCGCGGTCCCCTCGCCTTGGCGAAAGCTTATGATACGCCAGACCGAAAAGCAATACAACGTTTCCGACTGGCGCTTCCGCAGACAGGCCGACCGTTTTCTTGACAGTTACAGCACCAGGTCCACGGCGGCCTGGCGCTTGGTGACCTTGTCCTCGGGGTTGTAGGTGGCGACGATCTCCTTCTTCATGTCCTTGGCGGAGACGACGATCCTGGTGCCCGCGTCCTCGTTGTGGATGTGGAGGAAGATTTCGTAATAGCCTTCCTTGTTGGTCTTGCCCTCATGGCTCTCGCGGCCTTCCTTCAACGGCTTGGCCAGGACCGGCAGGTCAGGGATCGGCTTTCCGGCCTTGTCGCGCACGTAGCCATACACAATGAAGCCATGATCCACCCTGCTTTTCACGAAGATCGGCTTCGGCGTTTCGACGGCCGGGTTCTTCAGCGTGGCCAGATAGGCCGCCAGGGCGGTGACCTCTTCGTCGGTCATCAGCTCCTTGTATTTGTCCGGCATCAGTCCCTTCTTGTGCTCTTTCTCAAAGCCGTCGGCGTAGAGGTAGGTCGGATCGAAGACCTTTTTCTTGACGTCGTCCTGCGTCAAAAGGTTGCCGATGTTGTCCAGGACCGGCCCGCGCTTCTTCACCGAACCCTTGCCCCCGATCTTATGGCAGTTGTAGCACTCGTGCAGGTCGTAGACTTCCATGCCGCGCGCGATGATGTCGCCGCTGCCGGCGGAGGTGGTCTGCGCGCCGGCTGCCCGCCCGCCTGCGGGCGCCGACGGCGCAAACTTCTCCAGTTTGGCCAAGAGGCCGCCGGTCTTGGCCTGCAGATCCTCGGATTTCTTGATCATCTCTTCCAGCTTGGCCCGGCGCGCTTCCGGTGTTTCCATCTTCGGCTTGACGATCTTGTCGATCTTGCCTTTTTCCACGGTCGGATCGTACTGAGGCAGAAAGGATGCGCCTCCGATGTAGACGGCCGAGATGACCGCATAAAAACCGAGCAGCGCCGCCAGGGCGCGCCATCCGGTGAGGTTCGGAAAGGACGGAGCATCCAGCAGCAGAAAGACTACCAGGCCCAGCAGGACATAAAGCACGAACATCTTCTGGAAGATGGGCGGGAAGTGCATGGCTGCGGTTCCGAACCAGACGATCGGAATCAGGGCCGCGGCGATGATGAGCTTCCTGATCATATTTGCCTCACAGAGCGGTTCAAGGCTGCGTCATTATACCGATTCTGCGGACAGGCGTCATGTGGCGGACGACATCCGTAGACGCCCGGCCAGCTTCAGCAAGAGGAAGGCCGTGATCGGCAGGTACATCAGCAGACCGGCGGCGCCGATCAGCGGCTCGCCGATCCAGAAGGTGACGGCCAGGTTGAACGCGAGGATGCCGTAGTAGAGGGCACATCCGAAGAGCAGCTTGCGGGCGACGTTCGTAGCGGGAGGGGGCATGTGGCCGTATTCGGGCAACCACCTATCGAGTCGTTGATACAGGCCGAAGGAGATGAGGCCCACCACGGCCCATCCTGCATAATTCGCGATCGGCACGCCAAAATGCATGCCCGGTTCCGGGTAGTAGTAGATCTTGCCGAGGAACCAGCGGTCGCCGCGGAGAGCCACCGGGTCGATGACCGCGTCCAACAGCACGAAAAACAGGACGGTGAAACCCAGCACCGGGATCGAGGTGCGGGTCGCCCGGTCGGCGCGCATCGCCATTCCCAGGCCGCGGCCTTGCGCCGGCAGCAGCAGGGTCAGGGCCAGGCAGTGGCTGGTGAACAGGAGAAACGAAAACGACAGCGAGTCCATGAACGGGACGTTGCTGATGTAGAGTTCCCGGCCGACAGTCGAGCCGTTGTAGAAGTACCAGCCGAACGGAACACCGGTGCGTGTGGAGGAGAACTCGCAGACGAAAGCGGTCGCCCAGGTCATCAGGAAAAAGATCGCCGTGCGTTGCTTCCCGATGAGGTGGATTGAGGTCGCCAGCGCGATGGCGAGAAAAATGAAGACGTACGGCCGGAGCAGGAGGGTCTTGCCGAGGAGGCCGAGAAGCTCCATTAGGCGTAGCGATGGTCGCGGAACCAGCGCACTGCCTTGTCCAGCGCGACCTCCACGGGCGTCTGCGGCAAGTTCAGTTCGCGGATGGCCTTGGAGCAGTCATAGTGCATGACGTACTTGGCCATCTTGACGCCTTCGAGCGGAATGCGCGGCGGTCGGTGCGTGACGTAATCGGCCAGCCATTGGTTGGCGTAGGCCAGCGGCAGGATGGCCAGGCGCGGCAGTTTGATCGTCGGGGCGGGGACGCCGGTCAGGCGGCTCAGCAGCGCGAAGACCTCGCGGAGCGTCAGGTTTCGATTGCCCAGGATGTAGCGTTCGCCGAGCCGGCCCTTCTCCATGGCGTGAAGATGGCCGACGGCGACGTCATCCACGTCGATCAGGTTCATGCCGGTCTCGATGTAGGCCGGCATCCGGCCCCTCATGAAGTCCACGATCACCTGACCCGTGGGCGTGGGCTTGATGTCGCGGGCGCCGACCGGCGCGCTGGGATTGACGATCACGACCGGCAGTCCCGCGCCGGCCAGCTTTATCACTTCCTGCTCGGCCAGGAACTTCGACCGCTTGTAGTGGCCTGACATCTGTTCGAGCGACCGCGGCGTCTCTTCCGTCCCCAGTCCGCCGCCGGGCGGCAGGCCGATCGCGCCGATCGTGCTGGTATAGACGATCCGCTCGACGCCGACGGCGCGCGCCGCTTCCATGAGGTGGCGCGTGCCGGTGACGTTGATGTCGTAGAAGATCTGCGGATCGGGCGCCCAGAGGGCATAGTGCGCTGCGACGTGATAGAGCTGCTGGCAGCCGGTGAGGGCCTGCCGCAGGGAGACGGCGTCGCGCAGATCGCCGTAGGCCTGCTCGACCTTGAGCCCTTGCAGGTTGCCGAGGTCGCTGTCGCGCCGGACGAGCACGCGGACTTCCACTCCGCGTTCCGACAGGCACCGCGCCACGGCGGCGCCGATGAACCCCGTGGACCCCGTCACCAAGGCTTTCATTACACCCGCCCTCCCCAGGCGCGCGGAGACGCGCCCTTTCCCGCGTTAATTTTTTCTGGCGATGATGTAGCGGGCCAGCTCGCGGAGGGGCTCGGCCTTCCGATCGAAGCCCTTGAGATGCCCGATGGCCAACGCGACGCGTTCCTCGGCCAGCTTGCGGGCGCCGTCCACACCAAAGAAGGTCGGGTAGGTCTTTTTTCCTCGGGAGGCGTCGGTGTTCGCGTCCTTGCCCAATTCCTCGCGCGTGCCCGTGACGTTCAACACGTCGTCCGCAATTTGGAACGCGAGGCCGACGTCCTCTGCATAGGCGGTCAGGCGATCCAATTGTTTCGATGTGGCGCCTCCGGCGATGCCACCGATGCGGACGGACGCGCGGATGAGCTTGCCGGTCTTCCAGCGATGCACGCCTTCCAGCGTGGTCAGGTCGATGTCCTTGCCTTCGGCCTCGATGTCGGCAACCTGCCCGCCCACCATGCCCACGTTGCCGGAGCCGGCGGCCAGCTCCTGGATCACCCGTACCTGCGCGCGGGGGGCGAGACCGTCGGCCGACTCGGGACGGCTGACGATGTCGAAGGCCATTGTCAACAAAGCGTCGCCGGCCAAGATCGCCATGGCTTCGCCGAAGACCTTGTGGTTCGTGAGCTTGCCACGCCGGTAGTCGTCGTTGTCCATGGCGGGGAGGTCGTCGTGGATCAGCGAATAGGTATGGATCAATTCCAGAGATGAGGCGAGGGGCAGGATGAAGGGCGAATCCCCACCAACGGCTTCGTAGGCCGCGATGGCCAGGATCGGACGCACGCGCTTCCCCCCGGCGAACAGGCTGTAACGCATGGCCTTGTGGAGCTTCGCCGGCGGCGCGGATTCGGGCGGCAGGACGGCCTCGAGAAAGCAGTCCACGGCCTGCCGTTTTTGCTCGAGATACTTCTTAATGTCCATACAGGAAGGGAGCTTAACAAGCCTTCCAAAGAGAGTCAACGCACGGTGAAAGTCACGGAATGGCCGCGAAGTCGAGGTCGAAGGAGAGTTCCCCGCCGCCGCGCGGGAAGACGGAGAGTTGGGTCTTCGCCAGTGGATCAAAGTCGCCGTAGACGAAGGATGCCACAACCTTGGCGCGATAGGCCGGCGACTTCGGCCAGGCGGACGTGCGGTCGGCCGTGGCGTCCGCCCGAACGTGCGTCGGCATAATCTTCCGGTCGCCCTGCGTCAGCATGACGAAGGTGTTCTGCGCGAACTCGCGGCGGTCTCCGTAGAGCGTGACGCTGATCTGAAGGTGCTTGTCGTCCAGAACCCGCTGGAGTTCCTGGTCCGTCGGCTGCGCGGAGCGGAGCGCGAAGTGGGCCGACATGACGGCCAGCCCCGAGAGCTTCGTCATGAGGAAGCCGCGTGGGTGGAACTCGTTCGCGGGGTCGCTAGGCGGGCCGAACCACGAGTAGAGCTCGACCGGGGGAACCCGGGACGTCGCCGCGGCGCGGCCCCGTTCCAGCGCCTGCCGGACCTGTTCGGCGCTCGGCTGCACTTCAATGGCTGCCGCGATGGTCGCGATGCAGCCGACCGCCGGAACGATGAGACCGAACACATAGCGTTTGTTCATCGGGAGGTTTCTAGTCCGGTTGAACGTCCCAGTCAAGGCTTGCGGGAAGCGCCGGGCTTCTCTATACTGTGCCTCGCTATGGGATGGCGCCGCATCGAACAGGGCATCGAAACCCAAACATTGGAGATCCAGCCGGCCACCTGCCCAGTGTGCCGGAAGGGCCTTTACCGGAACGTCACCTTCCTGACGGGCGGGTGGGCCCGGTGCTCCCAGTGCAACGAGGTCGTCCATTACGCCTGCCTCAGCGGGGGGAAGTTTCTAAAGGAACGGCCCCGGCTGTGCGCGGACTGCAAGGCTGGCCGTGTGCGGCCCTCCCAGAAGATGCCGGTGCCGCCGCCCAGGCCGCCGACCGCGGCGCCTGAACCCGTTGCGGTCACGGCTCCGGCGCCGCCGGTCCCTCCCGCAAGTTCTCCGCCTGTTCCCGCGACGCCTGTACCGCCTTCTTCCACTCCAGCTGCATGAACGAGCCGGTCGCGGCGCAGGGGTCGCCGGGAGCGCGATGGTGGAATGGCGCGTTCCTCGTCCTCGTGGTGCCGATCGTCAACGTCATTGGCGGGTTCTTCATCCTCGATTTTCTCCTGAGCGGCCAATACACCTGGGGCAGGACGCTGCGGATACTCGTCCTCTCGCTGAGCCTTCTCGTGCTGGTGTACGAGTTCGTGTATCGGGACCTGCAGATGCGCCATCCCGAATGGCCGGGGCGGCGCCTGCTGAACCGCGTGCTGGGCTATGCGGTAATCCCGTTTTTCAGCGGGATGGTGATGCTTCTTCTGCTACTCGCGGCGACGCGGCTGATGAAATGAAGGGGAACTACTTTGCGGCGTACTTAGATGTGTGCTGGAACACGCACTTCGGGCAGATGTAATGCAGGAATTTCCCGTCGGCCACCAGCCGCTTGGTCATCGGGACCTTGCACCAGGTGCAGGCCCGGTCGGGCGTGTCACAAAGCGAGCAAACGGGGGTGACGGTGCCGTCCCGACTCACCGGCACGGTCGGCTTTCCGCACTTGGAGCAGGCTGAATTCTCATTCACGCCTGTCTTTTCGCACAGCCAAAAGAGGCTTGTCAAATGAGCTCCAGGGCAGTCCGTGCATTCTTCGAGGCGCTGCCGTCCCACTTCCATCCCGATGCGGCGGAAGGGGTGCGCGCCGTCTATCAATTCGATCTGGCGGGCGAGGAAGGCGGGCAGTACCAACTCCACGTCGCCGACCGGTCCTGCCGGGTCTGCGACGGCGTCCATGCTTCACCAAACGTCACGTTGTCGATGGCGGGGGAGGACTGCATCGCGATTCTGGAGGGGAAACTGAACGGCCTGTCGGCGTTGCTCAGCGGGCGTTTGAAAATCGACGGCGATACGGGACTCGCGATGCGGCTGGCGGCCTTCTTTCCCGATCTGCGCCCGAAATAGATCCTTACTTCTTCAGGTCCGCCCAGGCCTGCTGGTAGTCCTCGAAGGTATCCACCTCCATCCATCCTTTGTAGATGGTGAGGCACGAGACTTCGTGCCCGCGCGCGACCAGTTCCTGGAGCATGTCGGTCAGCGACGCTTTCTGGAGCGAGGGCGCTTCGTGGAAGGGGGCGGCGGATTGCGGGGCGAGAGCGTGATATGCGGACTTCAGCAGATCGGTCCCCTGTTCGGAGAACATGGCCAGACCGATGAACTCGCCGTGCGCCCGTTCCTGGTCCAGGTGCTGACCGATCTTCACCAGTCGGCTGGGGCCGTCCGGAGGCACGAACCGGTAGCCCGCCGCCGGCGGCACATCCATCACGACGAGATCAGGCTTGACATGCGGGCGCGGCAGCGTGCGCTGGTCCACCCAGGCCTGATCCACCACGATCGTGATGTCGGCGGGGCTTTTCAGCAGCTTGTGCAGGATGCCGGTCTCGAAGATGATGTCGGAATACAAGAGAAGGCAGCGCCCCGTCAATTCGGGCTCGGCGCAGAAGATGGACGTGAGTTCGCCGGTTTCTTCGTACCGGTCGTTATCGTAATAACGCAGGTTGGGGAGCGCGATCTTGTCTTTCTGGTACCCACGAACGACGGCGATGTTCTTGATGTTGACGTCGTTGAGGGCAGCCACCTGGCGCTCCAGGATCGTTTTTCCTTTAATGTCCAGCAGGCATTTGGGCTTGTCCTGCGTGAGCGGCAGGAGCTGCTTTTCGAATCCGGCGGCCGGGATGATGGCCGTGATCTTCTCGGTGCCCGCCGGGAGGAACCGGCGCTCGTCTTCCTCCATCTGGGTCACGCCGACCAGATCGTAAACCTCCTGAAGCGCGACCATCCGGTCCGAGACGGCCTCGGCCCGGCTCTCTTTTTTCAGGACATCCAGGGTGTCACGCATGGCCTTGATGGCGGTGCGGATGACTTGATTGGCGAAGATGACGATTTTGAAGCCGTGCCGCTCCAGTTCCTCCGCCGTAACCGCGCCGAAAATGGTCGGGACCACGACCAGCGGGACGCGGCCGGACCACCGCGCGGCGACGGCGCGCAGTTCGTCGAATGTCGGCGACTTCGAATGAATCAGCACCGCGTCGGCGCCAGCGTCGGCGTAGGCCTCGGCCCGTTTCAGGGCTTCCTCCTGGCCCCAGCCGGCGATGAGCGCCTCGGTGCGGGCGATGACGAGAAAGTCGGGGGAGGCTTGTGCGGACTTGGCGGCGCGGACCTTGCCGGCGTGCTCGTCGGCGGAGACCAGTTCGCGGCGGACGCCGGCGTAAAAGGAGCACCGTTTGGGGAACACGTTGTCCTCGATGCAGATGCCGGCGATGCCCGCCTTCTCGTAGTCCTGGACGGTCCGCATCACGTTCAAGGCGTTGCCGAAGCCGGTGTCGCAGTCGGCGATGACGGGAATCGCCGCCGCCTCGACGATATTCTTGGTGACTTCCAATTGCTCGGTCATGGTGAGGAAGCTGCCGTCGGGGATGCATTTGAGCGAAGCCGAGATGCCGAACCCGGAAGCCCAGATCGCGTCGAACCCGGTGCGCTCGATCATTTTGGCGCTGAGCGCATCGTGGGCCCCGACCGTCCGGATGATGCCCGGCCGGTTCATCAATTCGCGGAGCTTGGCGGCGTGCCGTATGGATTTCATCCTTGCGTATAGTGCAAAATGCTTACCCAGAAAGTCAACGGGAATCTGCCTCCTGCAAAGATTGTCAGAGCCTGGAAGGGGATGTTATAAGGCCTGCGTATGGCTGCGAGAATCGCATTGATCACGGGCGGGGCGAAGGGGATCGGCCGCGCGATCGGGTTGGACCTCGCCGCGGCCGGCTGGGACGTCGCCTTGTGCTACCGGACATCCGAGCGCGAGGCCGCCGAGACGGCGTCGCTTATCCGGAAGACGGGCCGGCGCACGCTAGCCGAGCGGTGCGACGTCTCCGATCCGGCGGCCGCCGACGCCTTTTCGCGAAAGGTCGAGAAGGAGTTCGGCGCGGTGGATGCCCTCATCAACTGCGCCGGCCCGTACCATCGGATCAACATCCTGGAAGAGACGCCGGCCGGGTGGAACGAGATGTTCGCCCATAACCTGCACGCGGTCTTCTACATGAGCAAGGCGCTGGCTCCGACGATGAAGGCCAGGAAGTGGGGCCGGATCGTCAACTTCTCCATGGCCAATGCCGACCAGATGGTGGCGCAGACCGAGGTGACGGCCCATTACATCGCCAAGGCCGGCGTCCTGATTCTGACCCGCACGCTGGCCAAGGCGCTGGCGCCGCATGGCATCACGGTGAATGCCATCTCGCCGGGCTTCATCAATTCGGGGAGCGCGCCGGAAGCGGAACTGGCGGCTATGGCAAAGAAGATTCCGGCGGGCTATATCGGTGAACTGAAAGATGCCGTGACAGCAGTCCGGTTCCTGCTCTCTGACGATGCCCGTTATGTCACGGGCACCAACATCCATCTGAGCGGCGGCTGGGGAATCTAGCGGGAACGATCAATGTGTCGTGGAGAGGCGCTCGGGCTGGATCAACGTTGGGCCGTTCTCCGGGCCGTGGGGACCCGACGGTCGAAACTCCTCTTCGTATTCGTACGCCAAACAGCATTTCAGGCGCCCACAGAGGCCGAGCAGCTTGTTGTCATCCATGGGAAGGCCCTGGGCCCTGACCATCTTCATGGTGACGGGCTTGAATTCCGTGAGGAAGCTAGAACAGCAGAGGACGAGGCCGCATAATCCGAGCCCGCCGAGGAGCTTGGCTTCGTCCCTGGCGCCGATCTGCTGCATCTGGATGCGGGTGCGGAACCGGCCCGCGAGGTCTTTCACGAGCATCCGGAAGTCCACGCGCTCATCGGCGGTGAACAGGAACGTCAGCTTCGGATGGTCGAAGGCGGGAACGACCTCGACCGCTTTCATGGGAATACGATACGCGTCAATGAGATCACGCCAGTAGGCCATGGCCTCGCCGGCCAGCCGCTCGTGCCGGACGATGGCCTGGAGATCCGCGGGGTCCGCCTTCCGGATGATCGTCTTCATGTCGCGCATGGGCGGGATGAACGGGGTGCGTTGCGGCCGCCCGTACACCACGCCGTAGGTCACATCCTCGTTCATCTCCAGGATGACCCGGTCTCCGACTTCAAGCGCGAAGTCCCGCGCGCCGACCTTCTTGGCGACGCCCCGGTCGCGCACCTTGATCTCCGCCACTGAAACCAATGGCATATCCATGGCCCAAGTTTGGCCAAAACATCGCGGCAAGTCAATGCCGCGTTTCTTCAGAGACCCCTTGCTCATTTCGTCGGCAGAGGCCATCATACAGTGTCATCAGGAAAGGAGAGCAAGCCATGCAGCGCAAAAAGCCTAAAGCGAAAGCGGCCCCCCCCTCTCCGGCGAAGATCGACAGGGAGGCGGTGATCAAGCTGGCGTACGAACTCTACCTGCGTCGGGGCGGGGAACCCGGGCATGACGTGGAAGATTGGCTGATGGCAGAGCAGATTCTGCTGGAGGAAAAGAAACGCCCCGGCCCAACAGGTGGCACCGCCGGTCGTGAAAGGCGATGACGAACCGCCTTCTCGCGATCGCGCACGCCCTCTGGCTGATCCTGAAAAGGACGGTCGCAAAATTTTTTGACGATAACGGTCCGTTCCTGGCGTCCGGCCTCGCGTTCGACCTCCTGTTCTTCTGCTTTCCGTTCTCGCTGCTGGTCGTGTCGGCGCTGGGGTACGCGCTGGGCAGTTCCGATCTGGCGCTGGAGGCGCTGCACGCCGTCCTGCAGGAGCTCCTGCCGATCACCCGGCTGGCCTTCATGGATAATCTGTCGGTCGTCCTTGAGAATAAGGGACTCCTGGGGCTGTTGGGCGGCTCGCTGTTTTTCCTGTCGAGCAGCCTGACCTTCGGATCGGTGCGGGGCGTGCTCAACACGGTGTTCCAGGTTCGCGAGCCGTCCCGCTTTTTCAAAGGGAAAGCGGCGGATGTGCTGATGATGCTTCTGGCCAGCGGGCTCCTGACCCTGATGATAGGCTTCACGTCGCTGCTGACTCTGGCGGATAGTTTCTTAGAACGGTTTCCCCGCCTCGAAGCGGCCATCGGCCCTGGATGGGCGTTCGCTGGCGACACGCTCGGCTTCCTGTTCACGCTGACGCTGTTCTATCTGCTCTATCGCTTCTGCCCCTCCAAGACCCTGCCGCGGCCCGCGCTCGCCGTGGCCACCTTTACGGGAGCCGCCCTATTCGAGCTTTCCAAGTGGGTCTTCGCCTGGTACGTGGACATGGCCGAGGCCACCACAGCCGCCTGGTATGGGACGGTCGGCGGCCTGTTCTTTTTCCTGATGTGGGTCTACTATGCCTGCGCGGTGCTGATCGTCGGCGCCGAAGCCGGGTGGAGCCTTCAGCAGGTGCTGCGCCGTGAAAACAGCTGACAAACCATAGAGAAGTCGATTATACTAAGGTCGTACGGACGAACGAGGAGGAGTGCCATGCACCGGCGGTCCGCTCTGGTACTGGCTCTTGCCGTCGCGGTCTTGCCTGCGCTCTGGGGATGCGCCGGCGGCTCTCCTTACCGTGATCCTGAATGGCCGGGCTACCAGTGGGGCGGCAGGAGCGAAGAGCGGAAGGCCGACCCCTTCCAAGTTCAGCAGCAACTGGCGGCTCTGACCGCCCAACTCTCCGCTGACATGCGCGCGCGCCAGGTCCAGCGCATCGCCGTATTCCCGTTCGAGAACACGTCCGGCTCCAATCCCGAATCTCTCGGCGCCTACCTGACCGAAAAGGTCACCAACCTGTTCTATGCCGATCGGGTGGGGCTGGTCGTCGAGCGGACGTACCTGAAGAAAGTCATCGACGAGATCGCGTTGGGCCATTCGGGGCCGTTCGATCCGCTCTCGCTCAAAGAGGTCGGCCATCTCCTGAACGCGGACACCCTGGTCCTGGGCAGCTACACCAAGCTGACCAACGGCGCGACGGAAGTGATGGCGAGAGCCGTTTCCGTGGAGACCGGCGAGATTGTGGGGGCAAGTTCCGCGATGATCTCCGGGAAAATCGTTCCGAATGTTCCGATCGTCGTGCGCGAGCCTCTTCTGGCCAAACAGGAAACCCTTCCGATGGCAGGGGCGCCGACGCCACCGCCTCAGGAAAGGCGCCCGTCGGAGCCCACGCAGGAACTGGCATCCGGAACGTTCAATATCGTGCCGTCACCTGCGCCGGACATGGCCTACTCGACTCCGCAGATCGCGTCCGGCACACCATACCCAACATACCCGCAGCCGACAGTCGTTCCTCCGTACGGTGCCGCCCCGAATACAGGTGGTCCCTTCTACGGCTACACGCCGGTCTGGCGTCCGCTCTATCCGTTTCCTTCCGGGCCCTACCTCGCCAGGCCATTCGTCCAGCCGCCGTTCTTCTCCAGGCCCTTCGGCGGCCATCGCGGTCGGAGGAGATAAGCGCTGCCCGCTAGCTAACTGTTTTCCTGCTTGTCGGATTCGTCCCAGCCGGGGTAGAGCCGTCGGGCGCAGTCAGGGCAGATACCGTGGCTGAAGTCGGCTTCCGAGTGGTCCGAGATGTACGTTTCCAGGTCGTTCCAGTAGCCTGTGTCGTCGCGGATCTTTTTGCACGAGGCGCAGATGGGAATCAGGCCGCGGAGGATTTTGATACGGCCCATGGCTGTTTGAAGTTCCTGCATCAGCCGTTCCCGATGGGCTTCCCCTTGCTGGCGGTCGATGAACTGGCCGATTTTGATCCCCATGTCGGTCATGGCCTGGAGGAGAGAGTCATCGGGCGCGCGAGGCTCCTGGCTGAAAAACTCAAACACGCCGTACACGACGCTTCGGATGACGATAGGGAACCCGAACGCGGCGTGCAGGCCCACCGCATGGGCGGCGCGTGCACGTGGAAAGTTCGCGTCCTTGAGGACGTCGGGGATCCATACCGGCTTGCCGCTTGACCAGACGCGGCCTGGCAATCCGAGGCCGCTGGCGAAGGTGGTCGTCCGGGTCGCCTCGACGAACTCAGCCGTATCGATAGACGGGACGCTCCAGGTGCCCTGGCAGCGCAAGACGGCGTTCTCTCCGTCCACCAGCCAGACGGCGCCCAGATCCCATTCCGCCGTTTCACACACGCCTTTCAGCAGGAGGGAGGCCGCCTGGTTCAACGTGTTGGAGTCCACCAACGCAAGGCTTACAGCCAACTGCGTAGCCAGGAGCTTTTCTGCTTGTGTCCGTTCAGGCATGGTGCATTCCGTCGGCCTGTTCGAGTTCTTTGCGGACCTGTGTCTTGGCTTTTTTCCGGGAATAGCCGCGGGCGCCCTTCGGGGTGCTGTGCGGTTTGGTGGGCTTGGCGTCGAGGCGGATCGGCATCTTCTTCCGGCGCGGTTTTTTCATACGCCTCCCAGCATACCACGACCCGCCGCCGATGCCATACAGGTTCGAGTCTTCTATAATGAATGGGGATGCAAGTCCGGGACACGCTGAGGAGGCTGGGGCGCATGGATCTTTCCTTACTGAAACGGCAATCGGACCATGAGTGGCGGATCGAGCCTTCCGGCAGGATGCGCGTGCCGGGGATCATCTTTGCCGACGAAGCCCTGGTCCGCGACATGGATCACAAGGTGTACGAGCAGGTGGTCAACGTCGCCATGCTGCCCGGCATCCAAAAGGCCTCTTACGCCATGCCCGACGCCCACTGGGGCTACGGCTTTCCCATCGGCGGCGTGGCCGCGTTCGATCCCGACCGCGGCGGTGTAGTGTCCGCCGGCGGCGTGGGGTTCGACATCTCCTGCGGCGTACGCACCCTCCACACAGGGCTCACGCTGAAGGACATTCAGCCGGTGAAGGAGCGGTTGGCGGACGTACTCTTTCATCGGATTCCCGCCGGTGTGGGGAGCACCGGCAAAGTCCATCTCGATCGGAAAGGCATGGACGCCATGCTCACCGGCGGCGCCCGGTGGGCTGTGGCCGACGGTTTCGGCTCGACGGATGATTTGGAACGCATCGAGGAACAGGGCTGCATGGCGGGCGCCGAGCCTGATCGGGTGTCGGACCATGCGAAGAAGCGGCAGCAGGACGAAATGGGCACGCTCGGTTCGGGCAATCACTACCTGGAAGTCCAGCAGGTAGTGCAGGTGTTCGATCAGCCGATCGCCGCCGCGTTCGGGGTCCGCGAGGGCGACATCGTGGTGAGCATCCATTGCGGCTCGCGCGGGCTCGGCCACCAGATCGGCACCGAGTTCCTGAGGCGTATGGTGATGACCGCCGCCGGCCACGGGATCGAGCTGCCCGACCGCGAGCTGGCCTGCGCGCCCATTCACTCGGACGTGGGGCTGGCGTATCTGGGGGCCATGCGCGCGGCCATCAATTGCGCACTGGCCAATCGCCAGATTCTCACGCATCTGGTCCGGCGGGCGTTTGCCGAGGTGCTGCCGCAGGCCGGCCTACCTCTGCTGTACGATGTGTCGCACAACACCTGCAAGGTGGAAGAGCATGTCCTCGATGGCCAGCCGCGGCGCCTGTTCGTGCATCGCAAGGGTGCGACGCGCGCCTGGGGCCCCGGCCATTCGGACGTGCCGGCGCGGTTCCGGGACGTCGGCCAGCCCGTGCTGATCGGCGGCACCATGGGCACGGCCTCGTACATTCTGGCCGGCACCAGCGAAGGCATGGAGATCGCGTTCGGCTCGGCCTGCCACGGGGCGGGGCGCGCCATGAGCCGCACGCAGGCCACGAAGCGGTGGCGCGGCCGCGAACTCGTCGATCAGCTGAAGAACCAGGGCATACTGATCCGCACCCCGTCGTACCGCGGCGTGGCCGAGGAGGCGCCCGGCGCATACAAGGACGTGAGCGCGGTTGTGGACGCGGCGGACGAGGCGAAGCTCGCGCGCAATGTGGCGCGGCTGGAACCGCTGGTCTGCATCAAAGGATAGCTGAAGTAACTCCTGCCTTCCGTTGAACTGATCCTCTCGTACATCTTCCCGCTATTGCTCGGCTCGGGGCCGAACCAGGCTTAGAGAGCCTTCCTTCGCGGACTCGAGGAGTCCTTTGGTGATCGGGCGTGGTGATCCTGTGTAGGTCTCCTTCAGATCGTCACGGGCCTCGTCCTGCTGATCCTCCACCGTACCCACGATCCTGCTGCTCGGCCCCAGGTTCGTGAACTGAATCTTCCAAGTCCCCAAGTAAGTCAGCTTGTCAGGTTGCACGGTGAACCTCGCGAACAGGTGTCCTTCCCATAAGCCGGCCCGCTCGTCATACATCAGCTTGCTTACCTCATAGGAGCCGGCCGGCAGATCGAGCACGAACGTTCCCTTCTGGGTCAGCGGGCTGGTCACATACTTTTTGTCTGATTTGAGCTGATTCAATACCCACCCGAATTCCTTGGGGAATGAGGGGAAGGCAGACAGTTGGTCTTCGCCGTCCCGCACGATCGCGATGCGGCCGAAGACCAGGCCGTGGCCGAGCCTCTCGGTCAAGGCCGTGCCGGGCTCAACGGGTCGGACGAGCTCTGCACAGCCCCACACACAGCCTGCTATGCCTGCTGCAACGAGAAGATTGGATAAAGGCCTGCACTGCTGCATCGTCACTGCTCCTTCAGATGCTACAATAAAATAAAGCAAAAACATTGTCAAATTGATATTTAAAATATATTATTGACAAATAAAGAGTCTTTTATTTATCATCACTCCTCTATTGGCATAGTCATACGAGGGAGGAGACAATCATGAAGCGTGGATGGAGAGTTTTTGCGACAGGGGTCCTGCTGGTCCTGTTCAGCGTGGAGCCATCCGCCTGGGCAGATAACGGAGACCGGGTTCTCGAGCTTCTACTCAAGAAGAAGCTCATCACACAGGAGGAGTACGACCAGATCAAGAAAGAGGCCAAGGAGCCGTTCAAGGGGCCCGTGGTCGAGGAAACGTTGAAAGACGAGACACCGACCGTGTCCACGGAAGAAGCTCAACCGGGAGCCAAGAAAAAGCCGCCCGTCGGCTCCTATGCGGACCTCGAGACAAGACGGGGCGGCATCGAGAATCTTCGGAAGAACGATTACAAGAACGTCTTCACGACGCTGGATACCGTGTTGAAACATTCGGAACGGCTTAGCGTCGGAATCGTGGCATTAAAGGTACAGTACAATGCCGACAATACCGACCGGAAGCCAATTGGGACAGCGGCCGGTGCTGCGGCGGATACCAACACTGCTCAAAATGTTGCCAGGGATGAGAACGGTTTCCGGATTCGTGCGGCCGAGTTCTATGTGACCGGCCGGCTGGCGCCCTGGACCACCTACTATGTGGAGGTCGACTTCGCGCGCCAGAGTGAGATCGCGCTCAACAGCATGTATATGGATTTCTATTCGAAGGACATGCCGTACGTGAAAAGCCTGTATCCTTATATCAGCAAGCTGCGCGTCGGCCAGTTCCGGGAACCCTTTGGAATCGAGCAGGGCACGTCCCAGGGCTTGCTCGATTTCGTGAACCGGGCTTACTACACCGACTTGAAGATGAATACCGTCGAAACCCGCTTCGGCGATACCACTCTCAATCCGTTCGGGAAAGACAACTCCACCGGATTCCTACAACAGCTGGACATAGGGATTGAGCTGACCCACAAGATCCCGCAACTGCCGATGGAGCCTGAGCTGCAATGGGCGGTCATCAACGGCGCGGGCCGGAACTTCAATGACAACAACGCCGACAAGGATGTGACAGGAAGATTGATCCTGACGCCCACAGAAGGCATGAAAGTCTACTTCGCGGGCTACACCGGCACCGCCTTTTTCACGAACACTTCGACGGCTTCGTTGGCCTCTACCTGCACGAATACAGCGGCCAATCTCTGCAAGGACATCAAAAAGTTCCGTCAGGGGCTCATGTACACGTATATCCCGCCGTTTTTGGATAACCTGGTCAAGCTCCAGGGTGAGTACATCGAAGGTTACGACAACGGCTTCCGCCGGCGGACGTGGTACCAATACATTCTGTTCCGGCCGTTTCCCTGGCTCCCGAATTTCGAACCGGCCTACCGGTACGAGCAGTTCACGATCGATACCAATCGTCCTAAGAGCACGCTCGATCGACACACGATCGGGTTCAACTACTATTTCCACACCAACGTGAAGCTCACGGTGAACTACGAGCTCAAGCATGACGAGAACGAGGGGAATCCGTCCGGGACTGTGACATCGGCCGCGTCAGGGGGCGGGAACGGCAACGCCAACAACAAGAACTTCTTCACCACGCAGATCCAGTTCCGGTACTAGAAGAGGTGAGCGCCATGTCCATCAGCGCGAGGAATAAAGTCCAAGGGCAAGTCGCCGACATTCACGCCGGTGAGGTAATGAGTCTGGTGACGGTCAAGGCCGGTGATCATCGGCTGGTGGCGTCCGTCACGAACGAAGGTGTCAAGGAGCTTCAGCTCAAACCGAAAGACACGGTGACCGCAGTGGTGAAGTCCACCGAGGTGATGCTCATCAAGGGCGAAAGCGGCGGGCTGAAGCTGAGCGCCAGAAACAAGCTGAAGGGCCAGGTGGCGTCGGTGCAGAAGGGAGAAGCAATGGGGCTGGTCACCGTCAACGTCGGTTCTCTCCACTTCGGGGCCGCGATTACCCGTGAGGCGATCGATGAGCTGCATCTTGCCCAAGGCGATGCGGTCACCGTGGTTATTAAGGCCACCGAGGTTATGCTAATGAAATAGGGGGCTGCGGTAGGGAGTACGCCTGGCCTCCCCAACGGACAGGGAGATCACGACCCTCCTGTGATCTCCCTGTCCACCGCTGAAAGGAAATACGCCTATGACGATTCGAAGCCTTTTGCGAATTGTGCCGGTGATCGTGTGCCTGGGGTGTCTGTGGGCGACGACCGCATGGAGCGCTGAGATTTCAGTCGCGGCGGCGTCGGATTTGAATTTCGCGTTCAAGGAAATTGTGGCGGAGTTCGAAAAGAAAACCGGGAACACGGTCAAGCTGTCCTTGGGCTCGTCCGGAAACTTCTACGCGCAGCTTTCGAACGGTGCGCCGTTCGATCTCTACTTCTCGGCCGATATCGGCTATCCGAAGAAGCTGGACGAGGCCGGACTGGCGGAACCCGGAACGCTGTACCTGTATGCCGTGGGCCGCATCGTGGTCTGGACGCCGAAGGGTTCTCCCATTGATGCCGGATCGCTGGGATTCAAAGCACTGCAACACCCGTCGGTGAAGAAGATCGCCATCGCCAACCCCAAGCACGCTCCATACGGACGCGCGGCTGTGGCGGCCATGGAGCACTTCAAGGTCTATGAGGCGGTGAAGGACAAGCTGGTGTTGGGCGAGAACATCTCGCAGACGGCGCAATTCGTCCAGACGGGCGGCGCCGATATCGGAATCATCGCGCTGTCGCTTGCAGTGGCGCCGGTCATGAAAGAGACCGGGACATACTGGGAAGTTCCGCTCGAATCCTATCCGCGCCTCGAGCAAGGCGCCGTGATCATGAAGGCGGCGAAGGACAAGAAGGCGGCGAGCGCGTTCCTTGACTTCGTCAAAAGTTCAGAGGGCGCGGCGGTCTTCAAGCGGTACGGCTTCTTTCTGCCCGAGCAGTCGGCACGACACCGAGCCGATCATGATGAGTGCACCAACCTATCCTCGAGCTTGGCCGCCGTGGTCTCGGCGATGGCCAAGCCCGGCATGAAGGTCAACGCGCTGGCTGCGCGCGGGCCCATGACGGCGCTGGCACCCGGCGCGGCGCGGTTCGATATCACGCTGCATCCGACGGACCGCGTCCAGTTGCTCAACAAGCCTGCCGAGAACCCGGAACCGTTCGCCGGTCTGGTGCCGATCTCGGTGCCGCGTGCGGGCGTGTACCGCATCTCGGTCAGCACCCATCTCTGGCTCGAAGTCTTCGACGGAGACGCTAGGCTGCAACGGGTCCGACTGGAGCCGCGCCTTCACTGCGGGACTGTCCAGAAAAGTATCGGATTCGAGCTGAAGCCCGGGAAGACCTATTGGCTGCAGTTATCGGGGAACAAGTCACCGGAGGTACATGCGATCATCACGTCTGACTGAACGTTCTGATAAGATTCCGCTACGCTTTGACTTCGTCTTAATTGACTTCTCTCGTCCTTCTCCCTAGTATTCGCGAATATTTTGCACTCGAGAGGTGAACCGTGCCGAGGAGACGCCGATCCGTCGCCGCTGACGGCCGCAGTGATGTCCTGACCGCCCGCGAGGCCGCGCAATACCTGCGCCTGGCCTTGCCGACCTTCTACCGCTACATGTGGCAAGGGAAGATCCCCAGCTCGAAGATCGGCGGGCGGTACCGGTTCAAAAAATCGCTGTTGGACAGATGGCTCGGCAAGAGAGCCGAGGGTGAAGATGTCAGCGGACGGAACAAGTTCGTTGGAAAGGTCTCGGCCATCAAGCGAGACGCAATCCTCGCGCAAGTCAATCTGGAAGTGGGCGAGCACAAGATCACGGCCGTCATCACCCGCGACGCGCTGGACGACCTAGGACTCAAGGTCGGTGATACGGCGGTGGCGCTCATGAAGGCCACGGAAGTGATGATCATCAAGGAGCGGTGACGTGAACTGGGCCGCGATTCTGTTGACGCTGAAGCTGGCCGCGCTGACCGCCGTGATTCTGCTGGCGGTCGGCATGCCGATCGCCTACTGGCTGACCTATTCCCGCTGGCGTTGGAAATTTCTGGCGGAGTCCGTCGTGGCCCTGCCGCTCGTTTTGCCGCCGACGGTACTGGGATTCTATGTCCTGGTCGCGATCGGTCCGAAGAGCCCGATCGGGCATTGGTACCAGGCGATTGTGGGCCATCCCCTGGTGTTCACATTCGAGGGCCTTCTCTTCGCCTCGGTCCTGTACAGCCTGCCCTTTGCGGTGCAACCCTTCACCGCGGCCTTCGGCGCGGTGGATCCCAAGCTGGTCGAGGCTTCGTGGACGCTCGGTGTCTCCCGGCTGGCGACGTTTTTCCGCGTGACGCTCCCGCTGTCGGTTGCCGGCGTTGTGACCGGGGTGGTGCTCAGCTTCGCCCATACGATGGGCGAGTTCGGCGTGGTCTTGATGGTCGGCGGCAACATCCAGGGTGTGACCCGCACGGTGTCCATCGACATTTACGACGAAGTGCAGGCGCTGAACTATGCAGGGGCAGCGCAGACGGCGCTGGTGCTGCTGGTCTTTTCGTTTGTCATTCTCTCAGTCGTCTACGCGGTGAACCGGAGACTGTGGGCCGTATGGCCGATGAAATGACGGCCGACTTCGAGAAGCGGTACAACGGGGGGCCGACGATTCGCGCGATGCTCCGTCTTCCGGCTGGACGACCGCACGTGCTCGTCTTGTTCGGGCCGTCCGGTTCCGGCAAAACCACCATCTTGCGCTGCCTGGCCGGATTGGAGCGGCCGGCACACGGGCGGATCGCCTTCGCCGGCCAGACCTGGTTTGACGCGGAAGCCGGCGTCCAGATCCCTCCCCAATCTCGCGCCATCGGCTATCTCTTCCAGGACTACGCGCTCTTTCCCCACCTGAGCGTCGCCGGCAACATCGCCTTTGCGTTGCGGGGGGGCGATGCAAAGGCGTGCGAGCGGCGTGTGCGGGAACTGCTCGATTTGCTGCAGTTGCGGGGATTGGAAGACCGCCTCCCGGCGCAACTCTCCGGCGGGCAGCAGCAGCGGGTTGCGCTCGCGCGCGTGCTCGCGCGCCGCCCCCAACTGTTGCTGCTCGACGAGCCGCTGTCCGCGCTCGATGCGCCGACCCGCGAACAGGTGCGAGGCGAATTGCGCGGGCTGCTGCGCGGGCAGGGCATCCCGACTGTCTGCGTCACGCACGATTGGGTAGAGGTGCTGGCGCTTGCAGACGAGGTCGCGGTGTTGGGCGGCGGCCGCGTGCTCCAGGTCGGTCCGCCGGACGAGGTCTTCAGCCGTCCCGCCGGCGCCGATGTGGCGGCTATCGTCGGCGTGGAGACCGTCGTGGCAGGAAAGATCGTCGAGCGCGTGGACGATCTGGCGGCATTGGACGTGGGCGGTGTGCGGCTCTGGGCGGTGGACGCGCGCGGACAGGGCGGGGAGTGCTATCTTTGCATCCGGGCCGAGGACGTGACGCTCGAAATCGGAACTCGTCCGAACAGCAGCGCCCGCAATCACCTCGCAGGCCGGGTCACGGAAGTCCGTCCGGCCGGCCCGGTCTCGCACGTGGCCGTGGATTGTGGCTTTGTGCTGACGGCTCTGGTCACCCGCCAGGCGGCGCAGGACCTGAACCTGAAACCCGGGACCCCCGTGACGGCCACGGTCAAGGCCTCGGCAGTCCACTTGATTCCGCGGTGAGGGCTACACTGTGGGTGAGTCCAAAATGAAAGACCGGCCCCTGATCGAGCGGTTCGAACGGCTCATCACGGCCTTTGGCCTGCTGGCGGGGGCGAATTTCGCGTTTGCGGCGGGGTATTGGATTCTGAACCAGGGACGTACGAACCCCGATGGATCCGAGATCGGCTACATCCAATGCCTATTCATGACGGTCATCACCACGTTCACGGTCGGCTATGGCGAAGTCGTGCCGATCCTGACGACGGCGGATCGGATGTACACGATAATGGTCATCATCGTCGGCATCGGCACGATTGGGTATGCACTCAGTCAGATGACCGCGTTCATCGTCGAGGGAGAGTTACAGGAGATTCTGGGGAGGCGAAAGATGGAAAAGCGCATTGTGGTGCTGCACGATCATTACCTCGTCTGTGGAACAGGCGAGGTCGGCCATTACGTGATCGAAGAGCTCTTCGCCACCAAGCGCTCGTTTGTGGCTATCGATACGGATGAAGCGCATCTCAAGAAGGTGATAGATGAGCGGGCGATCCTCTATATCGTGGGAGATGCGACGGATGAGGAGGTGCTTATCCATGCGGGCGTCAAGGGGGCGGCCGGCGTGATCTGCGCGCTGCCCAACGACCGGGACAACCTGGTTCTGGCCATGACCTGCCGACAGCTCAACCCGAAGATACGAATCGTGGCGAAAGCTCACGACATCAAACTGCTCGAGCGGCTCAAGCATGCGGGCGCCGATGCGGTCGTTTCGCCGCAATTCATCGGGGGGCTGCGCCTGGTCAGCGAAATGGTGCGGCCGACTGTCGTCAGCTTTCTCGATCAGATGCTGCGGGAGACCAAAGCGGCCGTGCGGGTCGAGGAGGTGCATGTGAGTGTGGGAAGTCCTCTGGCGGGCAAACGTTTGAATGAAGTCAATCTGGAGCAACGGGGGCTGCTCGTGATGGCGCTGCAGCCCATGGATTCGGACAAGTTCGACTATGTTCCCGCCCGGGATGCTGTTTTGGTGCCGGGATGCACGGTCATCGTGCTGGGCGACGCGGAACATGTCGGGCAACTGCGAGCGGAGGCGTCCTGAAGCCGGTCATGCTCCGCTATATAAAATAGAAGAGGACCGAAGGAGGAGAGGATCGTGGACATCCGCACCGAGAGCCGAAACTTTTCGATGTCTTCACGCTTACAGGAAGAAATTGAAGCCCGTTTGCATGATCTCCAAGAAGGCCACAACGACATCATCCACGCGCGTATGACGCTGGAGAAGAACCACCATCACAAAAAGGGGCCGAACATCGCCAGCGCGCGGCTGGTGTGCAACGTGCGCGGCGGGACGTTTACCGCGAGCAAGATGGAAAAGACCTTTGAGGAGGCCCTCCGCGCCACTTTTCATGCGATGGAGGAGGAACTCCAGTCGTTTCGGGAAAAGCGTGAGAAGCGGGCCCGGGTCGAATCGGCCCGGCGGAAACCGGCGAGAGTCAGGCGCGCCTAAATAGATGGGCTTTCTTGTACGATTGATCGCGAACGCACTGGCGATCCTGGCAGCCGCCTATATCTTGCCGGGGATCGAAGTGAGCGGCGGCCTTGCGCTGATTGCGGCGGCCCTGGTCCTGGCGCTCATCAACGCCGTCGTCCGGCCGGTCCTGCTGTTCCTGACCTTGCCGTTCACGCTGGTGACGCTCGGGCTCTTCATCTTCCTGCTCAACGCTTTCTGCCTGTGGTTGACCTCCGTGCTGGTCAAGGGCTTCGACGTGCAGGGATTCTGGTCGGCGGTGCTCGGAGCCATGATCGTCAGTCTGGTGAGCTGGCTCGTGACGATTCTGCTCAGCGACCGGGGCCAGGTTGTCGTCATCACCCGCCGGGAACGCGCCCCCGACGTCATCGACATTTCGCCGAAACGCTAGCCTAGCTCTTTTTCCCAGCCTGCTCCGACTGGCACCAGCGCCACGTCCATTTACTCAGGACCGCCTTCACGCTGATCATCTGCTGGGAGGCGTCTTCGCCTGTGAGTTTATTCTTGAAGGTGAGGACGTATTCGATGCACACCGGCGGGATCTTCTCGACTGCGTAGGTCGAGACAGTTGTGCCGTTGGGATAGTCGGTCGATTGGGATGGTATGCCGAGATACCGTGTGACGGCATCCGGGTTGTCGTGATCCACACCGGATCGCAGGTAGAAAGCGGGAGTGGCGTACAAAACCCCCACGACTCCCACGATCACGAGAAGGATGATCAGCTTCATCGCAGTACTACCAGCTGGGCTTTAGCGGTTCGTGGGGGGAACATTGAAGCGCCAGTCCTTGAATTCTTCGATGACGGGGTCCAGGTTGAACGCCACGCTGATGCGCGGGGTTTCTCCTCGGTAGATACTGACGGAGTGCGACAGCCATCCGGGAAACATCACGCACCTCCCGTTCTCCGGCGTGAAGGAAATGGTCTTGCCTGCGTCGTGCAGCTCGGACACGGCGTACCGGAGAAACGGCGCCAGCATCGTCGGCAGGCATCCGCGCGGATCGTAGAGCTGCAGATCCCCGCCCGTATCGCTTCCGGCGGTGATGTCGCCCACGTCCACATAGTACACGCCGGACCAGAACGTGCCGGGATGCGGATGCGTGGAATTGCTGCCGCCTTTGCGCTGGACGTTCGCCCAGGTCTCGACGACCTGCCAGCCCGGATGCTTGCCGGCCAGATCGGGCGCGCGCTCGGAGAATTCCGTGGCCTGCGTGGCAACTTCGATGACGGGAGCCAGCAGGTCCTTCATCGCGGGGCCGGCCCAGTCGAACATGGACATGTCGTGGGGGGACGACCAGCCGACGACCTCGTGGTCCGCCTCCGCCGGGGTGGATGCCTCCCGCTCAAGAATCGCGCGGCGGAGATCCTTATTGATGCGCTCGTGGTCCGGGATGGCAAAGACCAGCAGGGGCGTGGCGAAAACCGGCCGGACGTTGATTTCCATTTCTCGGGACATGCTTGGACGCCTCTGCAACCAGTAACGTTGTCCGCAGAATATCGTCAGTGCCGGATTGTGTCAAGCTGGTTCCGGACGCGAAGTTCGCCTTGTGAAATCCCCATACGGTTGGCTATAATCCGTTGCCCATGCCGTTTCCTGCCAAAGACTTCGTCAGCCTGCTCCAGGAAGCGGGTTTCGACTTCTTCACGGGGGTTCCCGATTCGACGCTGGCGGGGATCATCGCCGTGCTGATCGAGCGACGGGTGTACACCCCCGCGGTGCGGGAAGACGAGGCGGTCGGCATGGCGGTGGGCGCGTATATGGGCGGTAAGGTGCCGGCGGTGCTGATGCAGAACTCCGGACTGGGAACGTCATTGAACGCGCTGATCTCGCTGAACCTGATCTATCTCCAGCCGTGCCTGCTGCTGATCTCCTGGCGCGGGCACGACGGCAAAGACGCGCCGGAGCATCTCGTCATGGGGCAGGTCCTGGCCAAACAGCTCGACCTTGTGCGCATCCCGCATCGCACGGTGAAGGCCGAGACCGTCCGCGAAGACCTCGGCTGGGCCGCGCAGGTCTTCATGGCCCAGCGCATCCCGGTCGCGCTGCTGGTCACCAAGGGAATCTTTTCGTGAGGCCGGAAGAGGGCGTGCTCACGAGCCGCGGCCGCGCCATCGGCGCCGTACTGGGGTTACTGACCGACGAGCTGGTGGTCGCCTGCAACGGCTTTCCGTCGCGCGAGGCCTACACGCAGCGCGACCGACCGGAGAATTTTTACATGATCGGCTCGATGGGCTTGGCGCCGGCGATCGGGCTGGGGGTCTCCCTGGCGCAGCCCCGGCGGAAGGTGGTAGTGCTTGACGGCGACGGCAATGTGCTGATGGCCCTGGGCACGCTGGCGACGGTGGGCGCGCTCCAGCCGAAGAATTTGGTGCACATCGTGTTCGATAATGAAGTGTACGGCAGCACCGGCAATCAGCCGACGATCTCGCGAACCGTTCGTCTGGAGCAGGTGGCAAAGGCCGCCGGCTACAAGAACGTGGAACGGGTGCGGGAGTTGGATGACGCGGTGTATGAAGCGAAGGCCATGCTGAAGAAAGACGGTCCGAGCTTGCTGCTCGTGAAGGTGTCGGAGTTGGCGGACGACGTGGGGCGGGTCGAGATCGAACCGGCGGCCATGACCGAACGATTCCGGAAGGCCGCCATGCGAGGAACGACGGCATGATCCTGCTGAACCCCGGTCCTGTGAACGTCTCCGAGCGCGTGCGGCAGGCCTTGCTGAAACCGGACATCTGCCATCGCGAGTCCGAATTCACCGATCTGATCGAAGGCATCCAGGACAAGCTCGTCCGTGCATTCGCTCCCTCGGGCGAGTATCTGCCCATCCTGATCACCGGTTCCGGCACGGCCGCGGTAGAGGCAGCCGTGACGTCCTGCCTGCCGCCCGGACGCCGCATCCTTGTCATCAAGAACGGCGTGTACTCGCAGCGGATCGCCTCGATCGCCGCCGCGCACAAGATGCAGAACATGGATATTCCCAGTGAGTGGGACCAGCGCTTCGACACCGAAACGGTGCCGGTTGCGCTCCGGCAGAATAAAGCCATCGAGGTGGTAGCCGTCGTTCACCACGAGACCGCCACCGGCCTGCTCAACCCGGTCAAGGAGATCGGGGCGATCGTCAAGAAAGCCGGCCGCACTCTCCTGGTGGACGGCGTCAGCAGCCTCGCCGGCGAGGAGCTCGATTTCGTGTCCTCCAACGTCGGCTTGATCGCCGGTTCGTCGGGCAAGTGCATCCAGGGCTTTCCCGGCGTCGGTTTCGTCATGGTCCGCCGCGACATCATGGAACAGATGGTGACCTACGAGCAGCGCTCCGTCTATTTCCATCTGCCCACCTACTACAAACATCTCGAAGAGGGCTCCATTCCGTTCACGCCCGCGGTGCAACTCTACTACGCGTTCGACGAAGCGCTGAACGAGCTCCTCGATGAGGGGGTCGCGACCCGCATCGCGCGCTACCGCAAGATGGCGCGCCTGATCAGGAACCGCATGCGGGCCATCCGGATGAAGTTCTTCCTGCGCGAACCGTTGTGGTCAAGCACCCTCACGGCCTTCAACCTGCCGGAGGGCGTGTACTACGATCATCTGCATGACCTGCTGCGCGAGCGTGGGTACGTGATTTACGCCGGCCAGGCGCAGCTGGCGAACACGCTGTTCCGCGTGGCCAACATGGGAGCGCTCACCGAGGCCAACATCACGGGCTTTCTGGATGCCTTCGAGGAGGTCTTGCCGAAAGCGCGTAAGCTGGGCGAGGAACGGATGGGCGAGATGGACCGTCTGGGCGCCGAGCGGGTAGAGAAGGCGGAGCGCGAGGCGGCCGAGGCGAAGGCGGCCGAAGAAGCGGCGAAAGCTGCGGAAGAGGCCAGGAAGGCCGAGGAAGCCGCCAAGAAAGCCGAAGCGGACGAGAAAAAGAAAAGCGATGCGGAGGACGCGACGACCGAAGACAAACCCGAAGTGAAGTCGGGCGCGTGATCCATGAAGGCCGTGATCCTGGCAGCGGGTGTCGGCAAGCGTCTCGGAGCCGTAACGGGGAACCGGCCCAAGTGCCTTCTCGAAATCGGGGGGCGGTCTCTTCTCGTTCGGTATCTCGACGCGCTGCTGGAAGTCGGCATCAAGTCGGCCGTACTGGTGGTGGGCCACCAGCAGGAGCTGATCCGGAAGGCGGTCGGTGATGCGTACCGGGGGCTCGCCCTTCGCTACATCGTCAACGATCAGTACCAGCGGGGCAGCCTCTATTCGCTGTGGCTCGCCCGTGCGGCCTTCGACGACGATCTCCTGATCATGGACGCGGACGTTCTGTGCCCGGCGTCGTTCGTGGCGCGGTTGGTCAACTCGCCGCACCCGAATGCGATCCTGATTGACGAGAGGGTGCGCCAGGATTCGGAGGAGCGGATGGCGGTCATCCGGGGGGGGCGGGTGGTTGCGCTCACGAAGCGGCCGCCGCCACAGCCGCCCGATCTGCTCGGCGAAGGCGTGGGGTTTCTCAAAATCACCGGGCGCGACAGCGAGGCAATGGTAGCGGCGATGGAGCCGTTCGTGGCGAAGGGCGCTCTCGACATGGAATACGAGGATACCTGGGAGGCCTTCTTCCGCGCCGTCCCGGTCGGATATGAGAAGATCGGCGGGCAGCCGTGGATCGAGATAGATTTTCCGGAGGACATCGCGCGCGCCGAGCGCGAGATTCTGCCGAAGTTAACACAGGAAAGGGAGCAGAGGGCGAGCCTATGAGCATCCGCATGGATCAGATTCAGCCGATCATCGACCGCGAGTACGAGTACCTGATGTCCGAGCACCCGTGTTGGAGCCTGACGAAGGGCGATCAGGACCTGGAGTTGGTGGCTCACGCGCTCCGCGTGCTGCTCCACATGAAGACCACTCCGCAGCATCTCGCCGAGTATCTCGCGCTGGTCGAGTGCCAGCACGCCGACGGGGGATGGGGCAAGATGTCTTCCGATAAGACGAGCGCGGCCTGGGTGACGGCCTTCTGCGCCCTGATGCTGATTCGCGGGAATCTCCACTTGAAGAATCCTCGGATCGCCGAGGCGGTGAAGAAGTGCGTCCGCTATTTCCTGGACACCCAGAAGGAGGACGGGAAATGGTCCGACCCCTCCTGGGCGGATTTGGACGCCGTCAGCCATCCGATCAGCTTCTTCGACGTCCTCCTGGCCGTCGGCCCGAACCTTCTGGATGCGCCGACCCTGGCCAAGGTCAAGGAATCCTGGCGCAAGGGCATGAAGTTCATGCTCGACCGGCAGGCCGCCGACGGCGGCTGGTACGATCCGGAATTCCATCCCACCGGCGTGGAGATCACTGCCCACTTGATCCAGGATTCCATTGTGGCCGACCTGGTCCTGACCGACGAGCTCAACGTGCGGAACTGCTGTCGGAAAGGCGTGACGAAGCTGCTCTCGGTGCAGGCGGCCGACGGCTCCTGGGACGGCGAGAACGTGGACCACACCATGGACTGCACCAGATCCATCATGCTGGTCTGCAGCATCCTGGGGACCAGGGCGCAGTGCGATCGGGCGATCGAGCGCGGGCTCGAGTGGATCCTGAAACACAAATGCGAGAAGGGCTGGCCTGACTTCCCGGGGATGGAGACGAACCTCGAGCGGACCTGCGACGGGCTCGACACCCTGCTCAAGTACAAGTCCTACAGCCAGCCGGTCGCGACGGCGATCGTGAAGCTCTGGGGGTATGCCGCGTGACCTTTCTGGCGAAGGTCGCCGAGATCCCGGACGGCGAGCGCAAGCTCATCCAGGTGGGCGGCGTCAGCGTCGCGGTCTTCCATCAGGACGGGCGGTTTTACGCCCTGAACAACGCCTGCCCTCACCGCCAGGGGCCGCTGATCCGTGGAGCCCTGGAAAATTGGGGAGAAGGGGCGGTGTGCGCGATCCGCTGTCCCATGCACGGCTGGAAGTTCGATCTGGCGACGGGCGACAGCCACGGCCGTCCGGAGAATGCGACCGTGTATTCTCTCACGCAGAAGGGCGACGAACTCTACATCGAGATCTAGATGGACGGCTCTCCCATTGACAGCGCCCTGATCCTGGCCGCGACGCGGATTTTTCACCGGCCGGGCGAGCCGTTGCCGGCTGGTTCCCTGACGGTGGTGGGCGGGCTCTCCCTGTTTCAACGCACGGTGCTGACCCTGCAGCGCGGCGGGATCACGCGGGTCATTGTGCTGGCCGGGCGGGAGACCGAGGACTTGAAGCGGCAACTCCGGGGAGACAGCCGAGTCACAGCCGAGATCCGGTGGGTGCCGGTCCGGGAGTTCCCCGCCGACGACCCGCGAACGTGGGAGGTTCTCACTGGCATATTCGGCAGGCCGTATCTGGTGGCGGGGACGGGCGCCGTTTTTCCGGCGAGCCTTGTCGCACGTCTGCGTGAAGAGGGCGGAAAAGATGAGCCGGTCGTCGTTGCGCGGAGGATGGCGGAGCACCAAGGGTTGCAGAATAAGGCAGAGGTGGTTCTCGAACTGCCCCTGCAGGGTGGTGGGGGCATGTTGCAGGCGGCCGCCGGAGTCGTCACGGTAGAGGAGGCGGCAGCGTTGGCGCTCGACGTGGACCTCGTAGCGCTTCCGACGACTTTTACGTCGCCTGGGTGGGCCGGCGCGCAGGGCGGGGAGCATCCCCTGCAGACCGCGATCGAGCGGGGGATCCGGCAAGGACAGGTCCGAATCCTGCCGTTGGGCGAGGACTGGTATCAGGACGTGTGCGCCGAAGGCGCCGCGACTCCCGAACAAGCCGAATGGGTCTTGCTGCGTTCGCTGAAGGGCGGCCTTGAAGGGTTCGTGGACCGGCATTTCAACCGGAAGTGCTCCAAGTGGATCACCCGCGCTCTGCTGCAAACGCCGCTCACGCCCAACGGCGTGACCGTGCTGGCCACGCTGGTCGGATTGCTCTCCGGAGCGGTTTTCGCGTGGGGCGGGTACGCCGCCGGCGTTGTGGGAGCGCTGCTTTTCCAGCTCTCGGCCGTCCTGGATTGCTGCGATGGGGAAGTCGCCCGCCTGAAGTTCATGGAATCGCCCTTCGGCGAGCAACTGGACGTGGCCCTCGACAACGTCGTGCACGTCGGCCTCTATGCCGGGATGGGATGGGCCGCGTACCAATCGGGATGGGGGATCTCCGCGTTGACTCTGGGTGGGCTGGCGATCGTCGGCAACGTGGCGGCGTTCGCGGTCGTTCAGCGGGCGTTCCGGATGCGGGACGACCTGGCGGCCCCGCGCCGACGGCGCGTGGAGGCCATCCTGAACCGTCTCGTAAGCCGCGACTTTTCGGTCCTCATCCTGGCGCTGGCCCTCCTCGGGCATGTCGAGTGGTTCCTCGCGCTCGCCGCCGTCGGCTCCAACATCTTCTGGCCCACGCTGGCCTGGCAGCTCCGATCATCAACAACGTGACATGACGCGGCTCACGCTCGTCCTTCTCCTGCTGGGCGTGGCGGTGCTATGCGGCCTTGTGCTCCACATCGGGCCGGCCACGCTGGTTGAGGAAGTCCGCAAGCTGGGCGTCAACGTCTGCTGGATTCTGCTGCCGTCGGTCGTCGTGTATGCGCTGGACGCGCTCGGTTGGCGCTACACGCTGGGCCACCATGCGGACAAGATCCGGTTTGACCGGCTGTTCATGACCCGCATGGCCGGCGAAGCCGTGAACTACACGACGCCGGGACTGTATCTTGGCGGCGAGCCGATGAAGGCCTATCTGCTGAGCCGCCATCAGGTCCCGCTCGTGGACGGCATGGCCTCGGTCGTCACGGCCAAGACGACGATGACCTTCGCAGAAGTCACCTTCATCATGATCGGGATCGGGCTGAGCGCGGTGCTCCTCGTCCATTCCGGCGACCTGCTGATGACGAGCCTGGTCGGGCTCGGTCTGCTGGGATTCGGCATGGGCCTGTTCGTGGCGGTCCAGCGATTCGGGCTCTTCGTCAGCCTTCTCCGGGTGCTGGAGCGCCTGGGCGTGAAGATCGCCTGGCTCCAGGCGCGTGAACACAGGCTGCGGGCCCTGGACGACGCGATCCGCGGCTTCTATGTCCGCGACCGGCGCGGGTTCCTGTTTTCGTTCCTGGCTTTTTTCGCAGGATGGCTGGTGGGCGCGGTGGAAGTGTACCTGATCCTCTATTTCCTGGGTCTGCCGGTGGACTGGCCGACGGCGATCGCGCTCGAGGCGCTGGCCGTGTTTGCGAAGGGCGGGACGGCGTTCATCCCCGGGAGCGTCGGCGGGCAGGAAGCGGGCACCGTCCTGCTGTTCGTGGCCTTCGGCTATACGGAAGCGGCCGGCGTGACGTTTGCAATCGTGCGTCGCATCCGGGAGATCGTCTGGATCGCGTTCGGCCTGTGGGCGCTGGGCATGCAGAACCGCAGTCTCTCGTCACCCGAGCCCTGCGACCGTCCCCCGCTCGCGCGCCCGTGAATCCGAGTTTCATAACCGGCCGTCCTCCTCGCGGGGAACGGCCCAACAGAACCAGAGGGTGAGTATGGAGAACAAGCCGGGTCCCTCAACCAACGCCGCTCCCGATACGGCCGACGAGCAGCAAGTCCTGAAGCTGTTCGACGAGGCACAGCGGCGCGCGCCCCAAGAAACGGTCGAACTGCTGCATAAGCAATCCAATCCGGTGATCTCGAAGGTGCTGGCGATGCTCCACCCCGCCGCCGCGCTGAAGGTCCTCCTGCGCTTCCACGGCGATCGCCGGAGAGAGATCATGTCGGCGGCGTCCAAGGAGTACAGCGAACAATGGACGCGCAACCAGGCGTTTCCCGAGGGGACCGTGGGGCGGTTGATGGAACGCCCCGTCGCCGTGTACGGCCCGGACGTGACCGTCCAGGAGGCCGTGGCGCAATTGCGGGAGTTCGTGAAGCAGGCGTTCATCACCTACGGCTATGTGACCGACCAGCGCGGCAAGCTCCTGGGCGTCATCGTCATGCGCGAGCTGTTGCTGGCGGAACCGACGCAGCGGATGCGCGAAATCATGCTGCGGAATCCGTTCTACCTCGACGCGCGCCTTTCCGTTGCGGATGCCGCGCGCGCGGTCCTGCACATGCATTATCCGGTCTATCCGATCTGTGACGAGGCCGGGCGTCTGATCGGCCTCGTCCGGGGGGCGATCCTGTTCGAGGAGCAGGCCATCGAGATCAGCGCCCAGCCGGGCCGCATGGTCGGGGTGGAAGAGGAGGATCGGCTGACGACGCCGTGGTGGCGAAGCCTCAAGTTCCGCCATCCGTGGCTGCAACTCAACCTCTTGACGGCGTTCCTGGCCGCCGCGGTGGTCGGGATCTTTGAGCAGACGATCGAGCAGGTGGTAGCCTTGGCGGTTTTCCTGCCCGTCCTGGCCGGCCAATCGGGCAACACAGGCTGCCAGGCCCTGGCGGTCACCTTGCGTGGGATGACCTTGGGCGAGTTGCGCAAAGGAAGAGAGAAGCAGCTTGTGACGAAGGAGGCTCTGCTGGGGCTTCTGAACGGCACCCTGGTCGGCGTCACCGCGGGGGCCGGCATGTTCGTCTACGCCACCATCAACCACCATGCCGGGGCGCCGGTGCTGGCATTTGTCGTGTTTGTGGCGATGATTGCCAGTTGCATCATCAGCGGCCTCTCCGGGGCGCTGATCCCGATGGGGTTGAAAAAAATCGGAGTCGATCCAGCCACGGCGTCCAGCATTTTTCTGACGACGGCCACCGACATCGTCAGCATGGGCGTGTTTCTCTGGCTGGCCACGTGGCTGCTTTTATAGTTCCTTTACACCCTTCCGAGGTTCTTGTTAGCATCGCCGGATGACGGGCCTTGCGTCCATTCTGTGGGTCGCGGTGGCGGCGCTCTGCGCGACGGGGTTCGGTGTTGTCACCGGCATCCTCAATCCGCATGAAAAGGTCAACGGGCTCTGGCTGGTGGTGGCCTCGGCCTGCTTCTACGTGCTGGCCTATCGGTTCTACGGCCGCTTTCTCGCGTGGCGCGTGCTCGAGCTGGACGATACACGGGTCACGCCGGCGCATCGCCTGAACGACGGCGCCAACTTCCAACCCACCAACCACTGGGTTCTCTTCGGCCACCATTTCGCGGCGATCGCGGGCGCAGGCCCGCTGCTCGGCCCTGTCCTGGCGGCGCAGTTCGGGTTTCTCCCGGGATTCCTCTGGCTGGTCATCGGTGCGGTGCTGGCCGGGGCGGTCCAGGACTTCGTCATCCTCGTCGCCTCGATGCGCCGCAACGGCCGGTC
>CAYYLQ010000014.1:0-59463 GCA_964472655.1 uncultured Nitrospirales bacterium
TTGTACTCCCGGAGCTCGAAGACGGGCTTGATCTCGACGGTGGTCGTGAAGACGAGCGGCGTGCCGTTCTTGATCTTGATGCGCTCAAGCGGCGGGAGATCCACGGCGACCGGCCGGAACCCGGCCTCTTTCATTGCCTTGCTGTAGTACTCCGGGATCAGCCGGCGGATCACGTCGTCCTCGATGGCTTTCGCGTACCGCTTCTCCAGCAAAGCCTGGGGTGCCTTCCCGGCGCGGAACCCGGGGATGTGGACCTGGCTCCTGAGCTCCGCGTACGCGTCCTGGAACCGCTTGGAGACGTCCTCCGCGGATACTTCGATCCTGACGGCCCGCTTCACCGGGCCCAGCTCGGTCACGTCAAGTTTCATCCGTCAAGCCTTGGTGCGTCGGTGTCATTGGTGCGAGAGGAGGGACTCGAACCCCCACGGTTTCCCACGAGATCCTAAGTCTCGCGCGTCTGCCAGTTCCGCCACTCTCGCAGAGAACCTGGTGAGACACTGTCTGTGTTGTACTGTATGATGCCGCTTCCAGTCAAGGTTGCTACAGCACGAAATCCTGCTCGTAGACGCGGTAGGGGGTCCGCGTCATCCCCAAGCGGGTGTAGGCTTCCTGCGCCGCCTCATTCTCCTTCTCCACGTAGAGACGCAGGCCGCATACGTCGCCGCGCGCGCGGGCGTCGCTCAGGACATGCGCGTGGAGGGCGCGGTACACGCCGCGCCCCCGCACCGAAGGCTCGACGTACACGCTCTGGATCCACCAGAACAAGCCGTTTCTCCAATCGCTCCACTCATAGGTGACGAACAATTGGCCGACGACGCCTGCTTTTGTTTCGGCCACCAGATAAAACCCGCGCGCGCTCGACTCCAGGACTGCGCGGGTCCCCTTCCGCAGCCGCTTCATATCGAGATTGCGGCCCTCGGTCTCCTTCGCGATGGCGGCGTTGAACCGCACCAGCACCTCCAAGTCGGCGAGCGTGGCGGGGCGGACGGTGATCTCAGGGCGGCGGGAGCGCTTCGGCTTGGACGGCATCCGGCGGCGAGCTCTAGGGGGTGGCCGCAGGAACGACCGTGAACCGGGCGAGGGCGAGCAGGCTGATGTCGTTGACCGTCTCGTAATGGATTTCGACGCGGTAGCTGCCGACGGGAAATCCGCCGGCCGGCCGCTTCATGATCAGAAATCCGCCGGTGTCCTCATTCTCGAATTGGGCCTTGTCGGTGTGCAGCAGCGTGCCGATGGGTTTGCCTCCCGGGTCCTCCAGGATGAACCGCCCGACCAACCGGAAAATATCGAAGTTGGACTGCAGGAACTCGACGACGACGTAAATCTCCGGGACATCCGGACTGAACTGATTGGTGACCCCGATGGCCTTCACGTTGTGCAGTCCGGCTCGACTGTCATCGACCTCGAACCCGTGGGCCGTGACAATTTTTCTGAAGAGTCCCTGGGGTTGCGATCCGCTTTTTCCCCCCATCGGATTGACCAGCGGAACGAGGACGGGAGCGGTCGGCGCGCCGGCCGCAGACGCAAAAGGCGAGCCGAGGAACGCCACCGCCGTCACGGCAATCAGCTGGACGATCATCCCGGCAGCCGCGTGTGGAGTCATCGCGAGGTGGCCAAGAGCTCGCGGTCGATGTGCTGCCGGAGCGCCTCCAGCGACTGGAAACCCGACAAGTAGCGTCCGTTGATGAAGAAGGTCGGCGTTCCGCTCAAGCCCAGGCTCTGGGCGTCCGCAAGATCCTTGGCCACCGCGGCCTTGGGACGGGCGCCGGCGAGGCAGGACGTGAACTCCGCTTGGTTCAAACTCAGCCGCGCCGCCAGCGCCACGTAGTCGGAGGGTTTGAGGTCCGGCGCCTGGGCGAAGAGCGCGTCATGGTACGCCCAGAATTTTCCTTGCTCGTGGGCGCAATGAGCCGCCTCTGCCGCCGGACGCGCCTGCGGATGCGCGGCCAGCGGGAAGTCGCGATAAACGAGCCTGACCTTGTCCGGATAGAGGCTGCGCAGCTGCCGCAGGACCGGAAGGTTTTCCTTGCAGACCGGACATTCGAAGTCCGCAAACTCGACGATGGTGACCGGCGCCGTCGGAGGTCCCCACGCCGGGTCATCGCCGACCGGAATCGTCATGACGGGAGGATCGGGAGGACGGAGCGTCACCGATACGCCCGCCTCGCGGGACAACCGCTCGACCAGCTCCTGCAGCACGCGCGTGGCGCGCTCGCGCACCAGGGTGTTCCGCGCGTCCTGTTTGGCGGGATCCTTCTCCGGCGGGATCTCCGCGAGTTGGCTCTGTATCTCGGCTGAGACATAGGCCGACACCGACAGCCCCCGTTCGGCGGCGGCGCGCGCCAAGAGCCGTTCCACGATCATCTGGTCCAGGCGCCGTCGGGTCAAGCGATACTTGTCCACCTCGAGCTCGTACAGCGGGAGCCGGAGCGCCTGCTCGATCTCGGCCTGGGTGATCGGCGTCCCCCCCACTGTGGCCATGACCGAGGAGTCGGCCCGGAGCGGGAGAGGCAGCAGCCAGGCGGCCGCGACGGTGACCGCCGCGGCGCGCAGGCCGATGAGAGGGGACGTTCTCATGAAATTCTTCCTGCTCGATGATACTAAGCTTCTTCCGTCGGGCGCAACTCTCGGGTGGACCCAGATCGGCCCGACGCGTCCGGATCAAGCGATCAATGTTTCAGAATTGTGAGTAATGTTTGTTCAGACACTCGGGGCAGATGCCGTGGCTGAAATCCACGTCGGCGCGTTCCTGTACGTACGCTTCCACCATGTGCCACTGGCCCTGCTCGTCGCGGATCTTTTTGCAATGCGAGCAAATGGGGAGCAGCCCGCGCAGCACCTTGATATTGTTCAGGGCATGCTGCAACAGCAGAATGTGGTTCTCGCGCTCTTCTTCCGTCCGCTTCCGGTCGGTGATATCCCGCGATACGATGACGCTGCGCGGCTCGCCTTCCTCCGTCGTGTAGGCCTTGCCGGTGCTTTCGATCCAGCGCCATTCGCCGTTCTGATGGCGATAGCGAAAGGCCCGCTGGCCATGGCCGGCGAGATCGTTGAACGTTTCGACCGCCGCCGGGAGATCGTCCGGGTGGACGAGGTCGAACGCGATTCGGTCCAGGAGCTCTTCGGGCGGGTAGCCCAGCATCTCGGGGTAGTTCGCACTGAAATACAGGTAACGGCCGTCCCGGTCGATCTCGCACAACGGATCGTTCATGTTGTCGACCAACGTTCGGTACCGCTTCTCGCTCTCCTGCAAAACCGCTTTCGCCTGCTTCAGCGTGTCGATGGTCTGGAGGAGGTTAACCTTTTTTCGCCGCTCCTTGCGCACTGTGTCCACGGCCACCCCGTAGAAGATCGCCATGATCAGCAGGACCGGGATCCGGAGCAGGCGGCTCTCCGAGATCGTCTCGGCGTCCGCTTCCGAGAAATACTGGATCACCCCGTAAGCCACGCAGAGAAGGACCGAGAGCGCGATGTGGTGGTTCAGCGAGGGCGTGACGGCGGCGAGCAGGATGATCAGGAAATAGATCAGGTAGAGGTCAGTGAAGGTGTCGGTGGACCAATAGATGACGGCGGTGGTGAGCGCCGTATCGGCCGAGACCAGGGCGCCGACGAACCACTTCGCGCTCATCACCCGCGCCGGCATCAGCATCACGCTGCCGAGCGTGAGCAACAGGCCGAGGGTGATGGTCTGCTTGCTCTCCAGGGTCAGAAGCGTGTCCCCGCTGAACAGCACCTGGTAAGAGAGCACGATGGTGACCAGGGTCTGCAGCAGCACGAACTGGGCGCGGTTGGGGTCCGCGGCGGCGGCCAGGCGCGGCAGGCCGGCGGCGGGCGCGGACTCTTGCGGCGAGAGAGACATGGCCGCGGGCTCAGCCATCAGCTCATGATCTTGATCAAGGCGTCCACGACCTTGGGATCGTAAAGCCCCTTGCCGACTCCCCGGCCGATTTCGTCCAGCGCGACGTGCCGTTCCCAGGCGTCCCGGTAGGGCCGCCAAGAGATCAGCGCGTCGTACGCATCTGCGACGGCCACGATGCGCGCCCCGAGCGGGATATCCTCGCCCTTGAGGCCGTCGGGATAGCCGGTGCCGCTGAAGTTCTCGTGGCTGTGTTGGACGATCTGGATCATGGTCTCGTTGTCGTACCCCATTTTCCGCAACGTTCTGGCCCCTTCCACCGGATGCATTCTCACCATGTCCAGCTCCCAAGAGCTGAGGCTCCCCATTCGGTTCAGGAGGTGATGGGGCACAATTTCCTTGCCGATGTCCGCCATGAAGGCCGCATGGAGAATGTCCAGCTTCTCCTTGTCCGTCAGGCCGAAATAGCTGGCCAGGGCATAGGCAAAGATGGCGACCATCTTGGAATGACCGATGCTGCCGTCCAGCGCTTCCACGGGCAAGGTCACATCGGAGGGGATCTGGAGGAGGTTCTGCACGTACCGGTATTCCTGGGAGAACTTCTGGGAGACCTTTTTGGGATCCTCGAAGGGGTCTCTGATGCCGATGATCTCGTACGCCTCGATGCGCTGCCGCCGGCCCCTGATGTTGATCTTCTCGCTCTCCCGGATCTTCAGGCCCGCCTCGGCGTAGGCCAGCTTGAATTTCGTGTCGCCGGGGTCGAGCTGCAAGGCTTTTTCAAAATACTGCAGCGCTTCCACCGGCTCGCCGAGTTCCAGGTGAATCTGCCCGATGTGGAAATGATGGAGGGCGCTGGTGGGTTCGGCCGCGACCTTTTCGTGCAGTTCTTCCAGCTGCCGCTCCTTGTCGGTCTCCGCGATGTCTTTCGCGGGCAGGTCCCGCTTCTTCCGGGCGTCGATGAAGAGGCTGACGGTCTCGTAGGTGTACCGGTCGATCAGCACCTTGCCGGGAGCGCAAGCCTTTTGCAGCCGGGCGGAGATGTTGACCACATCGCCGATGGCGGTGTAGGACTGGCGCTTGTTCCCGACAAGGCCCGTGATGGTCGAGCCGGAGCAGATGCCGATGCGCATCTCCCACGGATAGTTCGCCTTGGTCATCTTCTCCTGCATCTTGAGCCCCGCCAGCACGCTCAGGATGCGATAAGTTTCATAGTCCAGCGGCGCCCCGAACTCGCACATGATACCGTCGCCCATGTACCGGTCGATGTGGCCGCGATAGGAAATCAGGATGGGCTCCATGTCCCCGATGTAGCGGTTGAGATCACGGATCACGATTTCCGGCGGGTTCTGCTCGGAATGGGTGGTGAAGCCGACCAGATCGGAGAACAGGACGCTGACGTTGCGCTTTTCGTTCCGCAGCCGGCCTTCGATGATTAACTTGACCACGGAGGAATCCATGGTGGAGTACAGCGCTTCCTCCACCTTGGCTTTCAGGGATTCGATCGATTGCTTGGATTTTTCCAGCTCCTCGGTCCGCTCCTGCACTCTGCGCTCGAGGTTCTCCGTGTAGTCCTTCAAGGACGCGTTGGCCTGCTTGAGCTCTTCGGTGCGCTCTTTGACCTTGTGTTCCAGGTTATCGCTGTAGTCCTTCAGGGTGGCGTTGGCGCGGTTAAGTTCTTCCTGGTGGTGCTGGAGTTCCCGGTTCAGGTACTCCAGATTGTCGGCGTTGAGCCGCAGCGCCGTGTTGGCGTGGTTGAGCTCCTCTTGCTCTCCCTGCAGTTGCTGGTTCAGCCGGCGCGTGTTTTCAACCTCCTTGAGCAGCTTCTCGTGCATGCCGCCGACGACCGCCCCGGCCAGGACGAGGAAGCTCCCCCAGGTCAGGACCTGCATGTAGAGCCCCATTTCGGTCCGATCGGTCAAGAACGCCTCGGGCTCCATATAGATTGCAAATACGGTCACGGCGAACACGCCGACCGCGCCCAGCACCGCTTTGCGCCGGCCCAGGTAGTACCCGCCCAAGATGATGGGCAGAAAATAGAAGTTCAGGAAGGCGACTTTCTGGGGGATAAACCAATTGATCAGCGCGGTCGTGACCAGAGTGAGCAGGACGAAAACTCCCTCAAAGTTCTTGAGGAGATAGGCTCTGGCCTTTTCCATCGGGACGCCATGGAGCATCTGCGGGGCCTGAGGAGAACCATCGCCCGAATGGGCAGCGGCGGTCGGTTCGCTGGAATCCGTCGGTGTTGTCGAATCGCTTGGGTTCATTGAAAAAGCCGACGTTTAGGGCAAGTCACACTATCCCATTGAAGGGGGCTTGTCAAGGCAACGACAAGCCTGCGGAAGCGTTCAGGAGCTGCCGTTCGGGAGGCTAAACGGGATTGCCTCAGGCGCTCCCGCCTCCCGTTCTCATCCCCAGGATCTGCCAGTAGAAGTTGGCGACGACGAGCAGGACGGGGAAGCGGAGAAGATCGCCCTCCATCAACGGCCCGTGCTGGCCGATCAGCACGTACCAGGCGACCCCGTAGATCACGCAAAGGCCGAGCGAGCCCGAGAAATGCTGGTTGACCGACTTGGCAAACAGGGCGATCGGGATGAGCAGCGCCAACGTAATGTACAGGCCCGGATCGTCCAGTCCCGCAAGGTAGAACACGTTGGCGCACAGGGCCGTATCGCCCAGGATGACGGCCCACACGACCAGGCGGGTCCTCCACAGATGGTACGGCACCAGCATGACGATGAGCACGATCCCCAGTAACCCAGCCACGACGAATTCCAGGATCTCCAGGGCAAACGCGCTGCTCTTGGAAAACAGCAGCAGGTAGCTCAGGGCGATCGTCAAGAGAACCTGCTGCATGGAGAACGTGGAGGCGGTGCCGATGGTGCGCGGCTGAGGCGCCGGACTGGCCGGGGGAGCTTCGGCTGGTGCCATAGCTGTACCTCCTATGGTTTGGTGGGCCGTGCAGGGATCGAACCTGCGGCCCGCTGATTAAGAGTCAGCTGCTCTACCAACTGAGCTAACGGCCCACCAGGAGAGGTACGTGCGTAGATTGGCGGTTGGTGCGCCTGACAGGATTTGAACCTGTGGCCCTCAGCTCCGGAGGCTGATGCTCTATCCACTGAGCTACAGGCGCGTCCGCCAAGCCAGGGCGGGAGCGACCTTACCACACCGCATCGGGCGCTGTCCAGGCTGTCAGAGTCAGCTTTGCTGCGGGCTGGGCGTGGGCGCCGCGGTTTCGGGGTCGTCGTCGATCGGCGGCAGCTCGAAGATCAGCTCGCCTTCTCCATTATAGAAACCCTGCCCGTCGATCTGGACCAGCCCGTCGCAGTTTTCCTGGAAGAACTGGAGTATCCACCCGTTGAAATCGTATCCCTCATCCGTAACGTCGTTTTTGTCCAGGATTGAGGCGACATAGAACCGGCAGGCGTGCAACTGGTCCGCCACGCGCCAGTTGTCGATCTCGCGATGCGCTTCCACAAAGTGGAGGAAGCCTTCGATGTCCTGCTTGAAGACCTCATCCTGGGCGCTGTCCTTCCGGACGCAGGTCAGCACGATCGGGGTGCGGTCCTTGGCATACCCGATCTCCAGGCCCACCCAGTTCCAGCTGTTCAGCAGCTTCTCGTTGACTTCCGTGGGGAGGATCGGCGTGGCGCCCCGCGCTTTCAGGAACTCGATGAGCAGCCCGAGTGGAGGCGGCTCCTTACGCAGACAGAAGACCCTCGTGAAAAACGGCTTCGGCTCTTTTTTCTGCGGGCCCGTAATGGTGATGACGGGAATTTCAGCCATGGCCGTAATCTAGCCTACCCCTGTGACTCAATTCAAGATCGGACCTGCCGATGTATAATCGAGGAAGGGGGCGTCGTCGCATGCGGGTGCCCCACGCGGAGGCCTTCATGGCGGACCGGCTGGCCACAGAAGCCGACATCCGGCGGCAGGCCGAACGGCTGTACGAAGGCGCTGCGGCGACCCGCCCACGCCTCTTCGACCGCAAGTGGTGGACCGGCCGGCTCCTCGAGTGGGCCATCCGTGACGAGGCCTTCAAGGTCCGGCTTTTCCGCTTCATCGATGTCCTTCCCACATTAAAAGCGCCGGCGCAGATCAAGCGGCTCGTGGACGAGTACTTCGGCCGGGACACCGACCCGCGGGACGCCGGCGGGCGCTCGCTCATGCGCTGGGGAATGCGTGCGCTGTCTTCCGCCGGCTTCGGCACCGGCGTGACGGCCGACACGATCTACGCCCAGGCGATCCAGATGGCGAACCAGTTCATCGTGGGCGCCGGGATGAAGGAGGTGCTGCCGGTCGTGGCCGATCTCTGGGCGCGCGGCCTCGCCCATTCCCTGGACCTCTTGGGCGAGGCGCCGGTCTGCGACCTGGAATGCGCTGCCTATGCGGCCCGCTACCGTGAGGCCTTCACGTCGCTGGCGGACGCGGCCCGCGAGTGGCGCCCCGCGCCCGCGCTGGAGGCCGATCACCTGGGCGTGCTCCCCCGCACACAGGTCTCCATCAAGCTCTCAGCACTGGACTCGCAGTTCGATCCGATCGATCCGGACGGCCGCTACGAGGTCGTCGCCGCCCGGCTGCGTCCGTTGATGAGAATCGCCATGCAACGGTCGGTCGCCGTCACGTTCGACATGGAGCAGTACGCTTGGAAGGACCTGACGCTCGAGATCGTCCGCCGTCTGCTCATGGAGGACGAGTTCCGCAACTACCCCCACGCGAGTCTCGCGATCCAGGCCTATCTCAAGGACACCGAGCGCGATGTGCGCGAGCTGATCGCCTGGGCCCAAAAGCGCGGCAGTCCGGTTGGCATCCGCCTGGTCAAGGGCGCGTACTGGGACTACGAGACCATCTTCCACCGGCAACACGGCTGGCCCCTGCCGGTCTTCGCCTGCAAGGCTGACACCGACGCCTGCTATGAACGGCTGATTCCGCTACTGCTGGAGCACGTCGCGGTGATCCGGCCCGCCTTCGGCACGCACAATCTGCGCCACGTCGGGATGGCTCTGGCCGAAGCCGACCGGCGGAACTTGCCCGCGCAGGCGGTGGAGCTCCAGATGCTGTACGGCATGGCGGAGCCCCTGCAGGCCGCCGTCGTGGACGCGGGCTTCCGCCTGCGGGTGTACGCGCCGGTCGGCGATCTGATTCCGGGCATGGCGTATCTGGTGAGGCGTTTGCTGGAGAACACCGCCAACGAGTCGATCTTGCGCCGGCAGTTTCTGGGGAACCAGAGTCTCGATGATTTGCTGCAGCCGCCTTCTCCCCCTGTGCCCCCGCCTTTACGAAAAGATCGGGGCCTTCATTTTTCCAATGAGCCCCACACGGACTTCTCGCGCGCGGAATCCCGTCGGAAGATGGCGGCGGCGATCGCGGCTTTCAAGGAGCGTCTCGGCAGGGGCCCGCGCAAGATCGACCTGGCTCTCTCTGCCCCTCCCGGCGGCGGCCGTTCAACGCTCACCTCCCGCAACCCCGCGCGGCCCGACGAGGTGATCGGCGTCGTGACCGCCGCCGCGGCCGAGGACGTGGACCTAGCAGTCGTCCGAGCCAAGGCCGCAGGCCGGACGTGGGCGGGCATGCCCCCGCGGGACCGTATGGCCGTGCTCTCCGCCTGCGCGGGCGTGCTGCGACGGCGGCGGTTCGAGCTGGCAGCGTTGGAGGTCTTCGAAGCGGGCAAGGGCTGGCGCGACGCCGACGCCGACGTGGCCGAAGCCATCGACTTCCTGGAATACTACAGCCGGCACATGCGCCGGTTCATGCAGCCGCTGCGCCTGGGGCACGAGCCGGGCGAACTCAATCATCTGGTATACCGCCCCCGCGGCGTTGCGGCGGTCCTCCCGCCATGGAACTTTCCGCTCGCCATCCCGGCCGGCATGGTGGCCGCGGCGCTGGTCACGGGCAACGCCGTCGTGTTCAAGCCCTCGGAGCGGACGCCGGTCACCGGCCACGCGTTGGTGGAGGCCTTCCGCGAGGCCGGGCTCCCCGACGGCGTCCTGCAATTCTTGCCCGGCCTGCCGGACGCCGGGCGCCGCCTCGTCGCCCATCCCGACGTGCCGCTCATCGCCTTCACCGGCTCGAAGGCCGTCGGCCTGCAGATCATCACCGAGGCCGCGCACGTCCGGCCGGGCCAGCGGGAGGTGAAGAAGGTCATCGCGGAGATGGGCGGCAAGAACGCGGTCATCGTGGACGACACGGCCGATCTCGACGAGGCGGTCGCGGGCGTCACGGCTTCCTTTCTCGGCTATCAGGGCCAGAAGTGCTCCGCCTGCTCGCGCGTCATCGTGCTGGATTCGATCCACGACGGCTTCGTCGAGCGGCTCACGGAAGCCGCGCGGAGCGTGCGGATGGGACCGCCCGAGGAGCCGGGCACGGGGCTCGGACCGCTCATTGATGAACGGGCGGTGCAGAAAGTGCGCGCGTACCTCGACCTCGCCGGGCAGGAAGGCACGCCTGTCCTGCTGCCGGATTTCGACAGGCGGCCGGGGCCCAACTTCGTCGGGCCGGCGATCATCACCGGCATCCGCCCCGAGCACCGCTTGGCGCGCGAGGAAATCTTCGGGCCGGTCCTGGCGGTGCTCCGGGCGCGGGACTTCGACGAGGCCCTGGCGATGGCCAACGCGTCGGACTACGCGCTGACCGGCGGCCTGTACTCTCGCAGTCCCCGCCACATCGCCCGCGCCCGCGACGAGTTCCTGGTCGGCAACCTGTACATCAACCGGGGGATCACCGGCGCGCTCGTGGGGCGGCAGCCGTTCGGCGGCGGCCGCCTTTCGGGGATCGGCGCCAAGGCGGGCGGGCCCGACTACCTGCTCCAGTTCGTCGCGGCGTCCGTGATCTCCGAGAACACCCTGCGGCGCGGCTTCTCGCCGGACAATTCTTGATTCGCCGTCCCCGCCCCATTATGCTCCCCCCATGAAGTCCGTCGCCCTGGCTCTTTTCTGCTTCCTCATGGCCGCCTGCGCCATCGCACCCAAATACGATGAGACCTGGACCTGGGACTCGCCGGTCTTTGACGAGGAAGCGGTGCTCGGGCAGGCGGGCCTGCTGTCGTCGCAGAAGGACACGCTCTACACGTCGATCTGGACGCTGGGCGGCGGGGCGCTCCGGCGCCGCCAGGAGCATCACCTGCGGGAGCAGCATGAACTGTGGGTGCGGCGGCAGGTGGAATTGAAAAAGATGACCGTCGAAGAGGCGCACGCGCGAATCCGGGATTACATGCCGTCGAAAGATTTTTGAGCGGAGGCGAAAAAAATATTGCACGAGAAAAATACTGTGCTATAGTGCGCCTCAGGTGTGATGAGACACACGCACGACCACATCAACCAGGAGGTGCTCCGTATCGATGAGTCCATTAGCGAACGCTGAAGGTGCGATCTTGCCAACCTCGGCCCCAACTTCCGTTCCCGCCGGCTCGACGGACGAGCTGATCGGGGAAGGGAAAGCTTGGGGCCTCTCCACTGCAGTTGACCTCCAGGACTGTAGGCCCGAGACCATCCGGGACCGCGACCACATCGAGGCCTACGTCATCGCGCTCTGCAAACTGATCGGGATGAAACGGTACGGTGACTGCCAGGTCGTCCACTTCGGAGATGGACGGGTGGCGGGCTACTCGATGATCCAGCTCATCGAGACGTCTCTGATCAGCGGACACTTCGCCAACGACACGAACCGGGCCTACCTCGACATTTTCAGCTGCAAGGGCTACGACCCGGTGGTGGTGGAGGAGTTCTCCAGGGAGTTTTTCGGAGCGCGCAGCAGCACCATTTCCATTACCTTACGGCACTGACGAGAACCGAGCCGGGGCCGGCTCGGTTTCTTCGCTAGACCGCCAGGGCATTCACGACATCAATGAGCTGCCGGAAACCGCCGGCGCTGCGCCGGTGGTACGGCACGACCAGTCGGGGGAGCGCGAGGAGTTCGGGCTCGTCCGCCTCTTCCGGCAGGGCCTGGCGCTGCTCGATCTTGCCGTCCGGGCAGAGATGCGCGAACCTGGCGTTGAGGTCGTCCACCTGCGCGGCCGTCAGCGGATGCTGCAGGCGGAGCACCAGCCGGTCCTTCACGAACCGGCTGGAATGATAGTTTCGGTAGAACCCGTCGATCTCGGCCACGGCGGCCTCGGCCGAGTCCACGATCCGGAAGAGCCCCAAATCTTCCGGCGAGATCAGGCTCGTGGCCAGCATGTCCTCCCGGACAAACCGCTCCCACTTCTTCCAGTAGCCGCCCCCCGGCAGGTCCATCAGGACGACGGGATGGGGATTGTTCTTGCCCGTCTGGAGGAGCGTGAGCATCTCGAACGTCTCGTCGTGCGTCCCGAAGCCTCCGGGAAACACGACGCTCGCGTGCGATTCCCGGGCGAAGAACAGTTTGCGCGTGAAGAAATATTTGAAGTGGATGAGCTTGGGATCGTCCGCGATCGCCGGGTTGGGCTCCTGCTCGAAGGGAAGCAGGATGTTCACGCCGAAGCTGTTCTCCCGCCCGGCGCCCTCGTTCGCCGCCCGCATGATGCCCTCGCCGGCGCCCGTGATGACCATGTAGCCGCGTTGGGCCAGGAGCCGGGCGAAGCGGCGCGCCAGATCATACAAGGGATTGTCCGCGGGCATCCGTGCGGACCCGAAAATGGCGACTTTCCGCCGGTCCCGGTACGGCCGGAACGCCCGGAACGCGTAACGCATCTCCAGCAGGCTGCGGTGCAGGATCTTGAGATCGAGCATGTCCAGCCGCGACTCGTTCAGCCGGAGGGCCCCGCCCAGCAGATCCTTGAGAAGCGCCGCCTGCGGATCCGCGGCGGGCAGCGCCAACAGTTCCTCGAACTGCCGTCGGAGCTGGTCGTCCGGAACAGGCGGCTTGGCCATGGGCTACCTTGCTCGAAAGTCTTTACTTCCTGGGTCTGAGCGCCCGATCCGCGACGACCACGTCCCGGAGGAACCGGGCCAGGCTCTCTCCCAAGGCCTCATTGTTCAACCGCTCCAGATCGGTGAGGCAGAATCTGACCACCGTCGTCGTTCCGCCTTCCTCCACGGACGTGCGGACCGTACTGCCGTCGCCGGTGTTGGAGGCTTTGACCACCAACCGGTTCCTCGACCGCAGCTCGGTGCGGAAGAACCGGCCGACGGCTTCGTTCCAGTACGACTCGATCTGGCCCGTCAGCACGACGTCGGCCGCGCCCTGCGTCACGGCCTCACCCGACTGCGCGCGGGTCACCTGAAAGCCCGCGCGCTTCAAATACTCCACAACAAATCCCGTGACTTGCTCCGAGGCCGTGCCATGCGCGGGGATCAGTTTGTCCACCCTCGTTTCCACGTAATGCTGGTAGCGCCCGATCGAGGCCTTGTCGGCCCGCACGTCCTCAAACGGGACCACCGTCACCCGCAACGCTGGCTGCACCTTCTCCGGAGCGGGAACCGCGTCCACCGACGCCGAGAATTGGATGGTTTCCCCGGGGCCCCCGCATCCCACAACCGCAAGAACCAGCCCGCTCATCACCGCCGACCATACCCTGCGTTTCACGTCGCACCTCACCTTTTCGCAATCACTGCGCAGTGCGCATGGGCGCACTCCCTCATGAAGCTGAGCTTAGCCCATCGGGAATCAGCGGCGCAAGCACCGAAACGGGTGAGTCACGCCCCTTTTTTGAGGCTCAACATGTAGGTCGTGAGGTCGTTAAGTTGCTGCTCGTCCAGCGGAAATTTGGGCATGATCGATCCAGGCGAGGTGGACTGCGGATCGCGGAAGTGCTTGGTCAGCCACTCGCGATCACGCTGGTCGCCGACGAAGGAGAGGTCCGGTCCGACCGCGCCGCCCGCGCCGTGGATCCGGTGGCAGGCGGCACACTGAAATTTCTCAAATACCGATTTGCCCGAGGCGACGGCCGGGTCGGTGCGCTTCATGGCCTGGAGGTCGTGGAGCGACAGCCCGACCAGCCCGAAGACGCCGACGAGAAACAGCGCGCCGATGCCCATCGCCACCGGCCGCGATGTGGGCGTTCGTTCATGATGCGGGTCCAAGAAGGGCAGCGCCAGCAACAGCGCGATGAAGGCGCCGGGGAGCACCCACGTGGCGATCGGCCCCAGGATGGGGCCCTCCATGTACTTGAGAAACTGGTAGTAGAACAGGAAGTACCACTCCGGCACCGGAACGAAGCTGTGGTCCGACGGGTTGGCCTTGTCCGTCAAGGGAAAAGAAACGGTCAGGGCGAGCGCCGCGACGACCGCAAAGACGCCCAGCATGACTACCGCATCCATGAACACCTGCCGGGGATAGAACGGCTCGCTTCGGTGGACCCGGCGCTCAGCGGGCCCGGCGCCGGCTGCTCCCTCCCGCCGCATGGACGGATCGCCGCCTTTGCCGCGGCGATCGAGCCCGCCGGACCAGGGCCCGGCCGGGCCCACCCGCCGCAGGATGAACATGTGGAGCGCGACCAAAACCGCGACGGTCGCGGGCAGGAACAGCACGTGGACCGCGAAGAACCGGGACAGCGTGAGGGCACCCAGCATGTCGCCGCCACGCATGACCTTCACGAGGAACGTTCCCACGAACGGGACGCTGCCGACCATGTTGATCCCCACCTGGGTGGCCCAGTAGGCGTTCTGGTCCCAGGGCAGCAGGTAGCCGGTGAAGGCGAACCCCATCGTGAGCAGGAGCAGCAGCACGCCGACTATCCACATCGCCTCGCGGGGCGGCTTGTAGGCGCCGTACAGGAAGACCTGGAGCATGTGCAGCCCGATGGCGACCACCATCGCGGAGGCGCCCCAATGATGAAGACCCCGCACGAAAGCTCCAAAGAGGACCTGTGTCTCGATGTAGCGGATGCTGTCGTAGGCATGGTCGGGCGTGGGGGCGTAGTAGACCGTCAGGAACATGCCCGTGATCGCCTGCAGGAAAAAGAGAAAGAGCGTGGCCGAGCCGAAGACGTAGATCCAGGACGCGCCCCCGGGGATCGGCTCGTCGAGCAGCGTCTCCTTGACAGGCTTCAACTTGAGCCGGCTGTCCAGCCATGCGTAAATGCGCGACGCCATCAGATTTCCACCTGGTCGGGTGTGCCCGACTTGAACTCTTTGTACTGGACCATCAGCCGGCCGTTCTCGATCCTGACGGGTAGCCGGTCCAGCGGCCGCGGCGCCGGCCCTCCGACCACTTTCCCTTCGGTGTCGAACATGCTTCCGTGGCACGGGCACTTGAACTTTTTCTCCCCGCCGTCCCACCGGAAGCCGCACCCAAGATGCGTGCAGATGGGGGAGTACACTGTGACCTCGTTCGTTTCCCGGCGCAGCGCCCAGACCCCCTTCACCGCCGCGATCTCCCGATACCCATCGGCGAGCGTCATGACCACATCGCGCTGCGCCGGCTCGCCGACCGGCAGGCCGGCCACCGGGCCCGCGTCCACCCAGCCTTTCTCGCGCCGTTTGAGGGCTGGTGAGATCACGTACCCGCTCAACGGCACCGCCAGGCTGATCCCGATCAGGCCCGCCGCCGCCGTGATCAGCCACGCAAAGAAGCTCCGCCGCGCGCCGATGGGCGGGTCGGCCTTACTTTCTTTCATTTCGATCACCTCGCAAAATAGCGCCCCCCAGCCGGACCCGCCGGGCGAGCAGCCAGGCGAAAATCAGCGTGCCGAACGGGAACGTGAGCATGGCGCCCACGGTCCAGCGAGTGGCCTCGGCGAACAGGGCGGCCGTCCGGTGGATGAGCAGGAGCAGGAAGACGTCGGCGATGAGCCCCGTGACGAGCAAACCGATCGCGACGGCGGGCATGAAATGATTGCCGCGCGTCGTCGCGGCGGCCCCGATCAGCGACGCCACGAACATGAGCGCGGTGAAGACGGACATATACTGAAGGGTTTCGGCGTAGCGCTCGGCAAGCGCAGGGGGCTGGCCGGTGATGCCGCCCGCGGCGACGCTCCACCCGCACTCCGGGCATACCGGATCGTCCGAAGCGATGAGGCGGCATTGGGGACACATCCGCACGCCGGCATTATAGCGTACTTCGTTGAACGTCTCGCACGGAAGGTGTAATCTAATGGCCGCACACGAGGGCGGTGAACGTGCCGTACATTGATCCGAAAGAGCGGCGCATCCAGAAGCTCGAGACGATCCTGAGCGTGGCCAAGGCCATGTCCACGGAGCGGGACCTCGGCGTCCTGCTCGAGGAAATCGTGGAACATGCCCGTTCGGTGGTCGATGCCACGCGCGGCAGCATCTTCCTGTTGGACAAGGACAAGAACGAGTTGTGGAGCAAGGTGGCCCAGGGCGCGCGGGAGATCCGGTTCCCCGCCGACAAGGGCATTGCGGGCCACGTCGCGCAGACCAAAAAGCCCCTGAACATCCCCGACGCCTACGCGGACTCCCGCTTCAATCCCGCCGTCGACAAGGCGACCGGTTTCCACACCCGGAACATGCTCACCGTCCCGATGATCTCGACCAAGGAGGACGTGGTCGGGGTGCTCCAGGTCCTGAATAAAAACGTCGCGGGGTACGAGGCCGAGATCGAGAAGGGCTTGCCCGGCCCCCCCTTCAATGCGGAAGATGAAGAGATGCTCCTGGCGCTGGGCGGGCAAGCCGCCTCCGCCATCGAAAACGCCATCCTCTACGACGAGATCAATAAGCTCTTCGAGGGGTTCATCGCGGCCAGCGTCGTCGCCATCGAATCGCGCGACCCCACGACCTCCGGCCATTCGGGACGGGTCGCGACCCTCACCTGCGGGCTCGCCGAGGTCATCGATCGCATCGAGACCGGCCCGTTCGCCGCAATCACCTTCGACTACGACCAGATGAAGGAGATCCGCTACGCTTCCCTGTTGCATGACTTCGGGAAGGTCGGCGTGCGGGAGAACGTGCTGGTCAAGGCCGAAAAGCTTTACCCCGCGGAGGTTGCGGTCCTGAAAGCCCGCTTCGCTTTCATCAAGCGGACGCTGGAGAAGGAGGCGCTCGAACGCAAGATCTCCGTGTACCAGTACTCAAACCCCAAAGAAACCGCCGAACTGCTCGCCAAGATCGACGCGGACCTGGCTCTCAAACTGGCGGAGACCGAAGAGATCCTGCAATTCCTCTTGACCTGCAATATCCCAACCGTGCTGGAAAAAGGCGGGTTCGAGCGGCTCAACGAGATCGCCGCGAAGAAATTCAGCTCGTACGAGGGCCCCACGCCCTTTCTCACCACTTCCGAGCTGGTCAGCCTGTCCATTCCCAAGGGCAGCCTCACCAACGAAGACCGCCTCGAGATCGAAAGCCACGTCACGCACACCTATCGGTTCCTGGCGACCATCCCGTGGACCAGCAAGTTGCGACGGATCCCGGAGATCGCCTACGGCCACCACGAGAAGCTGGACGGCAAGGGCTACCCCCGCTCGATCACGGCGCCGGAGATCCCGGTGCAGACCCGCATCATGACCATCAGCGACATCTACGACGCGCTGACCGCCTCCGATCGCCCCTACAAAAAGGCCATGCCGGCCTCCAAGGCCCTCGATATTCTCGGCTACGAGGCCAAGGAGGGCAAGGTGGACAAGGGCCTCCTCGAGCTGTTCATCGACGCCAAGGTGTTCGAGCGCACCACCAGATCGTAGGTCAGTCCGGCAAGAGTTTGCCCCGCGTTTCCGGGGCGAACGGCAGGATCGCCAGTCCCACCAGATAGATCAGCGCGATTGCACTCGCCGCCCGTCCTAGGCTCCCCAGCGATTGCTCCAGGTACCCGGTGAGGAAAGGTCCGACGGCGGCCAGCACGCGGCCGGCGTTAAAGCAAAAACCCGCACCCGTCGCGCGGATGCGGGTGGGATAGAGCTCCGTGAGATAAATGGGAAACCCGCTGAAGATCCCGTTGTTGAAAAACCCCAGCAGGGGGAGCAACAGCAACACCTGCTCGTATGGACGCGGGACCAGGAAGATGACCGGCAGCATCACTAAGCTGCCCGCGCACATCAGCGCGAAGACGGGCCGGCGCCCGAAGCGGTCGGCGAGCGGGCCGAAACTGAGATAGCCCGCCAGCGCGCCGACGTTCAGCCACATGATGGCGTAGCTGACGTTGGTGGCGACCGCGGCCACATCCAGCCCCTTCACATCGGGCAACCGCCGGACCAGCGTCGCGGTCCAATTCGTGGCGCCCCACAGTCCAAATACCGCCACGAATGCCAGGCCGAACCCCACGAGGGTGGGCCGAAGCAAGTCGCCCCGGAAGAGTTCCTGCAGCTTCACGCCCCGCAGCGAACCCGACTGTATCTCCTGCGCATGGGCCTTGACCCAGCGCTCCGGCTCCCTCACCCACAGCCGGACCAGCAGGGCCACGAGCGCTGGCCCCACGCCGACGACGAACAGGAGCCGCCAGCCGTATCCGCTCAATAATAGATTAAACGCGGCGGCGAGGAAGAACCCGACCGCCCAGGCTGACTGGAGGACGCCGGCCGCTTGGGCGCGCTTCTTCTCCGGCCAGACCTCCGCCACGATTGACGCGCCCGCGGCCCATTCGCCGCCGACCCCGAGCGCCGTCAGGAACCGATACAGCGCCAGCTGCCACCAGGTTTCCGAGAGCGCCGCCAGGCCGGTGAACACGGCATAGACGAGGATCGTGACAATCAGTGTCTTGGTCCGGCCGAAATAGTCGGCCGCTACGCCGAACAGCACGCCGCCGACCGCCCAGCCGATGAGGAAAATCGAGAATATGATCCCGCCGTATCGGCCGATGTCCCCGTCGGCGACGGGCGCGCCGCCCGATCCAGCGTGGAGCAGGTCATGCAGGGCGGGATGGAGGACGATCGCGTAGATCGTCGCGTCCATGGAATCGAAGACCCACCCGAGCCAGGCCACGAGCAGGACACGCCATTGATAGGGAGTGACCCCGTCGCGCCAGGATGCCAGACTACTTCCCCTTCTTCAATGCGTCTTCCGCCTTCTTGAGCTCCCGCTCAAGCTCTTCCAGTTCCTTCTGGGCGGCGTCGACCTTTGCTTTTTCCGTGTCCAGCCGGGCTTTTTCTTTCTCCGCGGCTTTGGCCTTCTCCGCGGCCTGCTTGACCTTCTCGGCTTCTTCGTCCTTCCGGAACTCGGGAAGCAACCGAAAGACAAACTGGCCGCCTTCATCGCCGGCCGCGATGATGGGCGCGCTCTTCGGCAGCTTGCCTTGTTTCTCGTTGGACACCAGAACGGCGAGGAGCTCGACGAGGTCCGCGCCGAGGAGGTACGGGCTCGTGTTCGCCTCCAGCACCTTGATGAGATGCCAGGCGAACAGGCTGTGCCCTTTCTTGCTCTTATCGGTCAGGTCCGGCTCCGGGAAGTCCCGCCCCGAGATGAGGACCCAGCGTGACTTGTCTTTATACAGCATCTTGGCCGCGTCTTTGCCGCGGACGAGGGCGCTTGTCTTGCCTACCAATTTGGCGCTGAAAAAGGCGTCGGAGACCAGAAAGATATGCCGGGCCGGATAGCCGGCGAAAAAGTCCCGGATCTGGTTGTTCTGGATCGACGACGACGGATCGATCGACGGCTCTTCCGAATCGGCGAGCATCCAGAAGCCGATCTCGTTTCGTTTTTCGATTTTCCCTTCGTAGGCGCCATGACCGGCGAAGTAGACGAACAGGCTGTCTTGGTTGGTCATCTCTCGCTTCAGATTGCTGAAGGCCTTGAACACCGCCTTGCGGGTGGCCGCTTCGTCGTACAGCTCGATCATCCGCTCTTTGGCAAACCCGTAGCGGTCTCGCAGCACGGCGGCCACCGCTGCGGCGTCCTTGCGCGCCGACGCCAGTTGTTTGTCCTCAGGCAAGGCGGAGTACTTGTCAATGCCGATGATCAGGGCCCAGTAGTTGCCCTCGATAAAGTCGTCCGCGGCGCGCGCCTCTCCAGCAAAAGGCAAGACGCCGACAATGGCGCCGAGCAGAAACCCGAGGAAGACGCGTGCGCCGCGGAGCCTGGAAATCCTCATGCATCCCTCACGCTGATCAACAACGAAGGCACGGTACCTCCGGAGCGTCAACCATGTCAAATCCGTACCACCAGGCTAGGAACGAATAGAACTCCCAGACGGTAAGGGGGACGTAGGCGGGGACTTGGCCGCGAGGGCCTGACGGATCGCGGGTTCGTCGACCTGCAGGATCTCGGTGACGGAGAGGTTGGCAATGTCGTTGGCTTTGACGTTTCGCTCGGAGCCCTGGTCAAGCAAATCCACCACGCGGGAATAGGTCTTCGGAATCCAGACCTCGCCCCCGGCTGTCTGCCTTCGAATGCCATACACGATATGGTCGTGAACCTCGGGGGACAGGGTGCTGAGGAATTGCTTGGACACCCACAGAGAGCCGCCACGCGCAAATCCGGACAGCCGGGCCGCGATGTTGACCGTGTCCCCTAGGGCGGTGAACTCCGGCGCCGGCGTGGTCGGAATGTATCCGAACCATTCCCGGCCTTCGTGCAACCCGATGTTCAGGGCCAGGTCATTCATCCACTGCTTTTTCCCTTTCCAGGAGGCATTCACGTCGCCGACGCACTTCCTGATCGCGAACGCGCAGAAGAGGGCATTCAGCGCATGGTCCGCCGCGTTGCCGGGCTTGGCGAGAAAGTACCGCACCACGCCGTCTCCGCTGTGTTTGCCCATGGTACCGCGATACAGGCGGAAGGGCTCCTCCAGGCGGGTCCAGATCTCCGTGATCAGGCCGAAGTACTCTTCCGGCGGAAGGTCCGCCGAGATTTTTACCGAGTTCTGCAGGTCGGCGACCAGCACGGCCATCGAGCAGAGCGCGGGCAGCCGGTGCATCAGGAGATCGGTGATGACCTGCTGCCGCCCGGTCAGGAAATCCAGGATAGGGTCCAGGTTCACGATCGCCGGAATCCAGATGACGAGGGTGCCTTCGCGGAACAGGGCGGCGACCCGATGATAGCGCTCGGCCTGCGCCGGCCGGAACCGGAGCGTCTCCTCCCGGCGGTCGATGGGGGCCATTTTGGGGCCGCCTTCTGCAGGCCAAATCCGCGAGAGCCATGTGACGCTGTCCGCGCCGAGCGGCGCCAGCAACGGATTGCGGCGCGGGTCGGGTAGATCTCCCTGAACCAACGGCAAGTGGCTCTTGACGAAGGCTTCAAAGTCGGTCACCAAATCCCGCGAACTGGTGGTGAAGAGGAGCTTGAAGAAATGCCGGTCTTCGATGTTGGGGATCTTGGTGATCGGCCGGCCGAAGATCAGCTGCTCGGCGTTCTCGTTGATCCACTCGATGTCCCAGTTCCGATTCAACATATAGGCGGGGTATCCGATCTGCGTAATGGAAGCCGGGATTTCCATCTTGGACACCCGTTTCATCGACACACGGACTCCCGGCATCGGGACCACGCCCTGGTCTTTCAGAGCGAGCCGCGCAACGATCGCATCGAGGCTATGCCCTTCGTCTTTGAGCTGTTGGATAGCCGCGAGGCGCTCCAGCACGGATGGGGAGAAATAGGACATCTTCCGGTACCGATGACCGGAGACGCGATCCCGGCATAAATCAGGTTTGGGAATCAAGCCGCGCCGGACGTAATTGTGCACGGTGCCGCGTGACAGTCCGGTCTGCCTGCACACCTCATCGAGAGACAGGGCGTTCGGGGCGGCCTCATCCAGTCGCATTACCTAGGATTCCCTTCTGAACAGAGAAACGCCGAGGGCAAAAACTCCTCGGCCTTTCACTATCTTGAACAGTAAAAGTGTAGAGTATATTTATACAGTGTCAATACGCTAAATATGTGGTCTATTCGATAGCTTAGCCACTATATGCAGGGGTTATACGGGATTGAAAACAAGATGGCCAGGATCATCAGTCGTGTGGAGCGGAGCTGTGAAAGTCGCCTGCCTGCTGTTTTCGAAAACTCAGCCGGCTTTACGGGGATCGGGGTGAGCCAGCACAGCTTGGGCCTGCGCCCTGCGATAGTGGTGCAGCGCCCGACGGAACTTCGGATATTTGCCCGCCAGGATCGCCACGGCGAAAAGTGCGGCATTCACGGCTCCCGACTTGCCGATCGCCAACGTCCCCACGGGAATCCCGGCCGGCATTTGCACTATCGAGAGCAGGGAGTCCAACCCCTTCAAGGCCTTGGACTCCATTGGGACGCCGAGGACGGGCAAGACCGTCTTCGCCGCCGTCACGCCGGCGAGGTGGGCCGCTCCTCCGGCCGCCGCGATGATCACTTCCAGCCCTCGTCGCTCGGCCGATTCGGCGTACTCAAGGAGTTGGTCCGGCGTGCGGTGGGCCGAGACCACGCGCACCTCGCAAGGAACGCCCAGCTTCTCCAGCGTCTCCATGGTATGGACCATCGTCTCCCAGTCGGACTTGGAGCCCATAATCACGCCGACTAACGGCCGACTTGTCTTTCCTTTCTCACGAGAATTGGATCGAGGCGCTTTTCGCATGTGTGGTTTCCCTCCCGAAACCTGCCGGCTCATCATATCCTGAAAACCAGGAAATGCTGCGGGAAAAAGTATGGGGTGGGTAAGGGGTTTCGAACCCCCGACCTCCGGATCCACAATCCGGCGCTCTAACCAACTGAGCTATACCCACCACCACGAGGAGAATTGCCGCGGAAGAACCGGGACGCGAGATGAATCCTAGCAAACACGGTGGGCCGCTGCAAGGTGCTCTCACCCGCCGTAGGTCAACGCCATTTCGATCTCGGCCTGGATGGCGCGGGCGGCGGCGGCCGGATCGGCGGCATCCCGGATGGGACGCCCTACCACCAGGTAGTCCGCACCGGCGGCGATCGCCCCAGCCGGCGTCGTGACCTGGATCTGGTCGTCGTGCGAGGACCCGGCAGGGCGGATACCGGGGACCACGATGAGCGGCCCCTTGCCGAACTCCCGGCGGATCATCGCCGCTTCGCCCCCCGAGGCCACAATCCCGTCGGCGCCGGACGCCGCCGCCAGTCTGGCGCGCCGGAGGACCGTATCACGGATCGACTCGCCGACGCCCAACTCCCCGAGGTCCGCTTCACTGAAACTCGTCAGCACTGTCACGGCCAGTATTTTCATCGAGGACCGCCCGCGGCCCTCGACGGCGGCCCGCACAGTCTGGCCAGCGGCATGGACCGTGAGGAACGTCGCGCCCAGATCGGTCGCCGCCGCCGCGGCCCGCTTCACCGTTTCCCCGATGTCAAAAAGCTTCAGATCGAGAAACACCCGTTTGTTCCGCGCGACGGCCTCGCGCACAATGTCGGGCCCGGCGGCGGCGAAGAGCTCCAGCCCGATCTTGACGAAGCCCACGATGTCGCCCGTGCGGTCCAGCAGGCGCTTGGCCTCGTCGGCCGACGGCACGTCCAGGGCAAAGATCAAACGCTCGCGAGGCTCAAGCGGCATCACAGCTGCCTTGACTTCAAAGCAAGGGTCATGGTAGCAATCATCCCTGTTTCACCAGAGGATTGAGTCTATGCCGGTCGTCCATAAGAATGCCTTGAAAGCCGCCCGCCAGTCCGAGAAGCGTCGGGCGCGCAATCGTTCCGTGCACTCCGGAGTCAAGAACGTCATCAAGAAGCTGCAGACCGCTGTAGAGAACAAGAAGACCGACGAAACGGCAGCCCTGCTCCGCGAAGCTTCGCGCGCCCTGCAACGCGCCGCTTCCAAGGGCGTGTTGCACCCGAACACCGCGTCACGCAAGCTGTCCCGCCTCACCGCGCAGGTGCGAAAGGGCGTGGTCCCGGCGTAGCCCGCGCCGCGCTGCGGCAGAGATTCAGGGTCATCCGCTCCATCACCAGCCGGTCCTTCCCGCGTCCTCCGCCTCCCCCTTTCAAGCGCGAATCGGCCTCCCGGAACTGCTCGAAGTCGCGGAGCATCTCCTCCGAGAACCTTCTGGATTTCCACTCCTGCCGCCAGCAGGCGGCCAGGAACCCGAGCACCTTCAGGGGCGGCTCGCCCGCGTCCAGGACCTTCCCCAGAAAACGCAACGCGCTTTCGCGATCCTTGCGCCGCAGGGCCTCGAGCAGGTTCCAGACCGTGCCGCCCGTATCCGCCCCTTGAATGGCTTCCACGTCCGCCACCGTGACCGTCGTCTTCGGCGCCACATACGCCGCCAGCTTCTCCATTTCCCGCCGCAGCACGCCGAGGTCGCCGCCGCTGGCCTCCTGCAACAGCACCTGCGAAGGCTCATCCAGGCTGAGTCCCAACGCGGCGGTCTGTTCGCGCACCCACGCCGGCAAGGTCTTGGTCTCGAGCGGCTCGCAGTCCACCGTCACGGCGACCTTCTTGAGCGCCTGGAAAAACTTCACGCGCCCGTCGACTTTCCTACCGGTCAACACCAGACACGTGGTCTCCACCGGTGCATCAAGATAGGGTAGTAGTCGCTCCGCCTCTTTCGCCCGCAGGTCCCCGACGTCGCGCACGACCACTAGGCGCCGCGCGGCGAACATGGGGAGGTTCGCACAAAAGGTGAAAATTTCCGCTGCCTCGGTCTCATCCCCGTACACCACGTCATAGTTGAAGGCTCCCACATTCGCCTCGTCGGGACCAAGGACCGCCGCCCGGATCGCCGACAGGGCTTCATCCCGGAGCAATCCTTCCTCGCCGACAACCAGGTACAGGGGAGCCGGCTCACCGGCGCTCACCCGGCGCTTCAACTCAGGGACGGTCAGGCCTTCCCGTTTCGCCTTCATCGGGCAGGCCGTGCGTCGGAAAGCGTTTCGATCACGCGTGAGACGATGTTTTCGGCCATCGCCTGACAGGCCTCTTCGGTCGCCCGATCCTGCCGCGCGCGGTTCGTGGCAAGATCGCCGGTCTGGAAAAATTCGGCCGATGTGGTGTACTGCTGGCTCCAGAGCACTTTGCGGGCGGTCGTGTCTTCGAAGGCCACCTGGACGGTGAGGCTGACGCGTTGTTCGTTGACAACTCCCTGCCGGAACGAGAGTATTCCGACGCCATAGCTCTTCACGGTCCCCTTGAGCACGAAGGGGACGGCGCCGACGTCGTTGACGAGGGTGAGACCGTCGGCCTGCAGGAACTGCCGGCGGATGAATTCGGTGACGCGCTTGTCGAGGACCGGCTCGAACGTGTCGTTGTAGAAGACGGGAACGGCAAGGCGCACGCCCCGCAGCGATCCGCTCTGAGCCGGCTTGACCGTGGTGCCGAACTCGTAGCCGCAGCCGGACGCCGACACGAAAAGGGCAAGGATGACCATCCCTGTTCTCATGTGTCGCCTACTACGATATTCACGAGCCGCTTGTCCACGTACACGACGTTCTTGACAGTCTTCCCCTGAATCCACTCCTTGACTTTGACATCCGATTGCGACGCCGCGACCACCTGCTCCTTGCTCCATTCGGCCGGCACGGACAGCTTGCTCCGGACCTTGCCGTTCACCTGCACGGGGATCGTGAGCATCTCCTCCAGGATGAGCGCCGCATCGTACAGGGGCCAGCGCTGACGCGCCAGGCTGGTCGTGTGACCAGTCGCGGCCCAGAGCTCCTCGGCAATGTGCGGGGCGAAAGGCGAGAGCAGCAGGAGCAGGGCCTCAATCGCTTCCCGCAGCGCGGGGGCTTCATCGGCCCGGTCGGCCTCCTTGGTCTCGGCCGCAAACTTATAGAACCCGTTGACGAACTCCATCAGCGCGGCAATGGCCGTGTTGAACTGGAATTCCCGCTCGATGTCCTCCGTCACTTTCCTGATGGTCCTGTGCGTGAGGCGTCGTAGGTCCTGTACTCGTCTCACGGCATTAACACCAGCTGCGGAGGCACTCGTACCAGTCTGGGCCACTTCATGCACCAGCCGCCACACGCGTGCCAGAAACCGGGCGGCGCCCTCCACGCCCGCGTCGCTCCATTCCAGGTCTTTCTCCGGCGGCGCGGCGAAGAGCGAAAACATCCGGGCCGTATCCGCGCCGTAGGTGACGATCAGATGCTCGGGGTCCACGACGTTTTTCTTGGACTTGGACATCTTTTCGACACGACCCTTTTCGACCGTGGTTTGTCGTCCTTCGGCTGCGCACGATGCGCACCGCCACCCCTCTCTCTCCGATCCTACTGTCTCTCCGGGAAAAAGCCACCCATGGATAGCGCACCGGTACGTTTCCTTGCAGACCATGCCCTGCGTCAACAGACTGGTGAAAGGCTCGTCCACCTTGATCAGCCCCAGATCGCGCACCGCTTTGGTGAAGAAACGGGCGTAAAGCAGGTGCAGAACCGCGTGCTCGATGCCGCCGATGTATTGGTCCACCGCCATCCAGTGAGCGGCTTTGGCCGGGTCAAGCGGACGGGCCCCTTCACGCGGGGAGCAATAGCGGAGAAAGTACCAAGAGGAGTCCACGAAGGTGTCCATCGTGTCGGTCTCGCGCCGGCCCGTGCCGCCGCACTTCGGGCACTTCACATTCACAAACTGTTCCGATCGGGCCAGCGGCGACGATCCCTTGCCGGTGAATGGCACGTCCTTCGGCAGCGTCACCGGGAGATCGGAGACCGGCACCGGCACCGTCCCACAGGCCTTGCAGTAGATGATCGGGATGGGCGTGCCCCAGTAGCGCTGCCGCGAGACGCCCCAATCGCGGAGGCGATAATTGACGGTGCGCTTGCCCAGGCCTTTGGATTCGATGTAGGCGGCGATCTTCGTCTTGCCCTCGGCGACCCCCGACCCGGAGAACTGCGCGCTGTTGACCAGGCTACCGGTCTCGTCTTCGTAGGCCGCCGACAGCGGCTCGGTCAGCGCGCCATCCGGGTTCTGGATCACCAGCCTGACAGGAATCCTGTACTTGGTCGCGAACTCGAAGTCGCGCTGATCGTGCGCGGGCACGGCCATGATGGCGCCGGTGCCGTATTCATAGAGGACGAAGTTCGCTACCCAGATCGGAATCGGCTCCAGCGTGAAGGGGTTTACGGCGCAGGCGCCGGTAAAAATGCCTTCCTTCTCCCGATCGGCGGCGGTGCGGACCGCTCTCTCCTGCCGGGAAACCCGCGCCACGAACTCCCGGACGGCCGCCGCCTCGGGGCGTCCCTCGATGAGCCGTTCCACCAGGGGCGATTCCGGCGCCAGGCTCATGAAGGTCGCGCCAAAGATCGTGTCCTGGCGGGTGGTGAAGATCCGGATCGCCGGGAGGTCGGGCAGGGGTTCGGCGAGCGGGAAGTCCACTTCCACGCCGACGCTCCTGCCGATCCAGTTGCGCTGCATCGTGAGCACACGGGCGGGCCAGGCAGGGAGCCGGTCGCAGCCGTTCAGCAGCTCTTCGGCATAGTGTGTGATCTTGAAAAACCACTGCTCCAGCTCCTTCTGGACTACCACCGTATCGCAGCGCCAGCAGCGGCCTTCTTCCACCTGCTCATTGGCGAGCACGGTCTCGCAGCTCGGGCACCAGTTCACGGCGGAGCGTTTCTTGTAGGCCAGGCCCTTTTCGTAGAACTTCAGGAACAGCCACTGGTTCCAGCGGTAATAGTTGGGCTCGCAGGTCGTGATCTCGCGCGACCAGTCGTAGGAGAGCCCCATGCGCATGAGCTGCGCGCGCATGTAGGCGATGTTCTCCTCAGTCCAGATCGACGGATGCACGCCTTTTTCGATCGCCGCGTTCTCGGCCGGCAGGCCGAAGGCGTCCCAGCCCATGGGATGGAGTACGTTGAAGCCGCGCATCGTCTTATAGCGCGCGATCACGTCGCCGATGGCGTAGTTCCGCACGTGGCCCATGTGGATGCGGCCGGAGGGGTAGGGGAACATCTCGAGGCAGTAATACTTGGGACGGGTGGGGTCCTCGGTGACGCGGAACGAATTCTCATGTTCCCACGCCCGCTGCCACTTGGCTTCGATCTGCTTGTGATCGTAAGCACGTTCGCCCATCAGCGGCGAATCTAACACACTGCCGTGGGACGGGCAAGAAACCTACGCGTCGGGCTTGCCTTTGAGTTCCTTTAAATCCTGGAGGGTGAGGAGGCTGGTAAGCGGCACGCCGAGGGCCTCGACGCGCTGGCGGCCGTTGTCTTCCTGGCGGTCCACGATGACGAGCGCCTGTGTCACGGCGAGCCCGGCCGCGCGCGCCTGCGTGATGGCGTCAATTGTCGCTTGTCCGGTGGTGAGCACGTCATCGAGGATGAGCACGCGGTCGCCCGCCTGGAACGCGCCTTCCACCGTATGCTTCATCCCGTGGTCCTTGGGCTTTTTGCGCACCACGAAGGTCCGCAGCTCGCGGCCCGTCCGGTCGTAGACATAGTCCGAGACTGCGGTCGCAATCGGAATGGCCCCGATCTCCATCCCACCGATTGCCTGGACGTCCCAGCCTTTGAGGTGCTGGGCGATCAGCTCGGCGAGGATCTTCCGATACTGGGGATGCGACAGGAGCTGCTTGCAGTTGACGTAGTACTCGCTGACGCGTCCGGAGGCCAGTGTGAACTGCGGCGTCGCTTTCCAGTGGAAGGAGCCGGTCTCGAGAATCGCTCTGGCGAGGTCGAACTTGCCCATGGTTGGCGAGTCCGTACCATCCATGGCCAGAGCGAGTCAAGGGATAGTTGAATCGGGTATGATCAAGGCCGCGATGGATGAGACCGTCAAACAGCTTGAAACGGTGATGCGCTATCACCAGGAGACCAAGCACCACTTCAACCGCTATGCCCGCGCGCTTGGCTATCTGGACTGGGCGAACCAGCCCAACCCCTTCCGGCGCTACGAAGGCGCGGAACTCATCCGTCTGCCGATTCTACGTCTCGACGAGGAGCCGCTCTCGCCGCCTTACGAGCACCTCTATCGTCCCGGTGTTGTACTGAGTGCGCCGGTGACGATCAACACGCTCTCGCGCCTGTTCGAATACGCGCTAGCCCTGTCGGCCTGGAAGCAGGCCGGCGACGCGCGCTGGGCGCTGCGGAGCAATCCCTCCAGCGGCAACCTGCATCCAACCGAGGGCTATCTCCTGATCGGCGCAGTTTCGGGGCTCGCCTCAAGTCCGGGACTGTACCACTACGCCCCCAAGGAACATGGGCTCGAACGGCGTGGGGACTGTCCGGATGAGCTGTTCATGGCGCTCATGAGCCGGTTTCCTCCGCAGGCCTTTCTGATTGGGCTGTCGTCCGTTCATTGGCGGGAGGCCTGGAAGTACGGTGAGCGCGCGTTCCGCTATTGCCAGCATGACGTGGGGCACGCGATCGGCACGGTCCGCATCGCCGCCGCGGCGCTGGGCTGGAACGCGGTGGCGCTCACCGGCTTGTCGGATGCAACCATTGAGGACTTGCTGGGGCTGAACCGCATCGAGGACTTTGCAGGGGTCGAGTTCGAACACCCCGACGTGATCATGGTTGTCTTTCCGACGGATCCCGCAAAGGGCTGGCACTCCGGCGACGAACGCGTGCTCCCGCTCTGTCTCGATCCGGAACTGGCGCGCAAACTGGCGAAGCAGCGTTGGTATGGGAAGGCGAACCGCCTCAGCCCGGATGATCCCGCGCCCTGGGAGATCATCGAGCACGTGACGACCGCCTCGCGAAAACTGACCGGCGAACTGCATGGCCTCGAGCTGGCTCCCGCGACCACGGCGCCGCGCACGAGCAGCTTCTTTCCCGAGGGCCCTTCAGCCGGCCTGATCATTCATCAACGGCGAAGCCTCCTGGCCTGCGACGGAAAGACCTCGCTCCCCGCCGAACGCTTTTACAAAATGCTTGCGCGGGTCATGCCTCGCGTTGACCTGGAAGTGCTCCGGCGGCCCATGCCCTGGGACGCCGTCCCCTGGGACCCGACCATCCACTTAGGGTTGTTCGTCCATCGCGTGGAGGGGCTCGCGCCCGGGCTGTACGTGCTGGTGCGCGACCAGGCGAAGGTGGGCAAGCTCAAGCAGGCCATGCACGAGCAGTTTGTCTGGTCCGCTCCGCAGGACTGTCCGGCCGATCTTCCGCTGTACCTATTGGAAGAAGGCAACGCCCAGCGGCTCGCCACGCAGGTGAGTTGCTTCCAGGAGATTGCCGGTGACAGCGCCTTTTCTCTGGGCATGATCGCCGAATATAAGGACGCTCTGTTCGTGCAGGGGCCATGGTTCTATCGGCGGCTGTTCTGGGAAAGCGGTGTGATCGGGCAGGTGCTGTATCTCGAGGCGGAAGCGGCCGGCGTCCGCGCGACCGGCATCGGCTGCTTCTTCGACGACCCGGTGCACGAAACCTTCGGCTTCAAAGATTTAACTTTTCAGTCGCTGTACCACTTCACGGTCGGTGGCCCCGTGGACGATCCCCGCCTCACGACGCTCCCGCCTTACGGTGCGCGGGTTGAAGAAAATGAACGCGGCATGGACCTGCCGTGAGAGTTATTTCATCAGCGCGTGGAAGGTTTCGATGGACCGGTACTTCGCGGATGCCTGGGGCGGCAAGGCGGAGCTGGACTTTGACCGGTGAACGAGGTGCCTGATCCCATGCGCATCGGCCGAGAGCAGCGAGGCTTCGTCGTCGTCCACGTAGAGCGTGGTGGCCGGATCGAATCCCAGGATCACCTCTGATTTCACCCAATAGTCCACTCTGGATTTGAGACAGCCGACGTCGAAGGCTGTGATCATCCGGCCGAGGTGCACGTCGAGACCGGTCTTCTCCATCTTGATCGCCAGGGTTTTGGGATGCGCGTTCGTAACCAGGTGCACCGGGATCTTCCGCTCCCGCAGGAAGCCGAGAAACTCGAGACTGTCTGGATGCGGCGCGATGCGGTGCCGCAGCGCATCCTTGATGGCCGGCACGTCGAGCTCCAGTTGGCGCGTCCAATAGTCGAGATCGGTCCAATCCAGCCGGCCCTCCGCAGCGCGATACAGCGAGACCAGCCGCTCGCGGGCCTTGTCCACCGGCATCCCTCTGACGGCGGCATAGCGCTCCGGCAGAGCCTCCAGATAGAAATGATCGTCGAAGGCCCGGTCAAGCAGCGTCCCGTCCATGTCCAGGAGGACGGTTTCAATAGCGGTCCAGTTCATGGGGGCATTATATCCAAGTGAACCCGGTCTGCGCCCGTTGTTCTCACTCCGAGCCCCATGGTACTCTGATTTATGTTCACTGTCGCCATCATCGGTCGCCCGAACGTCGGTAAGTCCACGCTGTTCAACCGCATCCTGGGCCGGCGGCAGGCCATCGTCCAGGACTTTCCCGGCGTGACGCGCGACCGGCATTACGCCGAGTGTGAAGACCGGGGGCGGCGGTTTCAGTTGATCGACACCGGCGGCCTGATGCCGTCCTCCGAGGACCGGATGCTGGGGCTGATCCGCGAGCAGTCGCGCCGCGCGATCAAGGAGGCCGACGCGCTCATCTTCCTGATGGACGGGCGCGAGGGCCTCACGCCGGTCGATCGGGCAATCACCGACCTGCTGCGCGGCGTGAACAAGCCCATATTCGCGGCGATCAACAAGATCGACACCCCCAAATCCGACCCGCTGATCGGGGACTTTTACGAACTGGGGATGGAACCGCTGTTCCCGCTCTCCGCCGAGCACGGCGCCGGCGTCGCGGAACTGCTGGACGCGCTCTATCCCATGATCCCGGCCGCGGAGGAGGGCGCGGCCTCGACGGAGATTCCTAAAGTCGCCGTCGTGGGGCGGCCCAACGTCGGCAAATCCACCTTCATCAATACACTCTTGGGCGAGACCCGCCTCGTCGTCAGCGACGTGCCGGGCACGACGCGCGACTCCATCGATACACTCGTTCGTTACAAGAAGGACGAGTACCTCTTCATCGACACCGCGGGGATCCGGCGGCGCGGCAAGATCGATCCGGGCGTGGAGCGCTACAGCGTCGCGCGCGCCATGCGGGCGATCGGCCGGGCCGACCTGGCCGTCCTGATCCTGGACGGCGTCGAAGGAGTCACGGAGCAGGACACCAAAATCGCTGGATTGGCGCTGCGCGGGGGCCGCGCCTGTGTGCTCCTCGTGAACAAATGGGACCGGCGGGCCGACGACGAAGACGCCAGGGCGAAGTACGAGGCCGAGCTGCACCGGCGCTTCTCATTCCTCACCTGGGCGCCCGTGCTGTTCGGCTCGGCCCTCCAGTTCAAGACGGTCACGGGCATCTTCACACTCATCAATGAGTCCCTGAAGGCCTTTGCCCACCGCGTGCCCACGGCGCAGCTCAACCGCATCTTCCAGGAGGCGATCGCAGCCAACCCCCTGCCGATCCGCAAGGGCAAGCCGGTGAAGTCCGCCTACATCACCCAGGTGGCCGCCAAGCCTCCCACGTTCGTCCTTTTCTGCAGGCACCCGGATGACGTCGGCGCGCCCTATCTGCGGTATCTTGAAAACTACTTCCGCGAGAAGTTCAGCCTCGGCGGCACTCCGATCCGCATCTTCGCAAAAGCCAAATGATGCCGGGGCGGACCATTTTCATCCTTGCGTTGCTGTCCAGTCTGTTCAACCCGTTCGCCGAAGCGACGGATCGCACGCCCGGCGCCGTCGAGATCGTCGCCAGCAAACGAGCGTTTACGCCGGAGACGACCACGCTGAGGCTCGGCAAGCCGGCCACGCTAATCATCCGGAACGAAGACGAAGACCTGCACGCCTTCGTGCCCCTGCTGCTCTTCCAGCGCACCAACGTCCAGGTGCGCGGAAACGGCGCGCCCGAGTTCAACGAGACCGGTTTCGCCCGTGTCCTAATTCCCCCGCACGGCAGAGCGGAGTTGCGGTTCACCCCCAAAACTTCCGGGACGTTTTCCTACATTTGCGACCTTCCGGGCCACAACATGCGCGCGGAGATCATCGTCCAATAGGCCGCCGGCCCGCCGTTGACAAGGTTCCGACCATGCGACTACTATACAACCCCTCGGGAGTTCGAGCATGCATCGCGTCCCCCTTATACAGCGAAGCATATGGGATGGCTCCTGCCACTTTTGGATTAATCCAAAGAGTCAGCACCAGGGAGGTCGCACAATGATATCCAGACGCCTTTTCGTTATATGGTTTCTTTCGTTCTCGGTCCTGCTCTTGGGGGCCAGCACTGTCTTGGCTGCCGACGCTCCCGCCGCGCCGGCTGCTGCAGCCCCTCCCTACGAGGTCTGGGCGATCGATCAATCCGACTCTTCGAAGGACGGAGGCGGCACTCTGTACATTTACGACGGTGCCACGCTGGCGGCGGACGCAAAGGCCGCGAAAGCCGAAACGGTGGACCTAGGCGACAAGTTCAACGAGGCCTGCAAAGAGGCGGGCGGCGGCTATCCGAAGCGCCCGCACATGCTCTTCTTCACGAAGGACGGGAAGTACGCGCTGCTCTCGTACGTGGCCAGCGGCCACGTCGTGTTCCTGGACGCAGCTTCCCGTGCACCGATCGGGTGCGTGAGCCTCGGCAAGAACGCCCATGCGGCCTTCCCAGCGGCCAACGGCAAGCTGGCCATCGGCGCGAACATTGCCGAGAAGAAGCTCGTCCGCATCTGGACTGACTACGCCAACAAGAAGTTCACGGTCAATCCGGCCACCGACGTCGTGGCCCTGGCGCCCCTGGAATCGGGCGCCAAGCTTCCCGACATGGCGCCGATCTGTCCGATCATCGAGAACAAGAGCCAGTATGTCTTCGTCACCCCGCGCGGCGGCGGCCTGGCCGTCTTCGACATTACGGCAAGCCCTCTGTCCCTCGCCAGCTCACAGACGAAAGACGCTGTAAGGCCGGCAGGGTGCGGGGGCGTCCAGATCGGATCCACCATGTACCTGAACTCAGGCGGTGGATGGCCGGCCACGCCCCTGAATCATGATGTATATGCTTTCGGGCTCGGCTCCCTCCCGGAGGGAAACGTGCCGGAGCGGATCGGGGGACGCGACGGCGGCGATTCCCATGGCATGGTCGGTCTCAACAACAAGTATCTCTGGTCGGGCGACCGGCATCTCAACCTGATCGACTCGTATGACACCAGCAATGGAAACATCAAAGTCGGGACGATCGTCCTGTCAGGGACCCTCAGTCAGGACCCGGCGCCGGACCTCATGGATGCCGCGCCGGACGGCAGCTACGTCTTTGCCGCGCTGCGCGGCCCCAGTCCTTTGACCGGCAACAATAAAGACGTCAACAATGCGGTTGGCAGCACGCCGGGCGTGGGCGTCATCAAGGTCGAGGGCGGCGGGAGAGGCGGGAGTCTCGTCGGTATCGCCGCGATCAGCAGGAAGGTCGAGGAAAAGGATAAGGACGGCAATTCGGCCACCAAAGAGAAGGCCGACCCGCACGGCATCCAAGTGCGGAAGAAGTAACGCGTAGCGGCTGCATCGAAAGGGGAGGGCTCCGCGAAGGAGTCCTCCCCTTCTCATTCCATGTCTGGCGGCTGGCTTTCACGACAGGACTTCGAGGCGCTCGTGGCCGAGGCGGTCAAGGGCCTGCCCAAGGAATTCCGGCACCGGCTTGAGAATGTGGCGATCGAAGTTCAGGAGGAGCCCAGCACGGAAGCCCTGGAAGCGGTCGGGCTTGAGCCTGACGAGTCGGGCGAGTTGCTCGGGCTCTACTGGGGCCGCTCCATCCAGGGCGACTCCTTCTTCGATGCCGGTGCCCACCTGCCGGACCGGGTGTACATCTACCGAGGGCCGATCCTGCGCCAGTGCGAGACCGAGGAAGACGTGGTCCGCGAGGTGCAGGAAACCGTGGTCCATGAACTCGGCCATCACTTCGGGCTCACCGATGACGACATGCCGTTTTAAGGTGTGCTACGATGAAGAGTCCCTTCCAGATCACAGGGGGTGATGCCATGAATACCACTCTGTTGCGAAGCATCTTGTCGGCAGTCGGACTTATGTTCTTTGTCTCGGCCTGCGCCGCAATGCCGGAGGCCTACCCGCCGCCCGCGAACCCGTTTCTTGCCGGCGCGCCTTCACTCGAAAGCGCGAAAAGCCTGCAGCCGACGAAAGTAGGGCTCGTCTGGCTGAAGCCGTTGAATGCGGCCGCGCCGCCCGAAGCCGCTCAGCGCGCCCTGGCCGATAAAATCAAGGCCCAGTTCCCGGCCGGCAAGCGCCTCGAAATCATCGGCGCTGTGACGGTCGCGGCGGCGGACGGAGACACCCTGGCAGGCATCCGCAAGGCCAGCGCGCCCTTCCAGGTGCAACAGGTCCTCGTCGTCATGCCCAAAGGAATCGAGGTCGTGAGCCCCGCGTGGCTCCAGTACGGCCGCGGCGGAAGAGCCGTCGGCACCCGAACGGACAGCTATTTCACCGTCAGCCTCGTCGCCCTCGACCTGGCCAGCGGCAAGAGTCTGTTCTCGGCCGCGGCCAACGGCGAAGCCCGGCTCCTGGCGCCCGACTACGAGGACGCACGGCCCTGGTATCCGCGCATCTCGCCGGGACGAAGCAGCGCCTTCATTTATCCCACCAAGGCCGTGTTCCCGTCGGGAGAGGTCCGCGCCGTCGCGCTCGAAGAGGCGGTGAAGGGCCTCATCTACGAGCTGGATCAGGCGCTCGGGAGTTGAGCAGCACTCTGCGTCGTACGTTCACGCCGGCGTTCCTCGTCACCATTGCGCTCGCCTCCTTCGCGTTCGCCCAGTCCAAGGGAGAGTGGGTAGTAAAGGCGCCGGCCCCGACCAAGCGGACCGAGGTGGCCACGGCCGCCGTGAAGGGTAAGATTTACGTGGTCGGGGGATTCCAAGAGGGCCTGACTTTCATCACGCCGGCCGTCGAGGAGTATGACCCAAAGGCCGATAGCTGGCGCGTGCGCGCGCCGCTTCCCGGCGGCCTTCATCACGCGGGGATCGGCGTCGTCAATGACCGAATCTACGTTATCGGCGGCTTCGAACACTCGCTTCTGTCTATTTGGTCGCCCCTGAACACCGTGCACGAATACGATCCCGGCGCCGACCGGTGGACGGCCCGCAAACCCATGCCCACCCCGCGCGGAGCGCTGGCCGTCGCAGTGCTCGACGGAAAGCTCCACGCGCTCGGCGGTTACAACCAGGACGGCAACACCGGCGCACACGAAGTCTACGATCCGGCGACCGACACCTGGTCCGCCCGTGCGCCGCTACCCACGGCCCGCGACCACCACGCAGCGGCCGTCGTGGGCGAGCGGCTCTACGTGATCGGCGGGCGGCTCAACCGCCAGTACAGCCAGAACCTGTCGGTCACCGAAGAATACGATCCAGCGACCGACCGGTGGACCCGCAAGGCTGATCTGCCGACGGCACGGAGCGGGATCGCGGCCGCCGTCGTGGGCGATCGCATCCACGTTTTCGGCGGCGAGGCGCCGGCCGGAACCTTCAACGAAAATGAATCCTATCGCCCGGTCTCCAATTCCTGGACGACGCACGCGCCGATGCCGACTGCCCGTCACGGGCTGGGCTCGGCCGTCGTAGAGGGACGCGTCTACGTCCTGAGCGGCGGCCCCACGCCCGGCGGATCCTTCAGCAACACCAACGAAATGTTCATTCCGGCGGTCCCGCGCCAGCCCTGACCACGGCAGTCCGGATTTTGGTAAGATACGCATCGAAATGAAACGTTCCCTGGGTCTCATTGCAGCGGTCATCGCTTTTTTCTGCAGCGTGGGCGTCGTCCGGTCGACCGAGTCGCCGCCCCAGGGGAACGGGGTCCCGACCACGGTGATCGTTCGTGTCGTCGGCAACCACGGGATGCCTCTGGGTGATACCGTCGGGGGGGCTGTCGTCACGATTCGGGACGTGGCGACGGGCGCCATTCTGGCCTCGGGGACGCAGACGGGTTCAAGCGGCGACCTGCGGGCCATCATGCAAACCCCCCGCCTTCCCACGGAACAGATATACAGCACCAAGGATTCCGCCTCGTTCACAGCCGAACTCACTCTGTCCAAACCCACCGTCGTCGAGGTGATCGGCGAAGGTCCGTTGAAATATCCACCGGCGAAACGGCGTGCCAGCAAGACGGTCCTCCTCTATCCCGGCAAGCCGATCACCGGGGACGGCATCGTCCTGCAACTCTACGGAATGATCGTCCAGATCGAAACGCCGACGCCCGACCGGCCCTTGGGGATCGGCGACGGCGTGACGGTCCGGGCTACGGTCAGAATGATGTGCGACTGCATCGTCGAACCGTACGGCAATTGGGATTCACGGAAGATGTCTCTGTATGGAGAGATGCGGAGCGACGAGCGGGTAATCGGCAAGTTCGATTTCTTCCACCAGGGGCCGAAGGGCATTTTCCTGGGCGACTACACGATCCCTCGCTCGCTGAAAGGCAAGGAGCGCCTGACCCTCCGGGTTGTCGCTTCAGACGCGGAGGGTATGAACAGCGGCTACGACGAGATCACGTACCCGCTCGTCCCGTGGGAGCAGAGCCGCGACGCCACCGGCCGCGAAATCCCGCCTATCGGCAAGTGACCTCGAGCGGAGGGGCGATGGCGTGGCCGGTCGCGGCGTAGTCTGCGACTGTCGCTTCCTGCGAGAATGAAATGTTGTAGGGATCGGCGGCCGAGCCGGCGAGGCCGGCCCACCCTGTGTAGCCGCTCCCCGTCTTGACCAGTAGCAACCCTCCGATCACGGTCTCCGTTTCTTCCATCGTGTCGAGCGCGCGGGCCCGCGTGCGATGCGGGTAACTGTGCGCGTGGATCAGCAACCACGCAGGCCCGGCCAGCAAGTGAACATTGTAGCCGACCAGCGTGTCTTCCCCCGGCGCGCGCACGACAAGAAACCCGAGATGGCCAGGCCAGATCTTCGAGCCCAGCAGCTCAAACCGGTACGCGCCCTCAGCCGCTTTGCCGCTGCAGGTGAGCAACGTCTTATCGGATTCCCGGAGCCAATGGCTGGGAGGAGTCGCCCCGCTGTTGGGCTGCATCCTCACGTGCTCCGCACGCGAAGGGAGCCGGCTCACACTTGTTCCCCAGCGGCAGGCGCGTTCGGCAAGGATTGGACCGGCTGCCCCGGACGTTTCCCCTATTTTCTCTTCCGCGAAAACGTCGAGGGTGGCCCTGACTCCGTCTCCGGTCGCACGGAAGAAGAGCACGCCCATATTGACGCTCTGGTCGATGCGGAAGGTGTCCCCCTGTTCCTGCCTGACGCCCTTGCCGTCGTGGACCATAAAGATGCCGGACTGGCCTCCGCTAAGAAAATGCCCGTGCAACGGGTAGAGGTTTTCACCCCCTGCCGGGTCCGTCCGCTTGAGAAAGAAACTTTGCCTGCCTTCATCGAAGTCCTGCGCGGAGGCATACACGTCCCAACGCACGGAGCCCAGATCGGCCTGAGCGTCGCATTGGAGCAGGAGGCGGCCGGGGCGGCCGAGCCGGGGCGGAAGCGTGGGATCTGTGGCAGGATTGCCGGTGATAGCCGGCGCGCTTTCCCGGTGAAAAGGATGACGTTGGTCGGGTGCGCACCCGGCGGTCACCGTGATCGCCGCCGCCAGCAGCAATTTTAGCGGGAGGGAGGGAAGGATCATCCGTGCTCGGAGCTTTTGCCCTTGGCCTCGCCGCCTTTGTGCGTGAAGAAGAGCGCGAGCGCGACGAACAGGATGCCGACCCCGAGGTAAAGAATGTTCAGCGGATCTTCGAAGGTGGTGTGGATGACGTTCTTGAAGAAGGTCACGATGAGGATCATCAGGACGACCTTGGCCAACCGGTCCTTGAGGTCGTCCAGGCTGTGGATCAGCAGAATGCGCGAGCTGGCTTCCGCTTCGGCTTCCGCCTCGTCGATCTTGCTGATGAAGAGCTCGTACAGGCCCAACGCGAAGATGAACAGGACCGTCGCCAGCAGATAATCGTCAATCGCGCCGATGATGTGCCCCACCACGTTGCCGTGGAACGCCTCGTAGGCAGCCGGCGTCCGCTCGCCGCCCGGCAAGGTCACATACGCGAAGACCTTGCTGATCAGCTCGAAGACGTCGAAGGTGGCGACCACGAAGAGGATCACGGAGGAGATCATGCTGGAGACGACGGCCAGGAGCACGATGAACCGGCTGTTCCAGAGGAACTTCTCGAAGGCGTGTTCTATGGCCTTGGCGACGCGCTCTTTCATGATGGACGCAACACCCGCTCGGCGGCCCACAGGACCAGGCGACGGGGCGCCAGCTGCTGGAGCCGCGTGAGCAGCCGGTTGCGCCACCCGGTGACGACCAGTTCCCTGCCCCGATCCAGCGCGGCCAGCGACTCGGCCACGACCTCGTCCGCCGTCTGCTGGTCTCCCGGCCTATGGTATTCTTTCGAGCCGGCCGTCTTGTGAAACTCGGTTTCGGTATAGCCGGGACAGCAGGTCTGCACCAGCACCCCGTATGGGCGGGCTTCCCGTCCGATGCCCTCGCCCAAGCTCACCATGAAGGCCTTTGTCGCGGCATAGAGGGAAAGATACGGCAACGGCATCAGGCCGGCGACCGATGACACGTTGATGATGGCGCCGCGCCGGCGTTCCCGCATCTCCGGCAGAAACAGGCGGACCAGTTTCGTGAACGTCGACAGATGCAACGCGAGCATGTCCTGGATGCGCGGCATCGGCATGTCTGCGAACTCCCCATAGAACCCGAATCCCGCGTTGTTGACCAGCAGCTCCACGGCCTCCGTCCGTCTGCGGCGGACCTCCGCATAGAGACGCTCGGCTCCATCCGGTTGGGCCAGATCGAGCACGATCTCCTCGACCGCGACTCCGTGACGCGCCCGCAGATCGCCCGCAAGCCGCGCCAGCCGCCCGGCATCGCGGGCTACGAGGTGCAGCGCATAGCCCCGCGCGGCCAGCTGCCGCGCGTAACTTTCCCCGATGCCGCGGGAGCCGCCGGTGATCACCGCAAGCATGGCGCGCACTATAGCAGACAGGCTTCAGACGCACAACCCGACGGCGGCTGGACAAAAGCCCGCGCGATGATTACTCTGAGAACCATGGGCGTGAAATTTAAAGACTACTACGAGGTTCTGGGCGTTTCGCGCGACGCCACCGAGAAAGCGATCAAGGACGCCTATCGGAAGTTGGCGCGCCAGTATCATCCGGACCTGCAGACGGCCCCGGCGAAGAAGAAAACCTCGGAGGAGAAATTCAAGGAGATCAACGAGGCCTACGAGGTCCTGGGCGATCCGGAGAAGCGCAAGAAGTACAACCGCCTCGGCTCGCGCTGGAAAGAAGGCATGGATTTCACGCCGCCGCCCGGCAGCGGACACAGCGGCGGATGGACGACGAGCGAGGGCTTTACCGGAGGCTTCAGCGACTTCTTCGAAGCCATCTTCGGGGGGCGGGGAGGACCGTTCGCCGGAGACGGAGCTCGCTGGGAGACGGGAGAGCACATGCGGAGCGGCCCCGAGAGGGGGTCCGACCTTGAGGCGGAACTGGCGCTGTCCCTGGAAGAGCTCGCCCAGGGGGGCACCCGGCGTGTGACGCTCACGGCGCGGGACGCATCCGGCCATCTGCGCCCCAAGGAGCTTGACATCACCCTGCCGCAAGGCCTGCGGCCGGGAGAGCGCATCAGGCTCAAAGGCCAAGGCGCGACAAACGGACGGGCGGCCCAGCCCGGGGATCTGTACCTAAAGATCAGCCTGCGGCCTCACCAATTCTACGTGCTGCTCGAGGACGCGCCGGACGATCTCCAGATGGACCTGCCTTTGCTGCCCTGGGAGGCGGTGCTGGGAGAGGAGGTCATGGTGCCTACCTTGGATGGCCCCGTGTCGCTACGCGTCCCGGCCGGAAGCCAGCCCGGCCAGCGCCTGCGCCTGCGCGGCAAAGGTCTGCCCAGGCGAAACGGCACGCGCGGTGATCTCTATGTTCGTCTTGTCCTGACCGCTCCGAAGACCGTGGGGCCCCGCGAGCGCGAGCTATACAGGGAACTCGCGAAGCTGTCGGCCGAAGACCCACGGAGGGCATTCGGCAAGACCGGGCCGGCGGGCCGCTGATGGATTCCCTGTTCGCTTTTTTCGTCACCGCCTTCGTCTCGCTCTTCGTGACGCTCGACCCGATCGGCAACGTCCCGATTTTCCTCTCTATCACGCCGCACAATTCCGAAACCGAACGCGCGGCGATGGTCACCCGGGCCGCCCTGGTCGTTTTCGGCGTGCTGGTAGTCTTTGCGCTCTGCGGGAATCTGATCTTCAGGTTTTTCGGCGTCACGATCGAGGCATTCCGCATCGTTGCGGGACTGCTCCTGCTGAAGATCGCCTTCGACATGATGGAGGCCAAGCCGGCGCGGGTGCGCCACACGCCGGAAGAAGACGCCGAAGGAGCGAAGCGGGAGGACATCGCCATCATTCCGCTGGCCATTCCCCTGCTGAGCGGGCCCGGCACGATTTCCAGCGTGATCGCCCTCACTGGCCAGGCGTCAAAATCTCCTTCTGTCCTCCCAATGTTCGGCATCATCTTGCTGGCTATTGCCCTCAATGCGTTGATTGCCTTCCTCGCTCTGCGTAGCGCGACCCCGATCACCCGTCTGTTGAAGGAAACCGGGATGCGTGTCTTCACTCGTGTCATGGGGCTCATCCTAGCGGCCATCGCCGTCCAGTTCGTCCTCACCGGCATCAAGGAAGCCTTCCACCTGACTGCTTGATAGCCGTTCGAGAAGCGGCTAGGATACGCACCAATGTCCTCGATCGGCCCCCCCACCGGCATGCGCGACTGGCTGCCTCAGGACACGCTGCTCCGCCAGCGGCTTATGGAGACCATCAGCTCGGTCTACCGGCTCTACGGTTACCTTCCGATCGACACCCCCGCCATGGAAGACCTCACGGTCCTGCTCGGCAAGGGCGGCGGAGAAAACGAGAAGCTCCTGTTCAAGATCCTGAAGCGGGGCGAGAAGCTGGCCCAGGCGAAAGACGCCGAGTTAGCAGACTACGGTCTTCGCTACGACCTCACCGTGCCGCTCGCCCGCTTCGTAGCATCCAACCAGGGGAAGTTGCCCAAGGTCTTTCGCCGCTACCACATCGCGCCGGTCTGGCGCGCGGACCGTCCGCAAAAAGGGCGCTTTCGCGAATTTTATCAATGCGACATCGATGTCGTCGGCGGAGCCTCTTGGGCTTATGAGGTAGAAATCATCACGGCAACGGAGCGTGTGCTCAAAGAACTGAACCTGGGGCAATACCGGTTCCGTCTGAGTCACAAGCGGCTCTTGCCCCTCTTGCTGCGGGGGTTTGGCGTGGCTCCGGAGGTGATCGGCCCCCTTGCAATTGTGCTTGATAAGCTCGACAAGCTCTCGCTGGGTCAGCTCTGTGACGAAATAAGAAAAACACTGTCTGCGAGCCCCGCGATCTCAAAAAAGGTGGAGGCTTTTGTCCGTGATGCTGACCCGATACGAAAAGTAGAAGGAGCTTCTGCTCCTTATGAGTTTTTTGACAAGATCCTTCACGAGTTTAAAAACACTTCGGTTTATGCGGACCTTGAGAATGTTCACAATGATTTAATGGGGATTCTTGGTTCCGTTGTCCAGATGAACGAACACTCCTCTATCGTTTTTGATCCAATCCTCGTTCGCGGGATGGACTATTACACCGGCCCTATCTTCGAAGCGGTCGTTGTAGGTTACCCGTCTGCCATCCTCGGCGGTGGCCGTTATGACGACCTGATCGGAACATTCGCCGGCAAGAAAATTCCGGCCGTCGGGTGCTCGCTCGGGTTCGAGCGGATCCTGGCTCTTCTACAGGAACGCGAGTCGGGCGCAGCCGTGACCGCAACGTCTCCGGTCCTGCTCATTAATGAAGGTGTAAATGCTGTTATCCTCCAACAACAGGCCGAGCAACTACGAAACGAAGGGCTCTGCATTGAAACTAATCTTGACACAGACGACGTTGGGAGGCAGTTAAAATCCGCTGAAACGGCAGGCATCCTTTGGGCCATCAAGCACTTCGACGCGGCTTCCTCGTCCCTCACCGTCCGCTATCTCCCGGAACGTAGGGATCTCACCCTCTCTCTCGTGGAATTTAAAACCTGCCTCGGCAACAAGAACCAGGCGTAACCCCCTACATAGTTCGCACACCCAAACTTTCAGGCCCGCGCCTGTTTTTTTCGTTGACTCGAGGCGGGCGTTTATGGTACATTTCACCTCGTGGTTCAGGTCATAAAATCCCTTTGTATCTTGCTTAGTTACGAGCCTCTACATCCTGTGAATTCGAGATGAAAAAAAGAGCCTTAGGTATTCTTCTATCCACAGGCCCGGCGAACCCCAATCTATCCACGGCAATCGGTCTCTCCAGCGCCGCTCTTAAGGCGGGCGCCGACGTCTACCTCTATCTGATCGATGAAGGCGTCCTTGCCGTTGATGACCCCCGCTTTCAACCATTGCGCGACTCCGGCCTAAAGTTATTCGCCTGTGCCTATGGCGCCCAACAACATGGCGTCCCGCGCAAAGAAGAGAAGGCCACCTATTGCGGGCTTGTGGTCCTTTCAAACATTGTTTCTTCCTGCGATCGTTTTGTGGCCTTGAATTGATGTTTGTTTGTGGAACGTCCTTCTCCGAAGATAGTGATTCTCATAGGCGTGGACCCTATGAAAAGTCATCGCGCAGTTGAGGCTCTTCGTATTGCTCTGGGTCTTGGCTCTCACAATGAAGGGAAGGACCTTCGCATAATCTTGACCGGGCTCGCTCCTTTTCTTCTGTCTGAGAATACCGATGATATTGTCGACGGTGAAATCCTCGAGAAACACCTTCCGGTTTTCATCGAGTGGGGCTGTCCGTTTTCAATTTCCACTGATGCAAAAACCCCTCCCCGTTACATACAGGACTGCGTGACTAACCCCATCCGCCCATCTGAAATCTCTACCGCGCTGGAGACTGCAGACCATGCCCTTATCTTCTCATAGGCTCAACAAATGACACTGCACTTGCTTAAATCTCCGGTCAGCCCAGCGGCCCTTCAAATGCTGTCCGCACAAGCGTCCTCCCAGACATCACCTCCTGTGGTTGTTCTCCTGCCACATGTTGAGGAACCACCGGCCTTGCCAAAGTGCACACTCTATCGCGTGACGGAAAACAATGACTCTTCCCAGAGTAGAGACAGTATTTCTTACGACCGCTTGGTCGACATGCTGTTTAAGGCCGATCAGGTCATTACGTGGTGATGGTGGGGCTCTTCTCTTTCGAGTTGTATGGCAAAGAAATAGAGTAGGAGAAAAGAGACGTAGTAATGGTTGTGGGTATAGGCCACAAGAGAGAAAAAGGAAAGAGATGTAACAACATCGGATGTTCGTGTGTCATAGGTGTCATGGTGGACGCCTTATCGTGTGAGCGGAGGATATCCTGCAGATGATCTGGGAACAGGGAGTTTGGAGCGCGGACGCAGGGGGGAGAGCGACAACCAGTAAGTAGTGATTATCCACAGGTGTGGAAAGACTTGTGGACTTCTTAAAAATTGAGGATTTGCGGTGGACACCACGGTTCTATGGCAGGCCAGCACAGGGATACTCAAAGAGCGAGTGTCCAAGGACGTGTATGACACCTGGTTCAAGGACATATCCATTGAAAATATAAGTGATTATGAAGCGACTATTCGTGTGCCGAATCGGTTCTTCCGCGACTGGATACGGGACCATTACCAAGCGATTTTGGAAGAGGTACTCGGGCAAGTAGCTGAAAAGAGGGATTTGAGAGTGGCCTATACCATTTCAGCGCCGGATGCGCAGGGCAAGGAGCCCTCGCGAGGGACAATCGAACGCGCACCTGTCGCGGTTTCCACGCGCGGCAAAAGGCCGACGCAGCTGAATCCCCGGTATATGTTCTCAACTTTTGTGGCTGCTTCGAACAACCAGCTGGTTCGGGCAGCCTGTCTCAAGGTCGCCGAATCGCCGGCGACTGCGTACAACCCGTTGCTGATATACGGCGGAGTAGGCCTGGGCAAGACGCATCTGATGCATGCCATCGGCAATTTTGTCTTGGAGCATTCCGACCTCCGAATCGCTTACGTCACCTCGGAGCAGTTCACCAACGAAGTCATCAACGGCATCCGCTACGATAAGATGATCGACGTTCGCCGGCGCTATCGCAACATCGACATGCTCCTCGTAGATGACGTTCAATTCATCGCCGGTAAGCAGGCGACCCAGGAAGAATTTTTTCACACCTTCAATAGTCTCTATGAGGCCCGCAAGCAGATCGTGGTGTCAAGCGATCGCTACCCCAAGGACATGCCCGAAATGGAGGAGCGTCTCCGCTCGCGATTGGAATGGGGGCTGGTCGCCGACATTCAGCCGTACCCGCTGGAGGCACGGATTGCCATCCTTCAGGACAAGGCCGACCGGGAAGGCATCGCGATCCCGAACGACGTTGCGCACTTCGTGGCTAACAACATCAAGGCGAACATCCGGGAGCTGGAAGGCTCGCTGGTCAGGCTGGGCGCCTACGCACAGCTGACGGGGCAGACCATCACGCTCGAGATGGCGCAGAACGTGCTCAAGGAGCTGATCAACGAGAGAAAGCGCGTGATCACCCTGGACGCCGTACAAGAGATAGTGGCCGAGAAATTTCACATCAAGATTTCCGAGATGAAGTCGAAGCGCCGGACCAGGGTGCTGGTCCACCCGCGACAGATCGCGATGTTCCTGTGCCGGGAGATCACGCAGCAGTCCTATCCGGAGATCGCGCGGCACTTCGGGGGCAAGGACCATACCACCGTCATGCACGCATGCAAGCAAATCGAGAAGGCCAAGCAGAGCGATCCCAGCCTGCTCGGAACGCTCGAGGAACTGAAGCGCCAGATCACTGGTGCCTAGGTCAGAAGGAGGGAGGCCGATGAAGATCAGGATTGCCCGGGACGAGTTGTTGACCGGGCTGCAACGCGTCCAGGGAATTGTGGAGAAGCGCAATACCATGCCGGTCCTCTCCAACATCCTGCTGGAGACGAAGCAGGACGGGATCGAATTGGTCGCGACGGACCTCGAGATCGGAGTCCGTGGACATTACAAGGCCGATGTCCAGCAGGCCGGCAGCGTGTCGCTCTCCGCCCGCAAGCTCTACGAGCTCCTGAAAGAGGTGGCGGACGGCGAGATCACCCTCACAACGCAGGAGAATAACTGGGTGCAAATCCAGGCCGGCCGGAGTCAGTTCAAGGTCGTCGGCATGGCGGCCGCCGAATTCCCCGCGCTGCCCACGATCGAACGCGAAGGGCGGGTGGCCATTCCCGGCAGCGGGCTCTCGTCCCTGATCCGCAAGACCCTTTTCGCGGTCGGCGACAACGACGCGCGCTACATCCTCAACGGCCTTCTGATCACGCTGCATTCCTCGGAGAAGAAAGTCACGCTGAAGCTGGTCGGCACCGACGGGCACCGACTGGCGATCGCCGAAAGCGACTTAACCCAGAACGCGGGTACAGATCTGCCCAAGGAGATCAAGGCCATCATTCCGCGCAAGGCGGCGCAGGAGATGCGGCGTCTGCTGGAGGAGGAGGAGGGCGAGCCGCTGTTGGGCTTCACGAAGAACCTCGTCACCTTCCAGAAAAGCGGGCTGTTCCTGACCTCGCGGGTGATGGAAGGGACGTACCCCAACTACCAGCAGGTCATCCCCAAGGAGAGCGCCAAGAAGGCCTCGATCGAGCGGGCCGCGCTGGAAAGCGCGTTGCGGCGCGTCGCCGTGCTCTCCAAGGACAAGACCAACGCGGTCAAGGTGATCCTCCAGAACGGCTCGATCACGCTGCACACCAGCAATCCCGACGTCGGAGAAGCCACCGAGGATCTGCCCGCGCAGTACCGCGGGGAGAGCCTGACGACCGGCTTCAACGCTCGGTACCTTCTCGACGCGCTGGCGGTGATGGACGGCGACGCGGTCAACCTGGAGATCAGCAGCCCCTTGAGCCCCTGCGTGCTGCGCTCGGAGGGAGACCTTGGGTTCCTGTGCGTCGTCATGCCGATGAAGATCTAAGGACCGTTCAATAAAGGGAGGACTATGGCTATAAAAGAGCCAAGACCCGAAGAAGAACCCGAAGAGGGTCCCAAAGCCGAGAACGGGCAGCGCGACTCGTACGACGCCGATCAGATCAAGGTGCTGGAAGGCCTCGACGCCGTCCGGAAGCGTCCCGCCATGTACATCGGGAGCACCGGCCCGGACGGGCTGCATCATCTCGTGTACGAGGTGGTGGACAACAGCGTCGACGAGCACATGGCTGGCTTCGGCGAGACGATCGAGGTCACGATCCATATCGACGGCAGCGTCACGGTAGTGGACAACGGCCGGGGCATCCCAACCGGCATGCACTCGACGCAGAAGAAGTCGGCCGCGGAAGTCGCCCTGACCATGCTCCACGCCGGCGGGAAGTTCGAGCAGGGCGCCTACACCGTCTCCGGCGGCCTCCACGGCGTGGGCATCTCGGTCGTCAACGCGCTCTCGGAGTGGCTCGAAATGGAGATCTGGCAGGACAGCCAGGTCTTTGAGCAACGGTACGAGCGCGGCAAGCCCACGGCTCCCCTGAAGGACACCGGCAAGACCAAGAAACGCGGGACGAAGATCACCTTCAAGCCGGACCACGAGGTCTTCGAGGCGACGGAGTTCAGTTTTGACATCCTGGCCCAGCGCCTGCGCGAGCTGGCCTTCTTGAACAAGGGCCTGGAGATTTCGCTCAAGGACGAGCGCAAGGAGAAGGAGCAGGTCTTCCGCTACAAAGGCGGGATCGTCTCGTTCGTCGAACACCTGAACGAGGCCAAGACGCCGCTGCACAAGCCCATCTACATTAGCGTTGAGAAGAGCGACATGATCATGGAGGTGGCCCTCCAGTACAACGACGCCTATGCCGAGAACATGTTCTCCTTCGCCAATAACATTAACACGCGGGAGGGCGGCACCCACCTCGTCGGCTTCAAGGCGGCGCTGACCCGGACGATCAACAACTACGCCAACGCGAACGACTTGTTCAAGAAGGAGACGGAGTCCCTCACGGGCGACGACGTGCGCGAGGGGCTCACTGCCGTCATCAGCGTGAAGCTGCGCAATCCGCAGTTCGAGGGCCAGACCAAGGCCAAGCTGGGCAACAGCGAGGTCAAGGGCATCGTGGAGACGGCGGTCAACGAAGCCCTCGGTGCGTATTTCGAAGAAAATCCGCCCGTCGCCCGCAAGATCATCGGCAAGGCGATCGACGCCGCCCGCGCGCGCGACGCCGCCCGCAAGGCGAAGGAGCTGATCCGCCGCAAGAGCGCCATGGAGGGCGGCTCGCTTCCCGGCAAGCTGGCCGACTGTTCTGAGCGTGACCCGGCGCACAGCGAGCTGTACATCGTCGAAGGCGATTCGGCCGGCGGCTCCGCCAAGCAGGGGCGCGACCGGAAGTTCCAGGCCATCCTGCCGCTCAAGGGCAAGATCCTCAACGTGGAGAAGGCGCGGTTCGACAAGATGCTCTCTAGCGAGGAGATCCGCGTGCTGATCCAGGCGCTCGGGACCGGCATCGGCCGCCCGCGCGAAGAAGGCGAGAAGAGCAAGGACGACTTCGACATCGACCGCGCCCGCTACCACAAGATCATCCTGATGACCGACGCGGACGTGGACGGCAGCCACATCCGGACGCTGCTGCTCACCTTCCTCTACCGGCAGATGCACGAACTCATCGAGCGCGGCTACATCTACATCGCCCAGCCGCCGCTCTTCAAGGTCAAGAAGGGCAAGGCGGAGAAATACCTCAAGGATGAAAACGCCCTCAACGAATACCTGGCCGATCTGGCAGTCGAAGCCGTTGAAGTCTACCTCGAGAGCGGGCAGGCCTACGTGACCGGTCGTCGCCTGCTGCCGGTGCTCAAGAAGCTTATCGAGTACGAAGGGCTCCTCGCCCGGTTCGGCCGCAAGCAGCACGAAGCCGGGATCTTGCGCGCCTTCGTCGAGGAACCGGGCCTTGACCGCGATCTCCTCCGGAACGCGACGGCTCTCAAGAAGGTGATCGCCAGCGTCAAGAAGACCTTGGCGACCATCTACCCCAAGGCCAATGTGGACCTTGAGATCGTCCCGGACGAAGAACATGAGTCCAACAAGGTTGCCTGCCGGGCGCAGACGAACGGACGCGCCCACAGCCTGGAGGTCACGCATGAGCTCGTCGGCTCGGCGGATTTCCGCGCGCTGCAGAGACTGGCGCCTATTGCGATCGGTCTGGGGCGCCCGCCGTACAAGGTCAAAGCCGAGGAGAAGGCGACCGAGTTCTCCAGCACAGGCGAGCTGGTTCGCTCGATCCTGGAGGTCGGCAAAAAGGGGAGCAGCCTCCAGCGCTACAAGGGTCTCGGCGAAATGAACCCGGGGCAGCTCTGGGAGACCACGATGAACCCGGAGACCCGCATGCTGCTCCAGGTCAAACTCGAAGACTTTGCCGGGGTCGAGGACATCTTCTCCATCCTCATGGGCGACGAGGTCGCGCCGCGGCGGGATTTCATCCAGCAGCACGCCCTCGAGGTGCGGAATCTCGATGTGTAGGAGGTAGCGGATGCCGGTTGACGAAAGACTGACGCAGATCGCCATCGAGGACGAGATGCGCTCGTCCTACCTCGATTACGCGATGAGCGTGATCGTGGGGCGGGCCCTGCCGGACGTCCGGGACGGGCTGAAGCCGGTCCATCGCCGGATCCTCTACGGCATGAACGAGATGGGCCTGGTCCACAACCGGGCTTACCGCAAGTCGGCCAAGATCGTCGGCGAGATCATGGGGAACTACCACCCCCACGGCGATACGGCGATCTACGACACACTGGTCCGCATGGCGCAGGACTTCAACATGCGCTATTGCCTGGCGGACGGCCAGGGCAACTTCGGCTCGGTGGACGGCGATCCGCCGGCCGCCATGCGGTACACCGAGGCGCGGCTGACCAAGCTCGCCGAGGAGATGCTGGCGGACATCGACAAGGAGACCGTCGATTTCCGCCCCAATTACGACGAGTCGCGCATGGAACCGATGGTTTTGCCGGCCAAGGCGCCGAACCTTCTCGTCAACGGCGCCGGCGGGATCGCGGTCGGCTACGCGACGAACATTCCGACCCACAACCTCGTCGAAGTTGTTGCCGGTCTCATCAAGCTTATTGGCAACCCCGATACCACGATCGACGAACTGATGGAGGTCATCCCAGGCCCGGACTTCCCCACCGCCGGGTACATCTACGGCACACAGGGCATCAAGGACGCGTACACTACCGGCCGCGGGCTCCTCACGCTGCGGGCCAAGGCGAGCATTGAAACCGACGAGCGCACCGACCGCGATCGGATCATCGTCACGGAGATCCCCTATCAGGTCAACAAGGCCCGGCTGATCGAGAAGATCGCCGAGCTGATCCAGGATAAGCGCATCGAAGGAGTCGCGGACCTGCGGGACGAGTCGGACCGCGATGGGATGCGGATCGTGATCGAACTCAAGAAGGGGGAAATCCCCCTCGTGCTGCTCAACAATCTCTACAAGCACACGCCGATGCAGTCCACGTTCGGCGTGATCATGCTGGCGCTGGTCCACAACCGGCCGGAGGTCCTGAATCTCAAGCAGATCCTGGAGGCCTTCATCGAGCACCGGCGCGAGGTCGTGCTACGCCGGACGGCGTTCGATTTGCGCAAGGCCGAAGAGCGGGCCCACATCCTGGAAGGCCTCAAGATCGCGTTGGACAACTTGGACGCCGTGATCGCGCTCATCAAGCGGTCGCGCTCGCCGGAGGAGGCGCGCGGCGGTTTGATGCGGCAGTTCACCCTGTCGGAGATCCAGGCCAACGCCATCCTGGACATGAAGCTGCAGCGGCTGACGCAATTGGAACGGGAGAAGCTGACGCAGGAGTACGAGGAGATCATCAAGCGCGTCGCCTACCTCAAGTCCGTCCTGGGGTCCGAGGCGTTGGTCCGGCAGATCATCAAGGACGAGCTCCTGGCCATCAAAGAGGAATACAAGGACGAACGGCGCACGCAGATTGTCCCAGAAGAAGCGGAGATCAACGTCGAGGACCTGATCGCGCAGGAAGAGGTGGTGGTGACCGTCTCCCACACCGGCTACATCAAGCGCAACCCCGTCTCGCTTTACCGGGCTCAGCGACGCGGCGGTAAGGGCAAGATCGGAATGGGAATCAAGGAAGAGGACTTCGTCGAGACGCTGTTCACGGCCTCGACGCATGACTATCTCCTGTTCTTCACCGACGCGGGCAAGGTGTATTGGCTGAAGGTGCACGAGATTCCCGAGGCCGGCCGCGCCGCCAAGGGCAAGGCGATGGTCAATCTGCTGGCGCTCGCCGGGGACGAAAAGGTGACGGCCACCTTGCCCGTCGCGGAGTTCCGCGAAGACCGCTACGTCGTCATGGCCACGCGGCAGGGCGTCATCAAGAAGACCGAACTGTCGGCTTACGGCAATCCCCGCCAGGGCGGCATCATCGCGCTCACGCTGGACGAGGGCGACAAGCTAATCGGTGTGGAGATCACCGACGGCCAGCGGGAGATCCTGCTCGGCACGCGGCACGGCATTGTCATCCGCTTCAAGGAAGATGACGTCCGGCCGATGGGCCGCACCGCCCACGGCGTGCGCGGCATCAGTCTGGACGAAGGTAACTACGTGATCGGGATGGAGACGATCACCCCGGACTCGACCGCTTCTATCCTCACGGTCACGGAGGGCGGCTATGGAAAGCGGACCTTGGTGAGCGAGTACCGCCTCCAAGGCCGGGCCGGGAGGGGCATCATCAGCGTCAAGGTGACCGACAAGAACGGCCCCGCGGTCTCATTCCATCAGGTTCGCGACGGGGACGAGATCATGGTGATGACAGCCGAGGGCAAGATTCTCCGCACCAAAGTGGACGACGTGCGCGAGATCGGCCGGAACGCGCAAGGGGTGCGGCTGATCGATATGGAGGAGACGGATCGTGTCGTGGGCGTGGCCAAGCTGGCCGAATCTTCGGGCGAGCCTGCGGACAACGGCGTTGCCGTCGGCAATGGAGACGAGTCCGGTCCTCCGGCCCAGGATAATGGAGGCTGAGCAGCCCCAGAAGCCGCTCGATCCTCTCGTCAAGACCGCGCTCACGCTCTGCATCGGGCTGATCGTCATCACCGTGGTCGGGATGATCCTGACCGCGCCGGACCGGTCCATCCCGCCGTACAGCGTCATAGCTCAGAACGGTGAGAATGTGACCGTCAACGTCCCGCCTCGCACGACAACCCCCGAGATCGAAGCCCTGCTGGTCCGTTTTCAGGTTGCGGGCCATGGGAATCGGAACGGATTCGCCCACCTCAAGATCAAGCCGACGACGCCCGGTGATCCCGCCGGCCGCTACCAGCGCGTGACCATCTACGTCTTCGACAATGCCGGCCTGGCGGAAGAGTCTTCGCTCAAAGAGTACCTGAGCGGAGCGGATCCCTTATCGAGGTCCAGCTTCGAGCGCGGCGTGCGAGGGACATATTGGCTCACAGCCGATCAGGAGTTCGGCGCGGTGGGCACGAAAGTTCTCTTTCAGGGCAAACTCGGCGGTAGTTAGGTCGCGGATTTCGCGAAGAGCGCCTTCAGGCGCGCCTGGAGATCAGGATCGGCGACCGTTTGCACCGTCGCCTCGATCGCGGCGCGGGTCTCCCTGTTGACGCTCTCTTCCTGTTCAGGGGAAGCAAGACGAGGCGAAGGGCCTTCACAGGCGACTGGGACGGGCACGGTCCCGACCCTCAGGATGATATCGGTGAGCGCCTCGCCGTCCGCGGCGCTGTTGATCTTGGCGAGCAGCTCCGGCTTGAGGAAGAGGAGTTGCTGGAGCCAGACGGAGTTCTCGGCCACCAGATAGAGCTTGCGGTGCCGGACGGAGTCCGGCCATGTGTGGCGCGCGACATGTTCGCCGACGATCTCGGGCCAGTGCTGCCGAAGCTTGAATTCCAGCATATGGATTGCCATGCCGTGTGTTTTGAGGAACCGGGAAAGGATGTCCGGCAACGGGTTCAGGCTGGGGCGCTTAGCCATGGGCGTATCGTAGTACCGGACCGCGAAACCGTCAAGAAGAAGGAGCCGCCATGAAAATGAGGACGCTCTTTGACAATTCGCTCTTCGAGGAGTTCATGGGACAGGCGCTGGAGAAGTTCGAGCAGCACCTGAAGAACGAGGAGATCAAGAAGGGGCCGCTGGAGCAACGCATGCGGGGGGCGCGGGAGTTCGCGGTGTTCCTGTTGGGGCGGGGGCATCGCAAAGGGGAGCGGACGAAGGGGCGAATATAGCCGACCTTGAATGCCGGCAAGAGGGATGGTACCGTAATGAGAGCAAAATCAACGAAAGGGGGCGACCGGCTTCGACGGGGATCATGACGCCAGGGCGGCATGCCGAGCTCCGGGAACTCGTAAAAGTCCGGAAACAATAACTGCCAACCAAGAACTGGCACTCGCTGCTTAATTAAGCGGTGACGTCTCTCTCCTGGAGCCCGCGTGGGGGATGAGGCGACGATGGCGGGCTGGCCTGACGCTGGTGCTCAGCGGCGGCGGGCGAGATGCACTGGGCTAGCGACCGTTCTAAGCCTGCCGGAGGGCGTGGACGGAAGCGAAACCCCAAATCGCCGGCTATGCATGTAGAAGCCCTTCGCTGACGGTCTTCGGACAGGGGTTCAACTCCCCTCGCCTCCACCATCACGGCCCCTGGGTCTCGGGACTCAGGGGCTTTTTATTGGGCGGAGTCGTCCGGGACGACAAGGCACTCTGCGTGTTCGCCCGAGACCATTTTCAGGCGGCGGCTGGTGTTACGGGCCAGCTTCTTGAAGATCTTGTAGCCGAGGCTGTGGTTGCTCTCCATCAACTGCGTGAACTTCGCGCTGTCGATCGCCAGCACTTTGAAGGATTCCGTGGCCCGGACGGTGGCGGACGCGACGGTGTTGTCGTAGAGAGACAGCTCGCCGATGATCGTCCCCTTCTGGACTTCCCCGATCACCGAGTGCTTCGACTGATCCACGCCTTTGATGACGACGGCCTTCCCTGCGAGGAGGAAGAAAATGGACCGAGAAGGCAGACCTTCTTTGATCAGGTGGTCATCAGCCTTTCCCTCAACCAGACGGCAGACAGGCGCGATCTGGTCGATTTCCTCGTCGGCCAGATCCTTGAAGAGCGGCAACTGCTTGAGAAACTCTTGGAAGGTCATCTACGCGTCTCCTGCGTGGCTGTTCACAGCGGATCCCGCCGTTCGGACAGCCCTCATTATAAACAATCACGGAGAGAGAATCACGCGATCCTCGACGGGGGCTGGCGTGCGGCGGGATTCTCGTGTAACGTTGGTGGATGCCGCGCGCGCTGAAACCTTGTCCCGCATCGCCCAACTGTGTTTCGTCGCTGGCGGAAGAGGACGCGCATCATCGCGTGCCACCGCTGAGTTGGACCGGCGAGCTGACGCCGGCCAAGGCCCGGCTCCGACAGGCCGTGCTGGCGGCCGGCAATGCCACCTTCGTTGTCGAAGAGGATGCATACTGGCACATTGAGTTTCGCAGCCGGCTCTTCCGGTTTGTGGACGACGTGGAGTTCCTGTTCGATCTTGCCGGCAAGCAAATCCACGTCCGTTCGGCCTCGCGCGTGGGGCGCTCCGACCTGGGCGTGAACCGCACGCGGGTCGAAAAGATTCGAGCGCTCTTCAACAAGGTCGACAATGGCTGAAAAGAAACCACATAAGATGAAAACCGGCTCTGCCGGGCGTCGGCGGCGGAAGCCGGCGGGGGCTTCGACGGGGTTGTCGGCGACGGAACTGCAGGCGGCGCCGCCGCCGGGCGAGGTCGCCGACCTGCACCGCGTGATCGAGGGGGACGGTGGAAAGGTGCTCGCCGTGTACCGAGAACCCTACGGCGGCCGCTGGGTCGTTCTGGCCGCGTTGCCGATCGAGAAGGTCGAGCCCACGCCCTACCAGCGCAATCTCTCGGACACGCACGTGCGCAGGCTCGAGGCCGTGATCAGCAAACTCGGGCGCTTTCTCGACCCGATCATCGCGGTCCGCGCGCACGACGGCCAACCGGCCAAGTACTGGACGCCGAACGGGTACCACCGGTTGTCGGCGATGCGGACGTTGGGCGCGAAGAGCATCACCGCGATCGTGGTGCCGGAAGCCGCCGCGGCCTATCAGATACTCGCGCTGAATACCGAGAAGGCCCACAATCTCCGGGAGAAGGCGTTGGAGGTCATCCGCATGTACAAGGAGCTGGCGCGGCTAGACAGCGCCACGGAAGAGACCTACGCGCTGGAGTTCGAGGAGCCCGCGTTCATCACCCTCGGCCTGTGCTATGAGGAACGGCCGCGCTTCAGCGGCGGCGCCTACAACCCTGTGTTGAAACGGGTCGACCAGTTCCTGAAGGGCTCGTTGCGATCGGCAATGGAGACCCGCCGGACGCGTGCGAAAACGGTGCTCGCGCTGGATGATCTGGTGGTGCAGAAGGTCGAAGCCTTGAAAGCCAGAGGGTTGACGAGCCCTTATCTCAAGAGCTTCGTGGTCGCGCGCATCAACCCCGTCCGCTTCCGGCCGAAGGAGGCCGAGCCGTTGTCCTTTGATGAAGCCCTCGACCACATGACCAAGGCGGCCAAGAAGCTCAACCCGGAGAGGATCAAAATCGACGACCTCGCCCGATCCGGCGGCGCGCCCGACGAGGGCGGGTGATCGCCCGGACACAGGGGACCGTATGGCCAGGATTCTGATCATTGAAGACGAAGAAGTTTCACGCGTGATGCTTGCGCAGATCCTCAAGGAAGCGGGGCATACGGTGGTGGTGGCCGAAGACGGCGTCCAGGGCCTGGCGCTCTACCGGAAACGGCCGACGGACCTGATCATTACCGACATCATGATGCCGGCGAAGGACGGCATGCACGTCATCAATGAATTGAAACGGGACTTTCCCGAGGCGAAGATCATCGCTGTCTCCGGTTCGGATAAGGAGGATCGACGCGAGTTCTTCTTCGATGTCTCTAGGATCCTGGGCGCCAAGCGCACGTTTCAGAAACCGATTCACCCGCCCGAATTGCTGGCCGCGATCAACGAGCTGTTAGGCTGATTGACACCCTCCGACACCACCCTTATAATGACGCGGCACTTCACCTCATAACCGGAACAAGGAGTCAGACCAATGTCCGCCACGATGCGGCAATCCTCGAACAAGGCGCGGAAACGCACTCACGGGTTTCTCGAACGGATGAAAACGAAGGGCGGCCGACGGACGTTGGCGCGCCGCAGGGCCAAGGGACGGCACAAGCTGACCGTCTGATCTGGATCGGTGGCTCCCCCCCGCTCCACTCGCGCACAGCACTTCCTTCGCAACAGCGCCGACATCCGGCTGGTTTTCAAGGAAGGGAAGCGGACCTCGTGCCCGCTCTTCACCCTGCTCTACCGCCGAAATGATCTGGCCCGCACGCGGGTGGGCGTGGTCGTGGGAAAGAAACTCGGAGGGGCGGTGGCGCGTAACCGCGCCAAGCGGCGGTTTCGCGAGCTGGGCCGGCTGAGCTTGCGGCTGGTCCCGCCCGGGCTGGATCTGCTGGTGTTGCCGAAGCGGGAATCCGTGACCGAGCCCGCGGGGCGCCTGCGCGCGAGCTGGCAGACCGTCCTGAAACGGGCGCACTTGGCGGCCGCGGAGAATTCACGATGACTCGGATCGCTGTCGCGCTGATCGTCTTCTATCAGCAGTGGCTCTCGCCGCTGGGCCCGCCCTGCTGCGGGTATGCGCCCACATGCTCGGCTTACGCGCGTGAGGCGCTGGAGCGCCATGGCCTCCTGCGAGGGCTGGGGATGGCGGCGCGACGCCTGCTGAAATGCCATCCGTTCCATCGCGGCGGCTACGATCCGGTGCTGCCGGTTCGCTGACGAGTCCATAGATGGAAAAGCGCATCATCCTCTTCCTTGTCCTCTCGATGGCGGTCATCGTGCTCTACCCCTATCTCTTGGAGAAGATGGGGGTTGCGAGACGGCCGGTGCCGGCTGCACCCGTCGCGAAGAAAAAGGACACCGCGACGGCCACTCCCGCATTGCCCTCACCGGCTCAGATTGCCGCGCCGGTCCAGTCTGCCGTAACGGCGAGCGTGACGCTGCCGGCCCCGGCTCTGGTCGGCGAGCGCGAACAGGAGGTGACGGTCGAGACCGATTTGGTGAAGGTTGTCCTCTCGAACCGCGGCGGGGTGGTCAAGCACTGGGAGCTCAAGCGGTATTTGAACACGGACCCCAGGCAGCCCAAGCCCATCCAGCTCGTGCCCGCCGCTGACAAGGGGAACGCGCTCATCCCGCCGCTGACGGTGGAGGTCCCCGATGCCAAGTTGCAGGAGCGGCTGGCGAGGGGCTTGTATGCGGTCTCCGGAAAGGACCTCAGCCTCGGCGAGGAACGGCCTACCGGCGAGATCGGCTTCTCGTATACGGACCCGGAGACCGGCACGCAGGTCATCAAGCGCCTTACGTTTCGCCACGGCAGCTATCTCGTGGATCTGACCGTGGAAACATCCGGCGTGAGCAGCTCGACGACTCTGTCGCTGGGGACGAACTTCGGAATCCATGAGTGGCAGGAGGGCTTCGTCGGGTTCATCGGGCCGGCTACGCACATCGCGGGCAAGCTCGACAAAGCCACGCCCGAAAAAGAAGACCTGCGCTCAGGCCAGACGAAATGGGCCGCCATACAGGACAAATATTTTCTGGCGGCCGCCATCCCCGCCGATGCTGTGCCCCATATCGGAGTCGTCCGCAAGGAAGGAGAGCGGCTGGTCTCGGTCGGCCTGCGCACGCCCGCCTCTTCCGGCACAGTGGCCAGCAGGTACCGGCTCTTTGTTGGCCCCAAGGAATATGACACGCTGGCGGCGCTCAAGATCGAACTGGAAGAGACGATCGACTTCGGCTGGTTCATCTACGGGAGCTGGTCCTTCGTGCGGGCGGTGGCCAAGCCCTTGTTTTATGCCATCCGCTACCTCCATGAGCTCACCCACAACTACGGCGTGGCCATCATTATCATCACCATCGGGATCAAGCTCCTGCTCGCGCCCCTCGCTTACAAGAGCTACAAGTCCATGAAAGACATGGCGGCCGTCCAGCCGGAGCTGATGGCCCTGCAGAAGAAATACGCCGATGATCGCGAGCGGCTCAACAAGGAGCTGATCAAGCTCTACAAGGACAAAAAGGTGAACCCGGTTGGCGGCTGCCTGCCGATGTTCTTTCAGATTCCCATCTTCGTCGCGCTCTTCAATATCCTGTACATGACCATCGAGTTGCGCCAAGCGCCGTTCCTCCTGTGGGTGAAGGACCTGTCGGTGCAGGACCCCTATTATGTCCTGCCGATCCTGATGGGCGTCACGATGTTCATCCAGCAGAAGATCCAGCCCACAACCATGGACCCGAAGCAAGCGCAGATCATGCTGCTGCTGCCCGTCTTCCTTACCTTCCTGTTCGTCACGTTCCCGGCGGGGCTCGTGTTGTACTGGCTCACCAACAACGTCCTCACGATCGCGCAACAGGTCATCACGGACCGGTACATCCTGCCGAAAGCGCCGGTCCCGGCGGCCAAATGACCGACCATGAATGCCGGCGACACGATCTGCGCCATCGCCACCCCGCCCGGTGAGGGCGGCATCGGCATCATCCGGGTTTCCGGCGAGAAGGCCCTAGACATCACCTCGCGGGTCTTTGCCGGCGCCGGCGGCCGGACTGTCCGTGACTACCCGACCCACACCCTGCACCACGGCGAACTGCGTACTCCGGACGGCAAGCGCGTAGACGAAGTCCTGGTCGCGGTCATGAAGGCGCCCCGCAGCTACACGTGCGAAGACGTTGTCGAATTCCATTGCCACGGCGGGCCGCTCATCCTGCGTCTGGGGATGGAGGCTCTCCTCCTGAGCGGCGCGCGGCTCGCCGAGCCGGGGGAGTTCACGAAGCGCGCCTTCCTGAATGGTCGGCTCGATCTCGCGCAAGCCGAGGCGGTCATGGACTTGATTGCAGCCCGCACAGAAACCGGCCTGCGGGTTGCGCTGGAACAGCTCCGGGGCGCCCTGTCGGAGGAGCTCGGGCGCCTGCGCGAAGACCTGGTGCGTTTGCTGGTTGAGGTCGAAGCCGGGATCGACTTCTCGGACGAAGACGTCACGTTCATCTCATCGCAGGACCTGGCCAAGGGCGTCACCGCAGTCCGGGAGCGGATCCGACAGCTCATCCGGACGGCGGACGAGGGACGCATCGTCCGCGAAGGCGTCACGGCGGTGCTGGTCGGGCGTCCCAATGTAGGCAAGTCTAGCCTCTTGAACGCCCTGGCGAAGGCGGACCGCGCGATCGTCACCCCTATTCCTGGTACGACGCGCGACGTGCTGGAAGAGTTCGTGAACGTGCGTGGCATTCCCGTGCGCCTGCTGGACACGGCGGGTTTGCGGGAGACCGTGGATGTGGTAGAGCGCGAGGGCGTGCGCCGCTCGCACGACGCGCTGGCGCGCGCCGAACTTGCGCTGGCGGTGCTTGACGGGAGCGAGCCGCTATGCGAGGAAGACCGGCGTCTGCTTGATCGGGCGCAGGGCAAGGCGGCGATCCTGATCGTCAATAAAGCGGACCTGCCTCCCCGCCTGGAGCCGCGGCAGCTCAAGGGGCTTACCGAAGAGAGCCGAATAGTCTGGACTTCGGCGACCGCCGGCGCCGGACTGGAAGAGTTGCGTGACGCGATCCGCGATGCTGTGCTCAAGCAGGGACTGGAACCCAGCGAAGGCCTGCTGATCACCCACCTACGTCATCGCGGCGCGCTTGAGCGGGCTGCCGCCTCGCTCGAACAGGTGCTGCTCTCGATCGAGCGCCGCATGGCGGCCGAATTCGTCGCGGTGGATCTGCGCGCCGCCGTCAACGCGATTGGCGAGATCATCGGGGAGACGACGACCGATGACATCCTCGACCGCATCTTCAAGGAGTTTTGCATCGGCAAATGATCGTCCGGACGTACCAGGAGAACTTCGACGTGATCGTGGTAGGCGGCGGCCACGCCGGCTGCGAGGCCGCGCTCGCAGCGGCACGCATGGGCGCGCGCACGGCGCTGCTCACGATGGAGGAGGACAAGATCGCGCAGATGTC
>CAYYLQ010000015.1:0-19450 GCA_964472655.1 uncultured Nitrospirales bacterium
ACGGCGGGGTGAAGGACTCGGGCCTCGGCCGCGAAGGCCTCCGCTACGCCATCGACGAAATGACCGAAATCAAGCTCCTCGTGTTGAATCTATCCTAACAATTACGAGACGAGTTTCTTCACCTTCTCGACGATGTGGCGGGCGCTGAGGCCATAACGGTCGAGGAGTTGGTCCGGCTTGCCGCTGTGCGGAATCTCCGTCACGGCCATCTTGTGTACCTTCACGCCGTCGGCGTTCACCGCCGCCAGCACTGCGTCACCTATCCCGCCGTGCGCATAGTGGTCCTCGACCGTCAGGATGAGATTGTTTGTCGCGCGGGCGCAGGCGAGCAACGTCGCGCGGTCAATCGGCACGATGCTGTAGAGGTCCACGACCCGGATCGCGATGCCCTGCTTAGCCAGCTCGTCATGGGCTTTGAGCGCTTCGAACAGCGTCACGCCAGCCGCGACCACCGTTAGTCGATCCTTGGCGCTCTCGCGCAGCACCTTCGATCCCCCGATCGAAAACTTTTCATCGTTCTTGTAAAGAATGGGCGTCTTCGGACGTCCGGTACGGATGTAGACCATGCCCTGATGATCGGCCGCCAAAGCCGTGAGCCAGTGGGTGCAGACCGCGTCGGAGGGGTAGAGCACCACGACGCCCGGCTGCGCCGCCATCATGGCGAGATCTTCCAAGCCCATCTGTGACGGCCCGTCCTCGCCGATGGAGACGCCAACGTGCGAGCCCATGAGCTTGAGGTTTGTCTTGCTGATCGCCGCCATGCGGATGAAATCGTAGGCGCGGGTCAGAAAGGCGGCAAAGGTTGCGACAAAGGGGATCTTGCCCTGGCTGGCCAGTCCCACCCCAGCGCCGATCATGTTTTGCTCGGCGATGAAGGTCTCGAAGAACCGATCGGGAAACTTCTTGCCGAATTTGTCCGTGAAAGTCGAGTTCTTGACGTCCGCATCGAGGGCGACGACCCGCGGATTTGCCTCGCCCAGTGTGACCAGTGCCGCGCCGAACGCTTCGCGCGTCGCGACGGAATCAGTCGGCTGGTACTCCGGCGGCGCGATCGGTTTGGCCTGCGCCATCGCGGTAGGCGGCGGATCGGGGCGGCGGATTTCAATCTTTGGCGCGGAGGGGAGAAGGCGAGCGTTCAACTCGGCCAGGGCCTTGTCCGCTTCCTCGCCCTTCTTGAAGGGCTTGCCGTGCCAGTCCGGCTTGTCCTCGGCGAATGACACGCCCTTGCCCTTGAGTGTGCGCGCGAGAATGACCGTCGGCTTGCCCTTTGTCCGGGACGCCTGTTCGAAGGCGTCCAGCAGCGCGGCGGGATCGTGTCCGTCCACGGAAAGAGCGTTCCAGCCGAACGCGCTCCAGCGCGCGCGGTAGGCGTCCATGTCATGCTGGAGGATGGTCGGATCACTTTGTCCCAGACGGTTGACGTCCACGATTGCGCATAGATTGTCGAGTTTGAAATGGCGGGCCGCTTCGGCGGCCTCCCAGTTGGAGCCTTCCATGGACTCCCCATCACCCATCAGGACGTACGTGCGATAGCCGGAACGGTCCAGTCGCGCATTTAATGCCAAACCAATCCCGGCGTTGAGCCCCTGACCAAGCGAGCCCGTCGCCACGTCCACGAAGCTCAGCCTCGGTGTGGGATGCCCCTCAAGGTCCGACGCCAAAGTCCGCAGGCGGAGGATATCCTCCGGGTTGAACGCGCCAGCCTCGGCCCAGGCGGCGTACAACAGCGGCGCCGCGTGCCCCTTCGAGAGAACGAACCTGTCGTTGTTCGGATGCTTGGGATTTTGGGGGTCGAAGCGCATGACCGAGAAGAACAACACGGCCACCACGTCGGCCGCCGAGCAGCAGCTGGTGGGATGCCCGCTGCCGGCTTCCGTGGTGGACCGGACGCTCAGGATCCGCAGCTTGGCGGCCAGGTGATTCAAAGTTGCAACGCGGGTATCGGCGGTCAGGCCTGTGGGCGACAAAGGGGCTTCTCCTTGTTGAAAAATCTGTCGGCGGAAAGTCTCGGCGGAGCCTAGCAAAAGCGCCGCGGACAGTCAATCGGAGCCCGGCCGTTCGATTGACAACCCCTAGCGCATTTGTTAGGGTTGGCCCTCCGATTTTCCGCTCGGGAGACCGCACGGGTGACCCTTCAGAACCTGCTTCTTTCCCTGCATCGTTTCTGGGCCGATAGAGGGTGCGTGATCCACGAACCCTACGATCTGGAAGTCGGCGCCGGGACGTTCCACCCGGCGACGTTTCTCAAGGCCTTGGGCCCCGATCCTTGGCGCGCGGCCTACGTGCAACCCTGCCGGCGGCCCACCGACGGTCGTTACGGCGAGAACCCCAATCGTCTCCAGCATTACTACCAGTATCAGGTCATTCTGAAGCCGGCGCCGGCCGACGTGCAGGATGTCTACCTGGAGAGCCTGCGCGCGCTCGGCATCAATCCCGAACAGCATGACATTCGGTTCATGCAGGACGACTGGGAATCGCCGACGCTCGGCGCCTGGGGCCTCGGCTGGGAGGTCCGACTGGATGGGATGGAGATCACCCAGTTCACGTACTTCCAGGAGGTGGGCGGGATCGAATTGAATCCGATCTCGGTCGAGCTCACCTATGGGACCGAGCGAATCGCCATGTATCTGCAAGGCGTGGACAACGTCTTCGACCTGAAGTGGACCGAAGGGGTCACGTACGGCGACATTCACCACGAGGACGAAGTCCAGTTCTCCAAATACAACTTCGAAGCGGCCGATGTGAAGGTCCTGATGACGACTTTCACTGCTTATGAGGCCGAAGGTAAGCGTCTCATCGGGCAAGGGCTGGTCTTGCCGGCCTATGACTGTTGCATAAAGACCTCGCACCTGTTCAATCTGTTGGATGCGCGCGGCGCGCTCAGCGTGGCCGAGCGGACGGGCTACATCGCCCGTGTCCGCGGGCTTGCCCGCCTGTGCGCTGAGGGCTATATGACCATGAACAGCAAGGCGACGGCATGACACGGAAGGCGTTGGGATACGAACTGCTGCTGGAGATCGGGGCAGAGGAACTGCCCGCGCAGTTCGTGCCACCGGCGCTTGCAGGATTGGGGGATCGGGCTGGGCAACTGTTGAAGGAAGCCCGGTTGTCTCATGGAGCCGTGCAGACAATGGGAACGCCCCGCCGTCTGACGCTGTGGGTGCCGGGGTTGGCGGGGCACCAGGAGCCGCTCGCGACGGAGGTCATGGGCCCGTCCAAGGCGGTTGGCTTTGACGCTCAGGGCCAGCCCACCAAAGCGGCGATCGGCTTTGCAGGCTCACAAGGCGTGCCGGTCAAGACCTTGAAAGTAAGGACGACGCCGAAGGGAGAGTATCTTTTCGCCGTCAAGAAAGATCCCGGCCGCAAGACGACCGAACTTCTGCCTGGGCTGCTCTTCGAGTTGGTGGGCGGGCTTTCGTTTCCGAAGGCTATGCGGTGGAATGAGACGAACGTCCGGTTCGCGCGGCCGGTCCGCTGGCTGTTGGCTCTCTACGGCGGCAAACCCGTCAGGTTCAAATTTGCCGGGTTGACGGCGGGAGACAGCACGTATGGCCATCGAGTTCTTTCGCCGGGCCGTCCGCTGCGCGTCAAGGACTTCCGGTCTTATGAGAAAAGTCTGGAGAAGGCCGGCGTGATCGTGGATCCCGACAAGCGGCGGACGAAGATCGTTGCGCAGTTGGATCGGATGGCCAAACAGAAGAAGGGGCTACTGCATCGGGATGATGCGTTGCTGGATCAGGCGGTGTTTTCGGTCGAGATGCCGCAGGTCCTCATCGGGACTTTCAAGCCGCAGTACCTCGCCCTTCCCAAGGAAGTGCTCATGACCTCCATGAAAGAACACCAGGGCTACTTCTCCGTTCTGAACAGGGACGGGGGGCTGCTTCCGTATTTCGTCGCCGTGGTAAATATGCGCGGCAGCGAGGCGACGATCAGGGCCGGCAACGAGCGAGTGCTAGCGGCTCGCCTGGCGGACGCCAAGTTCTTTTTCGACGAAGACCGCAAGGTCCGATTGGAAAGCCGGGTTGAGAAACTCAAGGGAGTCACCTTCCATCAGAAGCTGGGCACGCTCCATCAGAAAGCGGGACGGACCATGGCGCTGGCCGCCAAGCTGGCCGACATCCTCGGCGACCTCGATGCCCTCGAGCACTGCCGGCAGGCCGCCAAGCTCTGCAAAGCCGATCTTGTGACCGGCATGGTCGGGGAGTTCCCGACGCTCCAGGGCATCATAGGCCGTGAGTACGCCCGTCAGGACCGGGAGCCGAAGGAAGTGGCCGACGCGATTGCCGAGCATTACCTACCCCGATTCGCCGACGATGCGATCCCGGGCAGCCTTGTCGGCAGGCTGCTCTCGCTAGCCGACCGGCTCGATACGGTTGCCGCCTTCTTCGCCGTGGGGCTCGTGCCCTCCGGCTCTCAGGATCCCTTTGCCCTGCGGCGCCATGCCTATGCCGTCATCCGGATCCTGATCGAAGGGAAGCTGTCCGTGAGTCTCAACCAGACGATCCAGGATGCCCTGCGGCTGGTGAAGGAGCAGGGCATTCCCGTCGATGAAAAGGCGCCCGGCGAGCTGCAACGCTTTTTCGGGGAACGGCTCCGGCACTATTGTCAGGAGGTGGCGAAGCTGCGGGGCGATCTGGTCGAGGCGGTCCTGTCGCGGTGGCAATCCGGCACGTTTGATCCGTTGGACATCGTGGCTCGCATCCGCGTGCTACAATCCTTCGCTGCCAGGTCGGAGTTCGAGGCCCTTGTGATCGGGTACAAACGCGCCGAGAATATCACGAAATCCCATGCCGATGACAAGGTGGATGACGCCCGGTTACAGGAGGAGGTCGAACGCGGGCTCCATGTCTCGGTGCGCGCCGCAGAAGACGTCGTCCCGGGGCTGATCAAGGAAAGGAAGTTCAAAGACGCGCTCGATGTGCTGGTGACCCTCAAGGTCCCCATCGATGCGTTCTTTCTGGGCGTGATGGTGATGGCCGAGGACGAGGCCGTTCGCCGGAACCGGCTGGCTCTGTTGGTCCGTGTGCGGAACCTCTTTCGGCAGTATGCTGACTTTTCGAAGGTCAATGTAGAGGTCAAACAGAATGCGTGACTTCATCAAGTTGTGACTTGTTATCTCAATTGATAGTTTAGATTTATAGATCGGGGTTAGCGTGGCGACTAAGAAATACGTCTACTTCTTCGGGAACGGCAAGGCCGAAGGCAAGTCAGGGATGAAGGACTTGCTGGGCGGCAAAGGCGCCGGCCTGGCGGAGATGACCAACCTCAAGGTGCCGGTGCCCGCCGGCTTCACCATCAGCACCGAAGCCTGCGTGGCCTTTTTCAAGAACAAGAAAAAGCACCCGCCGGGCCTCTGGGAGGAGGTCTTGCGGAACATGAAGCGGCTCGAGACGGCCATGGGGGCGAAGTTCGGCGATCCGGCGGCTCCCTTGCTGGTCTCGGTGCGGTCGGGCGCGCGGGCTTCCATGCCGGGAATGATGGACACGGTGTTGAATCTGGGGCTCAACGAGCGGACCGTCCAGGGCCTCATCAAGAAAACCAAGAACGAGCGCTTCGCCTACGACGCCTACCGGCGGTTCATTACGATGTTCTCGACCGTCGTGATGGACATCAAGCGCGAACGGTTCGAGGATGTGCTGAAAGAGAAGAAAGCCGAGACGCGCGCGGTCCATGACACCGATCTTTCTGCGGCGGCCCTCAAGGATCTGGTCGTGCATTTCAAGAAGATCGTGCAAGAGGAAACCGGGCGCGATTTTCCGGAGGACCCCTACGACCAGCTCAAGATGGGCATCAACGCCGTGTTCAATTCCTGGTACGGCGCGCGTGCGGTCACCTACCGGCGGCTGTACGACATTCCGGACGACTGGGGCACGGCGGTGAACGTCGTGGCGATGGTGTTCGGCAACATGGGAGACACCAGCGGCACCGGCGTGGCCTTCACGCGCGATCCGTCCACCGGCGTACCGAAGTTCTTCGGCGAGTGCCTGCTCAATGCGCAGGGTGAGGACGTGGTCGCGGGCATCCGTACGCCGCTGCCGATCGAGGCTCTGGCCAAGCCGCTCCCGAAGGCCTATCAGGACCTCATGGCCACCTACAAGAAACTGGAACGCCATTACCGCGACATGCTCGACCTGGAATTCACAATCCAGGAGGGCAAGCTCTATATGCTCCAGACCCGGGTCGGCAAGCGCACGGGGATCGCGGCCGTCCGGATTGCGGTGGATCTGGTCAAGGAAGGCGTGATCGACAAGCGCGAGGCGGTGATGCGCGTCGGCCCCGAGCAGCTCGCCCAGTACCTCTATCCGATTTTCGATCCCAAACGGGAATCGCAACACCACGCGGTGGGCAAGGGCCTGCCAGCCGGGCCCGGCGCTGCGGCCGGCAAGATCGCGCTGACGCCGGAACGCGCGGTGGAGATGAAGGAACGGGGGGAGAGAGCGCTGCTTGTGCGCCGCGAGACCAGCCCGGACGACATCCACGGCATGAGCGCCTCGGTGGGGTTCCTGACGGCCAAGGGTGGGATGACGTCCCATGCGGCCGTCGTCGCGCGTCAGATGGGGAAGGTCTGCGTCGCGGGCTGCGAGGCGTTGGATGTCAAAGACAACGGGACGATCCGTTTCGGGACGTTCACGCTCAAGGAAGGAGACGCGCTCTCCATCAACGGCTTCACGGGCGCCGTCTACGCGGGCGAGATCCCGGTCGTCGAGTCCGAGATCATCCAGGTCATTCAGGGAAATATCAAGCCGGAGCAGTCGGAGAAATACCGGTACTTTTCCACCCTGCTCGCGTGGGCCGACGGGTTCCGGACGCTCGGCGTGCGGGCCAACGCCGACATTCCCGACCAGGCGATCATTGCGCGGGGATTCGGGGCAGCGGGGATCGGCCTCTGCCGGACCGAGCACATGTTCTTCGCCGAGGCCCGCGTTCCGATCATGCAGCGGATGATCCTCGCCAAGACCCGCGAGGACCGCGAGCGCGAACTGGCCAAACTCCTGCCACTGCAGAAGAGCGACTTCATCGGTCTGTACCGGGCCATGAAAGGCCATCCCGTCACCATCCGATTGCTGGATCCTCCCCTGCACGAGTTCCTGCCCAAGCGCGAGGAGCTGATGGTGGAGATCGCGCGCATGGAGCTCAATCAGGCTGACCCGGTCCGCATTGAGGAGAAGAAGCTGCTGCTGGCCCGCATCGAGGAACTGCACGAGTTCAACCCGATGCTGGGGCTCCGGGGCTGCCGGCTGGGCATCACGATGCCGGAGATCACCCGTATGCAGGTGCAGGCCATCATGGAGGCTGCCTGCGAGGTCACTCGCGAGGGCATCAGGGTGGTGCCGGAGATCATGATTCCGCTGGTCGGCTTGGCCGCCGAGATGAAGGCGCAGAAAGATTTGGTCAGGGAAGTCGCCGCCGACACCATGCGCCGCTGCCAGACGAAGTTTCCGTATCTGGTCGGCACCATGATCGAACTCCCGCGCGCGGCCATCACCGCCGAGAAGATCGCCCTCGAAGCGGACTTCTTTTCGTTCGGCACGAACGATCTGACGCAGACGACCTTCGGCTTCTCCCGCGACGACGCCGCGAAGTTCACCGACTTTTACATGAACCGCCGGGACCGCTGCCCTCGGTGCCTCAGCCGCGAAGTGGACCAGAAGACCATGAAGTGCCGGGCTTGCGGGCTTCAGCTCAGCGGGACGCCGGAGAATATCCTTGACGCCGACCCCTTCGCCACACTCGATCAGGAAGGCGTGGGCGGACTGATGCGTCTGGCGATCGAGCGCGGCCGGAAGGGGCGGCCGGACATCAAGCTGGGCATCTGCGGCGAGCACGGCGGCGATCCCGCGTCCGTGGCTTTCTGCTACGACCTCGGTCTCGATTACGTGAGCTGCTCTCCCTATCGCGTGCCGATTGCGAGGCTAGCCGCAGCGCAAGCCGCCATCAAAACGGCTGGGAACGGTGGCGCCGTCAAGCGCCGGCCGGCCCGACGCTCACGGCCGACGTCCCGAAGACAGACACGCTGCTAACTTACCCTTGTCTCCCAGCAGCCGAGAGCTTGATCTGTACTTTATGACGCGGGCCCTTGCTCTGGCCGCGCGCGGCCTTGGCACGACCAGCCCGAACCCGCCGGTAGGGGCGGTGGTCGTGCGCCGCGGCCGCATCGTCGGCGAGGGCTATCACCGGCGTGCAGGCGAGCCGCATGCGGAAGCACTGGCCTTGCGCCGTGCCGGTCCGCGCGCGCGCGCGAGCACGCTCTACGTTACATTGGAACCCTGCTGCCATCTGGATAAACGCACGCCTCCCTGCGCGCCGCGCATCATCGCGAGCGGGGTCACGCGCGTGGTCGTCGCCACGCGCGATCCGAATCCCAAGGTGCGGGGCCGCGGCCTGGCCGCGTTGCGGCGGGCCAAACTGCGCGTGGACACCGGCGTCGGGAATGCGGAGGCCGAGAAACTCATCGAGCCGTACCGGACGCTGGTCACAGCCCGCCGTCCGTTCGTCACGTTGAAGGTGGCGTCCACGCTGGACGGGAAGATCGCCACGGCGAAGGGCGAATCGCGCTGGATCACAGGCACTGAGGCGCGGAGGCTGGTGCACCAGTTGCGCGCCCGTTCGGATGCGATCTTAACGGGCAGCGGAACCGTCCTGGCGGACAATCCGAGTCTCACGGCGCGCACGGGATCGGCGCACGGACACACGCCGCTTCGTATTGTGCTCGATCCCGTGCTGCGCGTCCCGCTCCGTGCAAAAGTACTGAGAGACCGCAAGGCGCCGACGCTGATTGTGACGACTGCTCGATCAACCTCAGCGAACCGCGCGGCACTGCAGAAGATCGGCGTCGAGGTACTGGTACTGCCGGCGCGCCACGGGAAGATCCAGTGGAGCGCGCTGCTGTCCGAATTGGGACGGCGGGGCATTGCCTCGCTCATGATTGAAGGCGGCGCAGAGGTAAACGCGTCGGCGCTGCGGAAGGGCATTGTGGATCGCGTGCTGGTGTTCCTGGCTCCTTGCATGATGGGAGGACGGGACGCCCTGGGCGCGATCGGAGGGCTGTCGCCGGCACACTTGGGCGGCGTACTGAAGTTGAAGAGGATGGCGGTGATGCGGATTGGTCCCGACATCCTGGTCGAAGGAAGGCTGCACGGGAAGGGGCGCGTCTTGGCGCGCCTGGGGCGGGCGGGTGTGAAGTGAAGTCGCGCCAGTTCGCGCTCCTGTGCGGCGTCGGGCTCTTCGCGTTCATCAGCTACAACCTCGTCCGGATGCCCGTGCTTTCCCTGTATGCCCAATCGCTGGGGGCGGGGCCGGAAGCTATCGGCTTCATCGTGTCGGCCTCCACGCTGACGGGCGTGTTCCTCAAGTGGCCGGCCGGGGCGCTCTCGGACATCTATGATCGGCGCTGGCTCTTGTTGGCCGGACTGTTGGCCTTCGCCATTCCGCCGTTCTGCTATCAGTTCGTGTCCGACGTGAGGTGGCTGGTGGCGCTTCGTTTCACACACGGGATGGCGACGGCGGTGTTTGCTCCAATCGCGCTGGCGGTTGTGGCCGATCTGCGACGAGAGGCGCGGGGGGCGGCGTATGGGTCCTACACCGCGGCGACCCAGGCAGGGGCGATGCTCGGACCGGTGCTGGGGGGCTGGCTCATCGTAGCGGCCGGATTTCCGACCGCGTTCGTCACGGCAGGAATTCTGGGCGCAAGCGCCTTCCTGCTCTTTCTCCTCATGCGGCTCCCGCCCCAAATCCCCCATGTTGCGTCCGGCGTCGGGCCGGCGGCAGTGCTGAAGGATATGGCCCGCGGCGCACGGACCGTCGTTGGAAACATGCGTGTGGTGGTCACAAGCGTCACCGACGGTGCGCGTCAGGTCGCCAACGGCGCCTTGATGGCGTTCCTGCCGATCTACGTGATCGGGATTGGAATGGACGCAGCCCAGGCGGGAATCCTGTTCGGCATCCAGAGCGTAACCTCGTTCGTGTCACGTCCCACCATGGGCTGGGCGTCCGACCGGATCGGGAGAAAGCCGCTCATCCTTCTGGGGTTGGTGGTGTGCGCGGCATCGCTGGCGGCCGTCCCGTTCACCCGTGCGTTTGGGGGACTGCTGATACTCTCTGCGCTTTTCGGCTTCGGCGAAGCGATCGTGAACGCCTCGGCTGCCGCGCTCGTGGCGGATCTGTCCGAGCTCAAGACGCTCGGCTCGGCGATGGGCATGCAGGGCACGATCATGGACGTAGGCCATGCGTCCGGGCCGATTCTGGCAGGCCTGCTGGTCGGCGCGCTGGGCTTTCAGATAGCGTTCCCGGTCATCGCCGGGCTCGTCCTCTTGGCGGCGGGGGCATTCCGTTTCGGAGTGGGGTCGGAGCGGCCTGCTTGACGGAGTGAAAAGACCGTACTAGGCTTTGAGAGGCAGTCCACGAGGGGCGCGATGTTTACCGGTATCATCGAGGAAATGGGGGCCGTGAAGGCGGTGGGCAAGACGCTGCAGGGCAGCGGCGTCACGATCCTGGCCAAAGCCGTCCTGGAGGGTCTCAAGATCGGGGATAGCGTGACGGTGAACGGTGTGTGCCTGACCGTGGTCGGCCGCAACGACACGGAAATCAAGGCGGATATCTCGCCGGAGACGATGAAGGTCACGACGCTCGGATCGCTCAAGGCCGGCGATCCGGTGAATCTCGAGCGGGCCATGCGGCTGGGAGATCGCCTGGGCGGCCACCTCGTCACCGGCCACGTGGACGGCGTCGGCACCATCCGCGCCCGCGCGCAGGATGCCGACGCGTATCAGATCATGATCGAAGCCCCGCGGGATGTCTTGCGCTACTGCGTGCCGAAAGGGTCCGTCACGGTGGACGGGATCAGCCTGACTATCAACGCAGTGAACGATCGCGGGTTCCGCGTCACCGTCATTCCGCACACGGCCAAGGTCACGACGCTCGGGATCAAGCAGATAGGCGACACGGTCAACGTGGAGACGGACCTCATCGGCCGGTACGTCGAGCGTCTGCTTGCGGGGGGAGGCCCGTCCGAGATCAAGATCGACAAGGACTATCTGCAGAAGCGCGGGCTGATCTAGCGGCTGATTTTTTGCCGTGTTACGATGGTGCTTTCGTGGGGGGAGGGAACTGCTATGAGACATCTCTTCCGTGTGTTCTTTGTAGTCTTGGCGGTGGGGATGCTGGCGGCGGCCGCGCAAGCCAAAAGTTTCTTCAAGCCGGGCGATCCTGCGCCGAATTTCTCGTTGGAGACGCTGGAGGGCCAGACGATCAGTCTCGCTCAATACAAAGGGAAGGTCGTGGTGCTGGGTCTCTTCCATATCTGCGAGCCCTGCCTGATCCAGGGCACCGAACTGCAGAAGGTCCATGAGGCGTTGAAAGGCAAGAACGTCCAGGTGCTGGGCGTGAACTCGGCCGGCAATTCGAAGGAGAAAGTGGTGGACTTCCTCAAGGAGTTCCCGTTGAAGGTCACGTATCCCTACATGGTGGACCCCAAGAAGGAGACCGACAAGCTCTACGGCGGCGGCCGTTTCATCCCCAACGTCTACGTCATCGACCAGGAAGGGAAAGTCCGCTGGCAGCGGGTCGGCACGATGGAAATCGGCGGCGCGGAGGTCATCAAGGCCGAGGTGGAGAAGCTGCTCGCGCCCGGCGGCAAGACCGGAGGCGCGCTCTGATGGGCGAGTTCGACGAAGGCAAGGACAGATTCCTGCAGGTGGTCAAGGGCATCGATCCGTCGGTGGAGGTCGTCATGCCGGTCACGCCGAGCCGGGGCATGTTCCTGATCTCGCTCACGAAGGCGGGTCAGCGCAAGTTCCTCACGGTCAGCGAAGACGACATCCTCGACCTGACGGAGGATGCCGGCATTCTGAAAAAAGTCACCGACGAAGTCCAAAGCTCCATCGCCACGTTCTGAGCGGCTCCGCATGAAGACGATCGCGCCCGATATCCAGCAGTGGTCCAGCTTTTCCCAGGAAAAGCAAATGGACTTCAACGGTCTGCACCTGACCGTCAACGACCATTGCATCCTGGTGGACCCGCCGCCGCTGGAGGCCGCCGACCGTACGGCAGTCTTGAAAGGGCGGGCGGTGGATTACATCCTGCTGACCAATCGCGATCACGTCAGGGAGACCGAGGTCTGCCGGCGCGACTTCAAGGCGCGGGTCTATGCCCCGGAAGCCGACGCGCCCCAAATGGAGATTCCCATCGACAAGACATATAAAGATGGAGAGCTTTTACCGGGCGGCCTTTGGGTTATTCACCTGGCGAACATGAAATCGCCGGGTGAGTCGGCGCTGTTCCTCGACAGAGGCAAGGGATACCTGATCCTCGGGGATTCGCTGATCGGCCGGCCGCCCGGCCAGCTCAACCTGCTCCCGGCCGACAAGTTCGCCGATGTCGCCAAAGCCAGGGAGTCCCTCAAACGGCTCCTCAAGTACAATTTCGACGCGGTCCTCGTTGGGGATGGGGTCTCGATTCTCGCGGGAGCCAAGGACGCGGTGCGGCGGGCGATCGAAGCGTAGCGCGCGCGGTGCCCCATGCCTTCGTCTTCGTCAGACCGGCTCAATCAAATCGGCAACGAGTATTTCGGCCGCGGTCTCTACACCGACGCCTTCACCTATTACCAGCGGGCGCTGGTGTGCGACCGGGAGACCGGCGACCCGCGCTCGTTGGTGGCGACGCTGGGCAATCTGGGAAACGTCTGTGCGGTCAGCGGCCGGAGGGAGCAGGCGCAGCTCTACTACCAGGAAGTGCTGGAGCTGCAGAAGCTCGTCGGAGACGAACGGGGCATCGGCACCACGCTGGCGAATCTCGGCAACCTGCGGACGGACGCGGGCGAATGGGAACAAGCCCGGGCCTATTACCTCGAAGCGCTGGATATGCTTTCGCGGGCTGGGGATGACGCCGGCTTGTCGGTGCTCCATTCCAACCTCGGGTTGGTGGCGCGGGAGACGGGCAATCTCGACGAGGCCCTTGCCCGGTATGAGCGTTCGCTGGCGCTCATGCGCCGGCTCGACAACCAGGCCGGCGTCGCCGACGCCTACCGCATGATCGGCAAAACTCACGCGCTCCGGAAGATGCACGATGAGGCGGCGTCGTGCGCGCTGACCAGCCTGGAGATCAGCCGGCGCCTGCGGGATGAGTTGCGCATGGCCGGCGCCTGGTACCTTCTCGCCGGCATTCGGGAGGAGCAGGGGAACGGAGTCGAAGCGGCCGAGTTGCTGGAGCGCGTCGTCGCCGTCGACCGCAAGTATCAATTGCCCAAGCTCGAAGAGAACCGGCGCCGGTTGGCGGCGCTGCGGGAGCGGAACGCCGCCGCGTCGTGAGCAGCGTCGTCACCATCGGCTTTTTGGACCAGACGCGCGTCTGTCTCCAGACCGAATTCACGCCTCCGCTTGCCGATGACGAACGCCGGGAACGGCTGATCCATGCCGCGTTATTGACCGGGCGGGCGTTCGCCGCGCTGTCGTATGAGCGGCAGGGAGCTTTGGCGAGTGCTCTGCGTGAGTGGGTTGCGACGCGATTCAAGACGTGCCCGCTGCAGATCGTTGACGGCGATCCAATGGCTTGCCCGCGACGTTTCGCCGCAACCTTCCTGGCTCCCGTCCGCGAATACGCCCTGGCGGCAACCGGCTGCAGCCGGGAAGGGGGCGAGATCGACTATTTCCTTCCCATGGCGGCCGCTGCGTACCTCAAGCAGGCGACGGTCACGGACCGGGATCCGGAGGAATTGCTTCAGCCGGCGCTGGCGCTTTGCGCCGCAGTGGCGATTCATCCCATCACGGTCGCCAACCATTTTCAAATGGCCGCCGCCAGCCTCCCCAAATTCGAGCCGGTCATGGATCGCACAGAGTCCGCCAACCCTGTCGGCGGCACCCAGCCGGCCGGGCGGGAATCAAGGCGTCGGCTGCTCGACCGGCGCCGCTCATTGATCGTGTCCGCCTGCCTGGCCGCTCTGGTGATTACAGCAGGGGTGCAGTATCTCTCGACACGCGAGCCGAAGGCGGGCGACGCCGTTTCGAGCCCTCAGCCGGTACGTGTCCCGCCGACGCCGCTTTCTCCACAGGCACGCGCCTATCTGCGGCAGGTCCGAGACCTTGCTGAAAGCAGCTTGGCTCAAGTCGAAACCATGGCGGCGGCGACAGATAGAGGGATGGGAACCGGCGAGCGGAGCAAAACGTTTGAGTCCGGCATCGGCCGACTGTCGATGTGGCGGCGGCAATTCTTTGCTCTGGCACCGCCGCCGGCTTTGCAAGCGCAGCACCGCGAGATCGGTCGGCTGCTGACGGACCTGGGCCGCATCGCGCAAATGCTCCGGTCCTCGCAGGCGGAGCCGGCTTCCGAGGCGACAAGAGAGCGTCTCTCGGCGGCTCACGACCACCTCATGCAGGTCTTGAACGGCGCCGACGCCCGCTGACCCATATTTCCCCCTCTATTTCAAGCTTTTCGTGGCGTAATTTTTCTTGCCTTTTCAAAACGATTTGGCTAGGATTCGCCCGACTTTTTATCCTTTCGGATAGGTCTGCGTAACCTGACCGGGCATTAACGAGGCGGCACTCCTTTTTCTTATGGCGGAACTGCTGTTCTACAATCGTCCCGCTCGGCTGAACCGTATCACCCACGCCAAGCTCCGGTACACGCCTCTCGCCGATTTCGAGTTCGCCAGAAAAGTCACATCTGTCCCGTTGATGGCCGCCGAGTTCCCTCTCGCTTGCCGGCAGTATCCCATCATCTTCACCTCAAGCCCGGACGGCACGGTGCTGGCCCACGCCGTCCTTTCGCTGGCCGAAGGAGCGAATGCCTTCATCAATGAAAAAGGGCAGTGGACGGCGACCTATATCCCGGCCTTCATCAGACGCTATCCCTTTGTGCTGGCGGAGATCCCCGGCAAGCCCGACGACTTTGATGTGGCCTTTGACGAGGGGAGTGGCTGCTTCCATCCCAAGAAGGGCGAGCACTTGTTCGACGATCACGGCGTTCCGACGCCGTTGCTGCAGACGCAGATTGATTTCCTCAAGAATTTTCATGCCGAGCATCAGCGCACCCGACAGGCGCTGCAGACCTTGCAAACCGACGGACTCCTGACTCCGTTCAATGTGGACATCGTGCGGGGCGGAGACAAGGCGAAGTTTGCGGCCCGCAACATGCTGGTCGTGGCTGAAGCCAAGCTCGGCACGCTGACGTCGGAGAAGGTGAGCGCCTATATCAAGAACGGCATGCTGGCCATGATCTACGCGCACTTGATTTCCCTGCAGAGTTTCCTGGCCGTGGCGAATCGGACCGGCGATCCGGCAGCCGATGTGTCACCGTGGTGGGCGAAGTAGGAGGGAGCGTGAAACCCAAGAAGAGCCGATGGTTCCTGACGAATTGCATCCTTGCCATGGCGGGTGTTCTGCTGGCGCCGACTGTTCAAGCTCAGGCACCGCCTCCACCGCAGCAACGCCCGGACGTCCTGTTGGAGCAGCAGCGGAAACAACAAGAGCAACAGAAGCAGCAAGAGCAACTCACCCAGCCCAAGACGCCCCCGCAGATTGATAAACCGGCCCGGACGCGTCCGCCGAAAGGCGCTGAAGCGAAGGTCAAAGTCGCGCAGTTCAAGTTCAGCGGCAACACGGTCATCAAAACGGAGGACCTGCAAGGGGTCGTGGCTTCGGCGGTCGGGAAGACGCTGACCCTTCGCGAATTGACCGAAGTGGCCGGCCTCGTCTCCGAGCACTACGCGGCCAACGGGTACATTCTGGCTCAGGCCTATCTGCCGCCGCAGGAAATCCGGGGAGGCCTCGTGGAGATCGCCATCCTCGAAGGCAAGGTGGGAAAGATCGGGGTGACGGGGAACACCCGCTACCAGTCGTCCACGATCCTCCACGCCATGGAGCCGGTCCAACAGCGGGGCATCATTCATGAAGGCACGCTGGAAACGGCATTGAACGAAATGAACGATTACCCCGGGCTGAAAGTGCGCGCCGCCCTCAAGCCCGGCGAGACGCGCGGCCTGACCGACTTGGAATTGACCGCCAAGGAGCGGCTCCCGTACACCTCCACGACGGACGTCAATAACTACGGCTCGCGGCTGACCGGCGCCTGGGTGTATAGCGAAGAGCTCGGCGTCGGGAATCTGGCCGGCGTCGGGGATAACCTGACCCTCAAGGGGTTGAAGTCGGACTCCCGGCTGTTCTTCACCGACGTGACCTACCTGATCCCGGTGACGAACTTTGGGACCAAGTTCCAGGTCTCCTGGATCCATACCGAGAACGTCATCGGCAAAGAATTCGCATCGTTCCGTCCCACCGGCCGTGCCGACATCGTCTCAGTCGATGCGCTCCAGACCATCATCCGGACCGGGGGCTTGAGCCTGACCGGGGTGGCGGGGTTTGATTTCAAAACGATCCGAAATCTCCTCACGAGTACGGGGCCTTCTGCCGTGCTCTTCAGCAAAGACGAGATACGGATCTTCCGGTTGGGTTTGAGGGGCGATTACCGCGATCCCTTCCTGGGCCGGACGTACTTTGGGTTAACCTGGCATTACCTTATGGATGGCCTGGGAGGTTCCACGCAGGACGCGCCGCAAACGAGCTTCCAAATTACGGACGCGGCCGGTCACTCGCGTGGCGCCGGTCCGGGGAGTACGAGCAAGTGGACGGGCGACGTGGCGCGCTTCCAGTCGCTGGGCCTGCCGTTTATCCAGGGGCTGCCGGTCCTTCCCGCGGTGCTCAACGACAGTTACCTGATCTTGCGCGCCACGGGCCAGTTCGCCAGCGACCGCCTGCTGTCTCCGGAGCGTTTCGCGATCGGCGGGTATTACACGGTGCGTGGCTACCCGGTTGCCGAGCGGATCGGTGACAACGGCTATGCGGCGACGGCCGAAATGGTCGTGCCTATTCCATCGTCCGCCACGATCCCGTTCGGCAGCCGGACCTGGAAGGAGACGGTTCAATTCGCGGCCTTTGTGGATCATGGCGGCACCTTCCCTTCACCTGTCTCGGCTGCAGGTCAGGGTGGATACGGCTATCTCACCGGCGCGGGCATGGGGATCCGGATCAACCTGCCGTTCGGCGTGCCTGAGCCGGTGGACAGCGGCACGCTCTCGATCAAGATCGACTGGGCCTCGGCAGTCGGGCGGCCACGGCCGTCCAGTCGAGACCAAGGACTCACTCTTCATCCGATCACCGGGTCCGGCGACCCGGGAGTCCTGTACGTGAGCGCCGCCCTGCGGTTCTAGCGGGAGGAAAAATTTGTCAGGTATTGTCGTGAGGTATCACAAGTTTTTTTCCCCGCAAGGCCTATAATGAATCCCTATCTCATTATGGTAGTCGCGCCTTGCCCAAGAACCACTCCCAGGCTCTGCTTTTTTCTGTGTTGAAAGTTTAAGGAGGTTCTCCCATGAGCGGTCGGAAAGCCAAGGCACTTCGTCGGGAGGGAAAGAGTCGGAGGCGCACTCCCGCAGTGAGGCTCTCCATATCTTCCACTGAGAAGTGGACGACCAGGCTGGCGGCCGCCGGCTTGATGACCAGCGCGCTGGCGCCCGTCACTGCCTGGGCCCTTCCGCAAGGCGGCACCGTTTCCGCCGGCTCTGCGACCATCAGCACCCCGACCTCCACCTCCTTGAGGGTGGATCAGTACACCGACCGGGCGGTCCTGGACTGGCGGTCGTTCAACATCTGGTCTAATGAAGCGGTCCGGTTCCAGCAGCCGAGCGCGGCCTCCATCGCGCTCAACCGCGTCGCCAGTCAGGAACCGAGCGCCATTTACGGCTCTCTCACCGCCAACGGGCAGATTTTCCTCGTCAATCCAAGCGGCATCCTCTTCGGTTCCAGTTCGCGAGTCGATGTTGCAGGTCTCACCGCCAGCACGCTGAACATCACGAACCAGGACTTTCTCACCGGCAATTACCGCTTCTCACAGGTTCCCGGCGCGCCGAACGCCGCGGTCGTCAATCAGGGCGTCATTACGGCGGGTCCGGGTGGTTACGTCGCACTGTTAGGCGCGGCGGTGCGTAATGAAGGTGTCATCCAGGCCAACCTCGGTTCCATCGCCATGGCCGCCGGTAAGGCCGCCACATTAGATATGCGCGGCGACGGGCTGATCGAGTTTGTCGTGACGGATGCGGTTTCCGGTGCCGTCACAGGCCCCAACGGCCAGAGCCTCGCCGCCTATGTCTCCAACAGCGGTACGCTCCAGGCCGACGGCGGCATGGTCACTCTGACCGCGAACGCGGCGACCGACATCATCAAGTCCGTGGTGAACAACGAAGGCGTGATCCGGGCGCAGAGCATGGTGGAACGCAACGGCGTGGTGGTGCTCTCCGGTGGCCCGGAAGGGATCGTCAGCGTGTCCGGCACGATTGACGCCTCAGGAACCGGCGCAGGCCAGACCGGCGGCACGGTGAACGTGCTCGGTCAATATGTCGGCCTGTTCGGTGGGCACATCAATGCCTCCGGCGACGCCGGCGGCGGGACGGTACTCGTCGGTGGCGACCTGCACGGCCAAGGCACTGTCCAGCATGCCTTCCGTACGTATGTCAGCGCCGATTCGACGATCAACGCAGATGCGATCACGAACGGCAACGGCGGCAAGGTCGTGGTCTGGTCAGACGACGTCACCAGATATTACGGCCATATCAGCGCGCGTGGCGGAGCGCAGGGGGGCGATGGTGGGTTCGTCGAAGTATCTGGGAAGAATCTCGATTTCAGGGGGACCGCCGACACCAGAGCCCCGATGGGAACGACCGGGACGCTGCTCCTCGATCCTACCAACATTGAAGTGGTCGCGGCAGGAGGCGGCGCGACGACGGATGTAGATAACTTCGCCGACGCTGATCAGAATGCGAACTGCGCTGGTTTCGCCAATACGAATTGTACCGGAATTGATCCCGCTACAATTGTTACTGCTCTCAATACCACGAACGTCACACTGCAAGCTAAAAACGACATTCTCGTCACAAACGCGATCGATGCGTCCGGCAATGCCAACAGTGGCTTTGGTATTACCGCCCAAGCCGGAAACAACATCACGGTCAATGCTTCGATCACGACAAGGGGTGGCTCTCTCAACTTCACAGCCAACGATCCGGGCGGGGTCCAGACTAGCACTGGCTCGATCATTCTTAATGCCGCGCTAGACACCACAGGCGGCGCCCAGAGCGGCGGCGCCGTCACACTGACTGTCAGTGGCGGCACCGGAAACATCCAACTTGGAAGCAATATCACAACGAAGGCAGCGGATATCGCCTTCAATGGCCCGGTCATGCTCACTGCTGGATCCATGCTTACCACATCTGGGACCGGTGCTGGGACGGGCGATATCAGTTTCAGCAATACAGTGAATGGGGGGCAAGCGCTGAATCTGTCGGCTGGGACAAGCGGTGTTACGTTCAATAATGCCGTCGGAGGCACCACGCCACTGACCAGTTTGACTATTTCCGGGAACACGGCGAGCCTCGCGGCGGTGACGACGGTGAACGGGCAGGACTACA
>CAYYLQ010000015.1:19550-22775 GCA_964472655.1 uncultured Nitrospirales bacterium
ATTGTGCTGGGGGCCGTGGGTAGCGGCACGCCGGTGACGAGCGTGACGCTCTCCGGGAACACGGCGAGCCTCGCGGCGGTGACGACGGTGAACGGGCAGGACTACACGGGCGTGACGACGACGACGCTCAACGGCACCTTGACGGTGAACACGGCGGGCTTTGGGGTCAGTGCGGGTAACGTGTCGCTGGCGGCAGGCGGGGGCACGATCAGTCTGTTTGGCAGCAATGCGGCGAACGATGTGACGCTGGGGACGGTGGACGGGGCGCAGCCGCTCGCGATCACGGCCGGGGGCGGGGACATTGTGCTGGGGGCCGTGGGTAGCGGCACGCCGGTGACGAGCGTGACGCTCTCCGCCGGGACAATTGATCTGCAGGCTGTGACGACGACGGGCGCGGTTAGCCCGGTCAGCCTGACGGCTTTGAACGGCATTACACTGCATGACAGTTTGGATGCAGGATCCGCTAGGGTTATTATTGATGCCGACAGCAATTCGGATGGCACCGGGACGTTCACCCTGGCCGATACCAAGAGCATCACGACGACGAACGCCAGTAAGTACGTGACGGTGGGCGGGATCGGGACTGCATCCGCACTCACCGGCAATCCTGCCGCCGTGGACATCAGGGCGGCGGACGTCGATCTGCCCACGACGAGCGGAGGGATCACGGTCGGCGCGAACGGCGACGTTCTTCTGAGGCCGAAGATGGCGGGCACGACGGTGGGCGTCGGGAGCGGCGCCGGATCATTCAGCCTGAGCAACGCCGAAATTGGGCGAATCGGCGTCGGCGGCACCGGCACGTTGCTCGTCGGAGATCCGAACGGGGCTAATCCACAATTCGGTGCGATGACCGTGGCAGGCGTGACCGCGGGTTCCAAGAACATCGGCCTGATCAGCGGCACGACGGTCGACGACAGCGGCGTCGGCACGGCCGTCGCGACGACGGGGGTGTTGGTCCTCTCGTCCACCGTCGGCGGCGCGATCGGCGGGACGAGCGGCGGCGGCGACGGCTTCACGACGAATGTCGGGACCCTTCGGGTAGAGAACACCGGCGGCAACAACATCACTGTCACGGACACGGGGGCCGGCGGTAGTACGGCGCTGCCGTACGTCGTGACCGGCGGGGCCGGCAACATCAGCATCACAAAGACATTGAACAACCTGACGGTTGGCACGGTGACGACCACTGGGAATGTGTCATTGACGGCAACAGCTGGCTCGCTGCTCAACGCCGCGGCGCCTGGCTCAGACATCAACGGCGCCGTGGTCACGCTGACTGCGGGCACGGCGATCGGGGCGTCCGGCAACGAGATCCACGTAAACACGGCCAGCACCTCGTTGGAGATGGTCGCGGGGACGACCATCAATGCGATCACGGTCACCAACTCCTTGGCCGCGCAGGCGCCCGGCGGTATTACCATCAGCAACAACGCCGGAGGCGGGACGCTGACCATCAACAATATCGGCGGCACCAACGGCGTTTTCACAACCAATAATCCAATTTCGCTGACTGAGACGAATGGTGGCATTACGGTCGGGGCACCAGTCAGCAGCGGCACCAGCACGACTCTCCTGAACGCAACCGGCGCAATTGAAGGTGGTGCGACGGTAACGGCCGGCGGATTGAAGCTGGTCGCTGGGTCTGATATCGGAAACACCACGCCGCTCGACACAGTGGTCAGTACATTAGCGGCGAGCGCGAGCGGTAACGTGGTGATCAGCAACACGAAGGCTACCGGGCTGACGGTCGGGACCGTCTTAGGCCTGCCCGGCATCGATACCGGCGGCAACAACTTGACACTGACCGAGACGGCCGGCGGCATCACGGTGACCAGTCCAATCACTGCCAGCGGCGCGACAGCCACCATCAGCGCGTGGAACTCCCTCGGCGGCAGTGGGCTGATCACGGCCGGTTCGCTTGAGCTGATCGCCGGGAATAGCGGCGCGGGCACGATCGGCTCGACCACGGCGACGGACAACCTGGCGGCAATCGCGCCGGATGGGATCACGATCAGCAACACGTCAACCGGGACCTTGGATGTCACAACGGTGGGGACCGGGACTGCGGGTCTCACCACTACGAACAACGCCATCAGCTTGACGGAAACCGCTGGACATATCCTAATCGATGCGAACATCAACAGCGGCAATGCGCAGACCACCCTGACCGCGGCAAACGAGATCGCGCTGGGCGGAACCGGCGGTACGATCATTGCAAACAACCTGGTCCTGTCGGCGGTCAACGGCATCGGCGCGTGTAACTCCTTCTGCAATGGACACCTCGTCACGCAGACATCAAATCTGAAGACAACGAACACGAACTTCGGCACCGAAATCGACAATACCTCGGCGACGCTGAACCTGACGAATTTCGGCGCCGGCAATGCCATTACCAATACGAGTGGAGGGGTCAATCTCACCACGACTGGCGTTTTGAACGTGAATTCGCCTGTGGTTGCCGGCAAGCGCTTCAGCCTCGCCTCGAGCGGCGGCAATCTTGTCATCAATGCGAACATCAGCGGGACCGGTAACGGTGGAGCTAATGCTAACCCCACTGCCCTGACGGCGTTTGGGAGCATCACGCAAGCCACCGGCACAACGATCCAGACTAGCGGTGGGACTACTGCCAACAGGACCATTTTCGTCACGGCCGATACTGGCGGCGGTACTGGTGGGTTTACTCAAAATGGGACCGCCCAGATCGTAACCAACGGTGGTGACATTACTTTGGTCGCCAATGGGGACGCGAGCGTCCGTACTCTCAATGCAGGGACCGGAAGCATTTACATTCAATCAACGACCGGGGCGGTGACGCAGACCGGCGGGACGATTACCGCTAACGGGTTGGCCGTCAACGCCCTGAATAGCTCCTCGCTGACGCAGGCGACCAATAACATCACAACCCTTGCTGCGAGCATTTTCGTAGCCGGCCAGACCTTCAGCTACAGGGACGCCAATACCTTTGATGTCGGGTCGGTGACGGTCAATACCTCATGTTGCTTCGGGACCACCATGTTCAACGGCATCACGACCAACGGCGGCGATGTGACGCTGACCGCCACGGCGGGCAACCTGACGATGTCGCAGAACATCGGGGCCGGTACAGGCATCGTGAATCTGACGGCGGGCGGGACCATCAGCCAGTCGACGGGCGCGATCACGGCGGATACGTTGAACGTGACGAACACAACGGGCGCGACGACGCTGAACAACGCGGGCAACGCG
>CAYYLQ010000015.1:22875-51176 GCA_964472655.1 uncultured Nitrospirales bacterium
CGACGACGCTGAACAACGCGGGCAACGCGGTCAACATCCTGGGCACGGTGAATACGACCGGTCAGACGTTCACCCTGGTGGACAACGTAGCGGGCGGCATCACGCAAAGCGGCGCCCTGACGTCCGGCACGTTGATTGTGACTAACACAGCGGGTGCCATCAACTTGAGCAATGGTGGGAACGACGTTGCGACCTTGGGTGCAATCACACGCGGAGGAAATTTCACGTTGGTTGATAGTGCCGGCGGTTTGGCTGTGACCGGCCCGATTACGGCAGGCACAACGACGAATAATGTCTCTATCACATCGGCAGGCGGAACGCTGGCGGTCAACGGAGCGATTACGACAAGCGGTGCAGGAACCGTGACGTTGGTGGATCCTGCCGGTATCACCGTGGCAGCTGGCGTGACGACAGGCGGTGGATCGGTCACGGCAACGGCCACGGGCGGGACATTCAATAACACAGCCGGTGCGATTATGTCCGGCGGCGGGGTTGTTTCAATCACTGGTGGCGGGGCTAATCCATTGGTTCTCGGAACTGTGAACGCCGGCGCTAACACGCTCACCATGACAGCCACAGGGGCCATCCCTGATCTTGGAACTCTTAATGGCGCTGGGCTGACAGGATCCTCGTTGAGCGTGTCGGCAGGCGGAGCCATCACGGTTGGGTCGGCCTTCTCCTTCGCCAACCCGTTGACCTTGACTTCGACCGGCGCCATCACCGGCGGGGGTGGGATCGGAACGACCGGCGTCCTGACCCTCATGGGCACGTCCGTCGGGTCCACAGTGACGCCGTTGACCTTGGGCAGCGTCGGCTCGCTTTCCGGAAGCTCCACTGGCACTGGCGGAACGGATACCTTCAGCGTCACAACGGGCAATCCGCTTCCGATCGGCGCCATCACCTCGGCTACAACGGCGACGGTCGTTGCTACTTCGATATCGCCGGGCGGCGGAGGGAGCATCGCGGCGGCGGGCGCGGTTACCTTGACGGGGACCCCGATCGGCACGGCACCGTCACCGTTGCTGACGACGCCTACTGTCTCCTGTTTGTCCGGTACGCCGGCTTGCCTCGCGATGGAGAATGAATTTGTCAACGGGTCGCTGGCGATTTTGGTCCAACAGACGGGTACCGTGATCAGCAGTACGCTGTCGGGCATCCAGGCGGCTCTGCTCACGGAGCAGAGCGGGCCATCGGAGTTGCTCACCAGCGGCATCCTGCCGGACAACATCTTCAAATCGCTTGGGTCCCAGGTCCTGGAGGTCGTCGGCGGCGGCGAAGGACTCGGTGGTGATGGTGGCGGCGGCGGCGAGCCGGTCGGGGTCAGGATCCTGGATTCTGACCAGCAGGAGGGCGGTCCGTCAGATCAGGGCCCCCAATTTGAGGACGAGTCGAAGAAAAAGAAGAACAAGTAAAAAATCCGTAGTCGGGGATGTGCGCCCGGCAGGATAACCTAATAGTGACGGGGACTTGACAAGCGGAGAGGGTTCGTTTTTAATAAGTCAACTCTCTTCATAGCTTTTTCCCCATCCTCTGGTCATTCCAGTGAAAGGGGCCCAGGGAAGGTGTTCATGGGAAAACCAGGGGAAAGGAGTCAACCTAAACATGAGGGGAGGTATAAGATACTGGTAATCTAGGGAAATGGGTGGTTCGATGAAAGTCAGGGGTCATCCCAACACCAACCCCCTTTACCCAAAGCTCACTGCCTTTGGAATTGGTCTAGCTTTAGGGTCCTTTCTCGTCGGCGCCGTCAGCCTGCCGTTCTTTTTTTTCAACAATTCTGTCAAAGCCGGTGTAGAGATCAAGCCGCAAGCGCCAAAAGCCGGCGCAGGGGCTGACGCCGACGACTTCATCGAGGGGAATTACTGGGCGCTGATCGTCGGCATCAACAAGTACCCCACGATGGACAAGGACAAGCAGCTCGAGGCGGCTCGGATCGACGCCGAGGGGATCTCCAAGGTCCTGGTGGAACGCTACGGCTTCTCCAAGGAGCGTATGGTCGAGCTGTACGACGAAGCCGCCACTCGCAAGGGGATCATCCGTGCCTTCTCTTCGCTCAAGCGGCGCTTGACGGACAAGGACAGCTTGTTCATCTACTACGCCGGCCACGGCGAGTATGAGGGGACCGGCAAGGAGAAGAGCGAGAAAGAAAAAGTGGACGGCATGGGGTACTGGATCCCCTCCGATGCCGAACTCGACGACCCGGCCTCTTACATCTTCAATTCCCAGGTCAGGGACTACCTGGCCAACATTCCGGCCCGCCACATCTATGCCGTTGTGGATTCCTGCTTCAGCGGGTCTCTGATGGGGCGGACGCGCGCCGTCGGCCTGAGTAAAGCGGCGATCAAAGAGCTGTACCAGGAAAAGTCGCGGTGGGTACTGGCGTCGGGCGGGCTCTATCCGGTGCCGGACGTCGCCGACAAGAGCAAGCAGGGCCACAGCACCTTCGCCTGGCACTTCATGAAAATTCTGCGGCAGAACACGAGCCCCTACCTGCTGGCCAAGGACATCGCGGAGCCGATTGCGATCAGGGTGTCGAATGAAGTCCAGGGCCAACTGCCGCGCAGCGCGCCGGTGCTCGCTGCGGGCGATGAAGGCGGGCAGTTCGTCTTTCGGCTGAAGAAGGAGCTCCAGAAAAGCGCCGCCGATGTGGCCGCGCTCGAGGCGGAACGGAACAAGCTGGCCGCCGCCGCGCAAGGCGAATTGAGCTCGCTAGAGGAGCAGCTCAAGAAGGCGGAGGATGAGTTAAAGAAACAGCAGGAAGAGATGGCCAAGCGGAAGCAGGCCATGCTCGATCGTATCAAGCAGGCCCAGGAAGAAGCGAAACGCAAGGCCGAGGAAGAAGAGAAGGCCTTGGTTGCCGCGGTCAAGGAGGCCGAGGAGAAGGCCAAGCGGGAGGCGGAGGAGCGGCAGGCTCGGCTGAAGGGGGAGGAAGAGAGAGTCAAAAAGCTCGAAGAAGAGCGGCTGACTGCGGCCAAGAAGTTCGAACAGGAACAGAAAGAGCGTGAACAGAAGGCCAAGGAAGCCGAGCTGGCCCGCAGAAAGCTTGAAGAGGAACGACAGACCGAGGGGCAGCGGATTGCCGCTCAGAAGAAGGAAGCGGAAGAGCGCGCCAAACAGGCTGAGCTGGCCCGCAAGAAAGCGGAGGAAGAACGCAAGGCAGAGGAAGCCCGGCTGGCCGAGCTCAAGAAGCAGGCCGAGGAGAAGGAGCGCCAGCGGCAGGCCGAGCTCACGCGCCAGGAGGAAGCACGCAAGGCGGAAGAGGCCCGGCAGGCGGCCGAGCTGAAAAAGCGTGAGGAAGCCGAAAAAGCGCGTGTTGAGCTGGAGCGCAAAAAGATGGAAGAGCTTCACAAGAAGCAGGAGGCCGAAAAGGACGCTGCTCGCTTAGCCGAACTGAAGCGACAGGAAGAGGACGCGCGTAAAGCGGAGGAAGCTCGCCGCAAGGCCGAAGAGGAAAGAATCGCAGAGCAGAAGCGGCAGGCGGAGGAGAAAGAGCGCAAACGGCTGGCCGAACTCAAGCGTCAGGAGGAAGAGCGCAAGGCGGAGGAAGCCCGGCTGGCCGAGCTCAAGAAGCAGGCGGAGGAGAAAGAGCGCCAGCGACTGGCCGAACTCACACGTCAGGAGGAGGCGCGCAAGAAAGAGGAAGCGCGCTTGGCTGAATTGAAGAAGCAGGAGGAGGAGAAAGAGCGCCGACGACTGGCCGAGCTCAAAAAGCAGGAAGAGGAACGGCAACGCCTGGAGGCTGAAATGAAGGCCGCCCAGGAACGCGAACAGCAGCGGCTGGCCGAACTCAAGAAGAAGCAGGGAGAGGAAGAGCGCCGGCTGGCTGAGGAGCGGCGGGTTGCCGAGGAGAAGCGGAAAGCGGAAGTGAAGCGGCTGGCGGACGAAAAGGCGAAGGCTGAGACCGATCGGGTGGCGGCGTTGAAACGCCAGGAAGAAGCCGCGCGGAAAGCCGAAGAGGAGCGGTTAGCGGCCCTCGCGCGTGAAACGGAGGAGCAGAAGCGGAAACTGGCAGAGGCCAAGAAGAAAGCGGAAGAAGCGCAAAAGGCGGCCGAGCAGGCTGCCGCCAAGGCGCCGGCGTCGGCCGAAGCCTCCGCGAGCGGGAGCGAGCCGATCGTCGAGGCGACCCTCCGGCCGTTCCAAGCGCCGAAAGCGAAGGACTTGGCGACCCTCATCACGATTCCGGCCGGCGAATTCGTGATGGGAAGCAAGGCGGGCGACGGCCAGCCTGATGAAAGTCCCCAGCGGAAAGTGTACTTGGACGCCTATACAATCGACAAATATGAGGTGACGGTCGAGCAGTACGCCGCCTACTTGAAGAAGTCGGGCGCCGAGCCGCCGGACTTCTGGGAGCGGGTCAATCAGAAGGAAGACATTAACCGCCCGGTGGTCGGCGTGGACTGGCTGGACGCCAAAGATTTCTGCGAGTTTTTCGGCAAGCAGTTGCCGACCGAGGCCCAGTGGGAAAAAGCCGCGCGCGGCACGGACGGACGCAAGTATCCGTGGGGCAGCGACGATCCCGGCCCCTTGTTCGCCAATTTCGCTTCCGGCGTGTCCTTCAGCTACAACAAGAGTCTGGTGCCTGTTGGCAGCTACGAGTCGGGCAAGAGCCCGTACGGCGTGTACGACATGGTCGGGAACGTGTGGGAATGGGTGCTCGACAATTATGATAAGGCGTACTACCAGGTGGCGTCGCAGAAGAACCCGCCAGGGCCTTCGACCGGCGACTACAAGGTGATCCGCGGAGGATCGTGGTCCAAGCGGCCGGCGGTGGCGCGCTCGGCGGGGCGCATGTTCCTCTCTCCCAACACACGTTCCAACTCGCTCGGATTCCGGTGCGTGGGCGAGGCGAAGTAGTCCAAGAAAGCTCTTGACTTCGGTCCGCTTCGCGCTTACATTCTCGCGACATACTTGCGATAGACTCGGGCATAGGGAAAAGGGTGCAAAACCCTTGCGGTCCCGCCGCTGTGAGTGGGGACGAACCTCACGGGTAGCCACTGGCTGTGGATGTGCCGAACATCCGGGCTGGGAAGGCGTGAGAAGTAGGACGAACCACAAGCCAGAAGACCTGCCCTGGTTCAGATCAACCGGCCTCTCCTCGTGGAAAAGGGGTGGTGAGGGTGCAGGTTTCATACGTTAGCCCTGACGCAGTCCTCAAGGTCCAGACCATGGCCTTGAGGATTTTTTATTTGGGGGGCGGGAGCGGATGGTGAAACGTCGTCAGCAAGGCATCCTGACCGGCATGCCGTTCATGGCCAATGTCTCGGACAAGACCTTCACCGACGATGTCGGTCGCCGGGTGTACCTGGCGAAGCCGGCCCGCCGCGTGGTGTCGCTGGCTCCCAGCGCGACCGAAATCCTTTTTGCGGTGGGGCTCGATGCCGAAGTGGTGGGCGTGACGACCTTCTGCGATTATCCCGCCCAGGCTAAGGCGAAACCCAAGATCGGCTCCTCGATCCCGAATCTGGAGGCGATCCTCGGCCTTAAGCCGGATTTGATCGTGGGCAATAAGGATTTTGTCCGGCCTGATGTCCTGGCCAAACTGGAACAGCTCAAGATTCCCGTATTCATCCTTTTTCCCAAGACGGTGGAAGACATTCTGGTCCATATCAGTACGGTCGGCCGCCTCGTCGGCCACGACGGGGAGGCGCGCGCGGTGGTCCAGAGGCTTCGGGACCGGTTGAGCAAGATTCGCGGCCGAATGGCTGCCGCCAAGCCGGTCCGTGTTTTCTATGTCGTCAACACCGATCCGCTTATCAGCGTCGGAGCGGGGAGCTTCATTCATCGGATGTTGGAGTTGGCCGGCGGCGAGAATATCGTCGGGCAGACGGCGGCTTCCTATCCGAAAGTTTCGCTTGAGGAAGTGCTTCGGAGGGATCCGGAAGTCCTGCTGTTTCCCGTAGGCACGAGCGAGGGGATCCCGGAAGCCGAGCAGCAGCGATGGCGCAAATGGACCGCGCTCTCGGCCGTTGCGCATAACCGGCTGCATCAGGTCAAAGCGGAATTGGTCAACCGGCCGGGCCCTCGGGTGGTCGACGGCATCGAAGCGCTGGCCAAGGCCATCCATCCCGGCATGTTCTCCAGGATAACCGGTGGCTAGGGGATGATGGACATTCCGATTCGGGCGGACGCGCCCGCCGACATGGCATTCCTTCCCGCCTTGACGGCCGGCCGGTGGGCCAAGACGCTCGTGCTGCTCATCGCGGCGGCGCTGGGTGGAATCGTGCTCTGTCTGCAGTACGGCACCGAGCGTATCCCGCTGTCGGAGGTGATGCGCATCATCCTGGCTTCCGGCCCTGTGACGGAAAGCGCTTCTGGTGTCAGCCCTGCGGTGATTCTGTGGGAGGTTCGGCTCCCGCGGCTGCTGCTGGCGTTTCTCGTCGGCGCGAGTCTGGCGGTGGTCGGGGTGGCCTTGCAGGCGTTGTTGAGGAATCCCCTGGCGGATCCGTACATTCTCGGGATTTCGAGCGGAGCGGCCCTGGGCGCGGCGCTCGCCCTGCAATTCGGGTTCGCCTGGGCCATCGGCGGATTCTCCGCGGTGCAACTAGTGGCGTTTCTCTTTGCCGCGGCGACGATCGGCGTGCTCTATCGTATCGCCGTCGCCGACGGCCGAGTTCCGGTTCAGACCCTGCTGCTGGCCGGGGTGATCATCAACGCCATCCTGTCGGCGCTGATTCTCTTCATCACCTCGCTGGCCGATTCCACCAGCGCGTTCCGCTTGTTCTTTTGGCTCATGGGCAGCCTGGCGACGCTCGGGTACACCGGCCTGGGGGCTCTCGCGGTGTGTGTGCTCATGGGGATCGGGTTGCTCTGCGCGCAGGGACGGAATCTCAATCTGCTGTCTTTGGGAGAGGATCCGGCGCAGGGGCTGGGGCTCGACGTCGAGCGGGTCAAGCGCGTGATCTTCGTCACCACGGCCCTCCTTACCGGCGCGGTCGTCGCCGTGAGCGGGCTGATCGGCTTTGTCGGCATGATCGTCCCGCACGCGGTCCGGATGGTGCTGGGGCCTGATCATCGGCTCTTGCTCCCGGCGGCGGCGCTCGTCGGCGGCATCTTTCTGGCGGTCGCCGATACGGTCGCCCGCAGTCTGCTTGCGCCGACGGAACTTCCGGTCGGGGTCATCACGGCGTTGTGCGGCGGGCCGTTTTTCATCTACCTCTTGATGAGTCACCGCAAAGAGGCGGTCGGCTAGCGCGATGGACGTCTGTTACCAATTGCGGGATGTCGGCTTCCGGTATGCCCGGCCATGGGTTCTACGGAACTGTTCGCTGGACGTCAGCGAAGGCGAGATCCTCGGGGTCATCGGCGCGAACGGGTCCGGCAAGACCTCTTTGCTGAAACTCATGGCGGGACTCCTCAGCCCGGAGGAGGGGCGGATCAGCCTTCAGGGACGGGACGTGGCGGCGCTGCCGCCCGAGGAGATGGCCCGGTTGGTCGCGCTGGTCCCCCAAGAGAGCCAGGTGCTGTTTCCCTTTACCGTCGGCGAGCTGGTGTTGATGGGGAGGGCTGTCTATCAAAAAGGATGGGGCTGGGAATCTGGGGAAGATCTCCGGATTGCCCGGCAAGCTATGCGGATCATGGAGGTCGACGGCCTGGCGACGCGGACATTCCAGGCCCTTTCCGGGGGGGAACGGCACCGGACCGTGATCGCGCGCGCCCTGGCCCAACAAACGCCGATTCTTCTGCTGGATGAGCCGACTGCATTTCTCGATCTCAAGCACCAGATCGAGATTTTCGGCATCCTGAAAGAGCTGAACCGGGAACGACGTGTGACGGTGGTGCTGGTCTCGCATGATTTGAATCTGGCCAGCCAGCATTGCGACCGTTTGCTCCTGCTCCATGCGGGACGGCCGTATCGAACCGGTCCTCCGAAGGAGGTCTTGACCGTCGAGCATCTTCGCGTCACATATGGGTGCGACGTACTCATCGATTCTCACCCTCTGACCGGGACGCCAAGGATCACGCTCCCGCGCGCGGGGGCGCGCCCGCATCTGATTCCACAGTGATGGGAAGGGCTTCGGCCGGGAGGTATCCCCCCGCCGGGAGCCGCTTGGGAAGGGATACACGAAACTAACTTCAAGTAGGGGAGTACAGGAAGAGAAGGACGACACAGTCAGGGGAAGATGGTGCAAAGCCATCACGGTGCCGCCACTGTAAGCGGAGAGCCCTTTTGCACTAAGCCACTGTGCGCGAGCCGCGCATGGGAAGGCGCAGGAGGCGCGAAGACCCGCAAGTCAGGAAACCCGCTTGTCGCCAATCGAACTGCCCTTCGAGCCAAAGGGAGGTATCGTCATGTCGGATTTACGCGCCGGTTTCTGTTTTCTATCCGTTTCCATCCTGCTGTTGTGCGTTTCCTTGCCAGTCTTCGCGGAAGCGCCGGCCGAGTCGTTGCCGGAGGTGGTCGTGACAAGCACACGGCTACCGGGTGAAAAGGTCAGTACCTATGACATCCCCGCGAAAGTCACAGTCATCACAGCCGAGCAGATTCGCCAGTCGGGAGCTCAGACGGTCCAGGAGGCAATCCGGTATGAGACCGGGGTGGTCAGCTACGATCAGAATGGGAACCCGTTCCAGTCCAGCATTGACCTTCGTGGGTTCAGCGGCCAGCCGTTCCCCACGACCAGCGTGTTTGTGGACGGGGTCCGGGTCAATGAGCCGGACACGAATGCGACGAATTTTGATCTCATTCCGCTCGAATCGATCGAACGTATAGAGATCATCCCCGGATCATCGGCTATCTATGGCAAGAATGCCCTCGGTGGAGTGGTCAATATCATCACCAAGCGGGGCGGCGAGCAGCGACAGGCCACGGCCGAAACGGTGTTCGGGAGCTTTCATCGGGAACGGTACGCGGTGAATTCAAGCGGTCCTCTCGGAAAGTTCGATTACGCGACCAGCTTAACCCGAGAGACGGAAAACGGTTACCGGGACGAATCGGATAGCCGGATTTCTCGGTACTTTGGAAAGGCGGGGGTTCGACCGACCGACGGGACGGACTTGACGTTGTCCTACAACTACACCAAGGACCGATTGCTCCAAGCCAGCACCTTGCCGCTAGACGAGATTGCGATCAATCGTCAGCGCAACGACCGGCCGGGAAGTTTTCAGGATAACGAGCTCAACCTGGTGTCTCTTAGCGGAAAGCAAAAGCTGCCATTGGGACTGAGCCTGACGGTCAATGGGTTCTATCGGCATCTGGCTGCCGAGAATGTGGCCGTCTTCGCCGGTGGGGCCGGGCAATCGGACCAACTCTCGAAGACGGAAACCAAGGGCGGGGCAGCGCAAGCCACGCATGAGGTGGGAGGAGATCGTCTGGCTAATACCCTCACGGTGGGAACGGAGGTCACGCGAAATGACCTCGCGGCCAGGTCGGCTGGAGCGTTCTTTGGTTTCCCGTTCGGTAGCCAGCAGTCCATCGATGAAGATATCTTTGCCGTCTTCGCACAGGATAGTCTGGAGATCGCCCGAACGGTCATCGTGACAGGCGGTGTTCGCTACGATCGCGACCACTATGACTTCCAGAATGAACTTGACCCCACCGGAAACGGCAGCCGGACGTTCATCCGGACCACACCGCGTGGGGGCCTCGTCTACAAACCGGCCCCGCGCACCAGCCTTTATTTCAACTATGCCGAGGGGTTCCGTCCTCCCAACAGTAACGAACAATTCGCGCTCGCGCCGTTCACGTCCAATTTACTCCTCCGGCCTGTCAAGACACGTTCGTATGAGGTGGGAGGCAAAGCTGGGGTGAGTGATTGGGGGGAAGCGTCGGTGGCGCTCTTCCAGACTGATGTCCGGGACGAGATTTTTTTCACATGTATCACATGTACCGGCTTTGACGGCCAGAACCGAAATATCGACAAGTCTCGGCGAAAGGGAGTCGAACTCTCCGGGCGTGCGACTCTGGCGCAGGATTGGACGCTGTCTGTCAATTACACGTTTACGGAGGCCTACTTCAGGTCGCGGTTTACGAATGCCGGCACCGGTCAGCTGGTCGAAATCGGCGATAGCTTTCCGCTTGTTCCCAAGCACCGGCTGGGCACGGCGATCCACTATCGTCCTACGCCGGCATGGAGGTTTTCACTATCGGGATTGTACGTCAGCACACAGTTCTACAACAATGATGAGGCGAATGCGTTTCCCCGCCTTCCTGGCTATTTTCTCTTAGGCGGGCGGGTGTCATACGATCGCGCTGTGTCGGGCGGAAAGCTCAGTGTCTTTCTGCAAGCCACGAATCTGCTTGATAAGCCGTACTCGAGCTACGGCATCATTTCCTTCGGAGGCATCCGTAACGAGTCACCGGCGCCGCAGTTTGCGGTGTACTTTGGGATCAGCTATCGGTTTGAAGGATTCTAAGAGGAAAGAGCACGGCAGCACACGGGGGGAGCGAGCAGGGAGGCCGTACCATGCGAATCACCAAGGTCTATACGCGGACGGGCGATGCCGGCCGGACACGTCTGGCCGGCGGGCAACAGGTCTGGAAGGACAGCCTGCGGGTTGAGGTGTACGGCACAGTGGATGAGCTGAATGCGGTCGTGGGAGTGGTGCGGGCGTTTAACGCCGGAGAGGTCGGCAAAGAGGCCTCTGCCGCGCGCCTGGAACGCGAACTGCGGTGGATCCAGAATAAGCTGTTTGACGCAGGCGGAATTTTGGCGACGGTTCCAGGCCAGACGTTCAAGAACATGCCGCGGATCACGACGAAAGATGTGACACACCTGGAACGCGTGATCGACGGCTGCCAAAAGGATCTGCCTCCGCTCAAAGAGTTCATTCTTCCCGGGGGAGGCAAAGTTGCCGCCCTCCTCCATCATGCCAGGACCGTGTGCCGGCGGGCCGAGCGCGAGTGCGTACAGCTGTCGCGGGTGGAACCGGTCGAACCGACTATCGTGAAATTGCTGAACCGGCTCAGCGACGTACTGTTCGTACTGGCTCGGTGGGTAGGGAAATTGCACGGGGAGCCGGAATTATTGTGGCAACGAGAACGCAGTTCGTGAAGCGGACGGCATCATATCTGCATGTGTGTGATTGACTTACTTTGGCGATGCTTGTCGCTGGCTTGGGAGACCTCACCAGCGCCTAACTTATTGGCGGGGCGATGAAATTTTGGCTTAAATTTTATGCAAGAGGCAGTTGCTGACGTGGGCGCAGCCCTGCGGCTTGACGTGCACAAGGCTATCCCCAAGGTATCCCCAGAACTTGTGGACAGGCTTCGAATGGAAAATTTTTGAAAATTGAAATTGCGCCGCTCCCATTGGGGGCTGCGATGAATGGATTACGAGAGACGTAGAGCAGGCGCGGACAATCGACGCCGCAGTTTCCAAACGTGGCCTGTGGAGCCGCTGATATGATGCAAGAAGTTTTTTGTGCGCGAGGGAAGCCGCGGGGCACGAGCATGATGAATTAATGTAGCGTGCTGTCGGCCTGAAACCTCTCTTGCTCCGCACGAAGATCCAAAAAGCTGAACGCGTGCCCGGTGATTCTCGCCGCCACAGGATGTGGGGGAAGGTGTTTGTGGACCCCCGATAGCTGGGGAAGATTGGCGAATGCCTCGCGCATTGTTATAATCGCGGCGGCATTGAGAAGGAAGATTATTGACGCGTGCCCAAGATCGTCACCGCCAGACGCCGGGAAGATGAGCGGGATCGCGCCCGCTTGTATCTGAAAAGCCGGTTGATGCTGCCGACCATCCCGTTGGGAATGGTGACCTTGCTGGCCGGCTATGGCGATCTGGCGGTGATGTGGATGCAGGATGAGTTGAGTCCCCGTGCCTTGATGGGGAGCACAATCCTCTTCTTCGGAGGCGCTCTGTGGGGCTGGGGGCACACCCGATACGAACGGTATCTTGTGGCAACGTGCCCGGAGTACCTGGCGCGGAAGCAGAAAGTGCTGGATGCCGCCAAAGATTACAAGAAAGTCAGGCGGGATGCGCCGGCTGCCGGACCCGCCCATCCGGGCAGGCGCTTCGTGCTCGCCATATATGTGGTGGGGATTCTCGCCCAGTGCGGTGCCACGCTGTATTATCTGGGCCACATGGGGGCGTATGCGGCGATTTTTCTTCCATGGGCCGGCTACTTCAATGCCAAGGTCATTTTCTGGCGCGAGCTGTTCACCCACGCCTGAAATGACCGTTACTGCCTGACCCGCAGAAATAAGTACCCGGCGAACGACAGAAACAGGATATTGGCGGTCCAGCCGGCCAGGAGGGGGGGGACGACATCGCTTCTCCCGAATGCCAGGGCCACGGAATGGGTCGCCCAGTAGAGGAAACCGACCAGGAGGCTGTACCCCACGCCTTTCACCAGCCCGGTGCCGCGAGAGCCGGTTTCAAGGAGGCTCATCGTGATCCCGATGAGCGCCATAATCAGGCAAACGAAGGGAAACGCCGTCCGTCCAAACAGGTCCGTGGCGTAGCGTGCCGGGTTATAGCCGTCTTGCCGGAGGCGCTCGACGTACGCGGCCAGATCCCTCAGGCTCAAGGCATCGGAATCGATGCGGACGGCTCGCCGGAAGTCCTCGGGTTTCTGGTTCAGTTGGATCGGCAGGCGGTCGAAGGGTTGGGACCGGACAACCTGGTTGGCGGGAAACGTCCGGCTGACGCCTGAAATCAGCACCCACCCCCCGTTTTCATAGCGCAGTTCCTTTGCGAACACGATTTCACGGATGCTGAAGTTCTGCTCGAGCTTGTACAGGCTGAGGCCATAGATTCTCGGGGCGTTGTCATCGGGCAGGTCGCCCTTCATGAGCGTCTGATCGCTCAGGCGTACCCAAATCTCGCTCCCTTGGAACATGGCGCTCGGAGTTTTCCCTTCGATCCGGTATTCCCGTAGGATCTCCGCCTGCTGATTGGCGCCCGGGATCACGGCGTCGCTGGCCCAGAGCATCAGCAGGCTCAATGCCTGAGCGACCACCAGGAACGGAACCGACACCCAGTACAGACTGATCCCACTGCTGCGCATCGCAGTGATCTCGTTGTGCCGGGACAGGATCGCCAGCGTCAGCAGTGTGGACATCAGGACGGCCAACGGCATGATTTGGAAGAGGATGCCGGGAAGCTTGAGGACGAAATACCAGAGAATATGGCGGAGTTCGGCCTGATAGACCACGAACTTCCTGATTTTCTCGACGAAATCGACGATGAGGTAGACGGCGGCGACTCCGCCCAGGCACGGCCAGAACACCCGCAGGTGTTCGCGCAGCAGATAGGACATGAGCAGCGTCATGGGATCGTGCTCAGGTCAGGCACGGGTGCGGCGGTGGAAGAGCCAGACGCAGGCCGCGCCGAACGCGACATTCGGAAACCACGCCGCGGCAAAGGGATTCAGCACGCGGCTGGAGACCCAGTAATCGGCGATGACGTTCAGCACGTAGAACAGGAGGACGATCAGAATGCCCACGGCGAACCCGCCGGCCCGGCCGGACCGCTTGACGACGATCCCCAGCGGCATGCCGATGATACCGAACAGGAGTGCGGAGGCGGGAACGGCCAAATTTTTGTAGTGGTCTTGCAGCATTCTGAGGTACCGAGGGTCTTCCCCGCCGGTTTCCGCGATCTTCGCCCGGATTTCGAAAAGTGAAAGGCGTTCTTCAGGCGTCGGCGCCAGGCTCTCGGACAGGTCCATTTTAAAGTCGTAGTAGGCGAACATGATCATCCGGTACTCGCGGGGATCTTTGGGGTTGACGTGAATCGTGCCGTCCTTGAGCGTCATCCCGACGCGGTTGTGAAGCGGGTCATTGATGACGGACCAGTCGCGGGCGACGATGATCCGTGGTTCCTCCTTGATCCGGGTATCGGAAATGAACACGCCATGGGGGCCTCCCGGAAGGCTGCGCTCGCCGACGTACATCACCACCTTGTCCGTGGGCGTGTTGAAGACGCCTTCGTCAAAGGCCAGGGAAACCTGGTCGCGAAGCATGATCAGCGCCAATTTCTTGAAGGACTGTCCGGTCCAGGGTTGGGCGAACTGGGCGAGATAAAGTGTCACAAGAAAGACGGCGGTCGAGAACAGCAGCACGGGTTGAAGCAGGCGCCCCATACTGACACCCGTGGCCTGCATGGCGGTCAGTTCGCGGTCCGAGGAGAGGCGGCTGAAGGCGCTGATAGATGCGATGAGGCAGGCCATGGGGAGGGTCAATACAAAGAAGGACGGGAGGAGCAGGACGAAGGTTTTGAGGAGGGGCACAAGCCCCACCCCTTTGTTGATCAGGAGTTCAACAAGGCGGAGGATCTCGCGTGTCAGCAGAATGAATGTCAGCGCCCCCAGGCTCTGAGCGAACGGCATGCCCAGTTCTTGCAGGATGTAGCGATCAATCGTCCGCACGAGATATTGGGGTCCCCGGGCATAGTTATACTTAAAGGCCGGGTGCAATGCAAATCGCTTTGGTCATCCACTTGACACCCGCGAGGGGCTATGATAGATGCTCACGGCGGTTGGGTCCGCAGGCAAGATTTTCCGGGTAAGGACTCGCTGCCGAATCCGTACGGGTGTTTCTCGGCCGGAGGTCGTTTGCCAGGTTTCCGTTCCGAGCGCAGGGTATGACGAAAGGAGGGCGGTGTGAAGAGCAAAGGCACTGTCAAATGGTTTAATGACCGCAAGGGATTCGGATTTATCCGCATGGATACAGGGCAGGACGTCTTTGTCCATTACTCCGCCTTGCAGGGGGAGGGGTTTAAAACTCTCAAGGAGGGTGAAAACGTCGAATTTGATATCGTGGAAGGGGCGAAGGGGCCGCAGGCCTCGAACGTGATGAAAGTCTCGCCGGCGTGAAAGTCTAGGCGGCGCTTCCCGCCGTTTCACAATCCGCTTTTCTGGAAGGGCCCATCCCCTGGGGGATGGGCCCTTCGTCGTTTGGATGGCGTCCGCATTCTTGACTTGGCATGAGGGTTGCGTTAGCGTACCATCGGATTTACATGAGGTTCTGAGTTTGGCAAGCGACCGAGATGCAAAAATCGAGAGCGCCCGGAAGTTCGCCGACGCCGGCCAATATGTCAAGGCCATCAAGGCGTGGCAAGAGCTCCTTGATGAGACTCCCCATAACGACGCGAACGTCTACAACACCATCGGCGATCTCTGCCTGAAGAACAAGGCGACCGTCGACGCCATCGACGCATACGGCAAAGCCGCCCGGTTTTACCTGCAGGAAGGCTTTCACCTGAAGGCCGTTGCGCTCTACAAGAAGATTCTCAAGCTCGACCCCAATCGCGCGGAAATGTACACCTTGCTCGGCGACCTGAACGTCGTTCGAGGGTTGATGAACAACGCGGTTGCCGATTACCTGTCGGGCGCGAAATTGTATTTGAAGATCGGGAAGGCCATGAACGCGCTGACGCTGTTCCGCAAGATCACGAAGGTCGACCCGCAAAACACGGATATGCGCTTGCGCGTGGCGGAGCTGTGCCTGAAGGAAAAACTGACTGAGGAGGCCATCGACGAGTATCTCCGTATCGGTCGGGACTATCAGCGGGCCGGGCGCCACGACGAGGCTAAGAAGCTCTATGAGCAGATCCTGAAAATCTCGCCGAAACACGCCGAGGCTCGCCGGCGGCTGGACACGCCCTATCAACCTGAACTGGACGTGCCTGAACCTGAGGCACCGGCGTTCGAGCCGATGACGGCCGCTGAAGCGGCACTGGAGACCCCGGAGGCGGTGCCTGCAGCTCCTGCCGGAGGCGGGCCGCCGGCGACGCTGGAGGAGGCGCGACGCGCGCTTGCGGCCGGAGACGTCACGGAGGCCGAACGGATGATCCGGCTCCTTCTCGTGGCCGATCCGGACCGGGTCGAGTACCAGGCCACGTTGGGGTTGGTCTATCTGAAGAAAGGCCATGGCGCCATTGCCTTCGATATCTTATGCCCGATTGCCAAGGCGTGGGCAGGAGAAGGGCGTCGCGATGAAGCGCTGGAGATCGCCAATGCCTTTCTTGCGGTGGAGCCAGACGAAGAGGACTTTCTCGCGATCAAGGCACGGGCGGGCGGGCCTCTGGTTGAGGCTCCCTCGCCTCCGGCGGCGGCGGAGATTCCCATTCCCGAACTGGCGCTGGAAGCCCCGCCCCCTGCGCTGGAACCTGCCGTCGTTCCCGTCGCGGAGGTGCGCGGCGCGGAAGAGCCCCTTGCGGGAGCGCGCTCGGGGGAGGAGACGTTGCAGGCGGCGGTGCCGGACGTCGAGACGATGTTGGGAGAGCTTCGTACGGGGTCCAAGGAGCAAGGCGGCGACGGAGACGTTGAAACCCATTACGACCTGGGTGTCGCCTATCGGGAAATGGGACTGATCACCGAAGCGGTCGAAGAGCTTCGGCTGGCGGCGCGCGGCCCGACGCGATTCGTCGATGCGTGCGCGATGCTTGCGGGCTGTTACAGGGATCAGCGTCTGAACACGTCGGCGATCACTTTCCTCGAACGGGTGCTGTCGGACGCCGGCTGTGCGGGACCCGGCGTGCCGTACGTCAAATACGATCTTGCCGTGTTGTACGAGGAAGAAGGTTTTGCGGACAAAGCGATTCGACTGTACGAGGATATTCCTTCCATACGCGATGTCGAGACTCGGCTCAGAAGGTTGCAGGGGAGCGAGGAGCCGACGACGCGCCCGCCCGCTGAAACCAAGCGCCCCATCTCGTATCTCTAGCCCTCCGAGGCGATTCCCTGCCTTGACTTCATTGAAAGGCGGGTGTTAGACTCATCAAATCAATTGAAAATTTTCCGTAGGAGTAAGTGCCATGGCGTTGTGCGACGGTGAGCGGCATCCGCAAGACCGGTTTTCCCTGACGGTTGATGGATCGGCTCAGCCTGGAGGTGGAACTGCCGCAGAGCAATCCGACCTGCCGCCGCCCCCTCGCGGCGTCAATATCAAGGTCGGGGACGGACAGCTGACCATCACGTGGGAGCCCGTTCCCGAAGCCCTCTTTTACAACATCTATTACAAAACCTCCCGCGGTGTGACCAAGGAAGGCAAAGAGTTCGACCGTTTTCATTACGACGCTGTCGGGATCGAGCGGTTCAAGACGAAGATCGGCGTGACCAAGGAGAACGGGACCCTGGTCGACACGGCCGCGCCGCCCTATCGCCATACCGACCTTGCGAATGGTCTGTGCTACCACTATGTCGTTACCGCCGTCACCAAGAACGGGGAGAGCCCGGAATCCGAAGAGGTCATGGCGATTCCGTCCCCGTACATCTGCGTCATGCACTTCGGGACGGAAGGCTATGATGACGGAGAGTTCAAATCCCCCACCGGTATCGCGCTGGATCGTGACGGCAACATCTATGTGGCCGATACCGACACCCACACCGTTCAGAAATTCGATAAGAACGGCACGTTCTTGGCGCGCTTGGGCGATGAAGCCGGGGATGCCGAAGGGCAGTTTTATTACCCTCGTGGGCTGACCTGCACGTCTCAAGGCGATCTGATCGTTGTTGACGCCAACAATCACCGGATCCAAAAGTTCGACAAGGACGGCCAATTCCTCACGGTGTGGGGGAAATTCGGCTTTGCGTGGAAGGGCGCGTCGCAAGGGGTCTTCGATAATCCATGGGGGGTGGCGGTCGATAAAGACGATAACGTTTTCATTGCCGATACCTTGAATAACCGCGTCCAGAAGTACACCTCGGATGGGGAACCGATCCTGATGTGGGGGAAGGAAGGCGCCTTTGAAGGAGCCTTCTTTTATTGCCGTGACATCGCCGTCGATTTTGCGGGTAATGTGTATGTGACGGATGAGATCAATAACCGTGTGCAGAAGTTCGATAGTCGGGGGAATTTCCTGGCCAAATGGGGTAAGGAAGGCAACGGCCCCGGGCAGTTCAATGCCCCATGGGGGATTGCCATCGATGCGCTGGGCAGCGTGTACGTGGTGGATACCAACAATCACCGCGTCCAGAAGTTTACAAGCAACGGCGCCTTCGTCTGTTCATGGGGCAATCGCGGCAACACGATCGGACAGCTGAATTTCCCGTACGGCGTCGCGGTCGACCGCGAGGGCTACGTGTACGTTGTGGACAGCGGCAACGCGCGCGTGGTGAAGTACGCGCCGACGGAGGGGTTCCAGACCCCAACGACGGTGGAAAGGCCGGCGGGCGAACTGGCTGCGCCCGCTGAGTTGACCGCAAAGGCCGGCGATACGGAAGTCGCCTTGAGCTGGATGGACGTTCCGGGCGCCGCTTCCTACAATCTTTACTATCATACCGAACCGCACGTCACTTCGCAGACAGGAACCTGCGTCGAGGGGGTGGCGTCTCCCTACACGCATGCCGGGCTTGCCAACGGCACCACCTACTACTTCATTTTGACGGCGGTGACGGCGGATGGGATGCAGAGCCCTCCGTCGCCGGAGATCGAGGCCACTCCGACGATGATTGATCTTTCCGCGCCGCAGAATGCATACATGATCATCAATCATGGGGCGTTCATGACGAATCTCCCCGATGCGGTGCTCACCATCTCGGCCAACGACGTCGACTCGGGCGTGGCCGGGTACTTTATCTCCGAGGTGCCGAGCGCCCCGACTGCCACCACGCCGGGCTGGATTGAAGTCGAACCGGTAGGTAAGTTCGGCGCGACCGTTCCCTATACGCTTTCTCCCGGAGACGGCAAGAAGACGGTCTATGTCTGGTTTAAGGACGGGGGCGGGAACATTTCGGCGCCGGCGACGAACTCCATCTTGCTCAACACGTCGGGTTACGTGTGTGTCAACGTCTGGGGAAAAGCCGGCAGCGGGGCGCACCTGCTCCACGGGGGGGAATTCGGAACACCCTCATTCGGCCTGGCCTGTGATGCGAACGGGAACATCTATGTTGTCGATACGGGCAACTGCCGGATTCAGAAATTCGACAATGCGGGCAATTTTGTCCATCTATGGGGTATGTTCGGTACCGCGCCTGCGAACTTCCAGAACCCCACGGGCATTGCCGTGGACGACAAAGGGGTGGCGTACGTGTGCGACACCGGTAACCACCGGGTCCAGCGGTTCGATGCCCAGATGGGAAGCTATCTCACTAAATGGGGACGGCAGGGTGGCGGCGAGGGGCAGTTCAACGCCCCATGGGGGGTGGCCGTCGACAACACGCGCGGCTACATCTACATCGTGGACAGCGCGAATTTCCGGATCCAGAAGTTCGACCGGAGCGGCGAATTCATCATGGCCTGGGGCAGCTTCGGAAACGCGGACGGCCAGTTCTACTTCGCGCGCGGCATTGCGGTGGACGAGAATGATGGGACGGTGTACGTCGTGGACATGGGAAACCATCGCATCCAGAAGTTTGACACCAGCACGAACTTTCTCCCCCAGCTCCTCGGCAAGTGGGGGACCAAAGGCCAGGAACCCGGGCAGTTCTGGAATCCATGGGGGGTCACCGTCGATCGGGACGGGTTCGTCTACGTCACGGATACGGGTAATCACCGCATTCAGAAATTCGACCGGGACGGGAACTTCGAGACGCAGTGGGGCGGGTTCGGCGGGGCCCGCGGCCAGCTGAACTTTCCCTACGGGATCGCCGTGGACCGCCGGGGCTCCATTTTCGTACTCGACAGTTCCAACTTCAGGGTCCAGCAGTTCATGACGTCGGACGAAGGGGAGCTCCAGTTGCGCGAGCAGGCCGAGGTGTCGGAGTCCGAATCTTCGGCCTTGGAGGAAAAGAAGACCATCCAACAGGACGCGCCCGGAACGCATCTCTGGTCCATGCCGAAACAATAAAGGATCCATGCTGCCGCCTTCCTTGCCGCTGGGACTGACCTTCGACGACGTGGCGTTGGTTCCGGCGAAATCCTCGGTCTTGCCGGCCGAGACCGACACCCGCACTCACCTGACGCGCCGGATCACGATCAATATCCCCATCGTCAGCGCCGCCATGGATACGGTGACGGAATCCCGGCTGGCCATCGCGATCGCCCGGGAGGGCGGATTGGGGATCGTCCATCGGGTGCTCTCGCCGGTGGATCAGGCGGCGGAGGTGGATCAGGTCAAAAAATCCGAAAGCGGCATGATCCTGAATCCAGTGACGATCTCCCCCGACAACACGATCAGGGACGCCCACAAGATCATGGCCCAATACCGGATCTCGGGCATTCCGGTGACAAAGAACGGGAAACTCGTCGGCATCGTCACGAATCGGGATCTGCGCTTCGAGGCGCGCATGGACCTGAAGATTTCCCAGGTGATGACGCGCGAAAACCTGGTGACGGCGCCGGAGGGGACGACGCTCGACAAGGCGCGGGAAATCCTGCACCAGCATCGGATTGAAAAATTGCTCGTGGTGAACAATCGGTTTGAGCTCAAGGGCCTGATCACGATCAAGGACATTGCGAAACGGATTCAATATCCCGATGCCTGCAAGGATGAACATGGCCGCCTGCGCGTGGGCGCAGCCGTGGGGGTGGGCGGCGATGCGGAAGAGCGCGTGGCCGAACTGGCCAAGGCCCAGGTTGATGTCGTGGTCGTGGACACGGCCCATGGGCACAGCGCAGGCGTGCTCGAAACGGTTCGCTTGCTGAAGCGGCGGTTTCCTGAGATGGAGATTGTGGCCGGTAATGTGGCGACCAAGGAAGCGGTCCGCGACCTCATCGCGGCCGGCGCCGACGCCATCAAGGTGGGGGTCGGTCCCGGTTCCATCTGCACGACGCGGATCGTCGCGGGCGCCGGAGTACCGCAATTGACGGCCGTGGCGGAATGCGCGGCCGCCGCCGCCCGCGCCAAGGTGCCGATCATTGCGGACGGTGGGATCAAGTACTCCGGCGACTTGAGCAAGGCAATTGCCGCCGGCGCGTCTGCGGTCATGATCGGTGGATTGTTTGCCGGGACCGAAGAAAGCCCCGGGGAGATGGTCCTGTTTCAGGGCCGGACCTACAAGGTCTACCGGGGCATGGGATCGCTCGGGGCCATGGAGCGCGGGGGCCGGGACCGGTATGCGCAGAAGGATCGCCCGGTGCAAAAACTGGTGCCGGAAGGCATTGAGGGACGCGTGCCCTATCGGGGCACGATGTCCGGCGTGGTGTACCAGCTGGTCGGCGGGCTCCGCTCAGGGATGGGGTACTGCGGCTGCCGCACGATTGCCGAGATGCAGAAAAAGGCCCGGTTCATTCAAGTGACTCAAGCGGGGTTACGCGAGAGCCACGTTCACGATGTCATTATCACCAAAGAAGCCCCCAATTATCGGACAGAAGTTGAGCTTTAGTGCCGTCCCAAATGCGATGGGCACCCCTCATCAGAGAATCCTGGTTCTTGATTTCGGCTCGCAATATACCCAGCTGATCGCCCGCCGCATCCGCGAGTCCCACGTCTACTCGGAAATCCTGCCCTATAACGTTCCGCTGGCGCGCATCCTGGAACACCGCCCGGCCGGTCTCGTTCTGTCCGGCGGCCCCTCCAGCGTTTACGATCGGAAAGCGCCGTCCGTTCCGAAACCGCTCTTGGAAGCGGGAATCCCGATTCTGGGTATCTGCTACGGCATGCAATTGGTGACCCATCTGCTGGGTGGCAACGTGGCGCGGGCGGCCCATCGTGAATATGGTCCGGCCACGCTCCAGATCGACGATCGTACGGATCTGTTCAAGGGATTTGAAGGTGCGCAAGGCAATCCGACGGCCTGGATGTCGCATGGGGACCGCATCGAGCGGATGCCGCCGGGCTTCAGCGCCATCGCCCGGACCGCGAATTCGCCGGTGGCGGCCATGAAAGCGACGGATCGCGACAAGCGGATCTATTGCCTCCAGTTTCATCCGGAAGTGGCGCATACCGAAGGCGGGACGGCCCTCCTGAGAAATTTTGTCCATGACATCTGCGGGGTGAAGCCGGATTGGACCATGCGTTCTTTCAAGACGGAGACCATCGCGGCGATCAGGGATCAGGTGGGAACCGGCAAGGTCCTCTGCGCGCTCAGCGGCGGCGTGGATTCCTCGGTGGCGGCCGTGCTGGCCCATGAAGCGGTCGGTGACCGGCTCACGTGTCTCTTTGTGGATCATGGTCTTCTCCGAGAAGGCGAGGCGCGTCTGGTGTGCGAGACCTTTTCCAAGCACTTCAAGATGAAGTTGAAGTTAATTCATGCATCAGACCGATTTATTGCTGCTCTGAAAGGTGTCAATGATCCAGAGAGGAAACGCAAAATCATCGGACGGGCCTTCATCAGAGAATTTGAAGGGTTCACGCAGGGGGCGGGAAAAGCTGCGTGGCTTGTTCAGGGCACTCTGTATCCCGACGTCATTGAGAGCGTAAGCTTCAAAGGACCCTCGGCGACGATCAAGACGCACCATAATGTCGGCGGGCTCCCGTCGCGGATGCGGTTTCGCCTGATCGAGCCATTGCGGGAGCTGTTTAAGGACGAAGTCCGGGAATTGGGAAGGGAACTGGGACTGCCCGAAGAAATCGTAGGACGCCAGCCCTTTCCTGGCCCCGGCCTGGCGATCCGCATCTTGGGGTCGGTCACGAAAGAGCGGCTCGGGATCGTGCGTCGGGCCGACGCCATTGTCGAACAGGAAATCCGCAAAGCGGGTTACTATGACAAGGTCTGGCAGGCCTTTGCCCTGCTGTTGCCGGTCAGGACCGTGGGAGTCATGGGGGATCAGCGGACCTATGACAATGTCGTGGCCGTCCGGGCGGTGACCAGCGTGGACGGCATGACCGCCGATTGGGCGCGGCTGCCGACCCCAGTGCTGGGAACGATCTCGACGCGGATCATCAATGAGGTCAAAGGAGTGAATCGGGTGGTGTTCGACATCAGTTCGAAGCCCCCGAGCACTATCGAGTGGGAATGAGCGCCGTTCGCTTGCAGAAGGTGATCGCGGACGCGGGTGTGGCCTCCCGCCGCAAGGCGGAGGAATTGATCCGCCAGGGCCGTGTCACGGTCAACGGCGAAGTGGCGACGGAGATGGGACTCAAGGTGGATCCGACCCGCGACCATGTGAAAGTAGATGGTCGCCATCTCAAGCCGCCTGCGCCCAAGGCCTATGCGATGCTCAACAAGCCCAAAGGCGTGTTGACCACTTTCGACGGGCCCGGTACGGACGATCGTCCGACGGTCCAGGCCTTGCTCAGGGGAATCAAGCAGCGGGTGTTTCCGGTCGGCCGTCTGGATTACGATACCGAAGGGTTGCTGGTGCTCACCAACGACGGGGAGCTGGCGCAGCGGCTGCTGCATCCCCGGTACCATGTTCCGAAAACGTATCTGGTCAAAGTCAAAGGGGTCTTGGACGAGGTGCAGATCCGGAAACTGGAAAGGGGTGTCCGGCTCAGCGACGGGATGACGGGCCGGGCTCACGCAAAAAAAATCCGGAAGACCGACGAAAACTCCTGGATTGAGCTGACCATCTTCGAGGGCCGCACGCATCAAGTGAAACGGATGCTCGAAGCCGTTGCGCACCCGGTGCTGAAGCTCAAGCGGATCCGGTTCGGTCCGCTGACGCTGGGAACGCTTCCCGTCGGCGAGTATCGATTTTTGACGGATCCGGAAATCCATCGGCTCAAGGAGGCCGCCGCGGGCAAGGAGAAGTTGGCGTCATGAGACCGCGCACGCATACTTGCGGGCAGCTCCGCGCCGCCGAAGTCGGCCGGTCGGTGCGTTTGATGGGGTGGGTGCAGCGGCGGCGCGACCACGGAAGCCTGCTCTTCATCGATTTGCGGGACCGAACCGGGTTGACGCAGGTGGTGTTCAACGCGGAGCGGAGCGCCGGTGTTCACCAGGCGGCTCACGCGCTCCGGCCCGAGTGTGTCGTGGCGGTCGAGGGCAAGGTGTCCGCTCGCCCGGAAGAGTCCAGGAATCCCGAATTGCCGACGGGGGAAATCGAAGTGCTCGTCGATGCGGTCGAGATCCTCAATGACGCCAAGACGCCGCCCTTCCAGGTTGAGGACGAAGCCGACGTGACGGAGGCGCTGCGTCTGAAATACCGCTATCTCGACCTGCGGCGGCCCCACATGCAGCACCTGCTCGGGATGCGCCACGCCGTGATGCAGCGCGTGCGGTCGTTTCTCAATGCCGAGGGATTCCTGGAAGTCGAAACGCCGATGCTTACGAAAAGCACGCCGGAAGGGGCCCGGGACTATCTGGTGCCCAGCCGCATCAATCCCGGAACCTTTTATGCCTTGCCGCAATCCCCCCAGCTCTTCAAGCAGATCCTCATGGTCGCCGGAGTAGACCGCTACTACCAGATCGCGCGCTGCTTCCGGGACGAGGACCTGCGCAACGATCGGCAGCCGGAGTTCACGCAGATCGACGTGGAGATGTCGTTCGTTGATCGCGAACAGGTCATGGCTTTGATGGAGCGGATGATCGCCGAGGTTTTTCGTGAGACGGCCGGGATCGACCTCGCCGCGCCGTTTCCACGGATGACTTATGCGGAGGCGATGGGCCGCTATGGATCGGACAAGCCGGACCTGCGGTTCGGCATGCCGCTCCATGACGTGAGCGACTTTGCCTCCCACAGCGAGTTCAAAGTCTTCAAGGACGCCGTCGCCAAGGGCGGCATCGTCAAGGCCCTGATCGTCAAAGGTGGAGCGTCGACGGCCCGCAGTCGGATTGATGCGCTCGGCGAAACCGCCAAGAGCTTCGGGGCCAAGGGCCTGGCGTGGGTGAAAATCGTCGGCAAGGGCCAGCTGGAATCCGTCATCGCGAAATTTCTGGATGCGCGGCGCCTTCTGTCGGCGCTGCCCGATCTCGCCGTCGGCGACTTGGTGCTCTTCGGCGCCGACAAACCCAGTGTGGTGCATGACGTGTTGGGTCGCCTACGCCTGCAGCTCGGCGAGGAGTTGAACCTGATCGACCGGAACGCCTGGCGGCCGCTCTGGGTCATCGAATTTCCGGTGCTGGATTACGATCCGGGGGAGAAGCGATACGTCTTCATGCACAACCCCTTTGCGGCGCCGCTGGACGAAGATGTCCGGTTACTGGATTCGGATCCTCTCAAGGCGAGAGCCAAGGCCTATGACATGGTCTTGAACGGGAATGAAATCGGCGGCGGCAGCATTCGGAACCATCGCCGCGACGTCCAGCTGAAGATCCTCGACCTGCTGGGCATCAATAAGGAGCAGGCGCAGGCGAAGTTCGGGTTTCTCCTGGAAGCCCTTGAGTACGGGTCGCCGCCGCACGGCGGCATCGCCTTCGGCCTGGACCGCCTGATCATGCTGCTCGGCGGGACCGACTCGATCCGCGACGTCATCGCCTTCCCGAAGACCCAGAAGGCCCAGTGCCCCATGACCGACGCACCGTCCGCCGTGGATCCCTCCCAGCTCAAAGAACTCCACATCAAGCTGGACAAGCTCGACTAACGCAGGTCAGTTCAGGCTGAAGCCGAGGCGCTGCTCGGAGGGTGGGGCGCCGTCGTCGATTTTGCCGAAGCGGTCTTCGTACTGCGACAGATTGTCGCCCAAGACCGAGATGATCCGGCGCATGTGGGTGGGGCTCACGACCAGGCGGGCGGTGACCTTGGAGGAGGGCGGGAAATTCGTCATGCAATCCATGATGAATTCATCTCGCGTGTGCATGACGGACATGGCGTTGGAATAGGCGCCACCGAGCAGTCCCTCCCCAACCTGGAGTTTGGCGTAGAGCTCGCTCACCTGTCCGGCCTTCGCTCGGGTATGCTCAGGCTCGACCGTAATGGCGCCATACGCTTTTTCATACCGTCCGATATTCTCCAGTAGCGCCTTGAGCATCCGTTTCAGATAAGCCGGGGTCACGATGACGCGTCCCACGATCCGCGGCGGAGAGGCGAACCCGGCGATGAAGTCGAGGAGGAATTCGTCCCTGGTGTGAATGACCACGAGTCCGGTCGCATACGCGCCTTGGCTGGTGTTCGGGTCGATGTGGGGCGAGAGCGGGTCAGTCGGGTCGGTCATGGGCGGCGGTTTCAGAGGCGGTCCACGATGGTCACGATCGTATGGAGCCCGCTGGCTCCGGCGGGGCTCGGACGCACGATCTCCGAGGTCTGGATGCGCCCTTTGGCGTCGATGGCACGGACGGCGACCTGGTAGGTACCGGCTTTGGGAGGGGCCCAATTGTAGTACCAGACCACCCAGGTATAGGGTGAGAGCGGCAATTCAAAAGGCGCCTGGTCCCACGTCTTGCCGGCGTCGAAACTGATCTCGACTTTCTTAATCGTCTCAGGCCCGCCGTACGCGATCCCCTTGAATAGGTGTTCTTTCCCCTGCAGCATCTGATAATGGCCGGGACTGTCGATACGGGAGGTGAGTTTGATGGTGCCGTCGTCCGTCCAGCCCTTCCGTTGCCAGTACCCCTTGTAGTCGCCGTCATACACCTCGATCTCGACGATCCACTTGACGTTTTTGATGCCGTAGATCCCCGGCACCACGGCGCGCAGCGGGTAGCCATGGGCTTTGGGGAGCTGGACGCCGTTCATCATATAGGCCAGCAGCACGTCGCCGCGCATGGCGCGTTCAAAGGTGATGCTGTCGTCATAACCGTCGGCGGCGCGGAACACGACGTCACGCGCAGTGTCCGTATCGGCCCCCACTTCGATCAGCAAATCCTTGAGCGAGACGCCGCGCCACAGGGCGGTCCCCATGCTATCGCCGCCGGGCAGGTTGTCAATGCACTCGAGCGTCACCGCGCGGTCGAGCGCCGGCCGTTTGAGGATGTCGCCGTACCGCAGTACCCGCGGTTTCTTGACGGCGCCGGTGACGGCGAGTTGCCACTGGTCGGCTTTGATGTCGCGGGAGAGGCTGAAGGGGGAATCCGAATAGTTCACGACATAGAATTTCTCATTGGGGGTGAAGTAGGACGTCTCGCGGGGCGGAACCGCGAACATCCGGCCGAAGAGCGCGGCGGCTTCCGCCTTCTGCCCCGCCAGCCCCAGGGCCAGCCCCGCGGAGGCCAGCTTCAAGACATCGCGACGGTTCCAGGGAACGTGCATGACGGTATTATCCTACTTGTCCAGCGGCCCGTGCAATCTGGCCGGTCAACTGCGCCAGCGGAGCGTAACCGGCCCTTTCAGCGGATGGTCGAAGGCGCTGCCGTTCCGACGGGCCGTCATGAGCGCCGACTTCAGCTTGTAATACCATTTGGCCGGCGTGTCGGCGTCGTCGATCAGCATGAGGGCGGGCTTATAGCGGAGACCCAGGGCCTGCTGTTCCATGATCTGCTTGTCCTGGTTCAAAAAGTGTCGCGCAATGAGGCGAAAGAGAGTCGTTGACAACGGGACCCACCGAAACAGGTTCCACGCCGCGCAAAAATCGATGCGGCATTCGCTATCCGTGATAGGGGTCACGGTGGCGCGGGACGAGAACCAGTACGACCCGCATCTGATGATCTCGTAGCGAAGGTTGGGTAGCATGAACTCGATGGTGGTGGAAACGTCCTTACCGTAGAGGCCCAGCACTTTGTAGATCGCGCTGTTGCGGGAGGGCGTGTGGGCCTTCATCCGGAAGCCGTATGGGATCGGCTCGAAGTCTTTGGCCTTTTCATGGATGCTGTCCCGGCTACGCCAGAACCAGCTTTGGTGGACAAACGGCCCGTGGGCCGGGTCCATCAACCCCACGATGCCGTCGTCCAGCGTGCATTTCAGCATGGTGGAGATATGAAGAAACCGGTAGTGGTCGGAATAGCGGGGCAGGGTCGGGACCTCGGGCACCGCGGAATTCTTTGCGTTTCCGTCTGGCACATAGACCCAGAGTTGGCCGTCTTGTTCCCGGCAAGGATAGGTGGTCACGCCGATCTTCTCAGGCTGCAACGCAGCTCCTTCGGTCAATGCGGGAATGTGCCGGCAGCGCCCGCTCATGTCGAACTGCCATCCATGGTAACAACACTCCAGATGGTCGCCGTCGAAGTGTCCGAATGAGAGCGGCATGCCCCGATGCGGGCAGATATCACGAAGAGCAAACGGTTGCCCGTGTCGGTTGCGGCAAAGCACCAACGGCAATCCCAGCAGCATCTGGGCCTGCATTTGGCCGGGCCGGACCTGGGAAGCGGCGATGGCGGGATACCAGAAATCCAACAGGGGAGGGCTTGGGGACGGCCGTGATCCCCCTTCGAGCGAAGAGTCCATGTCTCACGATAACGATATTGGTTTGAAGGGTCAAGAAACGAGTGCTGAATATGCGCGGAACAGCTTGACGCTCCTTTCCAGTCTATGCTATAAGATGACCGACAGTTTTCCGAGCCAGAATCTTCCTGCGGGTGCCCGTCAGGGGAAGTAGGGCACTTGACAGGAAGATTTTGTTTCTGTAGCATGGCACGTTTGTCGGGAAACCTTTGTTCTTTGACAACTGAATAGGGTGTATTGAAGTGGCGGCCCTTGAGTTGAGTTTCAAAAGTGCTTAATTTTCGAGAGTTTGATCCTGGCTCAGAACGAACGCTGGCGGCGCGCCTAACACA